>DATHNC010000124.1:0-35343 GCA_035486415.1 Saccharimonadales bacterium (SeqCode)
ACCGCTGGCCAATTTAGTTCGCGACGGGCTCAAGATTCCGCCGCAGCGCTACGACGAGGCCAGGCAATACATCGCGGAAAGCAGGAAGCGCCTCTCGGAAATTTTTAAATCGACGCCGGTGATCCTGACTCCCGCGGCTACCGGGCCAGCGCCATTGGGATTGACAACAACCGGCGATCCAAGAATGAATGCTCCCTGGACGGCGCTCGGAACTCCGGCCGTGTCCATCCCAATGCCGGTCGGCAACGCGCTGCCTCTCGGACTTCAGCTGACTGCTGACCTCGGCCAGGATGCTCGAGTCCTGCAAGCGGCGCTCTTGCTGCGACGGCACTTGAATGCCGGGCCAAAAATATCGGTGTCCTAGCGGAATTTTTCTAAAAACTTTTGCACAGCCCACTCAACTCAATACGCTGTGTATGGACCGGGTCCCCCCGGCGTGCTTTTCCCGTCAATCGCCACAAACACATTCCGGCCAAAGAAAAACGGCAGCCCAAAATCAAAGTTGTTAGGTTGCGGGCCCGCCAGATTATTGATTGCCGTGTCGACAGGAGAATTCGTGAGTGAGCCTCCGTTCCCAACCATAAAGGTGACCGGGGCTGTGGCTCCATTCGTTCCTGCTTGCGCGAAATTCAAGGCATTAATCGTTTGCGTGGAGGCCGGACAATATAAGAACGTTATATTGGTGCACACGGGAAGACCGGTTGCGGCAGTGCTCAAAAAATAGATGCCATTCGAACCACTGTCCAAAAAGCTTTGATAGGATGCGCTGTTGTACGTCGTATTTAAATTACCATAGGGATCTGTACCGAAAACCGTCACACCGCCTAACCCATTATTCGATTGTGTGCCGATTCCAAATATTAGCGAGCCGCTCACAGTGGCTTCCGCTCCGGTAACAGCCGGTAATTCGACTATGACTCCATTATTGTCGGTCGCGAAGGATGCGACGGGATTTTGGACTTGCTCGGCAAGACTTTCGATAGCGCCAATGCAGCCTGAGGATGGGCAAGAAAAGTAGGTAGCTTGATTGGCCGCGTTCGTGGTGCAAAACGTCCCGCAATCCTGAATCGCTTGCCCCACCCCAAGCAGCCCATTGGCACCTAAACTGGAAAGATCATCTTCCGGCTGGCCTTGCCCGGTACAGGCGTTGGGCACGTTTGAGAAATTCGGCGATCCTATAACTTGTATGGGCAATGACCTTGCCTGCTCCCCGGCCATTTTCACATCCGCTGCTTGCACGGGTCCCCAAGTAACGCCATCCTCGAAGGCCGTGCACTCAACGATGGGATTGCCGCTGGAATCGGTTTGTTGAGGCAGAGAAACGGTGAGCGCGGAAGAAAGAATGCGCAATCCCGACGATCCTGTATCCACCAGAATACCGCCAATTGTCTGGCAGTTGGTGGTGCTACCGGGAACGCAAACGGTAACGCTCGTAAATGCTCCGTCAATGTAACTCGACGCTGGTCCCGCATTCACCGAAATGGGCTGCACATTTGAAACTGGGGTTGAGGTAGTGCCTTGTCCGGCAGAACTCGATGCGGTGCTGGATGAGCCGCATCCAAAAAGCACAAAGCACGCAAAAATTCCCAACGCTAAAAAAATTCCCGAAGGATATGCCCTCACTGAATATCCTCCGGGCGAACTCCCGCAGGCACGCTTTGAGGAAGATAAGCCGTGCCAGTAAGCGCTCCCATATGACCACCCGTTTGCACGATGAGGCCGGGCTCTTGAATCAGCAAGGGACCGCGTCCATGACGTTGGGCTCGCTGTGCTTGAACGGCTTTCACATATTGGTCGTAAGACGCGCCAAGGACCTGACGTAGGTCAGGATGGGTGCGCCCGTGCCACGCTACACCGAACACCGCGCCCGAGTGCGAAACATACTCCCGCACGACGATGCCGCTCGTGGCCTGAATTTCGTGGACGTCGTAGGAGGCTTTGCTCGTCGTTTGCAATGTGCCTTGCAATTTTGCCTGATCATCGCGGACTGAGGTCATGTCTCCGCCGAGCGAGGCATAAGCGGAAAAGCAAAATGCAAAAGCCGCCGCAAAAATTCCGATAGCAAATAAAATTCTAAGTTTAACCATGTTCATAAGGGTTCGATCTCAATTTGGATGACTGGCACATTTGACTCAGGCTTGGATGCAGGTTTGGGCCTCTACGCTCGCAGGCGAGAAACAAAAAGTGGAAATAGGTGCGAACCAGTAAACCAAGGTTGAAAGGGTTGAAAACCACCACTCGCTGCGCGAAATCCACCAGTTTTAAACGGAAGCGATTTGGACAATCCAACCCGCACATTCAGACAAATTATTGATAATAAGCTACTTACAAGCGCTGCTGGAATCTTGAAAACACTTGGAATCACTCCTGCAATATCACATATCGAATGATTGGAAAGCGGAAGGTGGACTGAGAAGGAGACATTCAATGACTCGATATTGGAAATACCCGGTACTGGCACTTTTGGCGTTGGCTATATTCGTTCCGGGGGCATCCGCGCACCCGAGGGTGTTCATCGGCGGCGGGTTCTATGGACCGGGATTTTATGGTCCTGGGTATTACGGCTGGTATGGACCGGGGTACGGACCCTACTATTATGAGCAGAGCCCGTATCTGGGCAAGGTTAAATTTGATACCAAGATGAAGGATGCGCTCATCTACGTGGATAACGGGTATGCCGGGACAGTTCGGCAACTGGGAACGTTCCCACTGCGTCCGGGCGCGCACAATCTTGAGCTCCGTGATCCATCCGGCCGAGTGGTGTTTCAGCAGAAGATTGATGTGCTGGCCGGTAAGACACTTAAGCTCGCCGCCTAACTTGAATGGATTGTAGGAGACAGTGGAAAGGGCCGGACCGCCCAGCGGTTCGGCCCTTTTGTTTTTATCTGCTGGGATAAATCACAAATTTTTGAGCCGTTTTTGCTTTCCTTTGCCCTAATTCGTGCGTCTGAAATATGGGATTGGAAGGGTGAGTAAATTTCTAAGTCCAATATCTTGCAGAGCGGAATTGGACCGCGCTTCTTCAGGATTTCGTGAGACACTTTGTTACTATGCGGGCTTATGCCTCTACCGGAGAATCTGCCTGACAATCTTGAGGATTGACATGTGGCCTGCAAGATTCCTAAAATCATCGCTCGCAATCTAAATCTGCGGTTGTGGAACCAATTTCAATTCGTATGCGTCTGTCTCAAAGAGAATCCAAATGATTACCGTAAATGCCCTAACGAAAAAGTACGCACACACGACTGCCGTGGACCACATTTCCTTTGAAGTGAAAAAAGGGCAAATCGTGGGTTTTCTCGGCCCGAATGGCGCGGGAAAAACAACCACCATGCGCATGCTGACCTGCTTCCTGACCCCAACGGGCGGAACAGCAACCGTGGCTGGATTTGACATCCTCGAACAGCCGCTCGAAGTAAAAAAGCGGATCGGCTATCTCCCGGAAACGCCGCCGGTTTATCTCGAAATGCGAATTGCCGAGTATCTTTCTTTTGTCGGCCAGCTGAAGGGGCTATCGGGATCGGATTTGCGGAGCCGTGTGGATTACGCATGCGAGCGCTGCGCTGTGGCCGATGTTCGAAACAAGATTATCGGCAAGCTTTCGAAAGGTTACCGGCAACGCGTGGGCCTCGCGCAGGCGATCATTCACAATCCGGACGTCTTGATTCTGGACGAGCCGACGGCCGGACTCGATCCCAAACAGATTAACGAGACGCGCGATCTGATCAAAAGCCTCGCAGGCGATCACACCATTATTCTGAGCACGCACATCCTTCCGGAAGTCAGCCAGACCTGCGAGCAGGTGATTATCATCAACAAGGGCAAGATTGTGGCGACCGATTCGGTGAGCAATCTGCAGCAGCGCGCTCGCTCGGGAGAATCGGTGATCGTAGAAGTCGCGGGCCGCAATGGCGCGCTGGATTCCGCAACCGTGCAACGAAAGCTCGAGCAAATCACGGGCGTGAGCCGCGTCGTTCCCAAGGCTGACGGCCAGAAACGCGTGATATTTGAAGTGGAAGCAACCAAAGATCTTGGCGTGCGCGGGAACGTTGCGCGCGCAGTGGTCGAATCAGGATGGGATTTGAATGAACTTCGTCCCGCCGCTCTGAGCCTGGAAGAAATATTCCTGCAACTGACTGGATCGGAAGCGCCCGCGGAAATGGAACCCGTGGCTGCGGGAGAAACAAAATAATGAAAAACATCTGGATTATTTGTCGCAAGGAACTTCGCAGCTACTTCGTATCTCCCGTCGCCTACATTCTGCTGGTGATGTTCGCGGTCATCTTCGGTTTCTTCTTTTGGAATTCCGTGGGCTACTTCGTGAACATGGCCATGGAAGCCACGATGGAAGGCGAGCAATTCCCGATGAACGTCAACGAGCAGGTGATGCGGCCGCTCCTGGCGAACATCAATGTGATCGGGCTGTTTTTTATTCCCCTGATCACGATGCGCCTCTTTGCGGAAGAAAAGCGCAGCGGCACGATTGAATTGCTGACCACTTCGCCCATTACGGACGCACAGGTGATCGTTGGCAAATGGCTTTCCGCAGTAATCATGTACGCGCTGATGCTGGCCGCAACGGTGCTAGATATCCTGTTCCTGTTCAGATTTGGCAACCCCGACTGGAAACCTTTGGCCATCGGATACCTGGGCTTGCTATTGCAAGCAGGGGGCCTGATCGCCATCGGAACATTTATTTCCACGCTCACGAAAAACCAGATCATCGCCGGCGCCGTTACGTTTGGCGTGTGCCTGATGCTCTGGGTTTTGGGCTGGGTCAGCCAGTACGAAAATGCTACGTGGGCGCAGGTGCTTTCCTACATGAGCGTGATTACGCACTTCGAATCGTTTGCAAAAGGATTGCTCGATACGAAGGATGTGATTTTCGATGCTACGGTTATTTTCCTCGGATTATTTTTTACAGCGCGCTCGATGGAATCGATGCGGTGGAGGTCGTAAGTGAATCGCACGTGGATAGAAGCAAGACAAACAAAGTATACGGCGTATGTGACGGTTTATATCCTCGTCATTCTGGCCATCATTGCGGTGGCCAACGTACTGGCCAATCGCTACAACAAGTCCTACGACTCGACATCGAATAAGCGGTACAGCCTTTCCGAACAGACCGCCAAGATCGTAAAAGGCGTTTCGCAGCCTATCAACATCACTTATTTTGACAAGACAAGCGCCTTCCAGACCGGCAAGGATTTGCTGGACCGGTACGCAACCCTTTCCCCCAAGGTTCATCTGGAATACAGCGACCCGGATAAAAATCCGCAGGCGGCACGCGCAGCTGGCATCAGTAAATACGGCACCACCGTTGTTCAAATTGGCGCGAAGAAAGAAGATGCCAAAAGCATGACGGAAGAGGAAGTCACAGGAGCGATCATTCGCGATCTGAAGAGCAACTCGCGGAACGTTTGCTTTCTATCGGGCAGCGGAGAACGCCAGATTGACGATGCGGACCGGCAGGGCATTTCGCATTTCAAGGATTTGTTGAGCAAGGACGAATACACGTCGAAGTCAATCAGCCTGCTGGAAAAAGCGGAAATCCCGGCGGACTGCACTGTTGCGGTTGTCGCAGGTCCGAAGAGCGATTATTCGCAGCCTGAAGTCGACGCGATCAAGAAATTCGTGGAAGACGGCGGGCGCGCTATGTTCCTGCTTGATCCACCTCTGAAGATCGGGCGGCCCACTGCGGATAACGATGCGCTGGATAATTTGCTGCAAAGTTGGGGAGTCACGGTCGACAAAAACTTGATGCTCGATTTGAGCCCTGTTGGCCAATTGCTGGGAGTGGGGCCGACGATCGCGCTGGTCTCTACCTATGCGCCGCACCCGATCGTGAATGATATGAAGGGCACAGCCACGGGATTTCCTCTGGCGCGCTCGCTCGAAATCAAGAACACGGACAAATCGACCGTGCAGAAGCTGTTCGATTCTTCCGAATCGAGCCTGGCTACAAATAAATTGGATACGCCGAACGTGAATCCGAAGGACCCGTCGAATAAGACGGGACCGATGACGATCGCGGCCGCCGGCAGTTACAACACGGGAAAAGAAAATTCCCAGGGGCGATTCGTGGTTGTTGGCAGCTCTTCGTGGGTCGCAAATTCTTTTATCTCTTTCAACGGGAACGGCGACCTTGCACTGAACGCAATGAACTGGCTCTCTTCGGATGAAGATTTGATTTCCATCCGCCCGAAACCTCAGGAAGATCGCAAAGTGAATATGACTGGGGCGCAATTCAATTGGGTACGCCTCAGCAGCCAGTTCCTCTTTCCAGGGGCGATTTTGCTGGCGGGTCTCTCCGTGTGGTGGCGGAGGAGATAGCGGCAACTTCGATCTCATTCCAATCGCAGTGAGAAAAAAATATGACGCTGAAGATGCGACAACTCATGGTTGCGACCGCTGTGCTGGCAGCGCTTGCCGCGGGACTATATTGGTCAAACCACCGCAAGGCTGCGGCTGACAGCGCGGTTGCCGCGCCGAGCGTGTCAAACGCCAAAGTGATTTCCCTCAATCAGGACGACATTTCCAAACTGGAAATAAAGAAAAAAGATGCTGATGTTGTGCTCGACCGCGTTTCCGCAGCGAATTGGAAAATTACTTCTCCCAAACCGTTCGTTGCCGATCAGAGTTCGATTTCCACGATCCTTTACAATTTAGCCCCGATGGATGGTGCGACGTTGATCGATGACCACGCGGCGGATCTGAAACAATTCGGACTGACGGACCCTGACGCAAAAATTACCGCAACTCTCAAAGACGGAAAGTCTCAGACGGTATTGGTGGGGGATGAAACACCGACTGGCGATGCCGCCTACGTCATGGTTTCCGGCGAATCGAAAGTTTATTCGATCCCCAAGAACACAAAGACAAATCTGGACAAGAGCCTGAATGACCTGCGCGACAAGCGACTGATGCCTGTCGATTTCGATAAGCTGACCAGCGTGGAAATCAACGGCACGAAATTACATCTGACATTTGCTTCCGAAGACGGCCAATGGACCGTCCGCAGCCCCGCAAATTTGCGCGGAGACACTTCCAAGATGGAAGGGATCATCGAAAAATTGCGCACGGCAACCATGGATCCGAGCGCGCCGGAAGCGGACACGAAAAAGGCCGCTTCCCTGTTCGCTTCTGGAGCGCCCATCGCCGCCATTAAGGCCACGGATGCATCCGGCACTCAGGAATTGCAAGTGCGCAAGGCCGGCGACGCCTACTATGCCAAAACAAGCGCGATGGACGGCGCGTACAAGGTGCCGAACGAGTTGGGCGATGCGATCAACAAGGATGCCGAAGATTTCCGCGAGAAAAGAGTTTTTGATTTCGGCGCGGACGATCCGGATAAAGTCGAGTTTCACGACGGTCCGAAGGCATATTTCCTGACGCGCAGCGGCGAAGACTGGTGGTCAGACGGAAAGAAAATTGATCCGGTTGCCGTTCAGGAATTTTTGCGCTCGATTCGTACTTTGACCGCGACGAAATTTGCAACGAGTGGATTTTCTTCGCCGGCTATTTCCGTCGTCGCTACGTCCAAGGACGGCAAGCATATTGAAAAAGTGGATATCGCCAAGAGTGGAAGCGACTATCTGGCAAAGAGAGCGGAAGCGCCGGCACTGTTTGTGCTGGATTCCAAGGCCGTGGAAGACATTCAAAAAGCCGCCGGTGATCTGAAGCCTGCCGAAATTCCTCCGGCTAAAAAATAATCCACACCCTCAAAAATTTGAGCTGAAAAGGAAGTGGCGCGGCCTTCAACCTGCGGGCGTTTGTCATGCTAAGGACAAACACCCGCAGGCTGAAGCCCGCGCCACATAAAACTACACATTCAGCTTTTAGGCTGCTGGATACCAGTCAAGCAGGCGAACATCGATGCCTGTGCCTTCGAGATCCTTCTTGAACACGGTCGTATCTTGTCCCTTGTAGTGATACGGGATGGCTACCTTGGGATGAAACGCCTTAACCGCGTCGGCGGCTTCGTCTGGCGTCATGGTGTAGGGCAGGTTCATGCAGATGAAAGCGACGTCAATATTCTTGAGCGCGCGCATCTCGGGAATGCCTTCGGTGTCCCCCGAAAAGTAAAACCGCTTGCCGCCGTAGGTCAGGACGTAGCCGTTGCCGCGCCCCTTATCGTGGAAAAATTTGCCGGGCGCTGGACCACGCGATTCCGTCGTGTTGTACATGGCAATCGCTTCAATTGTCCAGTCGCCCCAGGTTGTTTTTTCGCCGTTGCCGATGACCTTAGCTGTCGTCACAGTCTTTGCCACCGCGGCTGGCGCTATGATTTCTGTTCCTGCCTTGCTTTCAGCCTTCAGCAGGTCCGGGTCCAAGTGGTCGCCATGAATGTCTGTGATCAAAACGAGGTCAGCTTGCGGAAGCCCGGAAAAATTCGCCGGCTTGGCTGGATCGATGATAATGACTTTGCCGCCCGCTTCGATTTCCAGTGATGCGTGGTACACCGGCGTAATCTTTACCGGCCCCTTGGATGTTGGGAATGTCTGAACTGGACGTGCCATTTGGGCGTCAGCGCCCGCTGCGAACAAAAGGATGGCGGCACACGCAATAGCTGAAACAATCGATTTCATTTTTCACTCCTATGGGGATTTCCACCCTAAACTGGCGAAATCTTAGCACGCGCGCTGTAAGCCATACAATCATCAACGTTCATCAGGCCTTTACCCAAAATTGAGGCTCAAATTTGCGCCATCGTACGTGTTAGCGCACTGGTACCACCCTGTACTTCCGTACAGATGGCTCTTTCGCAATGAATCTATCGCCATCCCTTCCGGTACTTCTACACCGCGTACAATAGATTCAGAATTCCTTCGTAAGATCTTAACCGGAGTTGGCAGACTATGAGCGAAACCCCATACGCTGTGGCACGAACCAGTCCGCGTTTCGCGTTTATCGCCGAAGCGGAAATCATGGGTATTAACGGCTCGGCGCGTGTTTCGGAATTGAGCGCGCGCGGCTGTTATATCGACTCGATCAATCCGCTGCCAAAAGACACAGAAGTCCACGTTCGCATTCGTTATGGTTGCAGCACGTGTGTATTTTCCGGAACCGTGATCTATACGCATGCCGGATTCGGCATGGGTGTGGCATTCGGCGAACTAACCGGCGAGCAGCGCACAACACTCGACGTCTGGCTGGATGAAGTCGCTCGAAAAATGGACTGAATCTATTTCATGCAGATCTTCCGCCCAAAATTGCGCTGCGAATGAAGACCCTCCCTTGACCTTGGCAATTCCCTCCGATACTGTTGCGCACGTCCTGACCCGATAGCGATACTTTCCTTGAATTCATCAGCGAAGGAAGAGATTCGTCATGTCCAAACCATTTCGTGCTGAGCACGTTGGCAGCCTGCTTCGCCCACAAGATGTTCTAAGAGCCCGCCATGCGCATGCCGCGCGGAGCCTCCCCCTCGATCAACTTCGTGCCGTGGAGGATCGTGCAATTCTTCAAGCCCTCGAAAAGCAAATCGAACTGGGGTTTGATGTTGTCACCGATGGAGAAATGCGGCGCGGTTCCTGGCTCACGGATATGGCAGACGCGGTCGATGGATTTGTTTCGGAACGCGTCCCCCTCGAATGGAAAGGCCCGGGCGGGGGCGTGGAAGGAAGTACAGCGTATGCCGCCGGGGCGAAACTTCGGAAGCTTCGCAAAATGACAGGACACGAAGTTCCCTTTCTAAAGAAGAATGCACGCGCTCCATTCAAGGTTACGCTTCCCGCGCCGTCCAATTTTATGTTGGCGAGCTATAAGACGGGCATCACGGAAAAATTCTATCCAACACATGCTGATTTGCTGAAAGACCTGGTAGAAATTGTTCATGACGACGTGCAATGGCTGGTTGCGGAGGGAGTGAAATATATTCAATTCGACGCTCCCTATTACTCGCATTACCTCGATCCGAAACGGCAAGAACATATGCGTAAGGTGGGCCTCGATCCAATCAAGGAACTGGAAAACGCAATTGCTGGAGATAACGCCGCCATGCAGGGTGTACCGCGTGATGGGGTCACATTCGCGTTGCACGTATGCCGAGGCAATAGCCGAAGCCGCTGGTATACGGAAGGCAGCTATGATGCGATCGCCGAAAAACTATTTGGATTGCTGCAGGTCGACCGATTTCTACTGGAATACGATACGGAGCGCTCCGGCGGTTTTGAGCCGCTGCGGCTTGTTCCACGCGGAAAAACAGTGGTTCTCGGGCTAATCACTACGAAAGAACCAAAAATGGAATTGCAGAGCGAACTCTTGCAACGCATCGGTGAGGCAGCGAAATTCGTGCCGCTGGAAAATCTGGGGCTCAGCCCGCAGTGCGGCTTCGCATCCGTGGCCGCCGGGAATTTGCTTTCGGAAGACGAACAATGGAGGAAGCTTGCGCTTGTCGTGGACACCGCACGCCAGGTTTGGCTGGATTCATAGTTTCAGGAACCAATACTTTTGAGGAACTTGAAAAGATAAGGATTACGGGTGGCATGCAAAGGTCTGCGATTCCCTGCCTGCCACCCTTCTCCCGCGTTTACAGCGAACGCAGGAAATTAAGCAAATCCTGCTGTTGGCTTTGTGACATCTGATTGAAATTCCGGATGACAGTGTTCGCCTCCGAGCCTTGACTTGCATGGTCTTGAATGGCCTGCATCAAGTCGGAAGTCCTTCCATCGTGCAGGAAGAACAAGCGCTGGCCGAGGCCCCAAAGCGGAGCGGAACGGAATTGATCGGGGCCGGCTGCTCCCTGCGAAATCCCATCGGCAAGCTTGCTTCCCATATGATGGAGCAGCAGGTCCGAGAAAAGATTCGCCTGGACATTACTTAGCGCAGCCACGTATGAAGCACCCGTTGTCATACTCGGGGTATGGCACACGGAGCATTTCGCTACGTTAATGAACAAGTTCCTGCCATTCTGGATGGATGGTGAGCAACCTGTCCCGGTGCACGCCGGGGCGGGCTGATCCATAAATCGCATGAAGTCGGAGAAAGCAACGATATCACTGGGGCCCGCGACACTGGACGACACGTCAAAATTTGTTGTGTCTTCCGGAGTGGGGTTAATCAGGCAACTCGCAGGAACCTGAGCAGTAGGGTAGCCACGCTCGTTCGGAAAAAGCTCATTGGTGATTCCCATTTCCACGTTGTAGGCCTCGCCCGCAAACATCAAGAGCGATTTATTCTGAGCCTTCCAACCAAAGCGGGTAATCGTGCCATCGTTCCCGCTGCGATTCGGTACGCCGGAGATCCCCAGGCTTCGGTTTTCCGAATCTTGCGCCGCTTGATTGGACATTATCGTATCTTCGGTGATGCTTTCGATTAGCCCCAGGCCGAAAGTCGGTGTCGGAATTCGGAACGAAATATTATTTTCTGCCACCATCCGTTGAAAGTCTGGCTGGCTCAGCTGGCAACTTCCTGCATCGCTACGCCCCTTGATGGTAAATAGACCATGCACGCCGCCATCTGGAACGTTGGTGATTCTTTCGTTGGAATCGACGGCGAATTTAAATCGCGCTTCACGGACAGGACCGTTCAAAGTAATAAACTGCGGAATACTGTTGCTGGCGCCATCCGCACTCGCGGCCGCAATCTGCGGATTTACGGCCGGACTAGTTCCCCCAATGCTGGGTTGAGCGTGGCAACTGGAACAAGAATTGGAATTAAAAGAAGGGCCCAGGCCGTTGTTCGTACCGTTTTGAACGCTTTCCACTTCCTGAAATCGTGTTTGCCCATCTGTGAAGTAAGACTGCTGGGACGCAGTAAGTCCCGAAATAAAGTTCCCAGCGCCGGGAGTTCCTGTGCGAGGACCGGGATCGTGAGCCTCGTTCTGGCCTTGCAATGCGTATACGAATGAAAGCGTGCAAATGAACAGGAATAGGCCACGAAGAATCATTGAACGTTTTGGATTGGCATTTTTGTTCCTGATGGCCAGATGCGTATTGCCACCAGAAATGTTGATTTTTTGTTCCATTTCAATTTCCCCCTTAATTTGTTTTTCGGGCTAGGGCTGTCACCGAAAATTTGAAAATTTGTCTGTCAGGCCTGCAGTGGCACCTCCTTGATCTGGATTGAACGAATTCGCTTGCCGCCAAATATATTTCCACTCGGGAAAAAAGCTCACAATCCGCATCCATGGAAATCGAGCAAATTTTCGCGATTGGCAAAATAAAAGGAAATTTCTTTGAAGAAAAAAACCTTTATCTTTCCCCCGCCCCGTCAACGGAGAGAAAGGGTAGTTTATTTCTAGACACAATACTCCTGCTCACAAGTACAGAATCGGGATAAGGGCCGTGGACAGGCTAAAGGGACGGGTTTTAACCTGCCCAGCTGACTGGCCCTGGTCATCAGGTCACGTTGGAAGAAGTGGGACGAGAATTAAAGCAGATTCGTGAGCGACCGCGCTCGACAGGGTTTGCGTGCGGCATTTAGACTACTTCATGCCAAGCAGCAGTCAGATCAGGCCAAAGGATAATGAATGCCCATTGTAAATTTTGTTTCCGCGAGCGGACTATCCAGGAAAGTTGAAGTTCCGGTTGGAATGTCCGTAATGCAGGCGGCCTTGAATCACAAGGTCGATGGTATGCTCGGTGAATGCGGAGGAAATTGCATGTGCGCCACGTGCCACGCGTATGTCGATTCGCCTTTTTTGAATCAAATCCCGGCCGCAAAGGAAAATGAGAAATTCATGCTGAGCATTGCCGCGGAAGGCCCTGAATCCAACAGCCGGCTGAGCTGCCAGATCAAGATGACGGATGAATTGGATGGCATCGTCGTACGGCTTCCAAAAAGACAAAAGTGAATCGCAGGAAATAATTCAACCAGGAAGGATACGGCTCAATCATGAAATCGCGTGAGTTTGTGGAACCATTCCGGGTTACGAATGGATCGAAATTCCGTCTGAAGCATTTCCATGCAGGCGAAACGCTTGGCTTGAAATCAAAAGAGCACGCCCAGGAAATATTGGAACAGGGGATTGCACACCTGTCCGAGCTTCAGGAAAAACTATATGCGCAAGATCGCTGGGCAATTCTGATGATCCTACAGGGCATGGATGCCGCGGGGAAAGACAGCACGATCAAACACGTGATGTCAGGAGTAAATCCCCAGGGATGCCAGGTTCATTCGTTTAAGGCTCCTACAGCGGAGGAATTGCAGCACGATTTTTTGTGGCGAACCACGCGATCGCTGCCCGAACGAGGTGAAATTGGAATTTTTAACAGATCCTATTACGAGGAAGTCCTGGTCATTCGTGTACACCCGGAGATGCTGAGCCATGAGAACATTCCCGCGGACCTGATTTCCAAAAATATTTGGGAGAAGCGATTTGAAGACATTAACGCCTTTGAACGCTATCTTTCAAGAAATGGCATTCTGGTGCTGAAATTTTTTCTACACTTATCGAAGCACGAGCAAAAGAAAAGATTCCTCGCCCGGTTGGATGAACCAGAGAAGTACTGGAAATTCTCGATAAATGATGTTCTGGAGCGAAAACACTGGAACAAGTACATGGATGCTTACGAAGACATGATTCGCAATACCAGCACGGAGCAAGCGCCGTGGTATGTTGTGCCTGCTGATCACAAATGGTTTTCACGGCTCGTTGTAGCGGAAGCTACCGTCGATGCACTCCGCAAATTAGATCTTTGCTTCCCAAAACTAGATTCTGATAAGCGCAAGGAACTGAAAAGGGCCCGCGGTGCACTCCGAGGGACGACATAGCTCCGGCAAAAACTTTTTCTCCTATTTGGCCATTCCACTCAAATTACATTTTATTTACCGCGAGTTTACCTTCAACCGAACAACTTCACGCATGCAGCCAGCATCAGATACGTGACTGTGAATATACGGAGCGAAGTCATTGTTGTCGGAGCAGGTCCCGCGGGAATTGTTGCCGCAATCGCTGCGCAAAAGCACGGTAAGCAGGTGATTGTTCTTGATGCCCGAAAGCCGCCAATCGACAAACCGTGCGGAGAAGGCATTTTGCCGCAAGGAGTCGCCGCTCTAAAAACACTTGGGATTTCCCTTCCACCCGAAACCTCATTCCCATTTAGAGGAATTCGATTCGTTGATGAAAAGCATTCCGTAGGTGCTTATTTTGCGAATGACACAGGCTTGACCGTGCGACGAGTGAAATTGCATCAACACCTGGTCGGTCACGCCATGGATGCAGGCGTGGAATTTCGATGGGGAACGCGTGTAACGCAGGTCGACAAGCACGCGGTATCGACACCGCTCGCGACCTATTCGTACGATTGGCTGATCGGCGCGGAAGGTCAAAATTCACAAATACGCAAGTGGGCAGGCCTCGATCCACGCTCTGCGCAAAAGAAACGGTTTGGATTCTGCACTCACTTCAGTTTAGAGCCTTGGTCCGACGTGGCCGAAGTTCATTGGACGCACGGCTGCCAGATTTTTATTACGCCGATGAGGGGGCAAGAAGTAGGCGTCGCGGTAATTTCTCGAGATTCCCAACTTCGCTTTGATAAGGCTATTAATCAATTCCCTTTTCTTTCGGAAAAACTTTGTGGAGTAAAGCCTACCACCCGTGAGTTGGGCGACACGACGAGCTTGAGAATTTTGCCGGCTGTTACAAGCGGTCGTGTCGCCCTCATCGGGGATGCCTCTGGCACGGTGGACGCTGTGACCGGGCATGGGCTCAGCCTTTCGTTTCAGCAGGCGATTTCTCTCGCGGAGAGTCTGGAGCAGCGCGATTTGGCCTCCTACGAATCCGCACACAAAAAAATCGCCTTCCTTGCCATCACCATGTCCCGTCTTATGACATTGATGAGCGAAAGCGATTGGATCCGTCGCAGAACGCTTCGTTTGTTTCAGCTTACACCGAGCCTCTTTACCAGGATGCTTGCAATTCATACCGGTACAGTTCCGCTCTCTTCGGTTACCATGGCAGAAATCGCCGATTTCAGCTGGAAGTTTTTGCGAGCCTAGCGCATATGAATCCAAATCCTAAGATTTTCAAACAATTTAACGCTTTAGTGACTCTATCCGTCGTCGCTGCATTACTCATGCTGACATCCGCGCAGCCGGCACGAGCACAAGCATTGTCTGTTCAGATCGATCCGGCACAGTCCAAAGTGGAATATTCCCTCAGCAGCACAGTGCACACAGTGCACGGAACATTTGCCGTTAAGAATGGCTCAGTCCGTTACGATCCAGCTGGCGGGCAAATTAGCGGAACAATTGTAGTGGACGCAACCAGCGGCCAGAGCGGGAACGATTCGCGCGATGGACGCATGCATCGAGAAATTCTCGAGAGCGCCAAATTCCCGGAAATAGTTTTTTCACCTGCCACGCTGACAGGGGCTGTAGCAGCGGACGGCATTTCCAAGGTGGAAGTTTCAGGCCGCTTTCGACTGCATGGGCAAGAGCATGAGGTGACGGTCCCTGTGGAAGTGAAGGCGAATGGCAAGAATTTCGATCTCACAGCTCATCTGGAAATTCCCTACGTGAAGTGGGGTCTGAAAAATCCGAGCAATTTTCTGCTGCATGTCAGCGAAACGGTGACTATCGAAATTCAAGCGCGGGGAAACGTCCAATCTACCGGAAATCCCTGATTAAAAAATAGAACGAATGAATGCAATGGTTCTTTACGGAAGTTGAATCCCCGCCGCTTTCATAGCTTGGGATAGCGCGCCGATCAGCGGCGCTTCTTCATTCAACACCATGTAAATCGGAATCTGTGCCAGAAGTTCGGCGAATTTTTCTTTCGCGCAGAAGGCACGGAAAAAAGTTCCGTCTTCCATCTTTTTTTGTATTTTCACGGCAATGCCCCCGGCAACCCAAACTCCGCCACGCGCCAAAACCTTAAGCGCGAGGTTGCCCGCCTCCGCGCCATACATGCTCACCCAAAGATCCAATGTCTGCACGCAAACCGGGCATTGCCCTGACATTCCAAGACGCGTAATTTCAGGCGCTGCATCCGCGTGCGGATCTTCAAAAGAGGGGTGGTCAACGGAGGGGTTGAGAAAATTGTGAATCGTACGAAAACCGCGGCCAGAGAGAATTAATTCCACACTGACAAATTCGTTATTCTTTTTCATGTAGCGCAACAGCCCAATTTCTGTTTCATTTCTCGGCGCGAAATCCGTATGCCCGCCTTCTGAACTGGAAACAATATACTTGCCGCCATCCCAGAATAAAATCGTCTCGCCTAATCCGGTGCCCGCGGCAACCAGCGCCTGAGTTAAATTGGGCGTTGCTACACCGCGATTCAAGATTGAAAGCTCCGATGCGGCAAGGCGGGACAAGCTGTAACCAGTTGCTTCAAGATCATTCAACAAAACGATATGGCGGGTTTTGAGTTGAGACACGAGCGCGGCGGCATCCACAATCCACGGCAGGTTCGTGGCTTTGACTCGACGATCAATGACTGGCCCGGCCACTCCAAAGCCAGCTGCTTCGATCGTATGTTCAGCGTCAAGTTTGGATTCCGATTGCGAATCCGATAGAAATTTCGCGATCACCCTGTCGAAAGTTGGGAAATCGCGGCTTTCATATCTCTTCGTGAAAATTTTTTCATGTGCAACGCCATGAATATCGTACAGCGCCAAATTGCATTTGGTGCCTCCGATGTCCCCGGCCAGAATCACACGCGTCTCCCTGTTTTACCGCGAGATGTGGTCGCGGGTTTGATCTCCGGGGCCGGCTTTTCCCCAACTGAAGTCGTGAGCATGGCGGCAGCGGCCTTATCCACCAAAAACATTTTTAATCCACGATGCCGTGGCTGCACGAGTTGAGCGGGATACGGAGGATCGTGCTTTTCCTCCAATACCGCGCGTAACGTCTGCGCCTTTTCCGAACCCACGACCAGAAAGACAACGCGCATCGCCGCGTCCAGCACGGGCAAGGTCAGCGTCATGCGCCGCATATTCAATTTAGAGACCGTCGGAGTGCTGACCCATCGCGATGTTTGCCGCGTTACGCGCCCCCCTGGAAAAAGTGAGGCGGTATGGCCATCATTTCCCATGCCCAGAAATATCAAATGGAATCGAGGAAAACCACGGTCGTCCAAATCCAGATACTTTCGGAGGACTTCCTCGTATTCATGCGCCGCGCGCCCGATGCTGGCCTTTTCCGCTTCCATACGATGCACATTGCTCTCCGGGATCGGCACCCGGATCAGCAATTCCCGCCGTGCCATCCCATAATTGCTTTCCGGATTCGTGGGAGGCACGGCGCGCTCATCTCCCCAAAAAACATGAACCTTTGCCCAATCTACCTGGCCGCGAAATTCATCGGAGGCGAGAATTTCAAACATCTGGCGTGGGGTATTTCCCCCCGACAGCGCCACCATAAACTGGCCGTCCTTGGCAATGCATTGCCAAGCATAATCGACAAAAAAGCGCGCCGCGGCCCGGGCTACTTCAGCCGGGTTCGGGAAAATTTGCACTTCCGGAGAATTCTCCGGCAAATCTCCCTTACGAATTCCGCCAGTGTCGGCCATCTCGCTCCAGCAATGCATCGGCTTCATGAGGGCCCCATGTGCCCGCCGAGTAGTTGGGAAATTTGGGTTTGTTCGCTTCAAAATAATTCAAAATCGGATCGACCAGCGCCCACGCTGCTTCCACGCCATCGGCGCGATCAAACAGTGTTGCATCTCCGCGCATGCAATCGTTAATCAGCGTCGCATAGGCGGACCGCTCCCCTCCACCGAATGCCACCTGGTAGCTGAAATCCATTGTGACCGTTTTCAGTTTCATTGCCTGCCCCGGCAACTTGGCGTTAAATGAAATTGAGATTCCTTCATCAGGTTGCACGTTCAGCACCAGAGCATTTGTGGACAAGTCTTGCCCCCGAAACACCAGGTGCGGCGCTTTGCGGAATTGTATGGCAATTTCCGTGACTCGGGAAGGTAGTCGTTTGCCCGTGCGCAGGTAAAACGGTACTCCGGCCCAGCGCCAATTGTCGATCTGCAAGCTCGCAGCGACAAATGTTTCCGTGCCTGAATTTTTTGCCACTCCTGGCTCTTCCCGGTATCCGGCCAGCAATGAGGAATCTCCCGGCTCGCTGCCCGGACCATATTGCCCGCGAACAATATCCGTCTTGATGCTTTTGGGCGTAAACGGCCGGATGGATTGCAGAACTTTAATTTTTTCGTTGCGCACGGCGGTCGCATCAAAAGCTGCCGGCGGTTCCATCGCCACCAGCGAAGTCAACTGCAGGACGTGGCTCTGGATCATGTCGCGCGTTGCGCCCGCGGTTTCATAGAACGCCGCGCGTTGCTCCACGCCCAATGTTTCCGCTGCCGTGATTTGAACGTGATCCACATAGTTGCGGTTCCACAGCGGCTCAAAAATTCCGTTGCCGAAACGCAACACCATCAGGTTCTGCACCGTATCTTTTCCCAGATAGTGATCGATGCGGTAAACCTGTGTTTCATCAAATGCCTTGCGCACAGTTTCGTTCAGCTTTCGTGCGGAAGCCAGGTCGCGACCGTATGGCTTCTCAATGATGACTCGCGTCCAGGATTTCCCATTCGGGTT
Source organism: Saccharimonadales bacterium (SeqCode) (assembly GCA_035486415.1). Lineage (GTDB taxonomy): Bacteria > Acidobacteriota > Terriglobia > Acidiferrales > UBA7541 > Palsa-360. Next base: position 18,498 of record DATHNC010000124.1, read on the forward strand.
CTTTGAAAGGCCTGCCCTGTCCAGTTGCTCAATAATTGTGGGATAAATTTCCGGAGGCGTCGCCAGGTAAAAAAGGCGGTTGCCATTTAATTTATGGGCGCGATCCAATTCCTCCAGACGAGCCTTTAATTTCTCAAACGCTTCGGGGTGATGGTATTCGCCGGACACATACGCGAGGGCGTTGGCAAACTCCTTGCACTCCTCTTCCCGCAGCGTATTTGCGTCGGCAAATTTCTTCACGGACTCCACTGCATTTTGCTGGAACGCCTGATCCGTCATGGGCGTTCGTGCGAATCCGATGATCGCAAATCTTCGCGCCAGGCAATTCTGCGCGGCCAGCCCGTACAGCGCAGGCACGAGTTTCCGTCGAGAAAGATCGCCCGAGGCGCCAAAAATTACAATCGTGCATGGATCCGCCGGCGTGATGGAACTTTGTTTTGGGGGTTCCACGCCGTCCATCGTTGCGCTATTGCCTGAAGTCATCTTGGCCCCTCACTTTTTGGCAGCGGTTTTGATCGCGTGGCCGCCAAACTGATTGCGCATTGCGGCCAGCAGTTTGTCGGCATACGAATCGGTATCGCGGGATGTCAGCCTCTGCAACAACGATAATGTAATCACCGGAGTCGGAACGTCCAGATCGATCGCCTCCGCGACGGTCCAGCGACCTTCTCCCGAATCCGAAACATACGGAGCAATTCCCGCCATCTCTGCGTTTTCCTTCAGCGCGATACTCAGCAAATCCAGCAGCCAGGAACGCACCACGCTGCCGGTGCGCCAGATTTCCGAAACCTGGTGCATATCCAGCGCAAATTCATTTTTCTTTTTCAGGATTGCAAAGCCTTCGGCATACGCCTGCATCATTCCGTATTCAATTCCGTTGTGAACCATCTTTACGAAATGCCCTGCACCGGATGGACCGACGTGTCCCCAACCCAGGTCTTTGCCCGGCGCAAGCGTTTCAAAAAGTGGTCGCAAATAATCAACCGCAGCCTTATCGCCGCCCACCATCATCGAGTAGCCTTCTTTCAGGCCCCAGATTCCGCCGCTCGTTCCCACATCCACAAACTGAAATCCCTGCTCTTTCAAGCTGATTCCGCGACGCTGCGAATCTTTATAATTGCTGTTGCCGCCATCAATTAGAATATCATTTTTTGAAAGATGTGGAATTAGTGCCAAGATGGTCTGATCCACGGGCGCCCCGGAAGGAACCATGATCCAGATCGCTTTCTGCTTGCCCAGCATTCCGGCCAGCTTCGCCAGCGAATCCGCGCCGCCCGCTCCGGCGGCCGTCACTCGCGCCACGGCCGCAGCATCGGGATCGAAGCCTACAACGCGATGTCCGCCGCGCACCAGGCGCTCGACCATATTTGCACCCATCCGCCCCAATCCAACCATTCCGAGTTCCATGTCGCCTCCGCCTCTAGGATTCGTTAATGCTGACTCCGCTTGCAACCAGGTCGCGCCGCAGCTGAGCCGCGTCCTGAAAATGGATGGTGCGTATGTGCAATTGCCGTGCGCATTCCAGATTCAATTCGCGGTCATCGATAAACAAACATTCGTCCGGATTGCGCTGCGTTACCTCCAGCGCAATCTTGTAAATTCCTTCGTCGGGCTTACGAATACCCAGGTAACAGGAACTGAAAAAAGCCTTAAATTCGCGACGCAAACTGAATTCGTGGATCCTGCGTTCATTCAGTTCGCGAGGCTCATTGTTTATCGTTGCCTGCAAATATTTTCCGGTGGATGCCACGTCGGACAATACCGAACGCGACTGGGGAAATTCCTGCGACTGTGCAAAAATAAAATCCGTAAATTCTTCTTTCGTAAAACTGCGCTTGCGGTAGAAAACAGTGCGTTGAAGATAAGTGTCCAGTGAGATTCGACCGGTCTCAAAAGCGGGACTGGCAAGATCGTGGCGATCCTGCAATTCTTCCCAATCGATTCCAAATTTTTTTGCCGCCTCGGCGCGAGCATTGCGGTCCCACCCATTGGATAGAATGACGCCGCCCACATCCCAAAAAATCGCCGTAACGTCTGACATCGCGCCCCCTCAGAGCCGACCGCGTGACTCACATATTGTAAGCGAACCGGAGAAAAAAGCGCTGTACTCTTCGAAGATCGGTTTTGGGGATGGTAGTGGCTCAATTTGCGAGCAAAGTCGGCCTCTCCATCCCGAAGATCACGGAACGGAGAGGCCGCTACAAAACCGCAGTGCCGTGCAGTTGCTTCTGTAGAGGCCGCCCGTCTTTTCGGGCGGGCAGCTTTTTTTGCCGCACCACTGGAAAATTCAAATTGAGACCGCCCGTTTGGTTTTCACACGGTATTGCAGTACCCTAGACGGGTTGGAGATTTCCTAGGTTTCAGATGGAGGATACAGATGGCGGATGATTCTTGCGGACCAGTAAATCCGGCGGCTCAGAGCACGCCCGCGAAGCCCGGTCAGCGCGTGGTCCATTGCGTAAAGTTCGACAAGGATATGCCCGGTCTTGAGCGCATTCCGTGGAAGGGTGAGCTGGGCAAGCGCGTGTATGAAAACGTGTCGGCGGACGCCTGGAAACTTTGGATCGAATATTCCAAGATGCTCATGAACGAGTACCGGTTGAACCCGCTCGACCCGCAATCCCAGAAAATCATGGAAGAGCAAATGGAACAATACTTCTTCGGCGAAGGCGCGAAACTCCCCGAAGGCTATGTAGCGCCAAAAGCCAAAGGCTAAAACAAAAAAGTTTGAATTGAATCCGTTCTAAGTGGCGCCGGCGTCCCGCCGGCGTTTTTATTTGAATGTGACCCGGCCTGTATCTAATATAGATTCCTCTAAAATGTATTTTGTATTGTCAGGTTAATCCATGGCTAACTTCAATTCTTGCCCGTGGCGAGATTGTAGGGGCACGGTTCACCGTGAACGGCATGCCGTGCCCTTACAGCGTCAGCACAGTTCAAGGTCGTCAAAGGTCATCAGTGGATATACGCCAAAACGAAACTAGGTGCACACCTCTTATGAAAAATCCAAATTAAACTGTTCCCGCAACCCCCGTCACGGGATGCTGCACCGGCAATCGTTCCGTAATCTCAAACTTCAACTGCGCATGCGCCAGACGAAGCGCATTTTCGACCTCAGCCGGAGTCTTTGCGTGCGCAAAAAGAAACCCAAGATACGATGACCCCTCAGGCCAAGCTGCAATCGCATCATGCAGTCGCGCCGTAATTCGCAAATCTTCAATCCCCGGCGTCGCTCGAGCCTGCTCCTCGCCTTCCACTTTTTCAAGCACGCCAGACTTTGGCACGGGAATCATCATCACGCCCGACGCATCCTCTTCCCGAGCAATGTCCGTTCCCTGCATGACCAGCGCATGCCGCACCAGCAACTCTTCGAGCAACATTCGCTGCGGTCCGAATCGAAGCGCGCGCGAGCATAACCCGCCAATCGGCCTCGGCGCCGCTTCGAGCACCCACGGACCTTCCTCATTGATACGAAACTCCGCGTGAACCGGGCCATGCGTGAGTCCCAATGCCTTCACCGTCCGCTCGGCGCATTCCAGAACGCGATCGTACATTTCATCCGGAAGGCGCGAGGGCGTGACATAAAGAGTCTCTTCAAAATATGGCCCTTCCAGCGGATCGGGCTTGTCAAAAACACCCAGGATTCGAAGCTTTCCGTGCGTCAGCAATCCCTCGACAGCTACTTCCCCACCGGGAATGTAGCGCTCCACAAGCACGCGATCGAGTTCCGGTTCGCGTGTGACCTGCACTTCGGGGGATTCCAATAATAGTTTTATGCGCGCCACTGCGGCTTGAAATTCTTCTGCATTATTCGCGCGAATTACGCCCTGGCTCGCCGCCAGCCGCAACGGCTTTACTACGCACGGAAATTGAATGCGGGGCAAGATTTTTTCCACGCGTTTATCCAGCCTGAACGAAAAAAATCCGGGAACCGGCAGGCCTGCGTCCCGGAGAACTTCCCGCTGGCGCAATTTGCTACGGCAATTTTCCACGGCTTGCGGCGAGTGGAAAGAAAATCCAAGGGCGCGCGCCACGTGCGCTGCCGTCGCCGCGGCTCTATCTCCCAGCGCGATCAATCCATCCACCGGGCGCACGAACGATTGCTTTACAATCTGCCGCGCCGAGTCTTCCGGCTGGTCGAACCGGATGGAAATTGCGCCGTCCGCCCACGGATCTTCCAACTGGTGGCAGCGGTCGCTCGCGAACACGACGTCCACGTCCAGGGCGCGCGCAGCTTCCGCGAAACTCCGCGTCTGGTAACCTAATTTGCTTGCAAGAATCAATAATCTGCTCATATGTTTTCGCCCACTGCTGTTGCCCGCCTCTTGAGAGGCGGGGCCTTTCTGTTGGTGCATGCTCGCTTCAAACGTTCGTCTGTTGCTCGTTCCATGACATTTTTGCCACCGGCACTTTAAACCCACGCCTCTGAAGAGGCGGGCTACAGCAGGCGGCCACAACCCATTTCACCGGCGAACGGATGTCGCAAAATTGTTCGCAGAATTATCCTCACACATATTGGTCTGCTTTAGCGACTGCTTCCTTCGGTTTTCCAATGGAAACTAGCTGGACGTCCATCGGTTCGGCGCAACAATACCATGGCTCATCCAGGTACGGCACAGGCACGCATTTGATCAGCGGATCTCGGGAGGCAACCGGCGCACGATTTCCCGCAGCAGCCTGGGCGGCATGCCGGATATGCGAAAATATATCCGTCCGCGAAAGTTTCAATCCGTCACCGCGCTGCACAATTTGCGAAATTTCACGCGCCAGCGCATCCATGCGCGCGTCCGCGTGTGTCCAGGAAAAAACCAGCGCCGAAGAATCGAAGGGGCCCATGAGCGATTTCACTTCTGGCAATTCCAGTAATCGCGAGCCCGCGGGAATCAGCAGGCGAATCGCAAGCTGGATGGGGGGAACATTTTCAGTCAAACCCTGCTCCGAAAGAACGTCCAGCAAATCCAGGTAACCGGGAAAAGTTGTCCACGGAGTGAACGGGACAAATGTAGGAATCAGCGTCATGCCCAGTTCGCGGAACCGCGTAACTACGGCGAGAAAATCGCCGCGCGTGTGCCCCTTGTCAAATTTTTCAAGCACGGAATCGTCCACAGATTCCACCGCGCTCGTAACGAACAGACATCCCGTATCGCGCAGCACAGGCAAAAGCGCGTCTTGAATGCGCAAATGCTCGACTTTAATTGTCACGTCGTAGGAAAGTTCCGGAAATTCGCGGTGCAGCGCCTGCACGATGGCGATCGAGTGCGTGGGACCATTAAAAAAATCCGGGTCGCCAAACGTAATGTGCCGCGCGCCTGCGGCGACCTGCCGCCGAATATCTTCTAGCACAACCTCGCGCTCCACCACACGAAACGCGCCGTTATACACCGGCACAATGGGGCAGTGCCGGCACAAATGCTTGCAGCCGCGTGTCGCTTCCGTCGACCCAGCCACGCGATGCTCTCCGCTGGGCATTACCACGCGCGCATATTTCGCGGGTTCCAGCATTCCGGCGCGGTCCGGAACGAGGAATTTCTGCCGCACAAGCGAAATCACAGACTCAGTCTGCGCGCCCAAAGAATTCCCATTCGCCAAGCCTTGCTGCAATCGCTGCGCAAGGCTTAGGAGACCTTCCTCGAACTCGCCGCCTAAAATTGTTCCCACTCCCAGACCGCGCAAATATTCTTCGTTTACTGGCGCATAAAGCCCATAAAAACATAGATGAACCTGCGCATTCAGTTCACGAACCCGGGGAATCAATCCCGCTGCAAGCCGCGTCGCCGTGTGCATTGGCACATAAAAACAAATTAAATCCGCAGCCAGTATCTGGTCGTCTCCCAGTGTTTCCCTCGTAAGATCCAGGCTCACGACGTTATGTCCGTCAGCCCGCAGCCACGCGGCAGGCGAGGCAAGACCGAATGGTTGCCTGCCGAGCTCATATGTTGAGATCAGAAGAATTTGCATTTGATTTTTCGCGCGCACATTTCCTATTCTAACCGATAGCACCCGCGACAGAACGATTCTCAAATAAAAAATGCCTCGTCCCGCTGGCTGCGCCCCCGGGACGAGGCAGATAGGAATTGTAAAACTCGCACGCTTATGGGCAGGTCGAAGAAATCATCTTGACGGCCGTTACCTTCATGTAATGCGGGGCCTTCGGGACATCCTTCATTGCTTCCGCATCCGCGGGAGGAACCGCTGTCCCGGTAATTTCAATCTTGTGTCCAACATGGGGTGCAAGTTTCGCTGTGGACGAAACGATTCCCACGCTCTTTGGGCCCTTTTCAAGGTCCGTTAACATATAGGTATCTGGAGCAGTCCCAGCCCGCAGGCAACCAGTCATGCTGTGTTCTTTAGGAGCATCCTGAGCTCTGGTGCCCATGGAAATGGTGAATGCACAAGCCATCACTACAAACGCGAGAATCAACTTTTTCATGAAGATCTCCTTTTGTGAGGTGCCGGGCGCGATACTGCATATTCTACCAGTAAATGCAGACCTGTTTAACTTCCGGGCGTCAATCCATCTATTCACCCAACGCCCTCCAGAGATCAGACTATATAAGGGACCCTAAACGCAAGAAGATTTAACCCTGACTCTTCGGCTGCGCGGAACACCAGGATGCGTTATGATTGTGATCCTGCAATATAACAGAAAGGAAAAGCCAGAATGGCTCCCGCATCTAAAAATTCGTTTGGAACGCAAGAAACTCTGAAGGTAGACGGCAAATCCTACGAAATTTTTCAGTTAGGCGCACTTGAGAAAAAGGGTGTTGGCCACGTCTCCAAGCTTCCTTTCTCGCTCCGCGTATTGCTTGAAAATCTTTTGCGTCAGGAAGATGGCAAATTCGTCCATCCCGCGGACATCGAAGCGCTGGCCTCGTGGGATCCCAAGGCCGCGACGCAGAAGGAAATTTCCTTCATGCCCGCGCGCGTGCTTTTGCAGGATTTTACCGGCGTGCCTGCCGTAGTCGATCTGGCCGCCATGCGCGAAGCGATCGTCAAGCTGGGTGGCGATCCCAAAAAAGTAAATCCGCTGCTGCCCGCGGAACTTGTGATCGACCACTCTGTCCAGGTCGATAAGTTCGGCTCAGATATGGCCTTCGCGTTCAACGCAGAGCTGGAATTCCAGCGTAACGTCGAGCGCTACGCATTTCTGCGCTGGGGGCAAGACGCACTGAACAATTTCAAGGTCGTCCCGCCGGATACAGGCATTTGCCACCAGGTGAACCTGGAATATCTTGCGCGCGTTGTTTTTGACGCCACGACGGAGGGCAAGACCTATGCGTTCCCCGACTCTCTCGTCGGCACCGATTCCCACACCACAATGGTCAATGGTCTCGGCGTTTTCGGCTGGGGCGTCGGCGGCATTGAAGCAGAAGCCGCCATGCTCGGCCAGCCGTTGTCGATGCTGATCCCCGAAGTGGTCGGATTCAAACTGCATGGCCGCTTGCCTGAGGGCACCACCGCGACAGACCTCGTGCTGGTCGTCACGGAAATGCTGCGCAAAAAGGGAGTGGTCGGGAAATTCGTCGAGTTCTACGGCACTGGCCTCTCCAGCCTGAGCCTTCCGGACCGCGCGACCATCGCCAACATGGCACCCGAATATGGCGCGACGATGGGATTCTTCCCTGTCGATTCCGAAACGCTCTCCTATTTGCGCTTCACGGGCCGCAGCCCGGAACGCGTGCGCCTCGTCGAGGAATACACCAAGGCGCAGGGCATCTTCCGCACGGATGCCACGCTCGATCCGATGTACACAGACAAGCTCGAACTCGATCTCGCCACCGTGGAAGCCACGCTGGCCGGGCCGAAGCGTCCGCAAGACCGCGTGCCGCTCCGTCAATCCAAAGCGTCATTCGAAAAGTCGATGGAAGGGGCAGCGCAAAAGCATGTCTCAGTGAAAGAAAATGGCGACAAGTTCGAGCTTTCGAACGGCTCCGTCGTCATCGCCGCGATCACCAGCTGCACAAATACTTCGAACCCTTCTCTGATGCTGGGAGCAGGTTTGCTCGCGAAAAAAGCAATCGAGCGCGGCCTGCACAGCAAGCCCTGGGTGAAGACCAGCCTCGCGCCCGGCTCGAAAGTGGTAACCGATTACCTTGAGGCCGCGGGCCTCGGAAAATATCTCGACGAGCTTGGCTTCCAACTTGTCGGCTACGGCTGCACGACGTGCATCGGCAATAGCGGCCCGCTCGAAGAGCACATCGGCGCGGCGATCAAGGAAAATAGCCTTGTCGCCGTTTCCGTGCTCAGCGGAAACCGCAACTTCGAAGGACGCATTCATCCGCTCGTCCGCGCAAATTACCTGGCATCGCCGCCGCTGGTAGTCGCCTATGCGCTTGCAGGCACGATGGATTTTGACATGGCCACCGAGCCGCTCGGCAACGACAAAGCAGGAAAACCCGTGTTTCTGCGCGATATCTGGCCCACGCCGCAGGAAATCGAATCCACCGTGCGCGCCAGTGTGACAACCGCGATGTACAACAAGGAATACGGCGAAGTTTTTAAAGGCGATACGCTCTGGCAGGGATTGAAAGTACCCGAAGGCGACATTTATGAGTGGGACGATAAGTCCACTTACATCAAGAACCCGCCGTTCTTTGAAAAAATTACGAAGACTCCCGCGCCGCTGACGGACATCCACAACGCTCGTGCGCTGGCGATGCTCGGCAACAGCATCACCACTGACCATATTTCGCCAGCTGGATCGATTGGTGTGGACACTCCTGCCGGAAAATGGCTCATCGAGCAGGGCGTCAAGCCTGTGGACTTCAATTCTTACGGCGCGCGCCGCGGAAATCATGAAGTGATGATGCGCGGTACGTTCGCCAACATTCGCCTGCGCAACCAGCTTGCTCCCGGAACGGAAGGCGGCTGGACTGTGCACCAACCCGACGGCGAAAAAATGTCGATCTACGACGCCTCGATGAAATATCAGAAGGAAGGAACGCCGCTCATCGTTCTTGGCGGCAAGGAATACGGCTCGGGCTCGTCGCGCGACTGGGCGGCAAAGGGCACTGTGCTCCTCGGAGTGCGCGCCGTGATCGCGGAAAGTTTCGAACGCATCCACCGAAGCAATCTGCTCGGCATGGGCGTGCTCCCTCTGCAATACCGCGCGGGAGAATCCGCGCAGTCGCTCGGGCTGACCGGGTTCGAGGAATTTACGATCGAAGGCATCTCGAAACTCGCTCCCGGAATGGCGGTCGAAGTCCGCGCCCGCGATAAGGCCGGCAAGGAAACCGTGTTCCAGACCGTAGCGCGGGCCGACACGCCCGAGGAAGTCAACTACTACAGGCACGGCGGCATCCTGCCGTACGTGCTGCGGCAAATGCTGTAGATCGCGGCAGATGGTTTACGTGGCGCGGGCTTCAGCCTGCGGGTTTTAGTTTCTGCAAGGACTAACCCCCGCAGGCTGAAGCCCGCGCCACGTAAATCAAAATTCTTTCTCCGAAGCGAGGTTTGCGACATGCCCGAAAATCTAAATCGGCGGCAACTCATGCAGACGGCAGCCCGAGCTTCTCTGTCCGCATTTGCGCTATCTCCGGCACTTGCATTACAAGCCGCGCAAATTTCAAACCAAGCGCCACAAGTGCCGGGCGTGGACATGTCACACGAATGCACGGTAGAAGATCCGATACACTACCATCTGGAATTTGAAAACGAATTCGTCAGGGTGATACGCTGCCGCATTCCTGCGCGGGACAAAGTAAAAATGCACAATCATCCGCTAGGCTCGGTCATCATTTTCATGACCGACCAGAACCTTCACCAAACTCTGGAAAGCGGCAAGACAGAGGAAGCCCACAACAAAGCCGGACACGTTTTGTGGGCGAATGGTTCCCAATCCCAGCACATGGGCGAGAACGTCACCGATCAGATGTACGAATACCTACGCGTCGATGTTAAGGCGGCTGTTCCCAAACGCGCGTAACACTGCAAAATATTTTGGTCGTACTGCTAAATCGTTCCGTCACTTCCCACAGGTAATAATTTCTGGCAACATTCCTTCTTCTTTAAGGAGCCGCCGATGCGTCCGCGCCTAATTTTGTTTTATCTATTTCTTGTCTCAATGATCTGCGTGCTTGGCGCAGCGCCGCAACTGTTGGCGCAATACCCGCAACCGGGGCCAGTGAAGGTCTACGCGATCAAGGCGGGAAAGCTGGTCGATCCTGAAAGAGGAACGACGGAAACGAACCAAATTATTCTGGTGCGTGGAAAAAAGATCGAAGCCGTCGGACCGAATCTGCAGATTCCCGCGGACGCAAAGATAATTGATTTAACAAAATCCACGATCCTACCCGGTCTGTTTGACGCGCACACGCATCTGTGCATGACGCTTAAAAAAGATCGCGATGGAAATAATTATTATTTCACGACGCTGCTGGACTCGACTCCCTACCGTGCGATTGAAGGCGTGGCCAACGCGCGAGACATGCTGTCCGCAGGCTTTACCACGGTCCGCGACGTGGGCAATGCCGGCAATTATGCGGACACGGCGCTGCGCGAGGCCATCGAACGCGGCCTTGTTCCCGGCCCCACTATGCTCAACGCAGGACGCATCATCGCGCCCTATGGCGGGCAATTCCATTTGCAGCCTGAGAAGCGCGACCTTGCCACTCCCGAATATGTTTTCGCCGATACGCATGACGAAATGATCAAGGCGATTCGCGAAAACATTCATTATGGCGCGACGGTCATCAAGATCGTGGTCGACGATCAAAAATATATTTACAGCGCCGACGACATCCGCTTCATGGTGGAAGAGGCGCATCGCGATGGATTGAAAATTGCCGCTCATTGTTGGACTCGCGCGGGCGCACACAATGCCGCCGAAGCGGGAGTCGATTCCATCGAGCACGGTGAAATGATGACGAACGAAGATTTGCAACTGGCGAAAAAGAATCACGTGGTGTTGGTTGGAACGGATTTCACGGAGAGCGCGGCGCGCAACAACGGCATGCCAGATATGCACGCCGTGTTTGTCGATCGTTTGAAGCGCGCCTACCAGATTGGCGTGACGATGGCCTTCGGGACGGATGCATTCGTGTACGTGCCGGGAGAAACGCGCGGAACCCAGGCCGTGGAATACGTGGACTCCTGGGTTGAGGCCGGCGTACCCGCGAAAGACACGCTGCGCGCCATGACTATCAATGCGGCACGTTTGCTCGGCGTCGACGGCGATCGCGGCGCAATCAAGCCGGGCCTTGCCGCGGACATCATCGCCACGCCGGAAAATCCTCTGGACGACATTCAAGCGGTGCGAAAAGTTTCCTTCGTCATGAAAGATGGGAGTGTTTTCAGGAGTGAGTAAGTGGCGCGGGCTTCAGCCTGCGGGGGTTAGGGCTTGCAAGGACTAACCCCCGCAGGCTGAAGCCCGCGCCACGTAAACCTATTGCACGCGTACAACTGTGATCGACTTGAGCATCTCTACCCAGCGCGCGGGGCGCTTTTCGTGCGGCGCAACCAGCCGAAACGGGCCTAGCGCACCCGGGATCGGCGCTCCGTCCATTGTGTCGGCTACTATAATTTCCGAATCCTGAAAACTGGAATTAAATTCCTCCAGCGCAAACACGACGCGATAATTATCCGCGGCTTCCACCAGGACATACGTCGCCATGGCTTGCCCGCGAAGTTGTTCGCCCTGCGGCACGCCGGCTTTTTTTAGCAAATCTTCGACCAGCACGCCTTCGTAGACCTCGGTTTTCTTTGAGTGCGGATTGTCCACGCGAAGCGTCTTGCGTGGCATGCTCTTGAGATCGGCAGTCGTTAGATCGAGCGGCGTGGTGACAGCGCCACCGATTTTGAAATCAGCGGGGCCACTCGAAGGCTTGGGTGGAGCGGCTTGCTGCGCCCAGGCAGAAAGCACGATCAAATTAGCGATTAGAGCTGCGAGTACGATTCGGCGCATGTTGATTCCCTTCCCAATAAAAATGAATTGAGAAACAACCAAATAACCGTCAAATTCGTAGCCCGCTTACCCTTTTTGCAACATCACTTCGGTTGATTTGATTACGGCGGAGACGCGATCGCCTACCTTCAGTTTCATTTCTTCGGCGCTTCGCCGGGTGATTATGCTTTCAATCAGGTTCTTGCCTACCTGGACTGCGACGTGAGCCATAACGCCGTCCACTTCAAGCTCAACAATTTTTCCTTCTATCTTGTTTCTTGCCGAAAGTTTCGTCGCCATTCGGATGTCCTCGTTTCCTTCGGTAGAACTCAAACTCGTGCTGAAGCTGCGCCAAGCTTCGAATTTTTCCGCTCCGCTGTCAAATCGTGTGAAATCGACTTGAAATAAAGCGCTTCCATACGGATTTAGGGCAATAAAATCGTCGCGCGCCTACGACGATTATTGCTTGAGCGATTGAGAGGGGGACGGCGAAAGTCAAAGGCAAAGGCTTTAACACAGAGAAAAGAGGAGAAAAACGGAGAAAGAATTGCGAGACTAGAAACTTATAATTAAACTCTCCCACGAAATAAACCGCTGGGGCTCTCTCCGCCCTCCTCCTCTTTTCTCTGTGTTCTCTGTGTTGAAGCTTTTCCTGCTTTCCGCCGCCCTCGCAACCAAATCAGTTATATCCCGAACTGCCCCTGCCGCGAAGAAGTCATCGCGAAAGGAACACCGCGCTCGAATCAAAAATGGTTTAGCGTAGGCATCACTTATACGAATTTCCAAACCCCTCCACATCAATTCGTACATTTCCTATCCGTATTAAGTCGATTTGACTTATCGATTTTGATTGTATTAAATCAACTACTTATTGAACTGGCTTTGATTAGCCGTATATAGCCTTACCACCGGAGTTAAATATTTCAGGGGGAGCTTCATGAGCCGTTTTGCAGGAACGATTGCCATCCGATCCAAACTTCAATCTACTTTTCGCGCCTTTCCAGGATTTCTGTTCACACTCGCGGGAAGCTTGCTGGCGGCTATTCTGCTGTACGCTCCGGCAACAAACGCACAAGTTTCCGCCTCGATTTCTGGCAGAGTGACGGACCCTACGGGAGCAATCGTCTCCACTGCCGCGGTCGTGGCAAAAAATGTCGAGACCGGGATTACGCGCAGCACGGTTACGGATGAAGCAGGCCTGTACTGGGTGCCTTCGCTCACCGTGGGCGAATATGAGGTGCATGTCACAAAGCAGGGTTTTCAGGAACAGGTGCGCAGCGGGATTCACCTGGTCGTCGGGCAGCAGGCCACCGTGGATGTGGCGTTGCAGGTCGGACAGGTCACCGAGCAAGTCAAAGTGAGTGCAGACGCCCCGGTAGTCAGCGTGACGCCGACGGATATATCCGGCCTCGTGGGCGAACAACAAATAAAGGATCTTCCACTAAATGGCCGAAGCTATGACGAACTGATGACGCTGAATCCTGCCGTGATCACTTTCACTTCCGAAAAAACAGGCGGCATCGGCGTTTCCAACTCGACAAACGCCAATATGTTCTCCGTGGCTGGGAACAGGCCGCAGCAGAACTTATTTTTGTTGAACGGAATTGAATTCACGGGCGCTGCCGAAAACAACATGACACCCGGAGGGACGAGCGGCCAGATGCTGGGCGTGGACGCGGTTCGTGAATTCAACTTGTTGAGTAATTCCTTCGGCGCCGAATACGGCAAACATCCAGGCGGGCAGGTCACCATCGTCACAACTTCCGGCACGAATCAGTGGCACGGATCGCTCTTTGAATACTTGCGCAACAATGTTTTCGACGCTCCGAATTTTTTTGACCTGGGTTCCGCTCCTCCGTTCCGACGGAATCAGTTTGGTGGAGCCATCGGCGGCCCCATTCAAAAAGACAAGACCTTCGTTTTCGCTAACTACGAAGGATTGAGGGAAAGTTTGCACCAGACCAGCGTGGCCTTTGTCCCTGACGCCGCCGCGCGCAGCGGAGCGTTTGTGCCTTTGGGTTCTGCTTGTACTGTGCCTAACCAGGTAGCGTGCGCGGCGGAAGTGACTTCCCTGCTGAACTTGTGGCCGGTAGCGAATGGACCAGATCAGGGTAGTGGCATTGCCATTGATAACAGCAATCCTCTACGGTCGATTCGAGAAGATTTTGGCACGGCGCGAGTGGATCACAATTTTTCAGACAAAGACTCGTTCGACGCAGTCTACACAATTGACGACAGTGTCGACCAGGACGCTACGGCGATCAATCCCTTCATGTCAGATTTTACGTCCTTGCGTGAGCAGGTTGTGAGCCTTGAGGAAACGCACGTTGTCTCGCCCTCCTTTTTGAACACCGCGCGATTTGGTTTCTCTCGCGCAGGTTACTTTTTCACAGGCGAGCCAACGCCGGGAACTCCTGCGGCGACCGTTGCCCCCTTCTTGAACGGAATCCCATTCATTGGTGCGGTGGTGGTGGGAGGAAGCGCCGCGTCCAATCCGGCGGCGCAAGTCGCCCTTGCCGGCAGCAACAACGGAAGCAACCTGAACCTGCACAGAAATTTATTCACCTATGAAGACCAGATCGCATGGACCAAGGGGCGCCATCAATTTAAATTCGGCGCATGGTTTCAGCGCTTTCAGTCTAACGAGAATATTGCGCTCAGTCAGTACGGGCAGGCCACATTTCCTAATCTGACAAACTTCTTGAGCGGAACTTTCGGCACTGGGAGTTTTCTGATCGATCCCGCGTCCACTCCACTTAGCTGGCGCTCTCTATTCGGAGCTATTTTCGCGGAAGACGTCATTCGAGTAAGCCCATCTTTTACTCTGTCACTAGGCTATCGCCAGGAGTTCTCTACAGGATGGAACGAGGCGTATGGCAGAGCCTCTAACTACACCTTTACAAATGGCGTGATCAACACACAGCCGGTAATTGGCAGCAGCGTTTTCACTCAAAATAACGCATGGTTCTTGCCGCAGCCGAGAATTGGCCTGGCCTGGAGCCCAATCGGAAGCAAAACGGTGATTCGCGCCGGTGCTGGAATTTACAATGATTTACAGGATGCCCTAGGGTACCGCACAGATCAGAACGCTCCATTTAACGCGACCTATACCATCCCCAATTTGACGCTCAACAAATTCCCGCTCTCTCCCAACATCGTTCCGGTGTCTGCTGGGACAGCATCACCTGCCGGCACCAAAATTGCACCGGGCGGAGTGGATCCCAACATGAAAACTCCCACGGTCTATTCTTACAGCCTGAAAATCGAGCAGGAAATTACTTCGAACACTTCGATCAGCGTGGGATACATCGGCGCACACGGCTCGCATGAACTTATCAGCGTGGATGCGAACATCCCCACTCAGGTGGTTTGCCCTGCTTCGCCTTGCCCCGGAAGCTTGCCCGCCGGAACGATCTTTAACACCAGCACGACCAGGCAAAATGGTTCGCTGGCAAACACATATAGCTGGTTTTCGGAAGGTGACAGCATGTACAACGCCATGACCGTGGATGTGCGCCATCGATTCAGCCATGGCCTCACGTTCCGTGGCGCGTACACTTGGTCCAACGCGCTTGACGATGGAGATTCCCTGAATGCCACCGCCGCGGCCAATGCCCCCGCTCTGGTGCAAAATCCGTTGAACGTTCGCGGCGATTGGGGACCGGCGACCTATGATGTGAGAAACGCCGGCGTCATGAATGTTAGCTACGAATTGCCTTTCGGCCACGGCAGGCAAATGTTGAACAGCGTAAGCGGATGGGAGAATAACGTTGTTGGCGGATGGATTCTCAACAGCATCGTCACCATCCAATCCGGTTTCCCGTTCACACCGCAGCTAAGCTTTAACCCGTCAAATGACGGCGATTCCAAGAATCCCGTGCGGCCTTCCTGGAATCCGTCGTTCACTGGCCCCGTGATCCTGGGTGGCACGACGCAATGGTTTAATCCGGCAGCGTTCATCGTCCCGCCATCTGGAACATTTGGCAATGTCGGCAGAAATGTGCTGACTGGTCCCGGGCTTGGCGAATGGGATTTTTCCGTGCTGAAAGATACGCATCTCTTTGAACGGATGAATCTGCAGTTTCGCGCGGAGATTTTCAATCTGCTGAACCGCACGAATCTGAACACGCCGAACCTGATCACGTTCACTTCCGCAACCGTTGGCACGCCTCCGACTCCCGCGCCTCCATCTCCCGTTGCCGGAACTTTCACGCAAACGTCGACAACGTCACGGCAGGTGCAATTCAGTCTGAAGCTACTTTGGTAGAGTGGCGAATACGCTTACAGAAAAAGATTTAACACAGGGGACACAGAGCAAAGAGGAGAAATGCGGAGAGAGGGCGCCCGGCATTCATTTCGGGTAGAGAGATTCAATTGCAAATTTCTCTTCTCGGAATCCTTTCTCCTGTTTTCTCCTCTTTTCTCTGTGTTCTCTGTTTTAAAGCCTTTGTCTTTGACTTTGCCTTTCGCCGCCGCCGCTCAATCCCTCACGTAACAATCGTCGGATAGAGCCGAGTCGCGACGGCCACCATCACCGCGAACGCCACAAACATCATCAGAAAGTCGGTCCCTAGGCCGAAAGACGTGCTGCTGCCCACGATCATCAGTGTCCGCAACGCATCCACCTCATACGATAGCGGGTTCCCCCTGGCCACAACGCGCAGCCACGCTGGCATGAGCGTCAGCGGATAGATAGCATTGCTCGCAAAAAAAAGCGGCATCGTAAGCACCTGACCGATGCCCATAAATCGCTCGCGCGATTTCACGAGGCACGCGACAATGAGCGAGAACGTAGAAAAGATGGCCGAGCCCAGCATCACTGCCACCACGACCCCCGCCAGCGCAAAAATCTGAAACCGCAGCTGAACATGCAGCACATACGAAAGCCCGTAAACAAAAACCATCTGGCACAAGCTGCGCACGGTGGAAGAAATTGCCCGCCCGAGGACTAGCGTGCTGCGCGGC
>DATHNC010000125.1:0-5590 GCA_035486415.1 Saccharimonadales bacterium (SeqCode)
CAGAGCGAAAGACGCGTGGCAACAGCAATAATCGAATTCAATTCCCTGCCCGATGCGGTTCGGCCCGCTGCCCAGAATTGCAATCTTCGGGCGATCGGTGGGTTGCGACTCGTCCTCTTCCTCGTACGTGGAATACATGTAGGGAGTGAAGGACTCGAATTCCGCGGCGCACGTATCGACGCGCTTGAAAACCGGAGAAATATGAGCCTTGGCGCGGCGATGTCGCACGGCCGCCGGCGTAGTCTTCCACATTTGCGCGAGTTGTTCGTCGCTCGTGCCAATGCGCTTGCCTTCGCGCAGCAATTCTTCGGACACGGTTTCCACCGTGACGCTCGCCAGCCGCTTGTTCATCGCAATGATTTCCAGCATTTGCTCGATGAACCACGGATCGATCTTCGTCAGATCAATCGCTTCCTTGGCGCTGATTCCGCGCTCCAGCGCAACAAACAGCCAGTGAATGCGGTCGGGGCGCGGCGTGGCAATTTTTTCGCGCAGAAGTGAAATGGGCGTGTCAACGGGAGCGCGCCACGGCGAACTCGGCTCGAGCGAGCGGATTCCCTTTTGCAGCGCTTCTTTGAACGTGCGGCCAATGGCCATCACTTCACCGACGGATTTCATCTGCGTGCCGAGCGTCGAATCCGCTCCTGGAAATTTCTCAAACTGCCATTTGGGAATTTTCGCCACAACGTAATCGATGGTGGGCTCGAAACATGACGGCGTCTTCTTCGTAATGTCGTTCGGAATTTCGTCCAGTGACAATCCCACGGCGAGCAGCGCGGCTATCTTTGCGATCGGAAAGCCGGTGGCCTTTGAGGCCAACGCGGAGCTGCGAGAAACGCGCGGGTTCATTTCAATCACGATCATGCGGCCCGTTGCCGGGTCGAGCGCGAACTGAATATTCGATCCGCCGGTTTCGACGCCGACTTCACGAATAATCACTGCCGCCGCATCCCTCATTCGCTGATATTCCTTGTCCGTCAGCGTCTGCGCCGGGGCCACGGTGATGGAATCACCCGTGTGCACGCCCATGGGATCGAAATTCTCAATTGAGCAGATGACCACGAAATTGTCGCGATGATCGCGCATTACTTCCAGTTCGTATTCCTTCCAACCGAGCACGGACTCTTCGACGAGCGCCTCATGCACTGGGCTCGCATCGAGCGCGTGCGCCATGGCTTCTGAAAATTCCTCGCGATTGTAGGCGATCGATCCGCCCGTGCCGCCCATCGTAAAAGACGGGCGAATGACCACGGGATAGCCGAGCTGATCGGCAAGCTTTAACCCGTCCTGCACATTGTTGATGAGCGCGGAAGCCGGAACGTCGAGGCCCACTTTGCGGATCGCGTCCTTGAACAAGAGTCGGTCTTCGGCCACTTTAATCGCACGCAAAGACGCGCCAATCAATTCCACGTCGTACTTTGCGAGTACGCCACCTTCCGCCAGTTCCACGGCCAGGTTCAGCGCAGTCTGTCCGCCTACAGTGGGGAGTAAAGCCTGCGGTCTTTCTACGGAAATAATTTTTTCGAGATATTCCTTGGTCAGCGGCTCGACGTACGTGCGGTCGGCGATTTCGGGATCGGTCATGATGGTCGCGGGATTGGAATTGACGAGGACCACTTCATAACCTTCGCTGCGCAAAGCCTTGCACGCTTGCGTGCCCGAATAGTCGAACTCGCACGCCTGCCCGATAACGATGGGGCCGGAGCCGATGATCAGGATTTTTTTAATGTCTGTGCGTTTCGGCATGTGCGATTAGGCCTTCGCCTGTCCGCGCCGTGATGCGCCTGATGATTGCCAGTTTTTCATTGTGTCCGTGAATTGCTTGAACAGGTAATGGGAATCGTGCGGCCCGGGCGAAGCCTCGGGATGATACTGCACCGAATACAAGGGTAGCGTGCGGTGCCGCAATCCTTCATTCGTGTTGTCATTCAAATTCAGGTGCGTAATTTCCACGTCGCTCGAAGGCAGTGAATCGGGATCGACGCAGAAACCGTGATTCTGCGCCGTGATTTCCACTTGCCCGGTCAGAAGATTTTTTACCGGATGATTCGATCCGTGGTGTCCGAAGCGAAGCTTAAATGTTTTGCCGCCGAGCGCGAGACCGCAGAGTTGGTGGCCGAGGCAAATGCCAAACACCGGCACCCTGCCAAGCAAATCGCGAATGGATTGAATGGCGTACGTGGCGGGCTCGGGGTCGCCCGGACCATTCGACAGAAAAACGCCATCGGGCTTCAGAGCGAGAACATCTTCGGCGGAAGTTTTCGCCGGCACGACCATGACGTCGCATTGGTGATCGATGAGCAGACGCAGAATATTCTGCTTGATTCCATAATCGTAGGCGATGACGCGGAATTTCGTCGATTTTCCTTCGCCTTCCGAACCTGCCGCCGCTTCCTGCCACGGTGGAACCGTCAGTTCGATGGACCCTTTTTCCCAAGCGTATTGCTTGTCGCAGCTGACGCGGCTCGCGAGTTCAAGGCCCGCCATCGAAGGCAGCGCGCGCGCTTCCAGCAAAAGTTTTTCAGCAGGCGTGCCATCTGTTGACACAACGCCGCGCAGCGCGCCCAGTTTGCGAATATGCAGCACAAGCGCGCGCGTATCCACATCCCACAAAACTGGAATATTGTTCCGCACCAGATAATTTTCCGCGGTTTCGGAGGAGCGCCAGTTGGAGGCCACGGCGGAAAATTCACGCACGATCAGCGACTCTATGTGCGGGCGGGAGGATTCCTCATCCTCGGAATTCGCACCTACATTTCCAATGTGTGGGTACGTCAGGCAGACAATCTGGCCCGCATAACTCGGGTCAGTGAAAACTTCCTGATAGCCGGTGAGGCTGGTATTAAAAACGACTTCTCCGCCGCGCCGCGTAACTGCCCCAGCGGCGCGCCCATAAAAGATACGCCCGTCTTCGAGCGCAAGAATTCCCTTACGTGCTGCTGTTTCCGACAGTGGATCCTCTTTCCGGCGGGCTCTTTGTTTAAAAATCCAAAAAAGCCTGCTCCGACACGCGTTTTATTTCACGGATTCCGCAAACACAGGGATCGAACCGAAGTGATCCACGGGCCAATAGGCAAACACTGCCTTGCCGTAGATAAATCTTCGCGGCACCGGCCCGAAGATCCGTGAATCATTCGAGCTCGTGCGGTGATCCCCCATCACAAAATACTCGCCCTTGGGAACCTGCGTCGGCGCGTACGTGCCGTAATCGTCCGACTCCGGCGGAATATAAGGTTCCGGCAAAAGTCTGCCATTCAGAAAAACCTGCCCGCCGCGAATTTCAACCATATCCTCGGGCAAACCGACCACGCGCTTGATGAATGACTTCGAGCGGTCAAGAGGATACCAGAAAACGACGACATCGCCGCGCTCAATTGGTTCAAATCTGTAAACAAATTTATTGATAAAAATTCGCTCCTGATCCGAGATCAGGGGAGTCATGCTCGTGCCTTCCACTTTTACCGGTTGGTAGAAAAAAATGATGATAACGACAGCGAGGCTGAGTGCAATGACGAGGTCGCGACCCCAACTTCGAAGCTCTCGCCGCAAGGGTTGCGCCGCTCCGGGCGCGACAGGCGTACTGATTTCGGCGTTCGGCTCCATGTTCCTTACGTGTAAACAATTAAATTTATATCATGCTGCCACGCTGCGCGCCACTCGAAGAAACGCTGAAAAACTCCTGGGTGCGGAAACCCATGCAACAGCTTCGGCCAACCCCACGAATTATACAGCTAGTCTGCGCCAAGCCGCACATTTCATTCCATATTTCCGGGCATTTCTCATGGCGCCAATTTTATATTTATTTGAATGCCACGAGTCTCAGCCTGCGGTAATCCGCCCACCACTGGCCGTCGCGAAATAATTGCGGGCGAAGCTTGTCTTCCACTCTGCGAATAAATTCCTCGCGGTTCAGTTCACCCGCTTTGGCGAGGTAGTCCCCGCCGAACATGACGATCCAATTGCGCAAGCCCTTTGCGCCCTCCGCCAAACCTGTCGGGCGGTCAAATAGTGTAATAAATCTCACTTCGAAGCCGTTCTTTTCTGCCAGTGATGAATACTCGCTCACGCTCGGGTAATACCACGGCTGCACTTCTGCATGTTTTGCCGCGCCAAGTTCCACGAGAGCGGCGTCAAACGCGTCCTGCATCGCGCGGATATTTTTCTTGCCGCCCAACTCGGCCACAAACCTTCCGCCCGGGCGCAGCGCTTTGAAAATCCCCTGCAGTACAGCTTCAGGTTCGTGAATCCAGTGCAGCGTCGCGTTGGAGAAAACAGCGTCGAACATTTCGTTGTACGCAAGCTTCCGTGCATCAACCACTTCAAATTTTAAATTTGGATAGGCCGCCTGCGCGGCAGCCACCATCTCGGCGGAGCGGTCCACGCCCATCACAGTTGCTCCCGACTCTGCGATCTGCACTGTCAAGTGGCCCGTGCCGCAGCCCAGATCTAAAATGCGTTCGCCGGCGCGTGGCGCGAGAAGTGAAACCACGTCCGAGCCGAATTTCCAGACAAAGTCGTGCTTCGCGTTATACAGATTTGCGTCCCAGCCCGCTCTGACTTCTTTTTCCTTTTCAATCACGCTGGCCCCTTTATCCTCTCCGCTGTAGGTCGCTCTACTGTAGCTCGCCTCTCTTGTCCTGAGTGAAAACGAAGGGTCAGAGGCGAGGGTTTAGATGTACGTAGATCTAAACCCCCGCGTCTGAAGACGCGGGCTACAAAATGCGCAAAACCTCAAATCTTCAATGCAATCGTGCTGGCTTTTAGTAGCACAGGCTTCAGCCTGTGGAATTTAGACCTTCCTTGGACTAAAACCCACAGGCTGAAGCCTGTGCTACTAAAACGCGCTCCGAATATCTTCTATTACACTTTTCTGAACGCGCCGAAGGCGTACTGCACGGCCGCGAGTGCTGCGCAAACCGCAGTCTCCGTCCGCAGAATATTTGCTCCAAGTGCAACTTCCGCGTAGCCACAGTCATTGGATGCGGCAAATTCCGCGTCCGTCCAGCCACCTTCCGGGCCAATCGCGATTGCCACTCGCGCAGCTTCCTTTTCCCGATACGCCAAGGCGACCGGATCAAGGACATCACGCAGCGGCCGCGCGCCGGTACGTTCGGAAAACATTAATTTCAATGGCGCAACCGAATTCCGAAATGCATCACGAGGTTTTGCGGCGTCCGCCAATCCGGGGATTCGCAACCGCCTCGCTTGTTGTGCGGATTCGGCGAGTATTCTTTTCCACCGCACTGCGCGCTTCGCCGCAGCGGCGATTAACCCCCTCTCGGTTCGATCCGCGCCAAGTGGCGATATTTCGTCAGTGCCTAGCTCCGTCGCTTTTTCGAGCGCCCATTCGAACCGGTCAAATTTAACGATGGCCAGTAGCAATTCAATTCGAACGGGCGGAGCCGCCGACGGAAGTTGTTCGACGAGAGTGAATTGCACTTCGTCCCGTCCCACGCTTTCCGTCCGCGCGAGCCACAAACAGTGGCCGTCGCTCAACTCGTACAACTGCCCCGGCTCGGCACGCAACACTCGGCCCAAGTGATGAGCCGCCTCGCCGCGCAGGATGGCGGAACCATTTTCAAAATCATCC
>DATHNC010000126.1:0-11830 GCA_035486415.1 Saccharimonadales bacterium (SeqCode)
TGGAAGCGTGTCGTGAAGCCATCGCACAAATAAAAGTGATGGCCGAGGAAGTGTTCGCTGCCCCAGCGGAAAGGCTTGTGGAAGAGCGCTGCGGTTTGCGCTTCGGCGATACTTTTCTAACCTGGGCGCAGATTCTCGAAAAATATTTCAAGATGGAAGGTTGCAGCATCGTTGGCCGTGCATATCTGCGCAAGGCCGGCGACCTGACGCTGGTCCCCGTGTTCTGGGAAATCGGAGTTGTGGGCGCGGAGATTTCGCTGGACGAAGAGACGGGAGCCATTGTGCTGGATTCTCTCGTCACAATCGGCGATGTAGGCCTGGCGATCAATCCGGCCATGACCGAAGGACAGGACCTCGGCGCGGCCACTATGGGCCTTGGCGCTGGACTGTTCGAAGAGTTGATTTACGACGGGCAGCAATTGCTGAACGGTTCGATGCTCGAATACCGGGTGCCGCGGTTTTCCGATTTAGCTAAGAACGTGGATATGAAATTGGTGCAGAACCGCGACGGTGTCGGCCCATACGGCGCGAAAGGTGGCGGCGAAGGCGCCGTGAATCCGATTTCGCCATGCATCGCCAATGCGTTGTACCGGGCGACAGGAGTGCGGATGAGAAGATTGCCGTTGACCCCCGAGCGCGTTTGGAAAGCTTTGCAAGAGAAAAAGAACCAGAAGGCGTTGTAGCTCGCCTCTCTTGCCCTGAGAGACCACGAAAGGTCAGAGGCGAGATACAATTGCGAGCTACACATTTATTTTTTAGTCGAAAGTTATGACAACTCTTAGCCGCTTCGAAATTCATCAGCCTTCCACCGTAATGGAAGCATCGCAGATGCTTACGCATTACGGCGATGAAGCGGGCATCTACGCGGGCGGCACGGAACTTCTTCTGGCAATGAAGCATTCGGCCCTGAACTATCGCCACCTGATCGACCTCAAAGTGGTCCCCGAGCTGAACGCAATCGAAATTCGCAATGACTTGCTGGAAATTGGAGCGACTTCAACGCATCGCAGCATTGAGCGTTCCGCCCTCGTGCTGCAACATCAACCTGCGCTCGCCGAAATGGAATCGCATGTGGCAAATGTTCGCGTGCGCGCGACGGGAACACTGGGCGGCAACCTCTGTTTTGCGGAGCCGCATTCGGATCCCGCGACATTGCTGCTGGTTTTAGATGGCTCGGTCCGTGTGGAGAGCGCGGCGGGTTCGCGCAAAATACCAGTGAGTGACCTCATCGGCGGCGCATACGCCAGCAATCTCGAGCCTGGCGAAATTCTGACGAAGGTTGCGGTATCTGCCGCGAAACCAACTCATCGCGCGGCATACATGAAATTTCAAGTGCACGAGCGCCCCACGCTCGGGATGGGTTTGTGGCTAGATACTCCGGATGGTGGAAGCATGATTTCTTCTGCGCGAGTTGCAGTGGGTTGCGTCTGCCCATTTCCCGCGCGCAGCCTCGAAGCCGAAAAATTACTGACAGGTTCTCGCAAAGACGTCGAAAAACACCTGCCCGAAGCTGCCGATGCAATCGCCAACGCGGCCGATCTGGTCGATGACCACGAAGGCAGCAGCGAATATAAGCGGCACCTGATTCAGATTTTTTTGCAAAGAATTTTCCGAAAGGCTCTGGAGTAAAGTGCCGCGATAACTTCTCCGGGTTTCTCCTGGGGTTCTCTGCGACCTCTGTGTTAAATCCTGCCTTTCAAGTGGCACGTTGACAAACGCAGAGAGAGCATAGTAACTGTGCGCACGCGCGAATCGAGAACTTTTTGTTTTTCCGTATTCCTGCGGAGGAATTCTTTGAGGACCGCCCTGGGGATTGCCGGCACACTACTGCCTTTCGTCGTGCTCTTCTCCGCATTTCTGATTTTCAAAATGGATGCATTCAGGGCCAGTCTTTCGGCGTGGGTCGTCGAATTATTTCTCGTGCTCGTATTTTATCGAATGCCATTTGTGAAGAGCCTGGAAGCTTCCGTGTGGGGAAATCTTTCCATGTGGACCGGATTCCTCGTCCTCTACACAGGACAGCTTTTCGGGCAAGCCTATCGCAGCACGGGATTGCTGGAAATTCTGCTGGAATCGATCCGCTCGATGCTGCCGAGCCGCGACGTGGAGGGCCGTTCGGTCGCGCTCGTAACGCTCGTCGCCGGTTTCATCGGCGCGTTCAACGGATTCGCTACCTATCCCGTAACGATTCCCGGCCTCGTCGACATCGGTTTTGACGGCGTGCAGGCAACCACAAGTTACCTCGTCTATTTTTCCTGGACGATTCCCTTCAATAGTCTTTTTATTGCGCCGAATATTTCCAACGCTGCCAGCCACGTTCCGGTCGTGGACATCGTGCGCGTGGGCGGATTGCTTACCATTCCCCTCGTGCTGCTTTCCCTGCTTGGTTTCCTGAAGATTTTAGGTTTCCGCTTTTTTGCGTGGAAGACGCAATCTCTTTTCTGGATCACCGGCCTCGCCAATATTGTTGCCATTGTTCTGTTTACGCAAATCTGGCCGACTTACTATATTTTGATGATGATTGGCGGCGCCGTCATATCCCTTGCAGGTTTGTACGTTTACGGGCGGCTGGCGAAGCGCAGTGAAGGGGGACAATCGCAAAACAACTCACAAGTGCCGCCATCCTACACGGGAATAGGTTTGTTCAAAGCGTATTCGCCGCTTCTTCTCGGCGTAGTAATTGTCATGCTTACAAGGGCGCACAGCGTTTCGGAGTGGCTCGATCACTTCCAATTTGGACTTTCCGCGTGGGGATACAATCGCATCTCGATCAATATTTTTACGACGGCAGGCTTTTATATTTTTGCGACTGCGCTTGCCTGCTACCCTTTCCGATCCAAAGATGCGAATGCCGTGAAAGATTTTGTGGTGGCGAGCAAACGAAGCGTCCGTAGTATTTCGACCCTTGCTGTGGGAAGCGCGGCGGTGTATTTGATGGTCGACTCCGGGCAGATCGCGCAGCTTGGAAAAATTCTGGCCAGCGGCGGAAAATTTGTGTATTCGTCCTGCTACCCGCTGGTGGCGTTTTTAGGAGGAATGGCATTTGGCCAGGGACTGCCGGGAGATTTTCTTTTTTCGCGGATGCAGGTTTCCATCGCGCCCACGTTGGGCATCCCGCTGATGGTGCTAGTTGGAATTATTTTGGTCGTGACCATGGGACCACCGAACGCGCTGAAGCCCACGCAGATTGCTTTTAGCGCTTCGCTGGCAAATGTGAAGGGGCGCGACGGCGAAATTTTTCGGATTTGCCTGCCGTGGGTGCTGTTGCAACTTGTGGTCACTGCAATTTTTTCCGTGATTCTTGTGTACTGGTGGAAGTGATGCAGAGCGATGAACGGATTTTGTAGCTCGCCTCTCTTGCCCTGAGAGACTGCGAAGGGTCAGAGGCGAGCTACAACACCGTGCCTTCGCGCTATTTTTGACAGGAGCCTTGCAATGAGCGGGAACGAACAACGATCCAACTTGCGGCCCAGTCTGGATTTCCAAACGCATCTGGCGCAACTCGAAAAACTCGGCCTGCTCATTCGTGTCGATCGGCCAATCAACAAGGACACGGAATTGCATCCACTCGTGCGCTGTCAGTTCCTTGGGGGAATTCCGGAAGAAGATCGGCGTGCATTTCTTTTCACGAATGTTGTCGACTCGCACGGGCGACGCTATGAAATTCCTGTGGTGGTTGGAGCGCTGGCGGCATCGCCAAAAATTTATGCAGCTGGCATGGGTTGCCCGGTGGAAGAAATCGGCGCTGCCTGGGACCATGCAATCGCCAATCCTATCGCTCCCACGCTTGTAAATTCCGCGCCGTGCCAGGAAGTGATCCTGCGAGGCGATGACCTGCGAAAAACCGATGGAGGTTTGGCTGCCCTGCCTGTGCCAATTTCCACTCCGGGATTTGACGCGGCGCCTTACCTGACCGCAACTCTTTGCATCACGCGCGATCCCGAAACCGGCATTCGCAACATGGGCACGTATCGCGGCGCATTAAAGGCGACGGACCGGCTCGGCGTGCGTATGTCTTCGCGAATCGGCGGCGCGGGCGGATACCTGCACTGGTTGAAGTACAAGAAACGGAAAGAGCCGATGCCCTGCGCGATCGTTATCGGTTGCGCGCCTGTGGTGATTTACACCGGGCCGCAAAAATTTTCCGCGAGCGTTGACGAAATGACAATTGCGGGAGGAGCCGTGGGCGCGCCGATTCGCACAGCAAAGTGCGTCACACTGGATCTGGAAATTCCTGCGGACTCCGAGATCGTCATCGAAGGCTTGATTGACACGGATTTGCTGGAGCCCGAAGGGCCATTCGGCGAGAGCAATGGTTATGTGGCTCTCGAGGACTACAACATCATCATGCAAGTCACGGCAATCACGCACCGGCGCTCGCCGGTCTTCGCATCGATTCTCAGTCAGGTCACACCCAGCGAATCGAGCGTGATCAAGAAAGTTGCCTACGAGCCGGCATTCCTGGCCCATTTGCGCGATCAATTGTCGATCAAAGGGATTCGCCGCGTGGTCATGCATGAGCCATTGAGTAACGTGCGTCCGATTATTTTTCTGCAATTTGCGAATGACGCGCCGCGCACGGAAGTCTGGCGCGGTTTGCAGGGTGCTTCGGCCAAGCAGGCCGATTGCGGAAAAATTGTAATTGCCGTTAGCGAAGACATCGATCCGTCAAACACGGATGCGGTGCTGTGGTCGCTTGCATACCGGGCGAATCTTTCCGAGGACGTGCACATCGAACCCTACCGATCGCGCGGCCATGCACCGAAATCCGGTTCGCAAGCGTTGGACTCGACGATGCTGATTGACGCGACATTAAAAGGCGCAATGCCGCCTCTCGCGTTGCCCGCGCGCGCACACATGGAACGCGCGCAGGAAATCTGGAAGGAGTTGGGCCTTCCCCCCTTTTCCGTTCGCCCTCCATGGCACGGCTATTCGCTGGGCGACTGGAACGACACGTGGGATCTTTTCGCGCGCAACGCCGTGGCAGGCAAGTGGACTGAGAATGGAGCAAACACCGTGACACGCCGACGCGCAGGACTGACTCCCGAGACTCCCGTACGGAACGTAGAAGGCCGAGAAAAAACATAATGACAACACATCTCCCATCTGTCATTCCGAGCGAAGCGAGGAATCTCTCTTTCTTTTCTCAGACATAAACCACCGAGTGATTCCTCGCTTCGCTCGGAATGACAGAAAGTGGAGGATTTTTTCTGAATTCGTTTTAGAACTCCAATTGGAAAGTTCGCACAAAGGATTTCATGGCCGTCAACGCGTCGATTAAAGAAGTAGCCGGTCGCAATATTTTCGACGTTGGCATCAACGATTCCCTTCCGCCCGTCCAGCTTCTGATTCTTGGTCTGCAGAACGTTTTCGGAATGACCGGGATGTTCGTCTTTCCCGGAATACTTGGGCATTCCTTCAATCTGCCGCCGGAAAAAATTGCTTATCTCTATGGCATGACGTTCGCGGTGTGCGGCGTCATTACCGTATTCCAATCCGTATTCCTTCTTCGCCTTCCCATCATTCAGGGACCATACGCAGGAAGCTTCGCCGCATTGATCTCAGTGGGGCATCTGCAAAACGGTGGGCTAGGCGCGGCTTTCGGATCGTTCTTCGTCGCGTCGCTGATCTGGTGCGCTCTGACAGTGCCGGTGCGCCATTTTAGTTTCATTGGCCTGTTCGCGCGCTTTCTGCGTGCGCCCATCATTTCCGGAATGATGGTGATGCTCGTCATCATCCAGATCTCAAATGTCGCATTACCAAACTGGATTGGATCGCCGTCAAGCCCTGGATTTCCGGCAATCAATATCCTGGCGGGGACCGTGGCGATAGCCATCGCGATCGGCGTGACGCTGTGGGGCGGAGGACGCTTGCGACGCGGAGCGATTCTTGCCGGCCTTGCTGCGGGAACGGCGTTTTATACCATGTTCCGCCACATCTCATTCGCAGCGGTCGCGAGCGCGCCGGTGCTTGTCGCGCCGCAATGGTTTCCGTTTGGATTCGGAGTGCGCGCCGATCTCGTCGTAGTTTTCTTACTTGTCCTGATACCACCGGGGATGGGATCGATGGCCATGTACCAAATGGTTGCGGATTGGGGTGATGAAAAACTTCCCGCGGAACGTATGGCGCAGGGCGTTTTTGGAATGGCCGTTGGATCGGTATTGGCCGCAATCGTAGGTGGGCTAAGCACGATCGCGTATCCGGATAACATTGGCATGTTGCGCGCCACTCGAGTGGGCTCGCGCTATGCGACGCTCGCGGCAGGGATTCTGCTGATCGCGTTGGGCGGCTTCATCAAGTTTGACATGCTGCTTGTGGTCGTGCCGATGCCCGTCATGTCCGCGACGGCGACTCTTCTCTTCGGGATTGTCTTCATGCATGGCGTCCAGATGCTTTCAAATGTCGAATGGGACGAGCGCAAATTCATCGTCGCGGGACTCGCGCTTCTCGTGGGGCTGGGCGGACTGTTTATTTCGCCAGAAGTGCTGCTGAGCATGCCTCTTATGGTGAGGCTCATCGTGCAGCAGCCGGTGATTTCCGGTGGACTGACGCTTGTAATCCTGCATTCGATCCTTTGCGCAACTCCACAAGCGAACAAAAGTACAAGCTCCTAGCGCTTTCATAACCTGCGACAGCGACTTGCGACCATTTTGATAGTCGATCATCTAATTCGTGACGATACAACAGGAGCCGCAAAAATGCAGATCGGCATCGATAGCTTCGCAGCCGCCATTTCTGATCCAGTCACAGGCCTCATCCTCAGCCCTGTGGATCGCATGCAGCACTTGTTGGAAGAAATCAAGCTCGCCGACCAGGTGGGCCTCGACGTTTTTGGCATCGGCGAACATCACAGGGCTGAGTTCCTGGACTCCGCCCCCGCCGTGATTTTGTCTGCCGCCGCAGCACAAACAAAGAACATACGACTTACGAGCGCGGTTACTGTTCTCAGCGCCGCCGATCCCGTCCGCGTATTCCAGGAATTCGCCACGCTGGACCTCATTTCGAATGGACGCGCGGAAATTGTCGCGGGCCGCGGCTCATTCATCGAATCCTATCCACTGTTTGGGCTTCAACTTGAGGATTACGATTCCCTTTTCGCGGAAAAACTGGACCTGCTTTTAAACATTCGCGACAACACGCATGTGCACTGGTCCGGAAAGCATCGCGCCCCGCTCACAGGTCAGGCGATCTACCCTCGGCCGCTGCAAAATCCTCTGCCGATTTGGGTGGGCGTCGGCGGCACGCCCGAATCATTCGCTCGTGCTGGTATTCTCGGCCTTCCCCTCATGGTCGCTATTATTGGCGGCGAACCGAAACGTTTCCGCCCGCTGATCGATCTTTACCGTGAAGCGGGACGTAGGGCCGGTCATTCCGCCGATAAACTTTCCGTGGGCCTCCACTCCATCGGTTTTCTGGGAGAAACTACGGATGAGGCAGCGGAAGATTTCTTTCCGGGATATGCGCACACGTTCACCGAGATAGGCAAAGAGCGCGGCTGGCCGCCAACAACGCGCAAACAGTTTGACGCTGTGCGCGGCCCAACTGGCGCGCTGTTGATCGGCGACGCGGAGACGGTCGCTAAAAAAATACTGTACGTGAATGAAGTTCTGGGCGGCCTTTCGCGCATCACGTTTCAAATGGGCGTCTCGACACTGCCTCATCCGAAGATGCTGCGAGCCATCGAAATTCTGGGGACGCGCGTTGCGCCATTAGTCCGGAAGGAACTCGCCGTCAGTTCCGCGCACGCCTGACGCGTTTTATTTCTTCGGAAAAATAGGTGGTTAACCACGCTTATTGAGGAATGCGAGAAGTGCGACCGCTTGGTTGTGCAGCTCTTCCTTAGCGGAATAAAGGAGGGTAACCGTGCGGTATTTCTTCTCGAGTTGCCTGATCTCCTTTATAAACTCGCCTTTCTTCTGCAATTCTTTGCCATAGCGAGCCTGAAATTCCATCCAACGTTCAGGATCGTGCCCAAACCATTTCCGAAGCGCATCGGAGGGCGCGATTTCCTTCATCCACAGATCAACCTTGGCTTTTTCCTTGGATATGCCGCGGGGCCAAAGCCTGTCCACAAGCACGCGATATCCGTCTTGCGAGTCTGCGGGATCGTAAGTGCGCTTTAGTTTGAGCATTGCAGGCGTGGATCGGAAAAGAGATGGAGCCGAAGTCCGGACTTGAACCGGAGACCTGTCGATTACGAAATCGCACCTTCGGCTCCTTCTATCCTTTAATGCGACGGTCTTATTTTAATCTATTTGGCGTCATTCGGTCACACTCTGTAGATTAACTTGCAACGGATTTTGCAACGCGCATCGCTTCTCCTCGAATTGCAACAATAGCTACAATTGCTACATTTACTACATAGTTTACCCTAACGCTTCATCCCGCGATATTAAATTTGACCGCTTCGACTTCGTGCCCGCACGATGAGAGCGATGGGTGACGGCGACTCTCCTCGCCGAAACTTCATCGCCGACCCGCCCGGAGAGGGGCAACCCTTACGCCTCTCTCCTAGCGGGAAAAAGAGAGGGCAAATGCGATTACGTTTTTTTGGCAACCGCGCAATCAGGCTCCACGACGAAGCACCCGCCGGCGTCAAGATTTTCAGCCAGCCCGAACTGAGGGCGCCGAGCCATGCAGCGGGAATAAAGTCCAGCGAAGAGTTGTTGGACGATCGCCCGGCTTTCGTCAAGTTCTTGACTCCGTATCGCCCGCCCGATCCCCGCGTCGAATTCAAAACTTCCGAAATGCTATCGCGCTCAGACGGCGGGACGCGAGAGTTTCGCGGCAACGCAACGGAGATCATTCCGAAAGAGTATTCCATCGCGGACATTCTCGAAGGCAACCGCAAACTCTGGCAACAAGGACCGATCGCGCCGGCCGTCGCGAATGTCATGGAGCGTGACTTGTTACGCGCGGCGAACAAGCGCAATCAAGATTTCTGGGGTGCGCGGTGAATTTAAAATGTGATACGTGCGGCGAGGTTGCATCGCTCAGCGCCGCTCAAATACAACGGATTCGCGCCGAGTTGTTAAAGCTGGGGCCATCGGGGAGGCACATCTGGGAGTGCGCCGCGTGTCACCGAGAGCAAATCGTTTTTGCGCTGAGCACTAGACCCGAGAGGAGGGCGGCTTGAGCGAAAGATCGGACAGGATTGCTGGCGTTATCCTTAAGGAGATTGAGAATCTAAGATCGTCGCCAAACCAAGAGAACGACGCGCTCGCTGCCGATTTAAACGAAGTCGTGAACGTGATTTTCTCCCGGGCCACGGCCCGCGAAGAGCAACGCCGGAAAAAAATTGAGTGGGAAAAGCTGGTCCCACTTTGCAGGGCCGCGAAAGATGCCTTCGACAGATTGAACGCTGACGCAGAAAAGCAGAACGTCATTTTGGCAGAATTGCGCCGGCAGTTGGATCACGCGGAAAGTAAGCTGAACCTCAAGCGCGAGGCCAGGCCCGCGCCATATCCGACGCCCGTCGAACTTTCAGAATGGGAGAACGCCTGCAAAAAGCTAGACGAGGCGCTTGAGTTAGCACGCGCCGAAGTCCGCGCTGCAAACGTGCGGCGTGGTGAGCTCACGAGAGAACTCCTCAACGCGAAAAACGATTTCACAAATTTGCTTTTCCGCGAACGAAATCTCCGCCCGCGCCAAACGGAGTCCGTGTACGCGGGCATTGAACTCTCCGGCGTGCGCTGATGACGAAGAAGCAAAAAACCATCGATGGCGATCGCCACTCGCGCATTTGCACAATTTGCCAAGATCCCAGGCGCGGCGAAATTGAAATGGAATTCACGGAGTGGACGCCCATTTCCACGATCGCCCGCGAAAAACGGCTGAGCCAATCCGCGCTGTATCGACATTGCAACGCTGTCGGCTTGTTCGGAAAGCGCGATCGCAATTTGAAGGCAGTTCTCAGCCGATTTATCGAAAGGGGACATCGCGTACGGGTCACGGCGAATGCCTTCGTCGCGGCAATTCAAGCGATGTCCAAAATAAACGCGAACGGCGAGTGGGTGGACAAAACCGAAAATCTGAATGCGACCCGCGCACAGGAGATGTTCTCGCGAATGAGTCGGGCCGAGATGTTGCAGTACGCGACGAGTGGCGAATTGCCAGCGTGGTTCTACCCGGAAGGACGTGGCGAATAGAGCGAGGTGCAAATGGCTGAAAACGTTGGGAAGGACGATTCGTTAATCGAAAGTATTTTGACCTCGGAAATCGGCTCCCCTGAATCACGGGCAGCGGCGAGACGGCTCGTCGAGCAACCGACGAAGCCACCGAATCTCGTAGTCATTTTCGTGAATCCGCAACCGCGAAACGACCTGGGCGAGCTGCTGGGCCCGGTGGAATTCAATTCGCAAAGTGCGACGATCGAAGGAAGCGACAAAAAATTGATTCGCATGGAAGGCGAGACTCAAGAACATTTTGAGCAAAGGGTCACGGACGAGCTTTCGGTTATCGGCCGTCCCCAGCTCGCTTATTTGTCCCCGGATGCAGAATGAGAATCCCGGCAAAATTCTGCGCGGCACACTTCCGGCGTCGCGGCGCGTGCGTGCTGGCCAACGAACAGATAAATGGCGAGGGGATGTGCCACGCGTGCTTCGCAGGGAAAGAGTTGGAGTATGCTCCAGACCGGCTTAAAACTGGCCGTCGCGCGGCTCCGTTCACGTCTGGGAGACGAACGTCGAAGGAGGAAACACCAGGGCCAATCGTTCCGCGCAATGCGGCAAACCGGCTCCAAACGCGAAATTCGCAAAACCCGAAAATTTCAGAACAGCGGTTAGCGTAACCGCACGTCAGGTCACAGGCCTTTTCAAATCAGCTCCTAAAAACGCCGTTGCAAGAGTGGTGTAAATTCACAAATCTAATTTTTGCGAATGATGAGGCTATGGGCGCGGAGGCGGTGTTAATGCAGGCAGAGCGGCTGCGGGCTGAGTAACTTTGGACATCCCATTCAGCGCTTCCCAAGCCACCTTCGGAAGCCAACCCTGAAAGCTGTGCGGTGTCACCCTAATAACCAGGACCGAGTCAGTTGGTTCAATGTAGGGGATCAACTGTTGAGTCAGCGAGTTCTCATCATGGTTAGTGGTTATCACGCATGTTTGTTCAATAAAGTGCCACCAATTGAGGGCATTCCCCCGAAGAGCAACAAAGAACGGAGAATAATCGCGTTGCTGATTTCTCAAAGCGAAAGTCACAAGTAGGAGGTTCATTGTTCCTGACCAGAGGCCGGTAGAGCATTCGGGGCCCGGTTCGTCGGAAGTACGAGTTCGCCTATTTCTGGAAGTGTCGCCGGATTGACCCCGCCAGGAAGAGTGGCCAGTTCTCCAGGTTCGAAATCTCGCTTTTCGGTGCCAAGCGTGAATTTCATTTCGGCCCGATGTCCAGATTCGCCATAAACAAGATTCTTAATTCGGAACCATGCCAGTACAGCCACAACAAGCCCAATCGCTAAAACCGTACCGATCCCGATCTCAAAAACTTTCAATTTTTGATCTGGCGGAACGAGGTAAAGCGCCACGACTATGAGGACCGTTCCGGAACCAATTGATCTAAAGTAAAAGGCCAATGGCGTTTTGACTTCTCGTTGCGAGAACCAAGAAAACAATCGTCGCGACCACTTGTCTATCCACCCACCTGGATCAGTCATAAGTTGACGAAAACTATAGCGCTACACCGGCGAATTTGCAACTCAGTGAGGTGACAAGTTCATGCTATTTGAACCTAGGACTTACCTCACCGCTACGGATCGCGTAGCTGATAAAATTCTTTTTGACTCGCGCCCGGCGCGCAACTTTTTCTTTCCAGTCTGACTGACCCTCGAACAACT
>DATHNC010000127.1:0-44959 GCA_035486415.1 Saccharimonadales bacterium (SeqCode)
GGTGTGATCATCGGCTCCGGCGGGCACAGCAGCAACGTTAATTTCCGCCGCATTTTCGATCCGCGCCTCACCGAGGAGTACCAAGTGGCCGGGGAGCCATACTCCTTCCAGGACGGCAGCGGAGAAATCGCGGCCATGGCTATCGGAGCATCCCTTTGGGGCGCGTTCAATCAGACGGGCGAATTTGGACAGAATATTACGAAGGCTGGATGGATCGGCTGCCAATACGGCTACGTCAATTTATCCTGGCAACCGGACAGCCCCATTTTCGCCAAGGCTCGCGCCTCCGGAATCTTTGTGAGGAATTACCAGAACGTGATTCTTGTGAATATCGCGGGCCTGCGTTTTTACGATGAAATGCAGGGCCAATTCCCCGCCAACAACTACAATTCGATCAAGCCCTACGTTCCGCACAACTACATCAACGCGGCCAATTTGAAATATGAACCTTCCAATTTCATTAACGCGGCGCTTGCCGGCACCGGAGATACGACTCCGGGCGGCGGCCCGATCTGGGCAATCTTCGATGCGGAGGCAGTAAAACGCGAAAACTGGAGTGTTACTCCTCCCTACGTCGACACGACCGAATATTTTTTCTCCGCCGACACCATTCCTGGGCTTGCGGAAAAAATTGTCAATAAATTCCAGAAAAAGCCGATGCCCCCCAATGCCTTGCAGGATACGGTCACGCGCTACAACTCCTTCGTCGATGCCGGCAAAGACGCCGATTTCGGCAAGCCCGCGCCAAAATATAAAATTCAGGCGCCTCCTTTCTACGCAGCGTGGGCAACTCCCGTCATTCACGACACGCGCTCCGGGCTGCGCATCAATGCCAAGTGTCAGGTGATGGACATGAATGGCGAAGTGATTCCCGGCCTCTACTGCGGCGGTGAATCTGCCGGAGGATTCAGCCTCCATGGTTTGGCACGTTGCGCCGTGCAGGGCCGAATTGCAGGCAGAAATGCTGCAACTGAAACAACCAAGGGATAAGGTGTGACGAGATGACTACTCTTCGACCGCATCTCAAAGACGGCTATGCCGAATTGCTCGATTCTTTTGGTGATGTCGTTGCGGAATGGTGGGATCACGAGTATGCGCAGGCGATACTGAACGGAGAATGCACAGTATATCGCTGGCACCAGATATTTCACGAAATGGCTGTTCGCGAAGCATCCATTATTCTCATTGATGGATGCTGGCTGAAAAACACCTACAACGGCCGACCAAACTAAAGAAAAATGTGAATGAAATTGATCATGATTCGAATTTCCCCTTACACATTAAATAATTCTTAGATTGCTTCCTCCCTGCTCTGCATTTTGCCCCGCAAAGACACACTTTTTGACTGTTCCAGATATCTTCATGGAATAAAGATTGCTCATTCATTGCCGATGAATGAAGCACAAAGTCCGTGGGGAGGTTGTGTGTGAAAGAACCGGCAATCCGGCCAACGGCGGTCGAACGAACCTTCAAGGAAGATGAAATTATTGTAAGCAAGACCGACGTGAAAGGAATCATCACGTACGCCAACCGCACATTTCTGAATGTGGCAATGTATACGGAACAGGAAGTGCTCGGACAGCCGCACAGCATCATTCGACACCCCGATATGCCACGCTGCGTTTTCAAGCTCTTATGGGACACGCTGGAGGGTGGCAACGAAATTTTTGCCTATGTAAAAAACATGGCAAGAAACGGCGCATTTTACTGGGTTTTTGCGCACGTTACGCCAACCTTCGATTCCTCCCGGAGAATCATCGGCTACCATTCCAATCGCCGCAAACCGGAGCGCAACCAGATCCAGATCGCCGACGACCTGTATCGCAAATTAAGACAGGAAGAAGCGCGCCATTCCGACTGGAAAAAAGGAATGGCCGCGAGCGCCGCGATGATGCTGCAAACCGTGGAAGCCACCAAAATGGAATATGACGAGTTCATTCTTTCCATCTGAAGCAACGGAGAAATTATGGCAAATACCCGCAACGCACATTCCGTTACCGAATTTCCTTCCAATTCTGTTGCAACCTTGCTCGATGATTTTTCTTCCGCATCGCCTGAAATTTCCAGCTCCACAAAATCAGAAGCCGAACAATATCGCATTTTTCTCTCGCAAGCGACGGACACTTGCGAGCGCGCCGCCAACGGCGACCTCGAAGCAAGAATGCTGAATTGCCACGGCTCCATCGAGATGGAACGCCTGGCCGATGCGATCAACCACATGCTGGACATGACCGACGCGTTTCTCCGCGAAGTCGGCGCATCTCTCGAATACGCCAGCCGAGGCAAATTTTTCCGCCATGTAATCCTGCGCGGCATGCGCGGATCCTTCCGCCAGGCCAGCGAAACAATCAACCGGGCCAACAGTGCCATGGCGCAGGACGCCAGCTTGAAGGAATCCGTCGAACATCGCCGACTCCTCGCCGATCAATTCGAGGGCACGGTGAAAAGTGTATTTTCCGGCTTGGCCACGTCCGCCACCCGCGTCGCAACCGCCGCTGCTACTCTTTCGGAGGTTGCCGGAACGGATTCGGATGCGGCTACCGCCAGCGGGTCGGCCAAGGCCAACGCATCCAATTCTCAAACAACTGTCGCCGCGTCCTCCGACAAATCCGGCAAAACGCGCCAACTGAACGAAGTCATCCTCTTGCTGACGGAAGCCTCCCAACGCATTGGAGGCGTGGTTAAATTGATTTCGCAAATCGCGGGGCAAACCAACCTGCTCGCACTGAACGCCACCATTGAGGCAGCGCGAGCGGGAGAAATGGGAAAGGGTTTTGCCGTAGTCGCCGCTGAAGTTAAATCGCTGGCCAATCAAACCAAAGGCGCCACGGAACAGATCGGAAACGAAATCGCAATGATGCGCTCGACCGTCGATCAGACCGCTTCTCTCGTTGGCACGATGTCCCAAAGTATCGGCGAAATGAAGGAAATCAGCGCCATTCTCTCGGAACAAACCGAGCAACTCTCAGGCTCCGTCGATTCCTTCCTGCAAACCATTCGCTCGTGATTGTTACCCGCACTCGAAGCTCTTTTCGTCAGTAAGATTCTGACCCCGCAAAACAATTACCTTTGCTTTGCTTGCCAAATGCCGCCAGTCCGCTTTTCGATTCCGTGACGCGCGTCACAACCCCCTGTGAGTTATTGTACATTACAGATATAACTTGTAACGTTATATACATAACAAGTATATATATGCGACTTTTGAGAAAGAGGAACTCTAATGGCCCAGCTGAGAAAGACGGCCCCGATTCAATCTGCCCCAAAGGCCCGCGTCCCGAAAGTAACTCCCATTGAGCGGATTTTTGCAAAGTTCATCGGCAGAAAGATGAACCCCGCGGAAAGGCGGCATTTTCACTTAAAACCACTAGCAAAATAGCGGTCACCACAGAGCCAACGGCAGAGCGGGTTCGTAAAGGTCACTCCGTCCCGTGTACTTCGGGACGGAGTGGGCGGTTGGCTTCAAAAATCGAGACATTGCAGCCGCAAAAGAAGACTCAACCAGCGCCCAGACTCAAAATCACACGCCTAACTTCACCAATCGTCGAGCTTGGAATCAAAGATCGTGATTCCCCTCGCCGATAGCTCCCCCAGCAGTTGACTCACGGCCGGTGACACTTCGCCATCGCCCGGGACGACTACGGCCCATTCCAGATTTTCCCTAAATTCTCGCGTGATGATGCTCCATCGCTCGAGCGCAACAGGAGTTGCTCGTCCAATTTGTATGAGCGACCAATGCCGCGCAAGGGCCAGCGCCGTTTCTCGATTCGGAATCGGTCCACGCACAATCAAATGATTGTCGCCCATCACCAGAATGCCGACCATGCGGCTCAACCCTCAATCCGCGGATCAGGAATGGCGTGACCCACCGCAAAGTGATAGATCACCTGCTGCGGAAGTGTTTTCGAATCTGTGGGCAAAGCAGCTTTCATTTTTTTATCGCTTGACTGCTCTTCTCCGGCAAGCACATTGCCGCTCGCGTCCGAAATTTCCGGCTCAGCATCAGGCGCATTCCCTCCCCGCCCCGCAGCATTGCGGCTTGCCGGTGAATCCAGCATCACGAGCGTCGAGCGCTCCGCTTCCCGTACAGAATTGTCCACTGAACCGCCCGTTTCCTCCAGAAATCCCAGATAGCGGTGCACATCGTCGTCGTAAAACGCGCCGATTCCGGTGGCGTTCCAGCCCAACGTTTCCGCTCCCAAATAAAGTCTTTGTCCGATGGCACCAGCTTCGAAATACACGTACCGATAACCTCGATTACCGAATGTCTGTGCCGCTCTAGAAAAATCCGCCACCATTGAAACGGTGAAGCACGAATTCCCCGCCAGAGACTGCTCCAAGCTGAGAAAAGCAGCCACGCGCTCAACATTTCCGTGGTGCAGCTGTTCCAGCCCGCGGCTTTTGATGTCCCAGCGATAGACGCCGGGCTCGCAGCCATTCACGCGATGAACATACAGGTACAGATTCACAAAATTAGCGCCTTCCCGTACTGACGATATTTCGCCACCGCCGAAATTTCCGTGCCAGTCTGCCTCCCAATCTCGCGTCGCAAAATCCAGTAGCTGCTCCAAGTGGATGCGCTCCATCAGAGCAGTACGCGGATCGAAATCGAGCGCGGACCGCCTCCTCCGCACGACCATTCCCAAATTGGCATCGCGACCGGGTTCGAGCAAAGGTACAGATTTTAGTGACTGAATGTCGTCACTGGAAGTGTTCAGCTCTTTTGTTTGCGGCAGAGGACCGGCAGGGTCAGGCAGGATCGTCGCGGCGTGAATCCCCAGCAGCAATTTGTATGGCACTTCCTCTTCCGACAATTCGTTGGGAACTCCCGCGAAAATTTCCTCCGGAAGCGCAGAGGCCAGCCCTGAAAAACTTTTTTGTGGGAACACCAGAAAAGTCATCGGCGCTTCGTCGCTTCCGGACAAGCCGAGAGAGCGCGTCATGCGCGCATCTGAAAAATGAGCAATCGCGCCACCGTGCAATCCGAGCGCGCGAGCCGCCAGAAGAATGCTCATCATCGCGTGTCCCAAATCATGGCAGCAGTAGCGGTACGCGCGTTCGCGATATTTCCATGCCTCCCGCCAGAAAATCGATGTGAGTCCCACAATGAGTGGCGCGTCCGCAGCCCGCGGAATCATCAAATCTCCGGCCAACTTCTGCGTCCACGCTCCGCTGCTGCGGAGCTCAAGCGCATGCAGGTCCGCGCGGTAGTGATACAAACCGTCGCCAAGGCCTGCGAACCCGCGCAGCGCCAGATATGTTTCCGTGGGATGCA
Organism: Saccharimonadales bacterium (SeqCode); assembly: GCA_035486415.1. GTDB lineage: Bacteria > Acidobacteriota > Terriglobia > Acidiferrales > UBA7541 > Palsa-360. The sequence continues at coordinate 5,273 of DATHNC010000127.1, forward strand.
AATTCCCGGAAGAGGGATTGACTCGAAGGCTATATCGGTTGCCCGAGCCCGGTACTTTTTTCCACGCACTGATGGCCATCGAATGCCACAGCAAGCGGCTGAGCCAGACCGCGTCCAGCGAAATTGTTTCGCGATTTTCGGAATTGTTTTCGTCGGTGAATCGTGCTTCCCTGCCAAGCGCCCCCATTGCAGCGAACGTCCCTATGTTCGGAAAACCAGGATCAGGCTGCATCTCGATAACAGGCGCGCCCTCATAAGCACGGAACGGATTCGGCTGATTCCGCCAATCCAGATAATGCGCACTAGTGCGAACGGAATGGTAAGTATGCTTCGTAGCCTGGTGATACTCGAAGAGGCTCTGCGTTTCCTGGTTGAGCCCTCCGCACAGGGGATCGTCCCATAAGCGGAAAAGAAAGCGCGTCATTCTGTAATCCGCTGAAAACTTTCGATACGTTTCAATTCATATCTCATAAAGTTGTCTAGCTCTGTTGAAATCTTCAACTATTAGTCCGGTCTGCTGTAGCCCGGCTCTGAAGAGGCGGGCTACAGCATCTGACTGCGAGAAATGTAAAGCCCTCGGTCTGATACACGATCTCAACAGAGCCTGACGCACACATTCGACTTGCCCGCACAAAAAAATCACGATGCTCAATTTCCGATCATAGCACCCCGCTATAGGACGAAAAGAAGTTTGGTTACCGGCAAATGGACCGTTCTCGCTCCCCTGATAGAACCGTATTCCCAACGGCGCAATTCTTGCAAATTTGAATCCCAAAGCAATAGACTACGGGCATTAATGAATGCCTTCGCTCGACTCAAGCCGCTCACAGGCCAGTGAATTACATTTGGGTATTGCAGAAATCGATGCCATCGAAAAGAGGTTAAGATGACTTCACGATTTTCGCGTCTTCTGTTCATGCAGCTTGGCTGGCTTGCAATCATTTTATTCTTCTTGCCTGCTTCATCGTTTGGACAATCCGAACCGGCTTTGAACTTGAATGGCGCGATCGACTTCCACGTGCATCAAGGCCCCGACAGTGTAGACCGCGCCATCGACGCCGACGATCTGGCGCGCCTTGCCAAAAAGATGGGCATGCGGGGCATGATCATGAAGAATCACTTTGAGGACACCGCAGCCCTTGTGTACATGGTTCGCAAGGAAGTGCCCGGCATCGAGCTCTTCGGAGGCATTACTCAGGATCTGGCCGTCGGCGGAATTAATCTCGAAGCGGTGAAACACATGGCTGCCATGGAAGGCGGCTGGGGCAGAGTCGTTTGGCTGCCCACGTTCGATGCTGAAAACAATGTGAAGTCAGCGAAAGGTACGGGGCCGTTCGTTCGTGTTTCAGAGAACGGCCACCTGCTTCCGGGTGTGCTGGAGCTGATTGATTTCATCGCTCAACATCCGAATCTGGTGCTGGAGACCGGACACATCTCGGGCGAAGAAGGCGATCTGGTGGTCCATGAAGCGCACCAGCGCGGAGTCGCGCACATTGTGGTCACCCATGCGATGGCTTCGTATGTCCGCATGACGCTTCCACAAATGCTGGCGGCTGCGCAGGATGGAGCATTTATCGAGTTCGTGTACGGAGCGACGCTGGGTACAAATCCAGTTGTCACTATTAGTGACTATGCCAAAGCCATTCGCGCCATTGGCCCAAATTCCTGCATTCTTGCCACGGATTTCGGTTCAGTCCAAAAGCCGCCGGAGCCGCAGCGCGTGCTCGAACCTCAAGGTTTGCTCGATTTCATGGTGGCGCTGCACAAGGAAGGAATCTCCGTGGCTGAAATTAACCTCATGACCAAAACCAACCCGGCTCTTGCTCTGGGACTAAAGCCTTAACCTGATTCCCATTGATACCGGAACAATTGCGCTGGTTCTGACATACAGGCTAAACAGTCTGCGGAAAAGGGGATTATTCTGTCATTCCGAGCGGAGAGAGGAATCTCTCTTTCTTTGTTTTCTTATATTTAAATCGAAGAGAGATTCCTCACTCCGCTCGGAATGACAGGAATGGTCAGTTTTTCTGCGGTCCGTTTAACCGCTTCTAGGCCAAGGGCCTGAATCTGTACTTGCGAGCAGTAGGCAGCCCAAATCACCCCCAGTTAGACTTTTGTACCCATCGCCCGCGAAGGGATTACAAATGGCTACCCCCAATTCATATTGCGGAACGAAACTATGCGTTTCAGGGCGAAGCCATTTCCGTTTGCCTGTCGCTACGCTGGTTCTAGGCTTATTTGTTTGCGTTGGGTTGATCGGTTGCACCGCGGGGACTGTGTCCAATTCGTCCTCTGGAACTGGAACGGGCAAGGGTCCTGCGCCAACCATTACTTCGTTTACAGCCACTCCGCCCAGCATAAACGCCGGCGCGAGTAGTGCCCTGACCTGGGCCGCAACGGGAGCCACAAGCATTGCCATTGCGCCGGGAACTTTCACCTCCGTATCTGCAAGCGGTTCGACAAACATTAAGCCGTCAGCAACGACGACCTACACGTTGACCGCAACGAACGCCGCAGGCTCGGTCACGTCCACCGCAAAAGTCACCGTGACTTCTTCCGGAGGTCCGCTGGCGATCACCACCATTTCGTGCCCAGCCGGAACACAAGGTACCGCCTACACAGGCTGCACGATTGCCGCGACTGGCGGCACTCCGCCCTACGCGTTTTCTATCAACACAGGTTCTAACTTCCCTCCGTTGCCTGAAGGAATTTTGCTCAATTCCTCCACAGGAAGCGTCAGCAGTTCACTGATCGGCGGCCAGGGCACGTACACGCCCGAATTCGTTGTCACGGACTCCGCGAATACCAAGGCAACGCGGGACATCTCCTTCGCGATCAGCGGCAGCAATAAATTTCTGGCAACTATTTTCCCGTCAACCTCCATTTTTCATCATCGAGTGGACGCGGCCACCACCAACTTGCCCGTGGACACTTCTCCAGCCGCGCCCATGTACAGCGGTTATTTGTCAGAGACGATCAAGCCATTTTTCGGGAACAATTCGAACGCTCCTTTTCCGAATGGAATCCCTGCCATTCAAGTACCCAGTAGCCAGCCAAACGTCGCGGTCTCGACGACCTTATATCAATCCTATTTCACTTCCGGCCCGATACCCGCATATGCGCCCGTGGAAGGAACCAGCAACAACTTGGGCGATAGACACGTTCTGGTCTACCGGCAGGCGGGCAGCGGAATCAATCCTGCGCTTTACGAAATGTGGCAAGGAATTTATCAAGGCGGTCCCTGGACCGACTCTTCAAACGCACTTTGGCCCAACGTTTCTACAAACGCCCTGACCGCACAGGGGCAAGGTACCTCGGACGCAGCGGGTCTTCCCGTAGGTCCATTGCTGGCCAACGCGGATGAAGTCATCGGCACGGGCACGCCGAGTGCACCGAACGGCACGATTCAACATCCCATCCGATTTACACTCAATCACATGTTGAATTACTGGGTCTGGCCCGCCACGCAATCGGCTGGCGTCGGGAGTTGCACCCTTGCGAGAGGAAGTTCTATTCCGGTGGAATCCATGATCTCGCAATCTGCGCCCCCGGCAAGCTGCACTATGTCCGGCGCCGCTGGCGAAATCTATCGACTCAAAGCTTCGGTCCCTACGCCCTCCTGCGCCGTAACAAGTCCGCAAGCTGCCATCATCATCATCGCGTTCCGGAACTACGGAATCATCCTGGCAGACAACGGATCGAGCGGCGGCCTGATTGGCACGCCCGATGCCCGTTGGAACGACATCGACCTTGCCTGTCTGAGAAGTATTACGCTTTCGGAGTTCGAGCCGGTCAATGTTTCCAGCCTCATGGTCACGAATGGCAGTGGCGCCACGAGCCACTAGTCACCAATCACCAGTCACCAGTCACTAGTCACCAGTCACTTGCAACTTGTAACTCGCCACTAGGCAAAGCGGCCCAATCGAAGTAGGCTATTGCCCGCGGACAGGCAGAAAATTGCGCTGAGTTTTTTATAGCGAGCCTGCCGACTCTTGGGTGTGGGAAAAATCGATGATCAAAAATTCCGTGAAAGTCCTGACTCTGATGCTTGCTCTTGCGGCGTTCTCCAGCTTTGCGCTGATGCATGCAACTCCGGGCGCTCAGCAACCGACGGTGGTACGCAAAATGTTGCTGAAACACGATGCGGCCGTTCCCGGCTATGAAGAAGCTTTAGTCGCGGTGGAGATTCCCGTCGGCGGACGCGAAGGCCGGCACACGCATCCCGGCTCGGTCATGATTTACGTTCAGGAAGGAACCCTAACTTTTGACTGCGAAGGAAAGCCAACCGCCACCTACAACCCCGGAGACGTTCTTTACGTCGAGCCCGACAAAATTCACGAGGGCATCAATAACGGCAAGACCTCTGTGAAAGTCATCGCCAATTTCATGCTCAAAAAGGGCGAGCCCATGACGAGCCCGGCGAAGTAGTAGCACCGAATTACTGAAGGAAACCGGCGCGAGTCAAATTGCCACATTCCGGGAAGACGACTTGCCGGGATTTGGCGGCCTTCTTTAGGAGACACTGAGGTTTAGCGGCCAGGAACGGTAAGCGGAAGAGTGGATAAAAGACGCAATTCTTGCTTATTGTGGAATTCACAGTTCGAAAATCTGCGCCAGGTACGCCAGAGGAAAAATGAATCGTCGAAACGCAATCCGAGTTTTTGTTCAAATCACTTCGTTGGTCGGGATGCTCTGCGTCTTGCCCGCTGTTTCTGGACGAGCGGCGCCCCAAGGCAAGACGCGCACGTACTACGTAGCAGCCGACGAGGTGAATTGGGATTACGCGCCCTCAGGACGTGATGAAGCTATGGGCATGGATTTCGATGAGGTCGCCAAAGGTTTTACCGAATCCGGGCCTCATCATATCGGCCGCGTGTACAAGAAGGCGATTTACCGCGAATATACCGACGCAAGTTTTTCGACGCTTCGACCGCGGGGAGCCGAGGAACAGTATCTAGGGATATTGGGCCCGGTTATGCGTGGAGCAGTGGGCGACACCATCAAGGTTGTTTTCAAGAACAAAGCATCGCATCCCTACAGCATGCATCCTCATGGAGTTCTATACGAGAAGGATTCGGAGGGCGCGGACTATAACGACGGAACAAGCGGTGCGGACAAAACTGATGGTGGGGTTGCCCCAGGAGCGACACATACTTACATTTGGAAGATCGCCGAACGATCTGGGCCTGGGCCGAACGATCCAAGTTCCGTTTTCTGGCTCTACCACTCCCATACAGACGAGCTCCGGGATGTGGCCTCCGGTCTCTTTGGAGTTATCGTGGTTACGCGCCAAGGTATGGCGCTTGCCGATGGCCGGCCGAAGGACGTGGACCGCGAGTTTGTGAGCATGTACATCGCGATCAATGAGAATGAAAGCTGGTATCTGGAAGACAACATCCGTGACCATACAACAGATCCCAAAGGCGTAAACCGCACGGAGAGCATACCAGTCACCGCAGGCGGAATTGCGGGAACCATAGCCGGTACGGGCTTCGTGGATACCAATGTTAAATGGTCCATCAATGGGTACATCTACGGGAATATGCCTATGATGACCATGAAAAAAGGTGACCGTGTGCGATGGTATGCCGCGACATTGGGCGACTTCAATAATGCGCACACGCCACATTGGCACGGCAATACCGTACTCGTTGCGGGGCAACGTACGGACGTTTTGAATGTGCTCTCAGCACAAATGGTAACCGCCGACATGGTCCCGGATGCCATCGGCATCTGGCTCTACCATTGCCACATCAGCGATCATATGCTAGCGGGAATGGTTGCACGATATGAGGTGAAACCGCGCTAGGTAGATCGAGATTCGCAATTTGCGTTGATGTTGCTATCTCAAACCCTTAAGCAGCGCCATCCGCGCAGAGACTTGGCTAGGCGAATGTGGCTCTGCGGTTTGAACGTTGACATTATGAAGGGCTAAAGTGCACAGGACGTTACGCACATGGCGACGAACAAGAACCCAAATCGCGACCACGTTGAGAATGCGGACCTTGTTTGGGAAGCTTGCATAAACGATAGACTTTTTACCTTCCGTAAGTCTCGTCGCAAGGGAGGCGCATTTCTGTACACATGTGCCACAAAAAGCGGGGGCAAGACGTCAATTACTAGCTTTTTTAGCGAAAAGAATATGACACCCAAGGAGTTGGAAACACTGCCGCGGTTCATCACGTTTGTCTCTGCGGCAATGTGAGCAGTTGGAACGTTCTCACGGTGCCGGCCTGGCTTCTCCCTGGGCGAGCGGATGGAACATGCGGAAGCGAAATTTGGCAAAAATCACACGTGTTCGGTTACTCTTTTAAGCGCTGAAGACCAACAAGGAGGATGTATGAATAAGATAATAGCACTAGCTGCGGTCCTAGTCCTTTGTGCTCCTGTGATGGCCAAAGAGAATCCAGCCGACTATCCATTAAAAGCGCACGTAGTTTCGGTGGTATCACCTAAGGACGGTCCGATACCAGGACCTCCGCTGAGATGCTCGCCCCCTCGGCTGGGAGAAACCATGATTCAAATCGGCAACGTGCTGTACACGGCTGAGTGCAAAAACAAAGATATCCAGGTTGGTCAAGACTATCCGGCCCAACTGTACGAGAAGAGCATTTCCTTGTTGCTTAACGATAAGGCCATTTCCTATCGGGTGCGCGGAAAGCAAGACGTCGTTAAACCGTAAATGTATCGCTAGAGCGCCCAGAAGCTGCCCCGGCCGAAACCCACGAGGAAATGCTGGACGAATGGTCCAACAAATGGCTTCGTCGGCAAACCGGGAGCACATTTCCCAACTTCTGATCAACGGTTATTGTCAACCGGGGTTATCGTCAATCGGAGAATTCGCAGGCGAGTGACCTGCCTTATGACGATGCATGGAATCGTCTGCGCTTGATACTCTTTAATATCACCACTGCATGTCCCGCTCGAGGTTCAGATTCTGAACTTGTAAAGCTCTTCCTAGACGGGCTTTATGGGCGGGGCTTTGCTCCCGCTTGCAACCCTCAGAGGGAAGGGCGAAAGTGCCCGCCCTACAAAATGAGTAGGACGAGGCTCCCCTAATTTCAACCAAAAACCGAGGCCGCCCGCGCGTTTTCGCCGACCTCGGTTTTAGTTCCAGGATATCTGATTATGTTAGTAACTCATTCGTGCCATTTCGGGAAAGCTCTTCCTTGTACCCGGAAATCGCGACACGTAAGATCGATTTCGTTGGCTTTCGCCTATGAATTTCAGACCTTCAATTTGTCGATCGTACCGGATGATCGCGCTGCTCCTGGTGCTGACTGTCCCGACACTGACGACAATGGCGAAGAGAGATTGGTTCCTATCGCCCTCCGATCCCGGGCACTATTTGCTCGACGCCAGCAAGGCGAAAGTGTCACCCGGTCCGATCTTGCAAGCCCCAATGCTTCTATGCGCAGTGACTGTTCGAATCCCGCTTCAGACTCGAATGCACTTCGAGCGGTATCATGAACCTCCGCCCTCTTTATTTTTGTATCTGCTCGGCGTAACCGCCTCTCTGCAACGCAGACCGCCTCCTGCCCTATTCATCTAGGAAAACTGCGCCTTCGCAAAGGCAAATAAAAATCTCAGCTGGTCGAGTTGTATCGGTTCTCATGCTGCATGCGGAATGTGCGCCAGGTGAGTACTGCGCATATCCGTGATTAAAGGAGTCGGGCCCCGTTATGGGAAGGAAAGAACTGAATGGTTCTAAGGATTTGGAATTTCGTCTCGCAACTCCTGTGATCGTCTGCGGGTATGGGGAGTCGGGCGCGCCGTTCAAAGAATATACACAGACCGTTACAGTGAACGCGATGGGCTGCTTGATTCAGCTCACGACGCCTGTCACGAATGAGCAACTTCTTGTGTTGAAGAATGTGAAGACCGAAGAAGAAATTCTCTGCCATACGCGAAACTGCGCAACCAACCACAATGGTTTGACGCTGGTGAAGATATTTTTTGTCAGGCCTTCAGAGGGATTCTGGAAGCTCAGGGCCTCAGGCGAAAGCAGCATTCCCACAGAACGGGAGGAAAAATGATTCGGAATCGGACTCGACGCTGTCCATATTGCGGAAGCCACAATGTAGTCCGCTCCAGCCGTTATGACATCTTCGAAAAAATGGTCCTGCCCATTTTTCTATTGCGTCCATTCCGCTGCCTTAAATGTGAAGAGCGTCACTATGATTTTGTGAGCAGCAGAAGGATGAAGCTTGGACCAGGGAAAGAAGAGATCTCAAACACATCCAGAGTTTGATCTCTCCATGAGCGTTTTCATTAATGGCTAGTTGATTGGAAATTCGAGCTTGAGCTGCAGAGCGTCTAGATAGGGAGGTTCACATGGCATCCGACATACGGACACCCGGGTCGCAAGTTGCCGCTGAGAAGCGCCGCAGAAGCGAGCGCAGCGCCGTGCTCATCCCCATAAAAGTTCGCTGGGAAGGCCCCGGCGGGAAGGTTATGAAAGCGGAAGCGCAAGCCAAAGAGGTTAACATTTATGGTGGCCTGCTCCAGTTCCTGAACTCGGAAACATTTCCATTTGTCGAAATGAAACTGACCAACATGCTTTCAGGTGAAGAAGTTCAGGCGCGCCCCTTGGCAGTCCGCCGAGCCAAAAACGGAACAGTGGTAGGACTCGCCGTCGAGCTGCTCGTCCCGAGCGAGACTTTCTGGGGTTTGACATTCCGGTTGAGAAAAACGACTGAAGAATTGCAGAAACTTGAGGAAGACATTCGATCGGAAAAAATCGATCTTCGTATTTTGCAGGAGTTCCGCGATTCCGTGGACTATGTTCGCACTACGGTGTGGGCTGTTCAGGAATGCCAGGAGCGCCAAGTAAAGCATCGCGATACGGCCACGGTACTTCCGTTACTGGTCACGGAGCGAGTTCGCCGCGCGATTCAATTATGCACTGCAATTAGCAAAGATCTTCAAGAAAGCAAGGTCACATCCGAAATGACTGGAATCGAGGATTTGCTCCGCGCCACTGAGAATCTTTCCAGGAATTTGGCGAAACTCTTTGCTCCGCACGATTGAGAAAAAAAAGGAAGACTCTTTTCGCGCTGCGCGGATCGGTTAATTATTTTCCAATATAAACTGGATCTCGTATCGCAATTCGGGTCGCGCGCGTAAATATATGAAGGATTGAAGTTGCAATGCTCTTCCTACTCGAAATAAATGATTTTTCAAGGACACAAGGGAAACCGGACGCGTTTCATTGATTCTTACGCGTGGCAGATCGCTTGAATCAGCAATATCAATCCGATGCACAGCAGGCCTGCGTAAACGTATTTGAAAAAAGATCCGCCGCGCAGACGATGATTCACAGCTCTGCCAATGAAGATTGCGGGAACCGCGACAAACAGAGAGGTCAAGTAATAGTGCGTGACCGCGGTTGTCCATAAGCCTGAAAACCAATATCCCGCCATGGCTACGATGCTGGCGGGCAAGAAATATCCTTGCAAGGTTGCGCGGAAGTGTTGGGGAGACCAGCGGCGCTTGGCGCCGTAAATTACCAGCGGTGGTCCATTCATTCCAAAAGCGCCTCCCAGCACCCCGGCCAGGAAGCCGCAGGACAGAAGCCAGACGTTGCTATCTTTGGCGAGTTCAGCCGGTTTTTCGACGAACAAAAAATAACCGGAAAATCCTATGATCACGATCGCCAATAAACCCTTGACGATATTTTGGTGAACGCTTGTGAGCAACACGATGCCCAAAGGAATGCCAAGGAAAGTGGGCGCCAGAAGCCAGCCCGTACTGGAAACGTGGATTTTCCGCCAGTCCTGCACGACAACGACTGCTGCGATTGTTACCGACAGAAGCACCACAACTGGGGCGGCAACCTCGACGGGCATGCTGAGGGCAAGCAGCGGCACCGCAATTAGACCTTCACCAAAACCAAATGTGGATCGAATCAATGTGGCAGTAAAAATGACTATTAAAAAATGAAGACTCGCATGATCCATGACCTTATAAGGCTAACATGGCAGGTGTGAAACGAATGCCTCGTCGCTTGTCGCCGGATATTGGGCCGGCCCCTTAGGCACCGTCAACGATAGTTGCTCTTAATTTTTATCGCCTCCCCCGTGCGTCTGTCGACAAAGTTTGCAGTAAGTTGCGGGGAGCGTGTTATCGACAAAATGACGAATCGGTTTGAGCGTTTTGAGGTAAGCGTAAATGGCGTTGAGATCTTCGCCAGTCATTTTGCGGTAGTTTCGCCACGGCATGATCTGGCTGAGTTTTCGTCCGTTGACGTACCCGGTTGTCACCGCTTGCATGAAAGTGTCGCCGTCAATCCCCGTCGAGTCGGGAGTAATGTTGGCGCTGGCCACGCGGCCCCACGGCCCGTCGAGAATGAATCCGCCACTGAAGTCCAAGTTTGGCAATGGTTGGCCGTGATCGTCCTGCGGCGTGTGGCAATCCGTGCAACCGGCAATGGTCACTAAATATTTGCCGCGCATTTCTGGTGTAGAAAGGTCGGGATCCGGCACTGGCGCGTCCAGGGGTTCCGGCGCGGTGCGGATCAAATATTTCACAGGAAAGATCAGCTCGGTCGGCGGACGCTGCTTGCGCACAGGCGGCAGCGAACGCAAGTATACGATGATCGATGCCACGTCCTCTTCGGAGAGGGAGCGAAATCCCCCATACGGCATAAATGGGAAAAGTGCCTGTCCGTCATGACCCACGCCTTCGCGGATTGCCCGCGCCAGTTGATCGTCGCTCCAGCCTCCCGCGCCCGTTTCCAGATCAGCGGAGATATTCGGCGCGTATACCATTCCCGGGAGACCCTTGAGCATATTCATGTCCTGCCCGCCGCCCAGGGTGTTGGGCAGGACAGGCGCATCGTGCGCAGTCCAGTCATGCTCCGCGTGGCAATCCATGCAATCCGATACGTTTCGGGCAATGTATTCGCCCCGCGCCAGGCGCTGTGGCGTGCTTTCAAACTTGCGCGTAGTGAGCGGGCGCGCACTCGGTCCGAGGAACGGGCGCCATCCGATCGTGAGCGTAATTCCCGCGGCCAATACGACCGCCAGAGTGACAAACACAATTGCGAGAATTTTTCCAAATCTCTTCATTCGACGCTCCGGAAATTCGTGTGATCAGCAGAACGGCCACTAATCTATCCTCGATCTTCTCCGTGTTCAATGCTTGGTGCGTTTTCGTTTGCGCAGCGCGCAGTTAGATGCGTGCGAATGTTTTCGGTACGATTACCGAACAGTATTTACTCCACACTATTGATTCTGAACGCGTGCCACATTCGGACGCGTGAAGAAGCAGCGCGAGAATACTAGCTCAAGGTTTCCAGAATTTGCGATCCGATCGAGTGGAGCGACCGCGATACTGTGTTTGGTGAAATGGAAGTGGAACAGGAAAACTTTTCAAGCGGGCTGCGGTCCCATGGGTCGTTGCACGAGCTGAACATACCTCTATTTGTCTACAATGCGAAAAACGCGCCGCCTAGCGACTACTTCAAACACAACCTCGACCTGGCGCGTTGGATACACAGGCTGAGGAAAAACCAAATACTCCGTCATTCTGAGCGAAGCGAAGAATCTCTCCTTGTTTCTTTTCCTATACTTAAATCGAAGAGAGATTCTTCGCTCTCCTCAGAATGACAAAACAAGGCCTTTTTTTCCGCAGCCGTATAAGCAACCTGAAAATAGGCAGCCGGAATCATCGCGCGCGAAGCCTGACTTTATTCGCTGCCGCCATAGTCCGGAGGAAAATGCTCATCCAGTTCGTCTTCCTTCCCTGATCCGGTTTCGCCAAGACTCGAATCATCTTCGACGTCTCCCATCGACTTCACTTCAAAAATTTCGACCGCAATCACGCGTGCCTTCTCTTTCGGCCTTTTCACCGATTTCTTTTTCCGCGCGGGGATCTTCGCTCGAGACTGTTTGGCCGAGCGTGTTGGTTTTTTCTTGGCCTTGCGGATAGCCTTCTTTTTCTTGGGCATGTTGCCTCCGATCGTGCTCGCCGACAGAGACTTTCGTTTCGGACTGGGAAGTGAGTCGAAGCCAGAGAACCTATATGCTCCTTTCCTGTTTATATTGCAAGAACTGCTCACTTACCAGACTAATTTGTGTTTCAATCCCGAAAAACTAGCGTGGCGGCACATTGCTTTTTTAGGATTGCTCAAATTCCCAGAATAGGAATTTTCGGCGAGTAGGAACTTTTCTTTGACAAGGGCCAAGTATTTCCACACATTTCCATGACAAACAAAGCTGAGCCGCACTCTTCCGTAACAGAGTGCGACTCAGCCGCGATAAGACGCTACCCAAAACGCTTTGATACTCTCGTGACAATGTCTCTCAAATCAGTACGCCACCGAGAGATAGAATTGCAGATCGTCATCCGAACGATTTGCGGTTCCCCACTGGCTCCAGCCGGTCCACGAATTGTTTATTTTGACTTCCGCACGGCCATCGGGAAAAAACGTGGTGGACTGAAAGCCGTAATACGCACCTTTCTGCACTGGAAACGCCTGATACGTGGAAGTCGCCGAACACTCAAACACCAGGTCGTATGTCTGTCCAGGGATAAGCGTGTGTGGCGTGGAAAAAGTATAGATTGACCATGCATCCTTCGGTGAACTGGCGCTGCTTAAAGGGATGGTGGATGCCGCGACGCGGCCTTCTTCGATCAAAGTACCATTTGCATTCTCAAATCGAATGGCCAGAGGATCATTTCCACTGACTCTGGCGACACGGATGGCAGCCGAAGTCACTTTGATTTCCGATCCCGTTAGCGTAAACCTTTCTCGAACCGTACTGGTGCCGGAAATATTTTGATGATCGGTCACCCAAGCCTCCACATATCCCATCCCCTGCGAAGCGCCATTCTGGAAATCGAGTTCGTAAATGGGGGAAAATCCGGGTCGTGGCGCCCATGCGCCGCCCTCCACCGACATCAAAACAGCAGCCTCGGGATCGCTCGGTGAAGGCGGTACCGATGACTCAACGGAAGATTCGTACAGACTATCCACCGAAATGAAATTGTTCTGCGGCTCCTTATCGACGTTCTGAAATACCATGTGATACAGGTCTCCCGCAGTGAGTGTGGGAGGAGTCGCGAATTTGATCACATAAAAATATCTCTCTGGGGATGGGAGCGAAGCCGCGCCGGAAATGTAATACGTCGCAAGGGTGGTATTGCTTGGGTTGTGAGCGGCGCTGCCATCATCTGTTCTAAGTGTTACCTGGATCGTGCCGCCTGTGCCGCCGGCGTATCCGCTTTTATCGGGAATCAGGTAGATTATGGCACGCTCAATCGCGCCCGAGTGCGTCGCCCGAAAACGATAACTGGCCTTGTGCGCGAACGGGCCGCCGATCGTGGTGTTGCAAAGTCCGTCCGCACCTACTCCCGCGCCATAAATTGGAGGTTTCACGGCATTCGCAACGGATGTTACGACGATAGACAATCTTGCGGTTGCGGAAAAGCCTTCATGATCTGTTATTCCCGCTGTGAAAGAAAATGTTCCGGCGCTGCCGGGAGTGCCCGAAATGATTCCGGTTTGCGAGTTCAACGCGAGGCCACTCGGAAGATCGCCTGCGGTGAGATACCACCTGAATGGCGCGGCACCGTCACCGGGCACGACGAGCGAGGAGTATGGAACTCCTATCTGTCCCGCCGGCAAAATGGTTGTTGAAATTTGAACGATGTCATTCGCAAAGGCCTTCACGGACATTCCATCGAAACCAAAAAAAGAAAACATCAAAAGGATTGGACACAGCCATGCACACCGAAAGCATAGTCTCATTCACTATCCCCCTAAAAAATCAGATTGGATTACTAGCGACCGACAGTGAAGTGGCTCTTAAGGCTGGAGTAGAACATCCAAAGTGCGTCGCGCCCGGGCATTCTACCTATATTCGCATGCGACTTTCATGTGTTTTTACAAAGAAAAATCATTTAGACCTTTAAACCTGTACTAAACCTGTACCCGCCTGTACCTGCATCTAATTTCTAATGTTGAAAGTGGGACTCCGCCGTTCGGTGGGTTACAGTCGCGTACAAAATAGACCTGCCTCGGATTGGAAAAGTACTCTCAACGACAACCGGGGATTGCTGCAAAGCGTTGTCTCATGCGCGTGGCTATTTACCTTGTTCACACCTAAAGTGGCCGCCAGTTATCAATCTGGAATATCTGCCTCGACGAGCTTGGCCAGGTTCATGAGCGATTCTTGCCAGCCGAGGTAGCACGCTTCGGTCGGAATGACAGCAGGTATCCCTTCTTGCACAATATTTAATTCAGTCCCGCACGATATCTTCTTTAAGGTCACCGTTATATGCATTTCCCCCGGCAGATTGGGATCGTCGAATCGGTCCGCGTAGCGAATGCGCTCCTGCGGCACTAATTCCAGAAATTCGCCACCGAAAGAGTGGCTGTGTCCCGTGGTAAAATTTGTGAAAGACATTTTATGGGAGCCGCCCACCTTCGCATCCAGGTGGTGTACCTTCCCGGTAAAACCATTCGGCGGAAGCCATTTGGCCCTCGCATCTGCATCAATAAATGCGCGATAAACTTTCTCGGGAGTTGCGCGGAGCACCCGGTGAAGCCGGATCGTATTTCCTGCCATGATTATTCCCCCTTTCGATCAGCAAATGGCGCGCGGTGGATTCCACGCGCCATGGATTTCCGCTCTTGGTGGCAATGGAGTGCAGTTCAGTGCCGTAATCACCGATGGAAGGCACTGACCTTGGACATCGATATTAGTCTAAGAACGCCCGACCTTCCTCCACTTCCTTAGGAGGCCATCTATTGCCAGCGGTCCAGAACCGCCAATAACCAGCGCCAAGAGGCAGGCGAGGTACAGTAAGTCACACTCATAGCCTGGCGGCCCAAACTGTGCGCCCGCAGCCGTCACGGCCAAAAGCTTGATTGAACTGAACCCGTATGGCAAATGCACAGTAAAAATAGCCACGAACAAGAGCGCGGCCATCGGCAAACTGATCAGGGAAACGAAGCCGCCCAGAAGTATTGCCAAGCCGCCGAGCAACTCGGTCAGTATGCTGACCCACGCCATAAAATGAGGCGCAGGTACCGCCAGCGCGTGCAGGATAGCGGCGAATGTGTCGGGACCCTTGGAGAGCTTGGCGAACCCATGCTCCATAAATCCGTATCCAACGATCAGACGCAGCGGAATCGGGGCCCAGCGAGCAATCGGAAGTCGCCCTGGCAGGTCGACCGCAATGTCCCGTAAAAACTCCTTTGCATTAACTATAGGACTTATAATTGTACTCATATTCAAACCTCCTTAACCTTTACTTGGCCGGGGAAAAGCATGTTGCCGCCGCCGTATGGAAACGGTTTGACATTGGCGATATAACTCGAATTGTGTGAAGTGGAAGAGTTTCTCCTCTCACCGGAATCGGAAATCCCGGGGGTATTGCGGTGATTGCTTCCCGCCAAACCCACAGCGAATCCCAAGAAAATAATCGCGAGTACCAATAGCGCGATGGCACTCAAATGATAGTCGTCCTGCCGAAGGTAGATGATGAGCATCACTATCACGCGATCGACCGGTAGCAGGATCGGCAGCGCAAATCCGCCATCCATCTCAAGTATCTCCCGTTCTCAATTTCGATGTTGTGCGTCGTGACAGCCGAGTCACGAACCGGATCTGATCTCCGCGGTAATAGAGTTTCTCGTGATCAATAGGCCGCTGGCCTGCGATGTAAGAAGTCCTCTCGACCAGGAACACCGGACTTCCAATGCTGATATCGAGCGCCTGAGCCACTGCACCATCCGCCGAGACGGCTTCGAGACGGTATTCCGCTTCCACCAACGGCATGTTGTATTTTTGTTCGAGTAAGGAAAAGATAGGTACAGCTTCAAGATCGTTTTCTACTATCTTCTCGCCGATTTCTCGTGGCAAATAGGTTTCGTCGAAAGACAAAGGTATGTTGTCTGCCAGACGTACTCGTCGAATCCGCACGACAAGAGTGCCCGCGGCGAGAGCAAGCTGTCGCGCGACACTTTCATTGGCCGGCACAACTTGCTGATCGACCAGCCTAGCGGACGCATGATGCCCCAGGGCCTGCATATCTTCGACAAATCCGGTTAGTTCGGTGAGTTCTTGTGAGATTTTGGGTGGTGAGACAAATGTGCCCGTCCCGCGTCGAATTTCAATCAATCCCCGCCTAATTAGATTCTGAATCGCCTGGCGAATTGTTGTGCGGCTCACGGCGAAGCGTTCAATCAAGTTCTGTTCGGCAGGTAGACGGGTGCCGGGCGAAAGCGTGCCGTCGGCGATTTCTGAGGCCAATACTTCCTCAACTTGAGCGTAAAGCGGTGCAGCATTGTTCTCTCTCATACAAGACATTATGACATCATGATGTCACTATGTCAAAATGGTCTCATACGACATCAGACTCCCCGAGCGACGCCTTATCCGGAAGCGGACCGAACAGGGCTTGGGATTATTGGAATATGGAAATTGAGTCATTTCAACGTTCAATGGTCGACTTTGCTTGCAGGAATTAGGTCGCGGGAATGGGAATCCAAGAAAGCCTGAATGAAGGTGTCGCGATATCTGCGAATCGTATGCGGCACGGGCATGATCTTCTCCTGCACAGATCGTGCCGGTCGCGCTACTTAAGCGCGTAGATGTCGTATGTCAGCGTGGTACCGACGCGCTCGCCGATGGCGACTGCCTGCAATCGTGTGAGCCACGCATAGCGGGAATCGCCGGTCTCGAAGAGGGGTGCGGCGCGCAGTGATGCGCCTGCGGGTGTGGTGTGTCCGATTCCGTTGTAGGTTACGAGGATGAATGCACCGTCATCTGTTTTGAGCGTGAGGCGAACATCGAGGCGGTAGCTGCCGTCGGGCCGGTTGGTGATCCAGTCCCCCGAAGGCGTTTGTACCGTCGCCTTGAGGCGCGGGCCTTCGAAACGGCCGCCGACGATCTGCACGATTGTGCGCGTGCCCTGCGGCCCGTTTTCGACCGCTGTGCGGGCACCGGTTTCGGCACGCAGCGTGCCAAGATATTCGAATTCAGGCGCGGCTGGTTTCTCCGCGGGCGGATCGAATTTCGAAGCGGGCGCGCTCGGCTCGCTTGTGGAAGTCTGAGCGAAAGAGGACGGGCCGCAGATTGTCATACCCAGGCAGATCAGCAACGCAGTTAAGATTCGCATTGTCCCTCCTTGATTGAATGGCTGATTATAGCCACGACGACGCAAACTATACGAGTTGATTTGGGTTCGCTAGACAAATTCAGATAAGCAGAGTCACCGGAGAGAGACAATCCACCACAAACTATATTCCGTTAAGAAGATATCCTTCCATCTCCTAATCGGCTACCGCAACCATTTGACAGGACTTCAGGGCCTGAGTGTCCGGGTGAGAACTGCAAAATTGGAACTTCAGCGGCTGAAGCCGCAATTATTTTGCGTCGGGATGGCGGGGAGTCCAGTCGGCGGGTGGAAAATCCACCGGCCAAAACGACTGTCCAGGTACGGCAAATGCGAGCCCGATATTCGACTCCGCGCCTTTCCCTTCTTGATGCACCACAAGACACTCCGCTGTCTTTTTAGTTTGTGCGTAGGAGAGTACGAGTCTTTGTCCCTTCTTGACAGAGTTGCGTAGCGATAGCAGGCAGCCAAAAGCGTTAATCGTGATCGTCTTTGTTTCTTCGCCAAATCTCGCGCCTTCGCTGTTATAGCCAGAAACATTCACCTTAATCTGCATGGCGACTCGCTGCGCTTTTCTGCGATTTGCCGCTGCCCATGCGGCCATGAGAAATCGTGATAGCCAGCTGTCCAGGAGCTGAAACTCCCCTCTTTCCATGGATGTGAATTCCAGCGCCAGACCTTTGCCAGGGCTAACTCGCACGACTCGAGCCATGGCCTGCATGCGATCACCATCTTTCCTAAGTGTTACGGTAACCTGAGACTCCAAAGGCATTTCGTGATCCGTTTCAACGAAGCAGCCTCCACGGCTGATGTCAGCCAGGCTTGCCCTGATTGGCTTGCCATTACTGGATGGCACAATCTCGGCTTCGGGAGGACCGGGCAAACGGTAACGGGGATTCGCTCTACGTTCAAAGCGGAGACGATGACCGACTACTATTTCAAAGCTCTCTAAATTTTGTGGAATCTGACGGCTCATAGAAGATTGCCTTTCCACCTGGGTCGTGATTCAAAAGTCCAAACGCTTTTAAAGATGTACTCATTTTCGATGACGTTTTCAGGCTTCCATCATGCGGTGTGACAGTTCGATCATGCACTCAACTAGTTGTGTGGAAATCTGTACTGGAATTTACCGGCGATCTCCTCGTTCACGCTTGTTTCAATGCTGACAAAATGATTGCGTGACAGCTCTTCGCACATTGCGGCGGCGAGTTCCGCGGTTAGCCCGCAACTCAAGAAAACTTTTTCCGCCGCGGCCACGTTCTTTGCCTTAACAGGAGATGAGTTCCCGGCACCCTCGACGGCAAGAAATACAATATTCACTGTGCTATCCGAAAGTACATACGCCATTAGCCTGCCTGAAATCTTTGCCAAACCATCTAACGCTCGTTTTGGATGCATTTGTGGTTTCCGACTCAGGTATCTCGACAGACGATTCGGCCCCGTTCGTAAACGGATGCGTCACTACAATTTGAACAATCGAGCGTCAGGCAACAGGATGGAATTCAAATGTAAGCCGAACCGGGGTGAGCGGCGCGTTTTTTCGATTTTATTTTGGGCTATCTCGACGCCGCATTTTTGACAGGCTGATGTTCAAGCTGCCATCCAATCTCCCGCGACGACCGCAGGAAACCTTATGTTTATAAATGATTCTGACGAAGTTAGTTTACGTATGCCGGAGCGCGAAGAGAATACTGGAAATGTTGTATTAACATTTATGCGACATAGAAAATCTTTTCCTGTACCCGGAATTATCTTGGATCAGAGGACCAAAGAAATTTTTCGATTATAGAGCTTCTCACTTCTGGGGCCCGACAGCGGCTCTTTCCCAGGGCGGAGGGATTTTAACGGATGACATGCCTGCGGCGTCGGCTGCCTGGATTCCCATGTCTGTATCTTCAAATACCAGACAGGTCTTAGGAGCGACTCCGAGTTTCTCAGCCGCAAGCAGATAACCTTCGGGATCCGGTTTGGCTTTCTTATAGTCTCCGGCGCAAACCAGCACGTCAAACTTATCGAGGAGGTGGACGGAGGCCAGCGAAGCCGATACGGAATCGCGAATTCCTCCCGAGACCACAGCGAACGGAATTTTCCCGTACTGATCCTCAATATGCTCCACGACCTCGGGGATTGGCTTCAGTTGCGAAATGTGTTCGAAATAGAGATCATCCTTGCGCGTGGCCACTAAGTCGGGTGGCATGCTCAAACCCTGCTGCTCGTTCAGCAAGCAAATGATTTCCCTCGTGGGAATGCCGCCCCAGGAATAAAAAAGCTGCTCGTCAAACGTGCAATTCCATTCCGCGAGCGCCTCTTTCCATGCGATGTAATGGAGAGGCATCGAATCGATAATCGTGCCGTCACAATCGAATAAATAGGCTGCAAATTCGCCGGAGGGCAATTTCAAACTCACGCTGGTCAGGTCTCCTCTCTTACATCGTAATGCATCGTGCGATCACCTTGCCAATCGGACAAAGATATTAACTACACGCCTGCTGATGGTGCGATGCTACTCGCCGGCAATTCCACCATTATGGCTCCTAAAGCCCTTCCCTTCGCTATTACTGACAGGCGAAATAAATTGGGTGCTGCAAACGTATTAGACTAACAAGCATTCACAAAACGGGCCATCATCTTTCAGCGACTTCGATCGACGAGGAAATGAGGAAATCACATGAAGGCCGCCGTCATCACCAAGCCGGGAAGCACGCCAGTGTTTGCGGACTTTGACGAGCCCGTACCGCAAGGGGACGAAGAATTGATTGGCGTCACCGCAGCCGCAATAACCCAGGTGACGAAAAGCCGCGCTTCCGGCTCGCACCATACTGCGCCGGGCAGTCTTCCTGCAGTTGTCGGCATCGATGGCGTCGGCCGGACTCCGGATGGCCGCCGCGTTTATTTCGTGATGCCCTCAGAGCCGTTTGGCGGCATGGCCGAAAAAGTCGCAATGAGAAAGAATCAATGCATTTCGTTGCCGGACGATTTAAATGACGTAACTGCTGCAGCCATTGCAATTCCTGGGATGTCTTCCTGGGCTGCACTCAAAGAGCGAGCGCATCTTATGGCCGGGGAGAACGTGCTGGTCAACGGAGCCACGGGAACATCAGGCCGCCTCGCCGTGCAAATCGCTAAAATTCTGGGAGCGAAAAGAGTTGTCGGAACCGGCCGCAATTTAGAAACTCTGGAACAACTGATGCGCATCGGCGCAGACGCGACGATCTCTCTTTCTCAATCGCCAAAGGAGTTGGAGACGGCGTTCATGGACCAGTTTGGCGGCGAAGGCGTCGATATCGTCCTCGATTATCTCTGGGGACAAAGCGCCGAAACCCTGATTGTAGCTGCGGCAAAAGCAGGCAAGGATGGAGTGCCCATCCGCTTCGTGCAGATCGGAGCCGTCAGCGGCGCCAATATTGTTTTGCCCAGCGCAGCGTTGCGTTCTTCCGCGCTCACCTTGATGGGCAGCGGCATCGGAAGCATCCCCCGCAAAGGCTTGATTGGAGCCATTCGAGGCGTGCTGCAAGCAGCGGTTCCCGCCAATCTTAAAATCGAAACCAAAGTTGTACCCTTGTCCGAAGTCGAAGAAACCTGGAACAAAGACAGCGGCAATTCGCGCGTCGTCTTCTTTGTGAAGCAGAACTTGTAGGCGCCTGCTTCCTGCAGATTGATTAAGGCGGTCCGAAATTCTTCGGATCACCCAGCGCATCGAGATAGGTAATTCTTATTGGAGTAAAGCCTTTGCGTTATTGCAAGTTTTCAGCTGCACCGGAAAGAACGAAAAAAAGAAGGATTGGGTATTGCGGATTTGCACTGGCATCTGCGACTGCGTAATTTTGAGCTGCGTAATAATAGTAGCGATCTCGAAACGCAATTTGCGCCGGATCGGTTGACAACGCCAGACTCGACAGCGAATGTTCCAGTTGCGTTAAATCGGGATTCAAGAAAGCGACGGATCCCCAGCCCTGCACAGCGCCCGAAATGAGACAAGGCAAGGAGTCGGCCCCGGCTGATGCGTTTGCCGAGTCGTCGCAATACTGGGCCGGAGGATAGCCGAAATTCTGCCCATGGTAGCCCACGCGGTACCATCCATTGCTTCCATCGAAATAATTATTGAATAGTGGCGCCGCAAAATTGCCCTGAAAGTTCTGGTACATCAACTGGTTCGTTACCCATTGGATTTCCTGACTGGAAGGAAAGTCCAGACCAGTGGCCTTTTTGTTGTCGTACAACGCTCGCAGGAATATTGGCACCCTGTGAAAATGCGAAATATCCCAGCTGGCATTTGTGTTCACGGCGGCATCTTGAGATGTAGGAAATTTTTGTCCTGTGTAACCGGAGTATAGGTAGTCCGGATCGACATTGCCGGGTGCCGTGAATTGTCCCTGGAAATAAGAAACGCTGCCGACCGTTTGTTTCTGGAAGTTCTGCGTGTTCGGATAGTAGTTCCGATTATTGTTTTGAAGCGCTTGCACAGTCGTTTCCACTACTTGTTGCAGCTGAGAGATTTCGCTGCTGGTAAGCGGCACAAGATTCGGATCATTCGCGTGAGCGCCCAGCATTTCCGCAGCCTCCGCCGCCAGCCACAAATCCTCGTCGCTTACACTTCCGGGGGAAGCCTGAATACGTTGCATCTCTGAACCAACGGCGCGCCAGGAAAGTCTGAGCAAGTGATCTTCGGTGATCACAGGCGCATACCAATCTGCAAACGCCTGCATCGATTGGGTGCGGTTTGCAACGGGCAGTGTGGAAATGATGCGCAGCAATCGCGCGGCAGAATTATAGAACTGGCTATTGCATAGATCGCATTCACTTACATATGTGCTGCTTCCGGAGGAATATACCCAAAGGAGCGTCTTGGTTGAATCTGGTCCATTCGTTAGTAGGGTCGAATCGTATTGCGTCAACGCTCGCATCGCGCCAAGCGTCGTAAATCGATTCTCATAGGCCACGTAAAATGCGGCGAGCTCATCGAGAAGGGTCAGGTCCGATTTCACTGCGGCGATGTTGAGCGCACCGCGAGCCGCGTATTCAATGCTATAAGCGTCCTGGGCAACGAGGGTATTTACATCGGGCCACTCAGGATCGACAACCCACCCATTACTTGTCGTATTCCACTCGATTCCCGAATACTCAGTCATCCACAGGTGGCCGGAAGTTTCCCAGGATGCCCGAGCATACGAGTAGGTCAAAGAAGAGTCCGACCATGTTGGAACCTTTAGACGAAATGTCGTCTGCATTCCACCTGGCATAACCTGAACGTAATATGTAACACCTGGGGCAAAGCCGGATTGAAACGCATCTACACCCAATGCAACATCGCTGACTGTCTGACTAAGAATTGGCGTTCGAAAGTACGGCGAGTCGTCAACCAGCAGTTGATAGGAACTTACGCCGGCAATGTTGGTCCATTGAAAATTCAGCTGGTTGTTTCCGTCCTGGGAAACTGCGACCGCGGCGGGTGGGACAGATGAGGCTGTCGAATTGGCATTCAACGCAATCGTCACTGGAACATTCTCCGCATCGCTCTGCACAGTCAGAGAACCGGCAACAGTTCCGGAACCGGCCGCACAGAACATCACGGTGATGCTGGTGCTTTCCCCGCTCGTCAGGCGAATAGGCATATTTGTAGTGTTCACGCTAAAACCTGCGCCAGTTGTATCGAGCTGGGTTATTTCCGTGTTGGCAATTCCCAAATTCGTTATGGTTATGATTTGCGAATCAGTGGTTCCTGTAGGCACATTTCCAAAATTGACCAATGATGATGAAGGAGTGAGCGTTCCATTGTTATTGGATGCTGCCCCGGCGCCGGAATTACTGGAATTCGTTGCCGCGCAGCCGGCTAATAACAGGCACAGTGACGAGCTCGAAACGATTGCCAGGACTCCCGATGAAACACGGTTCCAGTATTTTCCAAAAGTAGAATTCGAAGTCTGCCGCATTCTGCCAATCGATCTCGTCGCTTGAGCTTTTCCCAGCGCGAAAATTGAAGAAAATTAAGCCACAGAGCTACGGTACTTTTGTGTTTTCGATTGGGACGACTGGTCGAACGGACAGGTAATACAAACTGATTAACTGTTCTTTCGGATAGGAATAGAAAGTGTGTGGGTATGCGCCGCGACCGGTCAGGATTTACGTATTGAACTGCGCGTCTTCCAAAGTCTGGGCGGCACGAAAGTAGTTGGGTCTAAAACTTGACACTCGCGCGCGGCCAGACTAGTCTCGCGGGACACTTATGCCCACACTTCAGGAACAATTTGGACAGATCGACATTTATCTTTTCGACCAGCTTCTGAAAGGCCGCATTACGCCGGGAATGCGAATTGTGGACGCAGGATGCGGCGGCGGTCGAAATTTAATTTACCTTTTGCGTGAAGGCTTCGAAGTGTATGGCGCGGACATGGATGCGCAGTCCATAGAAAGCGTTCGATCCTTTGCCAGGAAGTTCGTCCCCGCGCTTCCAGCAACAAATTTTCGAGTCGAGCCCGTCGAACATATGTCTTTCGCCGACGATTTCGCGGATGTGGTCATCAGCAACACAGTGCGGCATCTCGCCGCCGACGACACGCAATTCGAGGCCATGCTGCAGGGCACGTGGCGCGTTCTGAAGCCCGGCGGCCTTTTCTTCTGCCGCGTCGCATCGACCATCGGCATGGAGAGCCAGTTCGTGCATGTTCAAGGACGCCGCTTCCGGTCGCCCGATGGCGCCGAGCGATACATGGTGGACGAAGCGATTCTCAATTCGATTACAGAACGGCTGGGCGGAGAATTGGTCGAACCGCTGAAGACCACAGTGGTCCAGAATCAACGCGCAATGAGCACATGGGTGGTGCGGAAAAAATTGCGGTAGAAAATTGTCCCGTGTATCAATTTTATTTGCACGCGCAAAAAAACTGCCCGCCCAAAAAGAAGGGCGGGCGCTACAAAAGCAAATCGAGGCGTTACCAAGAATCCTCGAATTCCCTGCCTTACTTTATTACCGGAACCAGCGCCGCGGCCGCCGGAACCCACTTGCCGTCCAGCTTCACGAAAATGCGCAATACATTTGCCTCATCGGTCACGTTGATTTTGCCGCTGGCGTCAGCAGCTTTGAACACTGTGTGATCGGTGGCCATCGCCACGTTGCCATACACCGCCATCAATTTGAAGTCCTGCGGATTCGGTCCCGCATCGCCCGGCATCACCGGTTGAGCTGTTGCTCTGGCAGTCTGCATTGTCACCATTTGCTGCTTGTCCGTGACTTCGCCCTGGCGGCTGACTTCGAAGAATGTAGCTGGCCAAATTTTATTCTTGGAATCGACGCAATCCTGCGCATGGTCCTTGTGATATTTGTGCGCGCAAACCCAATAATCGTTGACGTCCGCCAACTGTTTTTCCAAGTCCGTCCAGGCCTTGTCGCCCTTTTTCATCGTATCCTGCGCGTGAGCCATGGGCGCAACGGACAGCATTGCCAGAACAAAAATCATGCAATACTTTTTCATTAAGAGTTCCTCTTTCGGATAAAAATTTTCTACTGCACTGACCTTCTACCATTATTTCCCGGAACTCTTGGGCCAAAGAACACCCTGATCTTCCTTGGTGACTGGTCCCAAGCCCTTATAAATAAATTTCTGGACGCGCTGGCCGCGATACGTTTCGGTCACATAAATGTTGCCCTTCGAGTCCGTGGCGATGCTGTGAGGCCCGTAAAATTCGCCAGGCTGCCGTCCGCCTTCTCCGAAAGTCGTCAGCACTTCGAGCGTGTCGCGCAGGAGAATGTGAATGCGGTCATTCTCCCCGTCAGCGAGATAGATGTATTTTTGCTGCGGATCTTTTGAAAACGCGATGTCCCACGCGGAGCCGGAACCAAGCGTGCGCTTGGCAATGAATGCTTCCTTGATGAAAGTTCCGTCCGGTTTGAACACCTGGATGCGATCATTCACGCGGTCGCATACGTACAAGAGGCGATCGACGGAAAGATCGGCGCAATGCACCGGGTTGCGAAACTGCTGCGGGGGCGGCGCATCCGGATTGTAGTTGCCGAGGTCCGTGTCATCGGGTTTGTTGCCGTACGCGCCCCAGTGCCGCTTGTACTTGCCCGTATCCGCGTCAAACACAATCACGCGATGATTGCCATAGCCGTCTGCCACGTAAACTTCATTCGTTTGTTTATCGATGAATGTCTTGGCCGGCAAGCGCAGGTTTTCGACGTCATTGCTGCCCTTGCTGCTGTGGGGCTTTCCGATTTGCATCAGGAATTGGCCGTCTTGCGTAAATTTCAGGACCTGATTGTCCAGGTACGACGCGGTAGCGGATGCCGCGGATTCATCAGGTGCGCCACCGGCTGGCTTCGCAGGGGCCTTGCCGCGGCCATTACCGCCGATCCAAACGTTTCCTTTGTAATCGATGGTAATTCCGTGGTTCGATTCCGGCCAATCGTAACCGTTGCCCGGTCCGCCCCAGTGGTGAAGCAGGTTGCCTGCCTGGTCAAATTCCAGAACTGGCGGAGCAGGAGCGCAGCACATCGCCACTGGTGGATTCGAGGTGGCGTGGAGTTCGCCTGGCTCGAGCGATCCCTGGCGGTGGATAATCCAGATGTTGTCCTGTGCGTCGACCGAAACTCCGATCGTCATGCCCATCAGCCAGTGATTCGGCAGCGGCTTGGGCCACAACGGATCGACTTCGAACATCGGGGCCTGCACGGCGGCGGCTTCGACTCGGCTTTTCTTCTCCAGAACAACTGATCCAACGCCGAGCGCCAGAGCCAAGCCGGTAAACGCCAAACCTGTAGCAAGTTTGCGATTCATACAGTTCCTCACTTTATTCGAATCGAAAATTTGGCCTTGTTGCCGCCTCTACTTCTTGGAACCTGGCCCCGATGCGGCTGCAGGGTCAGGGACAATTGGAACGAGTCCCGCGCCTGCCACTCTCCACTTGCCGTTTTCTTTCACAAACATTCGTAGCACGCCCATTTCGCGCGTCACGACGATTTTGCCGTTCGAATCCACGCCCTTGATAATCGTGTGGTCGTTCGCCAGCGCAACATTTCCATAAACCGCGCGCAGCTTGAACTCGCCCGGGAAGGCCCCAGTACCCGGCTGGCGATCGGTTTTTGCCATCATGTCCATCATCTGCTCTTTGTTTACCACTTGCCCGCCCGGCAGGATGTCGAAGAAATCGTCGGTCCACAATTCGCCCATGCTGTCAGGACCGGTTTTTCGCTTATCGAATTCGGCCTTCATCCACTTCAGCTCGACCGCGTAGAGCTCTTTTTCGAGTGCGGCGGTTCCTGTGTTCGGCGCTCTTTTCTCCTGTGCGTGCATTGGCAGCGGAAAAAGGGCGAGCGCGCACAAGATAATAGCGGACAAATGTTTCATACGATTCTTTCTCCCGTTAAAATGAGCAGATCAAAAAAGTTTCACGCACGCCGTACGCGCGGCACTAATAAGAATCAGGGCCGCGCGTTGGATGATTGTTCAAGAATTACGGGTTACTTCTGCTTCGGCCAGAGCGCACCCTGATCCTGCTTCGTGACCGGCCCCAGCCCCTTGTAAATGAATTTCTGCAGGCGCTGTCCACGGTAAGTTTCCGTCGTGTAGATATTGCCCTTGGAATCCGTGGCGATGCTGTGCACGGCATAAAACAGGCCGGGCTGACGACCGCCGTCACCGAAATTCGTCACTTCCTGAAGCGTGTCGCGCAGCAGGATGTGGATTTTTTCGTTCGCTCCATCCGCGAGATAGATAAACTTTTGTTCCGGATCCTTCGAAAAGGCGATGTCCCACACGGAACCGTCTCCGAGCGTCCTTTTTTCGATGATCTGTTCCTTGACGAACGTGCCGTCCGGTTTGAACACTTGAATGCGGTCGTTCACACGGTCGCAGACATACAGCAGGTTATCGTTCGAAAGCTGTGCGCAGTGTACAGGGCTGCGGAATTGCTGATCGACCGGAGCATCCGGATTGTAATTTCCCATGTCGGTGTCGTCCGGCTTGTGCCCGTACGCACCCCAGTGGCGCTTGTACGCGCCCGTGTCCGCGTCAAAAACGATGACGCGCTTGTTGCCATATCCGTCGGCCACGTACAGCTCATTCGTTTTGGGATCGACAAACATTTTTGCCGGCCCCTTCAAATTTTGCACGTCGTTGCTGCCCTTGCTCCCAAACGGGTGCCCGAGTTGCATCAGGAATTTTCCGTCACCCGTGAATTTCAGGATTTGATTGTCGGCAAAAGCACCAGGCCCTGAACTACCTTCCGGCGCGGCGGTCGCTCCGGTATCTTGCCGCTTGGGATCTACCGTGCGCCCATTTCCACCGATCCAGACGTTTCCTTTGTAGTCAACTGTGATTCCGTGGTTGGAGTTGGGCCAATCGTAGCCCTTGCCCGGCCCGCCCCAGTGTCCGATCAGGTTGCCTGCTTTGTCGAATTCCAGAACTGGCGGAGCGACCATGCAGCATTCCGCTCCCGGCGGATTCCAGTCGCCGTAAGATTCCTTCGCTTCCAGCGAACCGCCGCGATGGATGATCCACACGTTGTCCGCCGCATCAACGGATACGCCGATCGTCATTCCCACCACCCAGTGATTCGGCAATGGTTTCGGCCAAAACGGATCCACTTCAAACATGGGCGCCTGCACGCCCGCGGCTTGTACAGCGGCACGTTTTTCCAGCACAATCGATCCAACACCCAGCAAGACAACCAGTGCGACAAAGATCGCACCAGTATAGATTTTGCGCTTCACGATAAGACCTCCACTTTCAAAAAAATTGAATTTAGGATGCGTCTTGCCTGGCAGCCCATTTGAAACGTTTTATAAAATCTTTCAGCGAAGCATATACCAATATTTCTTTTTGTTTACTATTTATTTCCGTTCGGACTCCGGGAATCGCTCTTGGAACGGAGACTGTCTTTTTCTCCAAAGAGCGCACCCAAAATCCATCCCGAAAAAACCTCGATCAGGGCTTTATCGGAGCGATTCCCGCTCCGATTGCCCGCCAGCGGCCCTGCTGCTTCACAAATACGCGAATCACTTTGTAAGTCCCGTTGTAATTCACGCCACCGCTGAGCCCTCGAATGGTCGTGGTATCAAGTAACATCGCGACATCCGGCGAGACGTAACGCACATCGATATCGTCAGGATGGATTTCCTCGATTTTGCGCGTCGGATCCTGAATTTGTTCGATCTGTTCTTTCTTATCCACGATTTCTCCGCCGGGATGAATTTCGACAAAGTCATCGGCAAACAGCCAGGCCATGGTTCCGGTGTCGCGATTATGAGCGGCATCCAGCCAAATGTGGTCCATCACCGCCACGTTCGCGGCTTCGCTTTCGCCACTTTTTTTGGGCGTCTGGCCTAGCGTCAACGTGGCCGTAGCGATCAGGACCAGAAAACATGTGGCTATTCCGTATACAAATTTCATTGCGACCCTCCGATTTCCAATCTTTTCTATCCACGCATCTTATTTTTTCCCTGCAATCGCGTTCATCACCACGCCGGTTGCTTGCCAGCTTCCATTCTTTTTGATCAATACTCGAAAAACTCTGAACTCGCCGTCCATGCTGTTGCCTTTGCTGTCATGGCCTTTGAGCGTCGTGTGGTCGGTCAGGATCGCCACGTTGCCGTGGAGATGCACTTTGATATCCTCTGGGTCCAGTAGGGTGATCGTCGGATGGTCGGGTCCGCGTAGAATATCGAGCCACTGTTTTTTTGTGTTCGCCTGCCCGTTCGCGAAAACAAGGACATAGCTATCCGCGAAAAATTTTTCACAATAGGCGACATCGAGCCGTTTTTCCGCGTCGAGCCATTGGTGATCGAGCTTTTTCAGTTGTTCTTCTTCAGCGGAGGAATTGGACTTCGTCTGAGCGAACGCCAAAGGCGCGAACAGAAATGATGCGGCAATTGCTATCAATTGGAAACGTCTCATCGTACATCTCCTGTTCGTGCAGGCCGCGATCTCGTTCCATCCTTATGAAAAATTGCGGCGGCCGTATTACGGACGCACACCGGCAATGTTTAGACGTATTCGATACAGGCTGGTGCGGGCTGTCAAATAAAGAGTCTTGGCGTCCGCATCGCCCCAATTTAAATTCGCGGGCAATTCCTTGGTCTTAATTGTGGCGAGATGCTTGCCTTCGGACGACATGATCCAGAATCCCTGCGGTCCGGTGCAGTAAATATTGCCCTGCTTATCGACTTTCATTCCGTCAGGCGCGCCTGGCGCTGTATCGGAATTCATGTCGGTAATGATTTTTCTGTTCGTGACGCCGCCGTCGGGCTGCACGTCAAAGCGCTCGATGACCTTTCGCACCGTGTCATTCACGTATAGATATTTTTCATCGGGAGAAAATGCAATTCCGTTGGGGCGCACAAAATCTTTGGCCAGGAGTGTGAGTTTGCCTTTTGACAATCGATAAACTCCATTGAAGGGCAATTCTTTCTGGGGATTCTTATCGCCATCGCGCAGGCCGGAGGGCGGATCCGTAAAATAGAGCGAACCATCCGATTTAAACACGAGATCATTAGGACTGTTCAGCCGCTTGCCTTCGTAGCGGCTCGCGAGTACGGTGCGCTTGCCATTTTTTTCGAGGCGCACAACTTCCCTGTCGCCATGCGTGCAAAACACAACTCTTCCCTGCCGGTCGAGCGTAATTCCGTTGGAGCCAATCAGGTTCACCATCCCAAATCCGTTATTGGTTTGGCCGCCGAAGTCTGGTGTGATCGTCCCGCTGTAGCCGCTCTTTTCGAGGAAAACAGAAAATCCGTCTTTAGGATCCCACTTGCGAATCACATTCGCGGGAATGTCGCTGAAGAGCAGAAAGCCCTGGCCCTTTGCGTGAACCCAGATCGGCCCTTCCAGAAATTTAAATCCATCGCCGAGTTTTTCAACCGTTGCGTCAGCCGGAACAATCGCGTCCGCCGCAGGATCGACGCGCAGAACTTCGCCAAAATTTTGAGCCTTGGTTACCACACCCGCCAGAAGCAAAACAACAATCATGCAGAGGGCAAGACAAATTCTTTTCATATGGTCTCTCTTAGGTTGAGTCAATGAGGTTGCAGTCGATTTAATATCACGTTTGGATGAAGTTAATCCACTCCGCCGCCCCGGCTGTAACCGGAGCAGCGGAGTGAATTTCGAGGAGTCTTACCAGATCAGCCCCATACCAAAGAACAATAGACGCACTCGCAAGAGAGGAGCATCCTAGGGGCATGCAGTGCCGCCAAGAAATGGCCTCAACGGAGACTCTGCCAACCACTCGATGATTCATCGCGATAGAAAAGGAGCTGCGCAATGCCATACGTTACCGTTGGAAAAGAAAATTCAAGCAACATCGAACTTCACTACGAAGACCACGGCTCGGGAAAGCCGGTCGTTTTGATTCACGGATACCCACTGAGCGGCGCATCTTGGGAGAAGCAAACGGCCGCACTTCTCGCTGCGGGTTACAGAGTCATCACTTATGACCGCAGAGGCTTCGGGAAGTCCAGCCAGCCGACCATCGGCTACAACTACGACACTTTCGCAGGGGATCTTCACGAGTTGATCAACCACCTCAAGCTGCGTGATTTTTGCCTGGTCGGCTTCTCGATGGGTGGAGGTGAGGTGGCTCGCTACCTGGGAAAATACGGTTCCAAGGATGTGAGCGAAGCCGTGATCATCTCGGGCGTGCCACCATATCTGCTCAAGGCAGCCGACAACCCGGAGGGCGTGGATGCCGGCGTTTTTGCCGGAATCGAGAAAGCGGTCGCTGCCGACCGTTATGCGTTCTTCACCGAGTTCTTCAAGAATTTCTACAACACCGATGTTTTCCTGGGCAAGCGCGTGAGCGAACAAGCCGTGCAGGCCAGCTGGAACGTCGCGGCAGGCTCTTCAGCCACCGCCAGTCTGGCGTGCGTCGCAACCTGGCACGAAGACTTCCGCGAGAATTTGGCGCGTATCGATGTGCCAACGCTGGTGATTCACGGTGATGCCGACCGCATCCTTCCCATCACGGCTTCAGGAACGCGCACTGCCAAGCTTATCAAAGGGGCGCGCCTGCTGGTCGTGAAGGACGGTCCACATTGCATCACGTGGACGCACGCGGAAGAAGTAAACGCCGAATTGCTGAAATTCCTGGGTGAGAGGGCCGGCAAGTCGCAGAGTCGGTCTGCTTAAGCGACTACCGCGGAACCATCTCGTACCCTACTCGGCCCTCTGACCGAGCCGTGTGCGTCGGTGGTGGTGGTGGTTGCGGTTCTGACCGGCATGAGGAACGGCGAGCTCCTCGCGCTGCGCTGGAAACGCGTCGACTAGCTCCGCGGCACATTAAAGTAGCGGAGAATTATTCCTCGGGCAAATTCGGACCGCCGGAGACCAAGACCAGTCGGCGGGTGATTTCAAGCTTCGCTTGGACACTCGGATTTGGAGAAGACGCTTAACGTGTGCATCCACAGTGTTTCCGACTCACAGTGGAGGGCGGTCGAACAAGTTGCGGGGGCGTTGTTCGGAGTTTTGGACCCAGTTGGACTCAAATCTGCATCGGGGACAACCTCGGGGGAAAGAGCAAACTGATGGAAGGAAAGGCAATTACGGAGAATATTGGTGAACCGGGTAGGACTCGAACCTACAACCCGCTGATTAAGAGTCAGCTGCTCTACCATTGAGCTACCGGTCCACGAACTTTTCATTTTAGCATGACTGGGCAAAATTTCTGACTGCCTATCATGCTTTCCAAACAAAAAAATTAATCGCGCAATTTTCCGGCGATGTCCTTGGCGACTTGTTTGGCGCGCTCCACATCGTTTGGGTCGAGGGAAATTGCGGCCACCCGCGGGTGGCCTCCGCCGCCGTATTGTTCCGCGAGTGTTGCCAGATTATCTTCGGCGGCATCGGGGTTCCATGGGTTTGAGCCGAGAGAAATTTTTGCGCGGGACGGCGATGAGAGCACGCTTACGGTGTAACGCGCGTCTGGGTACAGCATGTATGGAATAAATTTGTTGTAGCCGTCGATGGGCAGATCGGTGATATCGAAATACAGTACACCGCCGCGATATTCGATGCGTTGTTTCAAGAGGTTGATCGACTGGCGATGCTTTTCAAGCAGTGGGCCAAGATGTTTGGCGATGATCGGCAGCTCAATCATTTCAGCGAGCGGGCGAGTGGCAAGGTCCGGAATAATTTTGGAGACAAGGCCCTCTTCCGGCGCGGACTCGATGACCAGTGCAAGCTTCGTGGCAGGCTCGGCGACAGCGACCGCGGATTCGGGCGTTGGGTATTGCGCACCATCGATGATGTCGCCCCAGTGAATCAACTCGGCGAGCGGCTTCACGTCAAAACCGAATTGCGCACTGGTCACATCGGCCAATAGCTTCGTGCAGGATTTGTATTCCGGGCGATAAAATTTGTGGCCGCCGCGGTCCTGGCGGAAATTTTCGGCGTCCGCGGGAGTCAGGAATGCGCTCTGGTGATGATCGAACCACCACGTAACGCGCGGCGAACTTGAGTATTTGAAATCGACGATTGCGTTTTCATCACCGTCAAACAGCGATTCCGGGAATGGATTGCGCGCCTGATGAGCCATTCCGGAGAAATGAAATTCAGCATCCCGCTGGAAGCATTCGCGAAAAAAGCGGTAGAAAACGGCGGCGGAAGCCGCTCCGTCGAAGCATCGGTCATGAAAACACAGTCGGACTTTTACCGGATTCGCCACTCTGCCCTTTGTTCCCCATTCGCAAATCAACACAATATGAAAGCCCTAAAAGATGGCTGGGACTGGCGCGATTGTCAAGGGTGAAAAGGAAGAAGGAGGATTAACAAGAAGATTGAAATAATCAATTTGACGAGGCGGCATTGATCGCCGATCACAAGTTCCATTCAGAATATCGAGGAGGCAAAGCAAGGCGGCCGACGCTTCGTCCCACTTTTTTCCGTTGCGCCGGCCATCTTTGCATAAGTAAAAAACACGAATACAACAAGAGCAATTTTACGTGCCGCTGAAACTCTTGGCAATGCCGCCCGCGATCGGCACTTCAAATTTTTCATGCTGGTAAGCCTTTACCATCAGCAGAATCCAGAGAATAAAGGAAACCAGCCCGATCAGGCTGTACAAGGCTGCACCCATTCCGAATGCGCCATACCCGCCGCGGAAGAACATTCCCGCGCCAAAAATAATTCCGAGCGCGATGTTCAGGACATGGAGGCCTCCGAACGTGACCATCGATTGCGCCGCGTGGAATCGAACAAACGGACGTTTGTCGATCAGAAAAAAAATAATCCCCGTGACCCAGCCCAACACGTAACACAGCAATCCGGCAACGTTTTCGGACAGGCCCGATTGAGACGCCGGCAAAGGTTCCGCCACTGCTCCGCCGGGTTGCGGTGCTCCGCTGATTGGCGCACCTCCGGTATTTTGTGCCGCTCCGCATTTTGGGCAGAATCCGGCACCCGCTCCCACTTCCGTACCGCACTTGCTACAGAACGCCATAGGATATGTCCCCCTCTCGAGGTGGTGAAGGAAATACTAACCGCCATTGGCCGAAGGCTATCACCGTCGCCTTCGCCGTACAAGCTTTACCGTTAATTTTCAGGGGGCGTAAACATCTGGCTAAAGATTGCCCTCAGATTGCGCGGCATTGTAGACTGGATGATGAGGTCAAAGAATTCTTCGTGATAAGGGCGCTGTCCTGCTCACAGGGCCCCGGCGGCTTTCGTTAGCACTAAATATAAATAATGGAGACGACGCTTAATCTTATTTGGCTGTTCGTAACCATCGCCGCAGTCTGGCTGTGGCGATTCCGTTGGAGCGTGTCCTGTGATAATCCGAGGCACAGCACGCGGATGCAATCAGTTGCGATGGTCTGTGTCCTGGCACTCCTGTTCCCGGTCATTTCTCTCACGGACGATCTGCACCCGGAAACCGTGGCTGTGGACGCAGCTTCGGGCAAACGAAATGCTTGCCTGATCGCTGCCAGTTGCCCACACGCTCGAAATGCAACGATCAAAATCGGAAGACATTTTACGTTCGGGCTGATTTCCAGGCCGTTCGATGCGGCAAATTTAGCAATCACCGAATTTGTTGCCGATGCCAATTTTGAGCAATCCAGTTCAGTATCAGGAAAATCCCCCGGTCGATCACCTCCAACTCTCTAATCATTCGACGATTTGCAACTTTTTCTGCACCCTTGCCTGATTCAGGTTCGGGAGGCAGCACTTTCTCCTATCTTTTCGTCAAAAAATTCCGCGCATTCGATTTTGCGCCTTTGGGCCATACAGGTTAGTCGAATAATAAAGATGGCGCGCACATGCTTAAATGGAGAGGCAGAAATGAAGAAGGATCTGATTTTGATTGCGTTGGCTGCGTCGCTGGCCGCGATGGGCTGTGGGCATGAAAATTCCAACCCCCAGGCCTACGCCCCTCCCCCGGCCCAAGTGGAACACCAACAGGATGGCGACGTAATTCAAGTGGATCATCCGGAGCAGATTCCGCTTGCCGTGGCGGTTCTTCACAATTCTTATCCGGAAATGGTTCTCACCGGAGCGGTGACGCCTGACGTTTCGCGCAACGTGCCAGTCGTCTCGCTGGCTTCCGGCCGCGTTGTGGCGGTGCGCGCGCGTCTGGGCGATACGGTCAAGAAAGGCGATCTGCTTTTGGAAATCAAGAGCGACGACGTCACCGGCGGGTTTTCGGATTACCAGAAGGCGATTGCCGATGAAAAATTGACCAGCGCACAATTGGACCGCGCAAAAGATCTTTATGCCCACGGCGCATTTTCCTTAAACGATCTTCAAATCGCGCAAGACGCCGAAGATAAAGCCACGGTAGATGTGCAGACCAAAGCCGAGCATCTCCGC
Source organism: Saccharimonadales bacterium (SeqCode) (assembly GCA_035486415.1). Classification (GTDB taxonomy): domain Bacteria; phylum Acidobacteriota; class Terriglobia; order Acidiferrales; family UBA7541; genus Palsa-360. The sequence goes on from DATHNC010000127.1 coordinate 40,195, forward strand.
CTGCTTGGAAATGATCCCGACAAGCCGAACAATTTCGTGGAAATTCATGCGCCGGTCTCCGGCGTAATTACCGACCAGCAGGTTACCGATGGCGCGTCTGTTCAGGCGTTTGGGCCAAATCCATTTACCATTTCGGATTTGTCCTCCGTTTGGATCGTTTGCGACGCGCATGAAGACCAGCTTGCCAAAGTCCGAATGGGCGACACTGCCGAAATCCGCTTAAATTCCTATCCCGGCCAGATTTTCAAAGGCACGGTCAACAATATTGGCGCGGTTCTGGATCCGAATCTCCGGACTGCCAAAGTTCGCGTGGATGTGCGAAATCCCGGGATATTGCGCGTTGGCATGTTTGTGACGGCCACGTTCCGAAGCCAGAAGCAAGTGGTGCACACCGCGATTCCCTCGACGGCGATCCTCCACCTTCACGATAAAGATTGGGTTTTTACAATTTCGCCCGATAAAAAATTCCACCGCCTGGAAGTTCAGGCAGGCATTTCCCTGCCGGGTGACATGCAGGAAATCAACTCTGGCCTCGCGCCGGAATCGCAAGTCGTCTTGAACGCATTGACGTTCCAGAACATCGTGGAGCAATAAGATGATTCGCAAGCTTGTCGATTTTGCTCTCGAAAATCGTTTTATGGTCCTGGCCGCCGCATTGCTCCTCTTTGGCTGGGGCGCAATTTCGTTTCATCAACTTCCGATCGAAGCGTACCCCGACGTGGCCGACAACTATGTGGAGATCATTACGCAGTGGCCGGGAATTTCCGCCGAGCAGATCGAACAGCAGGTCACGATTCCCCTTGAAATTGCGATGAATGGAATTCCTCATGTTTCTCATTTGCGGTCGTTCTCACTTTTCGGGCTCTCCGATCTGAAATTAATTTTCGACGATGGGGAAGAAAACGCGTGGAACCGCGAACGAGTTCTCGAACGGCTTTCGCAAGTCACCTTGCCGCCAGGCGTGACTCCGCAGATGGGAACGGATTGGAGTCCCGTCGGACAGGTGTACTTCTTCACGCTGAAAAGCAGCAATCCCCTCTATGACGTGATGGATTTGAAATCGATCGAAGATTGGGTCGTCGAAAAAAATTTAAAATCGGTTCCTGATGTTGTGGACGTTTCCAGTTTTGGCGGGCCAACGCGCGAGTATCAGGTTCGCCTTGATCCCGAGAAACTGATCTCCTACGGCCTCAGCATTGCGCAGGTGGAACAACAGCTCGCGAGTAACAATACCAATGCGGGCGGCAGCTTTATTGAAACGGGCCAGCAACAAATCAATATTCGGGAAGTAGGCTTGGTCAGGAATGTCGGCGATATCGAAAATACGGTTTTAACGGCGAAAAACGGCACGGCACTCCGGGTGAAAGATATTGCAGTCGTGGCGCAAGGTCCGAAAATTCGGCTAGGCCAATTCGCGCGCGCCATTCACCGCGAGGACGGCAAAATCATTGATAACGAAGATGTAGTCTCGGGAATTGTGCTTTTGCGGAAAGGCGCGAATGCCGATGACGCCCTTGCGGGAATTCACGCAAAAGTAGCGGAACTGAACGATCGCATCTTACCTTCCGGAGTAAAGATTGTACCGTTCATCGACCGCAGCGACCTGGTGCATTTCACCACGCATACGGTTTTGCACAACCTCACGGAAGGGATCCTTCTTGTCGTCATCGTTTTGTTTCTTTTCGTGGGAAATGTGCGCGCTGCAATCATTGTCGCGCTGACAATTCCCTTCGCGCTTTTATTTGCTGCTACTTGCCTCAACCTCAAGGGCGTCCCCGCAAATTTGCTTTCCCTGGGAGCGCTTGATTTCGGCATGGTCGTGGATGGCGCGGTGGTCATGGTCGAAAACATTGTCCGCCACATGACCCATCCGAAAAATTCCGAGAGAACTCCGATGGAAGTCGTTCGCGAAGCCGCGCACGAAGTGCAGAGGCCTGTGTTTTATGCCATCGCGATTATTATTACTGCTTACCTGCCGATTTTCACTCTGCAGCGAGTGGAAGGTCGCCTATTCCGGCCGATGGCCTGGACCGTGGCGTTTGCGCTGCTCGGCGCGTTGATTTTTTCGATGCTGATCGCACCGGTTCTTTCCACATTATTTTTTCGCGATGGCGTCAAGGAGTGGGAAAATCCAGCGATGGCGTTTTTGACCCGCCGCTACCGCACGGCTTTGCACCAGGCGATCAAACATCGCGTAATCACCGTGGGGATTGGAGTCGCCGGCATATGCCTTGCTGCATTTCTGATCGAAAGCGGCGTGCTCGGTTCCGAGTTTTTGCCTCATCTTGACGAGGGCGCCATCTGGGCGCGCGGAACACTAGCTTCCAGCATCGGGCCAAGTGAAGCTTTAAAAGTTGCAAACGACGCTCGCGTGCGGTTGTGTTCTTTTCCCGAAGTGACGGAGTGCACGAGCCAGGTGGGGCGCCCCGATGACGGAACCGACGCCACAGGTTTCTTCAACACGGAATATTTTGTGGGGCTGAAGCCGAAAGAAGAGTGGCGGCCCGGCTTCGATCAGGACAAGGATAAATTAATTGCGGCGATGAACCGCGAAGTGGAAAAAATTCCCGGCGTAACGTGGGGATTTTCTCAGCCCATCGAAGACAATATGGAGGAAGCGGTCAGCGGCGTAAAAGGTGAACTCGCCACTAAAGTTTACGGGGACGATCTGAAAGTTCTCGAGCAAAAAGCCGATCAGATTGTGAACGCGATGCAGCAAGTCAAGGGAATTGAAGACCTCGGCGTTTTTCGCGCTTTGGGCCAGCCGAATATTAATTTTATTGTGGACCGCGAGAAGGCCGCGCGCTACCAAATCAACGTCGCTGACATTCAGGACGCGATTCAAACTGCTGTGGGAGGCACTGCTCTCACCCAGGTATTGCAAGAAGAACAGCGTTATGACCTCGTTCTGCGCTATCTTCCGCAATACCGTACGACGAAGGAAGCGCTGGAAGGCATTCGCCTTTTATCGCCGTCCGGAGAACGAGTTTCGCTCGCGCAACTCTGCACGATCCAGGAGCAGGACGGCGGCTCAGAAATTTATCGTGAAGAAAACCAGCGCTACGTTGCGATCAAATACAGCGTGAGAGGCCGCGACCTCGGCAGCGCCGTCGAAGAAGCCATGCGCAAGGTAAACGCGCAGGTTCAACTGCCGCGCGGCTATCACATCGACTGGGAAGGCGAATACGAAAGCCAGAAGCGCGCCCAGGCGCGTCTGCTGATTATTGTTCCGCTGACGATTCTGGTGATCTTCATGATTATCTATTCCATGTTTCGTTCCCCAAAGTGGGCCGCGCTGATTCTGGCCACGGTGGCGATGGCCAGCGTCGGCGGGCTGCTCGCCCTGCTTATCACGGGAACGCATGTAAGCGTTTCCTCAGGAGTTGGATTCCTGGCTCTGTTCGGGGTTTCTGTTCAGACCGGCGTCATCATGCTCGAATACATTAATCAACTTCGCGCGCGCGGCGGCTCGATCGAGGAATCCGCGGTTGACGGTGCGGTCCTGCGACTTCGCCCCATCATGATGACCATGCTTGTGGCTACGCTCGGTCTCTTGCCGGCCGCGCTATCGCACGCGATTGGTTCCGATTCGCAGAGGCCATTTGCGATTGTGATCGTAGGGGGCTTAATGGTTAATCTGGCGATGAGCATTTTTATCTTGCCGACGCTGTACGTTTGGCTGGCTAGAGAAGGCGACAAACTGCCCGAACCGGAACCGAACTTCGAACCGTGAGCACGTGGAGTATTCCTTGTTCAGCCGGTGAGTCATCAGAATAAGGTCAAAAGATTTAACACAGAGGACACAGAGAAAAGAGGAGAACGACGGAGAGATCTCGACTTAAAATAATGAATCTATTTCTCCCGATTTTCTCCGGTTTTCCTCTGTGTCCTCTGCGTTAAATCTTTTGACTTTCCGATCCACCTGCAATACCCGAAGCCGAGAGCAGCCGCCAATCCTCAAGAATCCGTCAAAGTGCTATACTGTCGCGCCGAGCGGAAGTGGCGGAATTGGCAGACGCGCCAGCCTTAGGAGCTGGTGGCCGAAAGGCCGTAGGGGTTCGAGTCCCTTCTTCCGCACCAAACAATAATATTCTCCTCAAAAATATTCTCCTCAAAGGCTTGCGGTTTATAGCGGCTCTGAATTCCGCGTAGGATAGTCGAAACCAAGAATGACCTGGATAAGGTCAAGAGAGCAATTTCCGTGTCCGAGGCTTGCGGTCCAGGCACCCGCCGTGAAAAATCATCGAAGCTAATCCCAACAATCGTATCTGGATATGTGCACTTCGCACGAGCCAGTGACTCTAAATTGTTACCATTCCCCCACCGCGACGTACGGACGAGTCAACCTATCTGCTTTTTTTTGTGCAACTTACTAGAACTCAAGCTCAGTTCTTTGGAATGGCACTTCAGGTGCCAATATTAATTCGATTGGGGATGCAATCTAAAAAATTGGCTGCGTTGGGGGCTTAGTGTGAAAAAAATATTATTGCGCCTATGGAAAGAACAGGTAGCACAGGACTTGGTCGAGTATGCCCTTTTGCTGGTCCTAGTTTCCCTAGTGTTGGTTGCATCAATTAAAACACTGGCAACCGGAGTAGGAAAAGTTTATTCAGGAGCTGCAAGCAACCTCACTGTCTCTGGTGGGGGTGGTGGTAATGGTGGTGGCGGTGGCGATGGTGGTGGCGGGGGAAATGGTGGCGGTGGCGGTGGCAATGGCGGCGATGGTGGCGGAGGTAACGGTGGTGGTGGGAATGGTGGTGGTGGG
>DATHNC010000128.1:0-9848 GCA_035486415.1 Saccharimonadales bacterium (SeqCode)
CAAAACAAACCAGGCCGTAACTCACCACGAAACCATAAACCGCCAGCATCCCCAGCCAACCGTAGACATCGACCCCGCTCGTGCCCCGGAGCGCGAGATAGAACACGGGAAGAAATGCCGCGAGCCCTGTGACGATGGTCGCGCCGGTTGGCGTTTCGTTCCGTGAGTGAGTGTTGCGAAATGAAGAGTGCGCAAGTCCGTTGTGCGACATCTGCAGCAACACGCGCGCGGATGCCGTGACTCCCGCCAAACTTCCCGCGAACAAACTTACCAGCGCCCCAAGGTCAATCAACAATCCGAGTATTGGCAGACCACCGACGCCCGCAAGCACGTGCATGGGCACGTCGGACGTTCCCAGATCTTTTCCGCTCATGCCAAATCCCAGAACCTCCGTGTAAGCGCAAATCGTAAAAAATATGCCGCCCAGAACAGAGGTCAAGATCACCGCCCGGGGAATCGATTTCAAAGGATTACGAGCCTCGGACCCCAGAACAGTGGCGCCCTCGAATCCCACGAAACTATATAACGCCAGCACGAGCCCTTGTCGGAAACCGCTGCCAGTCACTCCGCGAAGGTGAAGTTGGTTCGGGTCGCCATGCAGGCCGTGGCGGAAAAGCACCAGCGCCATCACCGAGACAACCGCCGTGACGGAAACCGCTTCCATCACCAGCATGGCGCGCGCGGAAAGTTTTACGTCGCGCCAGGCGATCCAAATAAATGGGGCCGAGTAAATAGTAGCTAACAGCAAGACAGAAACGCCGTGGCCCGTGGCATTCTGAATCATCACATTTGCGTAATAGTAGAAAGCGCCGATATTGCTGGCCGTCCCCATGATGTAAGCCAGCAACAAACTCCACGCGGCAACGGCTCCAAGCCAGGGCGGAAGAATCATCGCAGCATAAGAATAAAGTGAACCGGGCGAGGAAGAATATCGCGCGAAGCGGCTAATGCACCAGGCAACAAGCAGAATACCGCCCATCCCCAAAATGTACACGAGCCAGGTTCCATTTCCGGCAAGCGTGTAGACCAGTGGAACAGTGACGAACGGAGTCAGCGTTGGGCAAGCACCGGAGATGGATTGCGCCAGCGTCTCCATCGGCGAGAGGGAAGCGGTGCGTAATCCGAATCCCGCGGGCTTCGCCGTAGCCTCTATTCCGCCTGGGATCATGGCAGGAGCTGCGGCGATGGATTCGTCTGCTTGCCGAAGGAGGGCTCTCTGAAATAAATGAGGTTCAACGCTGCCGGGTGCAAAACCCCTTTGGGATGCCTTCATTGTGATCCTTCCGCCTGAGCGCCTCGCGCGGGAGCGCTCAATTACTAAAAAAGTATAGTACTACATAATACTTAGATTCGCGCTTGCAGCGGATGGCGCTACAATGTCGGATCAGTGCCACCATTCTGCGGCCTCGATGCCAAAAGGAAAAATCGAAATAATGAATCCACGACATCGAAACAAAAAGCTTCAGCTTCCGCGCAACTGCGCGTAGCCTCTCCCAAACTGGTTTCGTTGACGGGCCTTTTTCGAGGGGCCGCAATTGGCCTCGGTTTTCGCCCTTGGATCCAAAATTTTCTTCATCTTGGATCCAACACATGTTTCAAGGGGATGAAACGATGGCGAACAAGGCTTGGCGTATTTGTATACCTACACTGTTTTGTTTATTCCTTTTCTACTCACCTCACGCAAACGCTCAGCAAACTCTTGGCGGGATCACCGGCACGGTGACGGATTCTTCGGGAGCCGTGATCACCGGAGCAACCGTTACGCTGGTGGGCGATCAGACGAAACTGACGCGCACTCTGCAAACGACAGAAACGGGCCGCTATGATTTTGTGAATTTGCCCATCGGAAATTACACGATTTCCGTGACGCAAGCCGGCTTTCAGGCCTTGAATATTCCTTCCATCCAAGTGCAGGCAAACCGCACGGCTACCGTCGACGCTACTTTGAAAGTCGGACAAGTGGGTGAAACCATCACGGTCGAGGAAACGCCGCTGCTCAATTCCGTAGACACCACGAACGGCTACGTGATGGATAAAGAGGAACTCGAAGCAGTTCCGCTGCCCACGGGATCTTTTACGGGTTATGTAATGCTTTCCCCCGGCGTGAACGAAGAACTTCCGGCCGGAACCGGCGCAAACGCAGGCTTGGGAAATCAGCCGGTGTGGGCAAACGGCCAGCGCGACACCAGCAACACTTTTCTGCTGAATGGTGTTGACGCGAAAAATATTTTTAACGGCAAGACCACCAGCCAGGTGACGTCCTCCAGAGTCGTGAATGAAACAGGTGTCAGCACGTCTTCCGCTCTCAGCGCTCTTCCCGTGCAGAGCAGCGCTTCCATTTATCTGGCCGTCGGAGAATCCATTCCCACGCCTGCTCCCGAATCCATTCAGGAAGTTCGCGTGAACACTTCCATGTATGACGCGCAACAAGGCTCGACGAGCGGCGCGCACATCGATATGAGCACCGGATCCGGGACAAACAACATTCATGGGCAACTGTACGGGCACCGCGGGACCAACTGGTTGAACGCCGATCCCTATTTCTACAATGCCGATCCTAATATTCCTCAAAGTGAAAAAAATCCCAGTCTGCACCGCTATTCAGCGGGCGGCACGGTGGGTGTGCCCATCGTAAAAAATAAACTTTTCTTTTACGGCAGCTATCAGCACACGCATGCCTCGGACGAAGAGATTGGAATTTCCAGGCCCACCGTTCCCCCCGGCCTCTCGAGCGATCGTTCGGCCACAGGCCTTGCGGCAGTCGGAAATAACAACAACCTTTCGGGCTCTCTTGGCTTGGCCGATGGCACGATTAATCCGCAGGTTGGACTTGGGCCGGGTGACATCAACCCGATTGCTTACACTTTGTTCAATTACAAATTTCCTAACGGGCAATATTTAATTCCCTCGGCCAATCCCAACGCCATCGCCTTGAACACTACCAATCCAGCATTGATTGAAGCGTTTCCCGAGGATGCCGAAATTCCCGGGACGGCCTATTTCATTTCCGACCAGGCGGTTGCTAATCTGGACTGGAACCCCAATTCCAGCCACTCTTTTTCAGCAAAATATTATTACCAGCACGATCCGACCACCGCTCCCTATGCGTATTCCGCCGTTGCGGGGTTTCCGCAACATCTCGACGCAGGCAGCCAGGTCATTTCTCTCAGCCACACGCAGACGATTCGGTCCAACCTGAGCATTACGGAAACCTTCGGATTCATTCGTGAGAAGGCTTACAGCACGCTGGGTCAGCCGTTCACGCCCGCACAGTTCGGAGCTGCGTGCGAATCCTTGACCGGATTTAGCGCCTCCGATTGCACCATCAATACATTCGGTTCCAGTATTTTTCCCGGGATAACCATCACGTGGCCTGGAAATGTTCTGCCTTCGTATCAGCCCGTATTAAATGTTGGCGCGGGCGCACTATCACTCGCGGCGTTTACCGGTGTTTTCCAAAATCGCTTCAATCCTTCCGCCAACGCGATCTGGACTCTGGGCAAGCACACGATTACCTTTGGCGGAAGTTTCTCGTACACGCAGCTCAATACGCGTGACAGAAGAAACGATCTGGGCACGATCGAGTCGCAATCAATCAACCAATTTCTGCAGGGGCAGCTCGAAGACGATTATTTGTACGCCGGAACAATTCAGCTCAACGGAAATCCCAATCGCTACTGGCGAGCCAGCGAAACCGGCGAGTATATCCAGGACAAGTATCAGATGCACTCGAACCTTTCCATCACCGCGGGCGTGCGTTTCGATTGGGACGGAGGCTTGTCGGAAAAGAACGGTAACCTTATTAATTTTGATCCAAGCAAATATTCCTATGACCCGACCACGGACACCATCCTGTCCAGCGGCTTGATCGTCGCGGGAAATAGTCCGCATGCCACTCCAGGCGTGAGTAACTCAACCTTGACCGGCCGCCAGTGGGGATTTGCGCCGCGCATCGGTGTCGCGTGGAGTCCCAAAATGTTCAACAGCAAAGTCGTTGTGCGAGCAGGCTGGGGAATGTATTACGACCGCGGCGAACTATATTCCTACCTCTCTCTGCCGGGAGCACAAAGTCTCGCGCCGGGCGGGCCCTTCGGCATCAACCAGCAAGAGCCATTTGTGTCCGGTCAATTCTGCCCGACCTCGAATCCTGGGACGTTTCAACCTTGCAGCACGACTCTTTCGAATCCTTGGGGAAACACCTTGCAAGCTCCGCCCTCGGGAAATCCCAACACGGTGACCACGGTTAATCTCTCCACAGGCGTAGCAGCCATGCCCAATGCCGCTGGAATACAACAAGGAGACACTCCGTTTTATTTTGCAGGCTACGCACGCAACAACAAGCTGCCCTACACGATGAACTCGTCGCTCGATATTCAATGGCAGCCGCGAAACGACCTGGCCATCGATATCGGAGCCGTAGATGCGCTTGGCAGACATGAGATTATTCCGGTCCCGTTCAACCAGGCGAGGATTGCAACGCCGGCCAATCCTTTGTGCGGCCCCGCAACTGTTTGTCCGAATCCGGCTTCTTCACCCTTTGCACAGTCCTACACGTATGGCTACACCGTTCAGACGGCTCCAGGTTGTTTTCCTACTTGTACCCTGAATTTGCCAAATAATGGGGGGCCGATGCAGTTCAACATCGATGGCGGCAACACCGACGAACGCGCTCCTTACATCGGTTATTCCGCCGATTCTGAGCTTTACACGGCCGCCGGAATTTCGGCCTACAACGCGCTGCAAGCGCACGTGGAAAAACGTATCAGCCACGGACTGCAGGCCGGTTTCTCGTATACTTTTTCGCGATCCTTCGATGAGCAGAGCGCGCTGGGCTTGTACTACAACGGAAACAATCCGCAGAATCTGCGCGGCGGCTACGGACCATCGGACTACGACCGCACGCACGTATTCAATATCGACTACCACTACGAACTCCCGAAATTCGCGTCGACCGCTTCCGTGGAAGGAAAATTCGTGGATGGCTGGAGCGTTCAGGGCCTCATCACAATTCAGAGCGGGCAGCCCTATAGCGTCATCGATTATTCCGGAGCCGTGGGCAGCGCTTTCTACAGCATCACGGACGGAATTACCAATCCCATCGCGCCGCTGGCTCCCGGTTGCACGCCACAGAATGCCGCGACCGGCGCCATCGGCAACAATATCAATTTCCCGGCATTGAAGTCCTCTTGCTTCACCGTGCCTTTGCTCCTCCCATGCAGCTCGGCCAATGCGCAGCAGATCGACGGATCGTTTCCATGCTCCGCCATCCCGCCGGGCGATACGTTTGAAACGAATTTCCTGGCCGGAGGAGGGCAGCGAAATATTTTCCGCCAGTCCTGGCAGAAGCGCGCGGACATTTCCATCGGGAAGAACACGCAAATTTCCGAGCGCTTCATGCTCAAATACAGCTTCGATGTTTTCAACCTGACCAATCACCCGAGCTTTGACATCCCCATCGATAACATCGACCAAAACCTGGCCTTCAGCTCCTTCCCGGTCGCACAAGCCCCATTCGGATCGAGCACCACGCCAACTCTTGCCTCCGGCTGCAACGGGTCTAACCCGCAGAACGGATTCTATTTCTGTCCCGCAGGTCTTGGACAAACGGTGAAGACCATTGGCAGCTCGCGGCAGATTCAGATGTCGCTCAGCTTAATGTTCTAAATGTCCCAAATTCGTCTGGTTCTGGAATAGCTCAGATTTGGTGCGCGGAAGATTTCCAATCGCATTGGAAATTTTCCGCGCGCGCCCATTTCGGAATTTGCTCATTTCAAAATCTCGGCAACGGTTTAACAAAAGCAGGACTAGACTTTCTAGTGTCAGAGAACATCCGGTATACTCCCCGTGCGCCTGCTATGCTCCTCAGCGCACAAATGAAATTCTTACCTCACCGTCCGCGGCTCATCGGATTCAACGCATTTTTTTGCCTGCTTGGCTTACTGCTGTTTGCTAATCAGGCGGCGGGGCAGCGCGACAAGTTTCCGGGACATGAAGACTCTCCCGTCCTGCGGAAAGTAATTTCCGACGCTGCAATCAAGTACAAAATTCCGGGCATCGCTGCGGCGCTGATAGAACACGGCCAGATCAAGGCCATCGAAACATTTGGATTCCGCGATCAAAAATCCGCATCTCCAATTACCTCGCATACGATCTTTGAGGCAGGTTCGCTCGGTGAACCCGTGTACGCGTATTCCGTTTTGCTGCTTTCGGCTGAGGGCCGATTTAACTCTGGCGCGCCAATACCGACTTTTTTTCCTCTCCCTTATGTGCGCGACCTGGACGCTACATCACCCAACTCGCGATCGGAACAGCTCTACGATCCGCAGTTCAATCAAATCAGCGCGATGCGCGTGATGAATCACACTTCAGGCATGCCCGACTGGGCTCGCGGACAGCATTTGCGACTGCAGACTGCGCCTGGCAAAAAATGGTCCTATTCGAGCGAAGGCTATATTTATTTGCAACGAGCGGTGGAAAGCGCAACGAGCGAATCCCTGGACAGTCTGGTCACGCGCAGCATTTTGGGTGCAGCGCGGATGTCGCAGAGTTCTTTCTCATGGAAAGAAGCCTACACGAGCGAAATAGCGACTGGCTATGACAGTTCCGGCACCCCTATGGAAGCTCCCCGTTATGCACGGCCAATTGCTTCGGCATCGCTTTACACAACCATTCGAGATTACGCGCAGTTCATCGCCTACGTAATGGCTTCGTCGCCCGCTCAGCGCGCGCATGAGTCTGCAGTTTCCCTCATGCTGAATCCAACTGTCACGGTGGATGACTCCGTCCCTTTTTCCTGGGGACTTGGTTTCGGTCTTGAAAAAATTGGCGATGATCTTTTCTTCTTCCATCGCGATAAATCTTTGGGCATGCAAAGTTTCGTCATTGCGTCACGCAAATCGGGAAATGGAATCGTGATTTTCACGAACAGCGGAAATGGACTGGAAGCAGTGGGCGATATACTCGCGGCAACCAGCGCCACAAGTCATCCAGTCATTCGCTCTGACTTCCTGCGTCCCCGGCAGTAGGTGCAAATTTCTCCATTTATATGCAATTTATTGCACCATTTCCGCAGCCATTGATGCCGGTTGATCCATTGCCCGCTTTCTTCCGGCTAATATCCAAAAACAGTGGGTACTGGGTCTTTATTTCCTCAACTTCTTTGTGATATACACCCTCTGCCTTGATGTGAGTCTATTGCCGGAGTCTACCCCTCGCTCCTGCAAATCCAGTTGGAAAACAAGAAGTTCCAGCCGAATTCGGCTGGGAATGATTTTACGAAACGAAAGCCCATTGTAGGTTTTGTGCCACGTTGATTTCGTTTAAGTAGACATCAACTCTTGTCCACTGGCTCCCTTGGCCGGAAGAGCCCTGTCGCTCGCCGAAAAATTAAAAATTTAGCTTGAGCAGACTTTTTTCGCATGGGAGCCCAGCCATGAGACGAGTTCTTCTCTTTATTGCATTCGCATTCTATTTTGGCGCGAGTGTGAACGCGCAATCGCCAAAGCCTGCAACAAACCCCGTTGCAAAGGCGCTCTCAAAGGCTGACGCTGCGCGGCCTGCCGCCGCCCCATCGCCCTTAGCGTTGAATGCCGCTCGGGCTTCCTTTGCCAAGCTCCCACTCTCCTTTGAAGAAAACACGGGGCAGACCGACAGCCGCGTAAAATTCACCTCTCGCGGTGCGGGCTACAATCTCTTCCTCACCGGCGACGAAGCTGTGTTTGCATTGCGCGGCGGAAGCACGTCTGCAAAATGTTCCCCGCTTGCCGCAAAGATTCGCCCGAATTGCGCGGACTCGTCCAACAAGAACTCGAACGAAAGTTCGGTTCTGTGGATGAAAATGCTCGGCGCAAATACTTCCACGCAAGTTTCGGGCGCGGATCCACTGCCCGGGAAAATTAACTACTACATGGGAAATGACCGCTCGAAGTGGCGCACAGGCGTCCGCCAATATGGGCGCGTCAGCTATAGCGGCATCTATCCTGGCGTGGATTTGACCTATTACGGCAACCAGCAGCAATTGGAATCCGATTTTATTCTCGCGCCCGGCGCAAATCCGCGTTCGATTGAATTTGAGGTCAAGGGCGCTCGGGAATCGCGCATCGATCCGCAGGGAAATTTAGTGCTCGCCACCAGCGCTGGAAATGTACAACTGCTTCGTCCTGGTATTTATCAAGTGATTGATGGAAAGCGCCGCGAAATTTCCGGACGCTACGTTATGCGCGGCCAGAATCGAATTGGTTTTACGGTCGGCGCTTATAACACACACGAAAAATTAATCATCGATCCCACACTCGTATATTCCACGTTCCTCGGCGGCAGCAGCCTTTACTCCGGCGATGCGGCACAGGCCATTGCCATCGATTCCGCCGGGCACGCCTATGTGACAGGCCAGGGAACCACCGCGGACTTTCCGGGATCGGACCAGGCAGGTCCTCCCGTGGATACACTTTCTGATTTCGTTTTCGTCACCGAATTCGACACCAATGGCAGCAGCGGCACGACCCCTCTTATTTACTCCACGATCCTTTCCGGTAGATCCGGTTCTCTCGAAGTTGGCAATGGGATCGGTGTCGATGGCTCGGGAAATGCATACGTAGCGGGCGACACGTCCGCCACGGACTTCCCGATGGTCAACCCGTTTCAATCGACGTATGGAAGTCCGGTTCAAACTGGTTTCGTGGCAGGATTGACCGCCGGAACCGGAACGCTGATTTATTCCACGTATTTCGGCGGGCGGAATGCAAACGACACGTCGGATATTCAGAACATGGTGGCGGACAGCACGGGCAAAGCCTATGTTGTGGGAAATACGACCTCGGCTAATTTTCCCACAGTGGCTTGTTCCTTTCAGTGCACATTGAATGGGCCTCAAAATGTCGTCGTCGCAGAATTCGATAATCAAGGCCAACCTCTTTACTCCACGTACTTGGGTGGTAACTCCTACGATTACGGCACGGCCATTGCCGCGGATGGCAACGGAAACACCTACGTAACCGGATATACGGGCTCCACCAATTTTCCCGTGAAAGCAACTCCCGCTCCCTTCCAGAGCACTCTCGTAGGAGGCTATGACGTATTCGTAACCAAGTTGAATTTTTCCGGATCGGCTGTTTCGATTGTCGCCTCCACATATCTGGGAGGCAACAATACGGATGAGGCGATGGGCATTGCGGTGGACACGGCAACCACACCCAACGTGTATGTGACTGGACAGACCGATTCAAGCGGCGCGGCACCGAATGGTTTTCCGACAACGTCAGGAGCGTTTTCCACTGCAGACGCCTTAGATGCGAAGAATAACGTCACTACCGATGCCTTTGTCACCAAACTCAAAGGGGATTTCACAGCTCTCGTGTATTCCACTTATCTGGGCGGATCGGGCACTGATATTGGCTATGCAATTGGAATCGATGCCGCAGGAAATGCGTATGTAACCGGAAGCACGACTTCGACCAACTTTCCACTGCAAAGTCCGTTGCAATCCGCGCTTGGCGGCGCCTCAGCCACAAACGTTTTTCTAACAGAATTAAATAGCACCGGAACGGCGCCTCTTATGTACTCGACGTACCTTGGTGGGACGGGCGTCGATGTTGCAAACGGCATTGCTGTCGACTCGACAGGGAATGCGTATATCGCTGGAAGTACGAAGTCACCCAATTTTCCAGTTTTGGGTGGAGGCGCAGCAGGGACAAACCCGTTCCAGGGCCAACTCGGCGGATCTGGTGGAAATGCGTTCGTGGCCAAAATTTCTCCACTTGCCGCGCCTTCTGCGGTGAATTTCTTTCCCCCCTCCTATAATTTTCATGACGATGGCATCGGCGGTTCCGACACCGAGACCGTCACGCTGA
>DATHNC010000129.1:0-17737 GCA_035486415.1 Saccharimonadales bacterium (SeqCode)
AGCGCGCGGGCGTGCCCAAAACGCAGATTCTAGTTGATCCTGGAATTGGTTTTGGGAAAACGTTCGAGCAGAATTTTGAGCTGCTCGCTCAGTTGCCGGAGTTCGCGCGGCTCGGCTGCCCCATTATGGTTGGTACTTCGCGAAAAGCGTTCCTTGGCAAAGCCCTCGCGGAACCGGGCGGCGCAAGTGCTCCCGCCGGGGAACGTTTGCTGGGAACCGCCGCTACGGTTACAGCGTCAATCCTTGGGGGCGCGCATATTGTTCGCGTGCATGACGTTGCGGAAATGGTTCGAGTGGCTCGCGTGGCGGACCACATCGTGAATGCCGACCGCTCATAATTGGAATCTGCACGGCGCAAGACGCGCCAAAGCAATCGCACAACTCCTCCGCTGGGTTATAATTCCGTTCAGCGATTGTGCGATTCACAATCAGCTGGATGAAACGCTGCAAGATGCAACTCAACAAACACCTTCCGGCTTTTTTGGCATTTTTCGTGATTGCATGCATACCTGCGTCCGCGCAATTAACGCCGGCAGAGCCTGATCCGTTGGCGCGCATACGCGACGCGGCCGCCGCGAATGTGCAAGTCTGTTCCGCAACCGGGGAAACTTTATGCGAGCAGGTCGCGCCGAAAATCATCGCCAACGCACAGGGTGATTCTCCGCTGGCTGAAAATCTTCGCCGATTAAAAGAAACGCTAGCCGAAAGGAATAAATCAGATACAGAAAAACATGCGGTTGCATGGGCCCTCGCAGCCTTTCGCGAGGCCGGACTCGACCCGAGCATCGAGAAGTACGCGAATCCCAACGGCAGCGCGGGTGAAGTACAAAATGTGGTTGCTGAATATCGAGGACGAGACAAATCAGATGAATGGGTATTGGTTGGCGCGCACCTCGGTCCGCAAAGATTATTATCTGGCGCAACCGATAACAGTTGCGATGCCGCCGCCGTGATTGAAGCCGCACGCGATATTTCACTGACAGCCATGCACCCCAAGCGGTCCATTCGTTTCGTTTTATTCACCGGCGACGGGCGCGACATGCTCGGTGCCTGGGCCTACGCCCGCGCCCACCGCGCGGAACTCGATCACGCTCGTGCCGCGATCCTGATTCATTCCGACTGTAAGCGGATCACTGGATATTCGATCAATGGAAGGCCCGATCTTGAATCCGGATTGCGCGAAGCGATGAAACCGATCGAAGCCTTGGGAGCAAATCAAATTGCCTTCGAAGCGACGCCCGGGACCGATGATTTTGATTTTATCCTCGAAGGTGTTCCCACACTTTCAGCAGATCCAATTTTGACAGGATCTGCTGATTCCGGGATCTCTAGTCATGACGCTGCAAAAGTCGAGCTAGCAGACCTCAAGTACAATATCGCCGTTGTGGCCGTAACTGCTTTTGGCATTGCAGAGCGCACGGCACCGATTGGCTCTCTCCATTCGCACGCGGAAATCGAATCCCTCTTGGTGAAACTTGGCCTGGACGCGCAAATGAAAACCTCGGAAGCGTGGAAGCAATGGGAATCAGGCGAGCGCGGACGTTTACCCTAACCGAAACGCTCAGGCGATCCAAGTCACGAAAAGAGCCTGCTTCGCGATATAATATTAGGGTGCCAACTCCCCTCCGCGCTTTATCCCTGGCGGCTGATCCCTCCACTCCGGGTGTGATTCTGGCAATTGATTACGGAAAAAAAAGGCTGGGACTCGCGCTTTCGGATGAGTTTGGCATCACTTCACGGCCCTTTGCGACGTGGACACGCATCAACCGCCGCCGCGATCTCGCCCGCTTGCGTGAACTCGTTCGGCAGGAAAAGATTCGCCGCATCATCGTTGGGCATCCTTTGCATCTGGATGGCAGGCCAAGTGAAATGTCGGAAGAGACGCGCAGTTTTGCGCTGCGTGTCGAAAAAGCGATTGGCATCCCCGTGGAAATGGTGGACGAACGCCTGAGTTCGTGGGAAGCGCACGAAACGGTGGCGCGAATGAATTCCGGCAAGCGCACGCGGAACTCTTCCAAGCGCGCCGAGCCCGCGAAGAAAAATCCGATTGACGACATCGCCGCGGCGATTATTCTTCGAGATTACCTGGATCGTGCGCAGACTCGGCCCGGAGCACGAGGCTGACATGCGGCGAGCAATTCTGTATTTATTTATTTTAGTCCTCATCGCCGCTGGATATTTTTATGTCGCGCTCTACGTTCCGTATCAAAATTTCACAAATGATGGCGTCTATGTGGATATCCCACACGGCGCTTCGCAGCGAACCATTTCGCGATTGCTTGAAGATAACGGAGTGGTGCGCAGCCGGTTCGCCTTCGAGCTTCTGTCCCGTTTTCGAAAACGCCGAACGATGGAAGCAGGCGAATATTTCTTCAATCACCCGGTGACTGCTTTTGAAGTGTATGACACGATTGTCAACGGGCGCGTCTTCGTTAAAGAATTCGTAATCCCTGAAGGGTTCACCATGTTTGACATTGCGGACCTTGCCGCGCAGGAAGGGTTCCTCACGCGTGATGAATTTCTGGCTGCCGCACGCAACCCGTCGTCCATCAGTGACCTTGCCCCCGATGCGCCAAGCCTCGAGGGATTTCTTTTCCCGGCAACCTACGAATTCCCGCGCCACATGACCGGAAAAGAAATGACTTCGGCCATGACACGCAAATTTCGCCAGGAGTGGCTCGCGCTATCCGACGCTGCCGCGACAACGCATCCGAATGTTCAAAGTGTTGTGACGCTCGCATCGCTTGTGGAGCGCGAAACTCCGCGCTCGGAAGAGCGCCCGCACGTTGCCGGAGTTTTTGAGAATCGACTGCGCATCGGCCAGCCGCTGCAATGCGATCCTACGGTTGTTTATGCGCTGACTCTTGCGGGCAACTACTCTGGAAAACTGAGCAGCGCGGATCTGCGCTTTTCCTCGCCGTACAATACCTATGCGAACCGCGGGTTGCCTCCCGGCCCCATTGCCAATCCGGGCGAAGCCGCGCTGCGCGCAGCGATGGACCCGCCCCCCACAGACGATCTTTATTTTGTCGCCAATACCGAGGGCGGACACTTTTTTAGCAAGACCCTTCAGGAGCATAATCAGAATGTGGCGCGGTACCGGCATCTACTCGAGGAGTCCGAGAAGACTCCGGCCAGTGGCGCGCCTCCAGCCCCAGTGAAAAATAAATCCAAACCTGTGGGGTAGGCACAATGTCGCGTGGGGAGAGTCCGACCAAGAAAAAAGTAATTCTGGAAATCGCGCGCGAACTTACCGTGCCGAAATTCACTCCGGCAGAGGTGGAGCAAATCCGGCGGCAACTCGTAGCGCGCCTGGGAACAGCAGGGAGAACTTCCGCTGAATACATAGCGGGCGTGTTGGAAACCGCGGGCATGCGCATCGTGTGGTCCACAAAAGCGGACACGCAGGGCCAGTACGAAGAGGAATTCCACGATCTGCTGCATTTCGCTACGCTAGCGGACGCAGAAATGTGCATCATGCGCCTGGACGAGCTGTACCGGAAATTCCACGAGGAAAAAGAACATGCCGCAACGGAACGCGTGCTGGAAGTCGCGCGACTCGGCCGCAGGCGCGCGGAAATGATCGCGCGAAATCATAAAGTTGAACAGGAAAAGCGGGCCGAAAAAGAAGAAATCATGCAGTGGTTTAAAGTTTGGCTGGAAACACCGGGGGCTTTTTTCGATTGGCTGGAAGCGCGCAAAGCCACGCCGGATTTCAAGAAGCGTTTTGCCAAGAGCACTTCGGTGGACGCATAGACAAATGATCAAGGATCCTCTTTATGTTTTGGAAGTTGAGCCGCTCGATCTCGGCGCGGACGTTAAGGCCGTAGGCCTCGACCTCGTTGAGATTGAAAGCCGCGAGCCGGTGCGCGGCGTGGATGCTGCGAAGCTTTGGGCCGCGACATTGACCGCGCTGCCAGGAACGGAACCTTGGGGATTCGATTTCTTCTCTCACCTGGAGCGCGTGCGCGAGTATTGCCGTCTTCATGGCTTAGGCTTCGAGGAAAAAGCGTCCGGCCGTTCCCTGCTTATCCCTTCGCCGTCCGGTGATGCACTTGTTGAGCTGGTCGACCGATTCGCAGGAGAAACGTTTGGCATTCGCGCGGGCGCAATGCTCGCTACAGGGGATCCCGCGGTCGAAAGCGAATTGGCTAAGCGAGGCGTGGACGCCTACCACAACGCATTCCGAAATTATTTATTTTGCGCGGTGTGCGATTTTGAAAATGGTTTCTTAACTTTACTCACGGAAAAATTGTGGGTCAGCGAAGTGCTGCGAAGAGTCAAACCCGCCACCGCGGAAATGCCCGTGGAAGTCGCCCGCCCGCAATGAGAATAATTTAAATTTTAAATATTGAAATCGCGCACGGCGTTGGACGCTTTCAGTAGCACAGGCTTCAGCCTGTGGGGTTTAGGCCCAGCATAAACCAACCCCCACAGGCTGAAGCCTGTGCTACTCAACCCATTAGGGCAAATAGAAGCGCGGGACGCGCTTTCCGAGCGCGCAGAGAAGTTCCGCGCTTGCGGTGTTGGCAATCTTTGCCACGTCCGGAACGGACTGGGTGGTGCCACCATCGGTGCCGTAAATCGTAGCGATGTCTCCGACCCGCGCGGACTCAACTCCAGTCACATCAGCAGTGGTGAGATCCATCGAAACTGTTCCGATAATCGGCGCGATTTCCCCGCGAACGATTACCCGCCCCTTATTCGATAACGACCGCACAAAACCATCCGCATATCCCGCGGCAAGCACGGCAACTCGCGATGGCTTCGAAGCGGTCCATCGCGCGTTGTATCCAACACGCGAACCCGCAGGCAAATCTTTAATGGAAATAATGCGCGCACGGAACGACAAAACGGGACGCACGGGAAGTTTCGCTTCCATTTCCGCATTCAACTCGGAAGGTTCAAAAAACTGGTGGTAGCCGTAGAGAATAGCGCCGGGCCGAACCATGTCTCGCCAGGTCGAGGGCCGCGCAACAATCGCCGCGCTATTGGCCATGTGGACGATCCCGGGATCGAGACCCAGCGAGCGCATGCAGGCCAGCGCGGAATCGAATACTTTTTCCTGCTCGATGGTTTGCTCCGTCGTAAACACTTCCGACGATGCGATGTGCGTAAACGTTCCTGCAAGGCGCAAGTGCGGGCAATCCGCCAGTACGCGCGCAAATGCGGGAATATCGATGGGCGGAATTCCCAGTCGATTCATTCCAGAATCGATCTTCAAATGAAAATCCACGGGCTTTTTGCGGGGCTTGCGTTGGCGCGCCGCCGCTTTTTCCAGCAGGCGCAACTGGTCGGCACGCATGATTGTTGGCGTAAGGTGATGGTCCAGAATTCGCTGTTCTTCGCCGGCCCAGAATCCGGTGAGAATCAGAATGGGTTCGCGAATGCCAGCGTCGCGCAGCTCGGCGCCCTCGGCGGAACACGTTACGCCAAACCAATCCGCGCGCACCTTGGATAACGCGCGCGCAACGGGGACGATTCCGTGGCCGTAGGCGTTGCTTTTGATGACGGCGAGAATTTTCCGGCGAGGGCCGCGAGGGCCTTCGGGATTTACGTGCTTACGGATCGCGCGCAGGTTATGCGTCAGCGCTCCCAGACTTACTTCCGCCCAGATGGGGCGTCCATCAAATTTTACGGTTCGTGTCATGTGAGCCATCAAGATTAACCGATCCGGCCAAAGAAAAAAATTTGCCGATGTGCAACTGCGCACCGCTTAGTAACTAGGGGTTTAGTAGCGCGGGCTTCAGCCTGCGGGAGTTGGGCCTTGAACAAACTATACCCCGCAGGCTGAAGCCCGCGCCACCAAGCCCCCCGCTCCAATCTTCCTCATGGACAAGGGCACGTATTGTGCCATGCCATGCGGCGTCAAGGAGAAACACCGAAGAAAACTTAAGTGGTTTTAAAACGTTGAACCTACGGGAATGAATTTTGCAGATGCGCGGCATATCGTGCCACGACCCGACTCATTCGGCACACAACTGTGGGAGATCGAGGACGCTTACTCCTGCTCCGTCCAGGCGTCCGGCGCTCTTTGCTCAAATCGCGTGAAGCCGCCCTGAAAGATGAACCGGATCGAATCGGTCGGACCGTTTCTTTGCTTGGAAATAATCAAGTCCGTCTCGCCCCGTTCTTCCATGCTGACTTCGCTCGACTTCTTAAAAAAATTCGGGCGGTGAATGAACATCACCACATCGGCGTCCTGCTCGATGGCGCCCGATTCGCGCAAGTCCGCAAGTTTCGGCTCGCGGTCTTCACGTTCCGGCGCGCGCGTCAGCTGCGAGAGAACCAGCATCGGAACTTTAAGTTCCTTGGCCATGGCTTTCAAGCCGCGAGAGATGCTGGAAATTTCATCGTTGCGGCTGCCGAAGCGCCCGCGCGCGGAAACCAGTTGCAGGTAGTCCACGATCACGAGCGAAAGTCCTTTGTCGCGTTTCATGCGGCGCAGCTTCGCTCCCATTTCCACCACGGTTGCAGCGCCGCTATCGTCGATCCAGAGCGGGGCTTGCGAAAGGTGGGCCAGCGAGCGCGGAATTCTGGCCTTATCCTCGGCATTCAAATGGCCGGTGCGAAATTTGTGCGAGTCGATTTTTGCGTCGGCAGAAAGCAAGCGCAGCAGCAGAGATTCCTTGGACATTTCCAGGCTGAAAATCGCCACGGGTTTATTGCCGCGCACGCCCACATTTTCCGCGATGTTCAGCGCAAATGCGGTTTTACCCATCGAAGGACGAGCCGCGAGAATAATCAATTCGGAAGGTTGCAGGCCCGAGGTCAAATTGTCGAGCATGTCGTAGCCGGTCGAGAGGCCTGTGATGCGGTGGCCGCCTTCGTAAATTCGCGAGATGCGTTCCTGGCTCTCGGTGACAACCTCATGCATGCCCACGAGGCCCGATCGCACGCGATCTTCAGCAAGTTGAAAGATGGAAGATTCCGCGCGGTCCAGGATGGCGTCCGCATCTTCTTCGGCCTCGAGCGCCTGCTGTTGAATCGCGCTTGTGGCGTGGATCAGGCCGCGAAGCATCGACTTCTCTTTCACGATGCGTGCATAGTGCTCGACATTCGTGATGTGCGGCACGCCGTCCATCAATTGCGAGACGTAGGCCGCGCCGCCGACGGATTCCAGTTCGCCGCCGCGCTGCAACTGCTCGGTCAGCGTCACCAAGTCAATGGCCTGCTGCGCTTCGCCCAGCGTTATCATCTGCTGATAAATTCGCCGGTGATGATCGTGGAAAAAATCTTCAGGCTTCAGAAGCTCGACAGCTGCGTTGATGGCATTGTTGTCGAGCAGAATCGCGCCGAGGATGCTGCGCTCGGCCTCGACATTATGAGGCATGGGACGTTCAAGAGATGTGCTTGCGGTAGCCATTATTGTTCGCCTTATTTTCGCCTAAACTTCGGCTTCCGGCAAGCTAAACCAATCAGGCAGAGGCGCCCCAATCGGATAGAACCCAGATTTCAGTGAAGTGCTTATGCTTACGATCGTGCCCGTGGTCCGCGGCAAGCATTTGCCTGAGCTTTTTGGGGAGCTCGTTCTCCTGCCCTGAGGCGTCCGGGTGGTGCTTGCAACCCTGGTGATACCCGATGCCGAATCGCATTCCGCAGCAGTCGCAAAGCTCAAAGGTTTCGATCGTATAAGCCGGATACTTGGCAATTTCCTTGTCCAAAATAGCTACGGGACCATTCAAATCATTTGTCATGTCATCCTCCGCTGGGTTGAGGATTTCCTGGCTCAACAAATCGTCATTTTCGAGTTGGACTCCCAAAGGAATCCAGGCTCGTGGCGCAGCGCATCGTGGGGCGGAGCCAAGACCTAAATTGGTTGACCGGGAAAGTCTATCTCGAAAAGAATATTCGCGCCCTGTGGAATTCATGTGAACCTGTGAATAACTTTTCGATGATTTTTGGAGGCTAATTTGGGGGAAATTCCGAAAAGGGCTGAAAGTTGGATTTCTGCGGTGGTGGGATTGCCCGCCTGAAGGCGGGCGCTACATTCGATGCGATGGTTAGCATCTACTTTTTATATGCGAACAAGCCTTGCGTTTGTAACTAGTTGCCTGAATAAAGCGCAAGCTAATGGATCGGTCGGCATTCTTTCCGGATGCCATTGAACGCCGATTACCCAGTTGGAATTGTCTGTCCACTCAACGGCCTCGACCACTCCATCCGCCGCGCGCGCGGTCACGCGGAGACCATGCGCCGGCTCCAGCACGGATTGATGGTGCCAAGAGTTAACTTCCGCGCTCGTCGATTTGTATAGGTCGAAGAGATGGCCTGGTTCGATCGTGACGGAATGCATGGCGTCCGGAGCTTCATCGCCGTTTGGCAATTCGTCTTCTTCCGGACTATGGACGATTTTCGCGCCAATTTCGGTGGGAATGTCCTGGATCAGACTACCGCCTAGAAACACGTTTAAGGATTGAATGCCGTAGCAGATGGCCAGGACAGGTTTGGCGGCGATCAGCGCGTGCTCTAGCAGAGCGAAATCAGTGCGCTCACGCGCGGCGTCGGCTGCGTCGGTGGCAGGGTGGCGCGTCGCACCGTAGTGCGTTGGGTCCAGATCGGCCGGACTGCCCGTGAGCACAAAGCCGTCGAGTCCGGCAGCTTCACGCTTCAAATCGTCGGCGCTTGACGCGAGCGACAGGAGAACGGCTTCGCCGCCGGCTCTTTCCACAGCCTGAAGATAATTGTCGATCTTGGTTCGCTTGTTAGCCGCTTCCTCGGTTGCCATGCGCCACGGTACTCCAATGCGAGGCCGGGAATCGTTTTGCTGGGGCATAAGAGCAGCAATCCTAGCATTGCAGTGCGATGCCAGCAATATGGAGGCACCTGCGGTTGCTGTGGCGGTTGTGGCGCCGGCGTCTCGCCGGCGGGTTTTTGGCTTGCGCCGCTCTGCGCAAAATCCGCCGGCGAGACGCCGGCGCCACAAAATATTCTCGAGGAAATATTGGGATTTAGATTTAGAAAATTGCGCGAACGCTTCTGCTAACTCGACGCGGGCGCGGAAGCCGCGGCAGGAGCTTGTTCCGGCATATTTTTTCGACGCATTAATTCGACGAAATCCTCATAGAGCTTGCCGCGTTGCTGGTGGCGTTCATTCGCGCGGGTCACATAGCGAATCAGAATATCGAATCCCGCGCTGCCCGGACGAACGCTGATCGCCGGGCCCGCGGAAAACGGGCGAACGCCGCGAGCATTTCCCATGGCTCCCCATTCTTTTTCGGCGAGCCGCGCATTCGCTTCCGTCTCTTTGCTCACAATTTTTTGAATTTCCGCAACCATCGGATACGGGTCGCGATCCATGGGAAGCGCCAGCTGCATTTCATCCCACAGCCATTGGCCCGAGGTTGAAAAATTAAAATAATGGCCCTCAATTGCATAGCTATTCATAAACGTCACGCGGCGCCCTGTGGGATGGCCCGCGTCATTCCAGTTTCCGGTTTCGAGCACCACAGTGTGGAACAATCCGATATCAACCACTTCGCCGCTGACGCCGTTAATTTCAACCCAGTCGCCGTGGCGAATTCCGTTTTTCCCCATCAGTACAAACCAGCCGAAAAATCCTACGATGAAATCTTTCATCGCGACGGTAAGGCCCGCGCCTGCCAGAGCGATGACGGTCGCCAGCTGGCTGGGCATTCCAAAAATAATCAACAAAATCAGGATGGCGCCAATCGCGCGCGTAACGATGTGAGCAACCGAACTCATGGTCAGAAGTTTTTGCGGGTCGGAGGTCACGCGAACAAAGAGCTTCTCCAGAAATTGAGTCGTCAACAGAACGGCAAGTCCGATGCCAACCATCACTGCAATGGAAATCAGCAGGCTATGTAATAGTTGTCGCCGGCGAGCCGCAACTGAATCGAGCCACTGGCCGTAAATCGTCGCCAGATCCTGCTCATTGCGTATGCGAGTGTCCAGCCCGGACATTCTCTTCTGCATGAGGGTCATGGACTTGTACGAAGAAATGGCGTCCTGTGTTTGGCTCGGGGGAACTGGGGCAACCGCTGCTGCGCTGCCAGCCGCATTTGTCTGTGGCGCAGCGTCAAGTTTTTGAGATTGCTGCGATTTCTTCTGATTCAGTTGTTCTTCGAGGTTATCGTGCGTTTTGGAAAACGTGGCTATTGAATTTTCGGCTTGTTGTTCCGCGGCACTGAGGCCGTTGACAACGGTGCGAAGCGCGTACCATGCTTGCGAGCGCGAAATAAAAGAAGAAGAAGTCGGTTGAGCCGAGCCCGCCTGCTTGCCAACAATGCTTAGATCGAGCTCGCCGCCGCTGCTTTGCTCGGCGGCATGATATTCATCCACCATGCGCTGGACCTGGCGCTGAGGATCACCGCCGGCACGTTCAAGGTCCTGATGCGCATCGTCGATTTCATCCTGCACTAATTCCTGCCGGCTCTTGGTCAGATCGAGTTGTTGAGTAATGGCTTCTTTCTGATTATCTTTCGCGCTTGCCGCAAGCTTGGTCAGACGCGCGACTTCCGCATCCAGCTGCACATTTTCCTGTTCGCTTTTTGCGATGTGGTCAAGAATGGCTTTGATTGCGGGCGTGGAAGCAACATTTTGCGTTGAAGCCCTGTAAAGCGCCGAAGTAAATTCAAAATCCACTTCATGGTCGGCCTTGCGCAGGGCGTCGCGCGCAAGATCCTGCTCCTGCGGCGTAGCGGCCATCTGTGCCAGCGTTTGGGTGTTGTGGAATTGCGAAAGATCGACGGGAGATTGAGAAACTTTTTGAGATGCACGAGTCGACGAAACTGTGCGCGCGCCCCACTCGGTGGTCAGCACAATTCCAGTTCCCGTCAACACAAGAATTACAATGAAGCCAATTAAAATTGCACGCCGGTTAGATGGCATATTTGGTTCCGGTTTCCTTGAGTCGCCCCTTCCGCGGGTTGGGAGGGAGAAGTGGCGTCACCTGATTTTAGTTTTACGCGCCGAGCCAGCGGCCCACCGGCTCCCAACCTTCTGAATGATCGCAGATCACCTTCACCGCCGCCGTAATCGGGATTGCCAAAATGAGCCCGACGGCTCCCCACAACCATCCCCAAAATAACAAAGAGATGGTGACGGCCAGGGCATTCAGATGGACACGCCTGCCGACTATGGCAGGCATCAATACGTTAAGACCCATGATATGCAGAAACGTGAGCATGACTGCAACACCAAAATATGGCCCGACTGTATTCCATTGCGCCATACCGATTAAAAACGGAGGAAGCCATGCGAGTACCGCGCCTAAATATGGCACCAGGTTCAATATTCCCGAGACGCAGCCGGACAGGAACGGATATTTCAAATGGATCGCAAGGAAGAATGCATAACTCAAGAGCATAAGAATAGCGGAAATGAGAGCGTTCCCTACCACGAAGCTTCGCAACATCGAACCCAGCTGATCGAGAGCATCGCGAACGCGGTCCTGATGTTCATCCGGAAATAGGTCAATGGTTGCCTTCCAGATGCGCGGTTTCGCAGCCAGCATAAAGAAAACGAGGAACGGGACAAATGCGGCCACGACTAGAATTGAGTACAGCGAACCTACTCCGCTGAGAAGCCAATCACGAATGGGCGGCGGCTCAACAATGCGGGAGGGGGTGAGGGCTCGATCGGCAATCGGAGTAATCGCATCGACCCCTTTTTGAACAACAGTGAGTTGCCGGTCAAAGGCCGTGGTCACGTGGCGCAGGACACTACTGTAGCGCGGCCAATCGGCGAGGAATTGATTCGCGCGCAGCGCCACGAGATAGCCCAGCCCTGCAAATAGCGCAGTAACAGCCAGCATCACGACGAGTGCGCCGATTGCCCGGGGAATGCGGATGCGTTCCAGGAGTCCAACCACGGGATCGAGGAAATAAGCCAGCAAGACGGCGAGCAGCAACGGAACGACGACTTCCGTGGCGAAATAGAGCGCGGCAAACACAATCGCCACAGCAATAATGCGCTGAGAGGGGTTCGATCGTGCCGAAACTTTGACGTCTTCGAACTGCATATCGCACCGAATTCACCTTAGCATAATGATACATTGCGGCATATCCCGCGAAACTCCGGCTTGCCCGAAGCAGCAAGGCTGGGATAACTTAGGTATACGAACATGATCGCCGTCGTTTTGCCCGTGGCCTCACTCGCGCGCCTGAATTTGCGCGCTGCTCTGGACATTCTGATCATCGCTGTCTTTATCTATTTTCTCTTGAAGCTGCTGCGCGGAACGCGAGCCGTGCAAATGCTGGTGGGAATTGCGCTGCTTTTCGCTTTTTACCGCGGAGCGCAATGGGCGCGGCTGGAGATGGTCGAATGGCTGCTAACGACCCTGCTGCCGTACATCGCCATTGCCCTGATTATTCTATTTCAACCGGAAATTCGCAGGGCGCTGTCCAGGGTGGGCCGCAATCTTTCCATGATTAGTTTTGCCTCTCGCAATCCCAAGGGTACGTATGACGATATCGTCATGGCCGCCGAATATTTTTCGCAAAATCGTATTGGCGCGCTGGTGGTTGTGGAACGGCAGGCGGGGTTGCGAACTTACATTGAGAGCGGCATTCCACTGGACGCAAAACTTTCCTATGATCTGCTGCTTTCCATTTTTCGCCCCGGATCTCCGTTGCACGACGGAGCTGTGATCGTCGAAGGTTCGCGCGTGGCCGCGGCCGGCTGCTTTCTTCCGCTTTCGCTCAATCCGATGATTTCAAAACAGCTGGGCACGCGACATCGCGCCGCGATCGGTATTACGGAAGACAGCGATTGCCTGGTGGTACTTGTTTCCGAAGAAACTGGTTCGATCTCAGTTGCTTCCGCCGGAACGATTGACACCAATCTTTCGCCCGAAGATTTGAGTGACCGGCTGCGCGAAATGGTTTCGCGCCGCCGGACAACGATGGTCTTGCCTGCCGCGGTTTCGCAGGCCAGAACCACAGTTCGGAGATAAAAGTTGGATTTTTTCCGAAAATATATTTTCGCCAACGCGGGACTTAAACTGCTGGCCCTCGCCATTTCATTTACTTTGTGGGTCACGTACACTTCCGAACCTTATGCGGAAGTCGCCTTTCAAGTGCCAATAGAATTCACCACAATGCCGAGGCAGCTGGAAATTACGGGAGATATTCCCACAACCTTACGGGTCCGGGTGCGCGGACGATCCGCCCTCTTGCGCCGCATCGTCGCCGCTGACCTGGGTCTGCAATTGGACATGAAGGGTGGGAAGGTGGGAACCACCGATCTGGAAATTACTCCGGAAATGGTCAGCGCCCCGTTTGGAGCTTCCGTTGTGCAAGTTACGCCGTCGGTGATCCACGTTACTCTTGTGCCACGCCAGTTGCTCACCGCACCTGCCAGATAACTTTTCGCGTGATAAACTCAGAAATCCGAGAGCGAACGAATGCCCGGACAATTTTGATTCCTGCAACTCCGAGAAGAGGCTGCAGTCCCATCCACGATGACTAAGGAACTGTTCGGAACCGACGGCATTCGAGGGATTCCCGGCACTTACCCACTGGACGATGCCGCGCTCTATGGGGTCGCTCGAGCCCTGGGAAAATATTTGCTTGAAGTTGAGCCCAAGCCGCGTGTCCTGATTGGCATGGATACGCGCGAATCCGGCCCCCACGTCGCCGGGCAGCTCGCCGCGGGATTTGCGGACAACGGAATAGAATTTCTCTCGGCCGGCGTAATCACTACTCCCGGGATCGCGTGCCTCGTTCGGCAAAAGAAATTCTCTGCCGGTTTGGTCATTTCAGCTTCGCATAACCCCTTTCATGACAATGGCGTAAAGCTCTTCGCCGGAACAGGAATGAAATTCCCCGATGACGTTGAAGAACACCTGGAAACCGAGATTAATGAGCACAAGGGCCGTGAAACCTCTCCTCACGGAATAGCTGTCCCAACCGACCTTTCGCTGGATGAAGAATATCTGGTTTATTTGCGCAAATGCGTCATACCTGGAGCGAATCTCAAAGGTCTGAAAATGGTTTTGGATTGTGCCAATGGCGCCGCCAGCATTTTGGGACCTGCCTTATTTCGCTCGCTTGGCGCCGAAGTTACCGTCATTCACAATCAGCCCAACGGTCGGAACATTAACGATGGGTGCGGCTCGCTGCATCCCGAGCAGTTGCGCGAAAAGGTCCTGGAGACAAAGTCTGCGCTAGGTGTGGCGTTCGATGGCGATGCGGACCGTGCAATGTTCGTCAGCGCGAGCGGGCATCATGTGGATGGCGACGGCGTTTTGTTGGCTGTTGCCAGATATTTCAAGTCGAAAAACCAGTTGCGCGGTGGTCGAGTGATTGGCACCACGATGGCCAACCTGGGGCTGCAGCGGATTCTGGATGCGGAAGGCCTTACTTTGGCGCGTGTTCCTGTCGGCGACCGGTATGTGTTGGAGGAAATGCTGCGTAGCGGCGCGAATCTGGGGGGCGAGCAATCCGGGCACATTATTTTTCTGGACGATGCGACAACAGGCGATGGGCTTTTGACCGCGCTGAAAATGGCTTGCCTCGTGGCCCTGCGCGGACCACTTGATGAGCTTGTCAGCGGGTTTAAGGTATTTCCACAAACTATTGTAAATGTGAAGGTTAAGTCAAAACCACCACTGGAATCCCTTCCTGGTGTCTCTGCGGCCATCGAAAAAGCCACAAAGGCGTTGGGAGCAGCTGGGCGCGTTGTTGTCCGTTATTCAGGGACAGAGCCAAAGGCCCGCGTGATGGTCGAGGCGGAGCATCTGGAAGACGTCTCGCTATGGTCAGAGGCCTTGGCATCAGCTATCCGAACCTCAATTGGCGCCTAATATCCCAAAGACAGTAGTCACCACTCGTTAATATGTGAAAAACTGTAGATTTTCGTAGGGGAATAGGTACCAACTTCGGGTTATTTTAACATATCTTAATTATTTTCAACAATTTAGATGAATACTTTAATTTTACTCAGTATTGGCATCCCATTTGCACTTAGGGAAGGCAAGTGGTTTTAGTTTTTCCCGGGGTGGTTGGATGTGTTCCGGTCTAAGCCGGAATGGGGTGAATGGGGTATTGCTGGAAGGGGGCTCGGAAACGGGCCCCCTTCAATTTTTTAGACAGGTTTAATCGTTCAAAAAGCCCTATGCTTTCAATTGCTCCTAAATTTTCGACGGCTTTGTCATTATCTGTTCCGTACCTTCCACTGTGTAGCGCGTTGACCCTCTTGACCCATACCCTTTAGCATCAAGACTTATGCGAGTTGCCTGGAATGTCTAAATCGGTCGACGAGGATCTCGCCCAGCTCGAAAGGGACATCCGCCAGCTCAAGATCGAGTATGAACAATACTTCGGTGGCGGAAAGGCACGTCCGCCCGCGGAGGTCGAATGGCGCATTGAGACATGCCTGAAGCGCTATAGCGACCGGGGCGCGCAAATGAATTACGGGCAGCGCTTCCGCTATGGCAATCTCACCCAGATGTATTCTAAATTCCGCGACATGTTCCGCAAACGCATGAAGCAAAGAGAGGAAGGGACCGTCCAGCGTCATTTTGGCGCCGCAGCTCGAGAGATTGAAGCGGAACGCGCACGCAAACGCGCCCAGCAAGAAGAAGCAGCAACCAAGCAATTTCCGTTCGCCGTATCCTGGAGCGATCCGGATACCGAAAATAAAAAAGTGGAGCAACTTTTTACAGCATTCGGGCATGCCAAGGCAGAGGCTGGCGAGGATGCCCAGTCACTGACAATGGAAGTTTTTCAGAGATTTGTGCGGCAAAAAACGGCGCAGCTCAAAAAACAACAAAATGCCAATGAAGTGGAATACGTTGTTACGATTGAAGGCAATCAGGCACGGCTCAAAGCCCGCGTAAAATCCTGAAAATTTCACTTCCTGGATTTCCTTTTAAATTTTGTGCGGTCTTCCGAGCTTGTGTAAAAACTCGCGTTGGGTCCTGTAGCGCTCGCCTTCAGGCGGGCACATGATTGAATCTACGGTGCCCGCCTGAAGGCGGGCGCTACAAAAACCGGTGCCCCACATAGAGTCTTCAAGCCTTGATATACCAGGGCACATTAATCAAGACGATGTTGCGGCTGCCTCTGATTAGCAGAAACGCTTTCAGCAATTCCGCGCGCTGATTATGCAACGGGTAATGATACCAGTGTCGTTCGATCAGTTCCGGCACGATCACTGCGATTTGACGGCCGGGATGATCCGCCTCCATTTTCGTCACATATTCGAGAATGGGTTTGAGGATTAAACGGAATGGCGAGTCAAGAATTACAAGGGTCGGCGGAGTTCCTCCGGCTTTCTTTACGGGATCTGCAACCAGCCGTTGCCAATTATCTTTCAGCTCGGTCGTTTCTTCTTCCGCGCCGACGTGGACAGCATGAATTTCCGGAGAGAGAGTCAGCGCAAATTGAATAGCGCGTTCCGAAATCGACGACCAGGATTGGATGGGCACGACGACGACAGGCGGTCCAATATTTTCGATTTGCAGCGGCGCGACGAGTTGAGTTTCTTTTGCGACATTAGCGTAGTGCCGCCGCACCCAAAGCATCGTGGACATGATTCCGGCAATCAGTAGAACGCTGACCCATGCTCCCGAAGTAAATTTCGCGAGTAGCACAACGACCAGCGTCGCGCCCGTGGTTATGGCACCCAGTCCATTGACGAGCATGCTGCGTATAGCGCCTGGCCCCGGATTCCTCTTCCAGTGCCCCACCATTCCGGCCTGGGAAAGCGTGAATGCCAGAAACGCTCCAATCGCAAAGAGTGGAATCAGCCTGTCCGTGACGCCTTGAAAGATGATCAGCAAAATTCCGGCAAGCACGGCGAGCACGTAAATTCCCTGCGAATAGACCAGCCTCCTTCCGCGAAAGCCGAACGAGTGCGGCAGAAAACCGTCATGCGCAACAGCGCGGCAGAGGCGGGGAAAATCGGCAAACGCGGTATTGGCCGAAAGCGAAAGGATCACGAGCACGGATCCAATCGTAAAATAATAAAAAATTCCTCGGCCCACCACAGCAGCCACAAGCATGGAAATCACGCTTTGATATCCGGGTTGGCCCGGGTCCGTCGCTTGAATTCCATACGCGCGCACGAGGTATGCAATGCCTACGAGAAGGATCGCCAGCAATCCAATGATTACGGTGAGCGTGCGCTGCGCATTCGGGACGGTGGGTTCGCGGAATGCTTTTACTCCGTTGCTTACGGCTTCGACTCCTGTCATGGCCGTGCATCCATTTGAGAAAACTTGCAGGAGCAGCCACATGCTGACCGCGACCGATGCGGGTCCTGCGAGACTGGGAGGGGAGATCACTGGAACGGGATGCCCTCCGGCGAACACGCTTTTTGTAACTCCGATCGCAATAGCGATAAGCAAGGAACCGAGGAACGCGTAGGTTGGAATCATGAACAGCAAACCTGCTTCACGCACACCGCGCAGATTCACCAGAGTGACAATCACAAGGATGGCCAGGCACATCGCGAGAGTGTGCGGCTGCAATCGCGGCATGGCGGAAACAAGCGCGCCCACGCCTGCGGAAATTCCCACGGCTGCCACGAGGATGTAATCGATCATTAGCGCCGATGCGGCCAGTAAGCCAGGAAACGTGCCCAGATTTTCCGAGGCCACCGTGTAGGAACCACCGCCGCCGGGATACGCAGCAATTGTCTGGCGATACGAAAAATAAACAATCGCCAGCAGCGCAATAATGCTGAGGCTTACGGGCAAAATGTAGGCAACACCCGCAGCACCGAGCGGAATGAGCAGCGTCAGCGCCGCTTCCGGTCCATACGCAGCGGA
>DATHNC010000130.1:0-79984 GCA_035486415.1 Saccharimonadales bacterium (SeqCode)
ATCAGCTCCCAACACATCTTTCACGTTCGGTGGCAAAAGATACGCTTGATCCGGGTTGTACGGTAGAATTCGTGTCATGCCTCTTTACTGCATTATTCTATTTTAAAATTCAAGAGAGTTCTCACGCACACTCGTAGGGGCTTAATTATTACGACGCGCGAATACCCACCACTTCCGTGGTGGGCTACGTTATGTCGTCCCTCCGGGACTCCGGATCGTCGGACCAATGTGTTGTAAAACACTCGAATCGAGAATACTCTAGCAAGGAGTTACGCAAGACGGAGGTTCGGTTCCGCGTTCAGGTCGTCGGCGGCCAAATCACCTGCCAGCAAGTGGGGGTAGGCGGCTGCGGCGATCATAGCAGCATTGTCCGTGGAGAGTGCGCGGCTAGGGAAAAAGACGGTGACACCCGTTTCCGCGGCTTTGGAGGTGAAGCGATCGCGCAGCTCGGAGTTCGCGGCGACGCCCCCGGAAACTAAAACGGTGCGCGAATTGGTTTGCAGTGCGGCGTCGAGGGCGCGTGTTACCAGATCGCGGACGACGGCGGCTTGAAATTTGGAAATCAGGGCCAGAGTTCGCGGGCTGCACAGCGGCAACAAGTCAGCTGCTTTTCTCAATCCCGACTGAAGCGCTTTCTTGCGTGTTTCAATTTCTCCCTCAAATTCCGGATGCTGGCGGACGTAGTACAGGACTGCGGTCTTGATTCCGCTGAAACTGAAGTCGAATGGATTGCTTTTGATCTTTACGGGATTGAAATGTAATCCATCTTTTTCGTGAAAATTGGAGCCGTTGGCGGCAACTTTGCCTGCAAGCTGGTCAATGATCGGGCCGCCCGGATAGCCGAGCGCCAGGAGCCTCGCAACTTTGTCATAGGCCTCGCCGGCGGCATCATCGCGCGTCCCGCCCAAACGCCTGAATTGAAATCCAGGCTTCGGTGCATCGCTATTCCCTGCCGCGGATTGGACATGATAAAGCAGTGTGTGCCCTCCAGAAACAATGAGACAAACTGCCGGCATTTGCGGCACTTTGCCGCCCAAATGCGCTTCGAGGAATACAGCGTGAACGTGGCCTTCAAGATGGTTGACCGGCACAAGCGGTTTCTTCAATTCCGTGGCAAGAACTTTTCCGTATGTGACACCCACCAATAGCGAACCGACAAGCCCCGGGCCTTGCGTCACGCCGACCGCGTCAATATCGTTGAAATTTAATCCTGCTTGAAGAAGCGCCTCACGAACGACAGGAACGATTTGGCGCAGATGTTCGCGCGAGGCGAGCTCGGGAACAACGCCACCGTATTTCCGGTGAATATCGAGTTGCGAAGAAACCACGCTGGACAAAATTTCGCGCCCATCGACGACGACGGCCGCAGCTGTTTCATCGCACGACGACTCAATGCCAAGAATGCGTGTTGCCATCGACTACTCCCTCGCCTTCGGAACTATTAATATTAACACAACGGAAAGAGGCGTTAACGAAAGCGAGTCATTACAATAAAATGACATATTTTGTGCCTTATTGATGATAGACTGCGTTCCGGTCGATCTAAACCCTCCGCCGCGCCCCCTTGGGCGACGGTTTCGGACCCTTCAGAACGAAATTTAGGATGATAGCCGGCAACTCGGATCCTGCCTCTCCGGCTAATCGTCAGAGAAGAATAAAATGAAAATACTGCTTTATAGCCCGGATAACGGCGTCACGAAAAATTTTATGCCCCATCTCTGGATGTTTCTTCTCCAGTCGCTCACGCCGGCGGGCCATGAAGTGGTGCTCATTGACGGAAACGCGCAACCGATGGACGAGGCTGGCATCGCGAAATATGTGCGCGAAAATAAAATTGGACTTGTGGGCATTGGATGCATGACGCGGATGGTGGCCAAGGCATATCGCATGGCGGATGCCGTGCGTGCGGCTGGCGTGCTCGTGGTGATGGGCGGACCGCACGTCACGGAAATGCCGGAAGAGGCGCTAGGCAAAAAATCCGGCAAACAACATGCGGACGCTGTAGCGTTGGGCGAGGCGGACGACACATGGCCGAAGATTGTGGAAGATGCGGCACGCGGCCAGCTGAAGGAGATTTATTCCCCGGTGGACGCGTTTGGCCAGGAGAAGAAGCCAAGTCTGCAGGATTATCCGGCGATTCCGTGGGATAAAATCGACCTCGACCAGTTCAACGTTGTGCCCAAAAAACTTGCCCCCATGCTGAAGCGTTTTCGCGACGGATGGGGATCGTTCCGGATTATCCCGATGGAATCCGGCCGCGGCTGCCCGTATGGATGCGAATTTTGTACCGTCACGGGTTTCTTTGGCGATTCGATCCGCTTTCGCACCAACAAAAGTGTGGTCGATGAACTGCTGTTGCTCAAAGAGCGCGCAAAAAAAGAGGGCGGTCAGATTGCCGTCTTTTTTATCGATGACAATTTCGCAATTAATCCCAAGCGAACCAAGTCGCTTCTGCGCGACATAATCGCCGCGAACGCACAGGTTCATTGGGTAGCGCAAATCAGCGCCAATTTACTGCGTGACCAGGAACTTGTGGATCTGATTTCGGCCGCCGGCGGCAAATGGATATTTATTGGCATGGAGTCGATCGACGTAGCGAACCTCGCGGATGTGAACAAGGGATTCAACAAACCCGGCGAATATGCGGCAGTGCTGCAACGGCTGGCGGACCGCAATGTTTTCGCGATTACTTCTTTCATGTTTGGCATGGACAACGATACGGTCGGGGTTGCGGAGCGCACGCTGGAGCAAATCAGCACTTGGCCAGCGGGGCTTCCGATTTTCGGATTGATTACTCCTCTCCCGTCCACACCGCTTTATGCTCGCCTCGAAGCGGCCGGACGGCTGACCAGGCCGAAACACTGGGAGGAGTTCATTCCCTTCGCCATGGCTCACACGCCGCTGAAAATGAGCATTGAAGAAGCACACGCCGAAGTGAAATATGGATGGGCGAAGTCTTATAGCCCTGAAGCCATCGCACTGGCAGTGCGTTCGTTCAACCACAAACCGCTGGCCTACCGAATTAATATTCTGATCGCGCGACTTTGCTTCCGTGGAATTTATTTCCCGCAAATGGGAGCCCTCGCCTGGGTCAAGGTGATCGGCGAAAACGCCCACACGATAAGCGATATCGTGAAGGAAGGCTTCCGCGATTGGTTTAGTGGAATGTGTAAACGGCGTGCAAATCCTGTTCCTTCTGCCTCCACAGGCGATTAAACCGTTTTCCAGGCGCGTTTATTCATAGTTTTTATACGGCAAACCGGCAAGCAAGTCCTTACTCGTTCATTACTCGCAACATTCCGCTCCGTACTCTTGCATACTCACCAAGACGATATGTTTTAGGAACTTCTAAGGCGAAGGATGGATTGACATCAATCAATTCTCACGCTTAAGGTGTGTTTGAGACTTACTGAACTATATACATATGACCAACACACCGAAGCGAGTTCGCAAAGCGGTTCTCCCAGCAGCGGGTCTAGGCACCCGATTCCTGCCTGCCACCAAGGCTCAACCGAAAGAAATGCTTCCCGTGGTGGACAAACCCCTGATTCAATACGTGGTCGAAGAATGCGTTGCCTCGGGGATCGACAACATTATTATCGTCACAGGCCGAGGCAAAAACGCGATTGAGGATCACTTTGACTCCTCCCCTGAGCTGGAAAGTTTCCTGGAAGCAAAGGGAAAATCCGACCTGGCAAAGTTGGTGCACGACATTGGAAATATGGTGACCTTCAGCTACACGCGTCAAAAAGAGCCGCTGGGCTTAGGGCACGCCGTGCTCGTCGCCAAAGAGTTGGTGGGCAATGAGCCTTTTGCCGTGCTTCTAGGGGACGTCATTATTCCAGGGCTGAATCCGGCAACGAAGCAATTAGTGGACGTTTATCAGAGCACTGGAAAAGGGGCCATCGCCGTGGAAGAAGTTCCGCGCGAAAGAACCAGCCTATACGGCATTGTCGACGTCGATCAGAACGCACCCGTGGGCGGAAACAAACGGACTTTGAACATACGCGACCTGGTGGAAAAACCGAGCCCTGCCGAAGCGCCTTCAACGCTGGCAGTGACCGGGCGATACTTACTGCCGCCGGAAATTTTCGATTGCCTCGAGCGCACCAAACCGGGGCGCGGCGGAGAAATTCAACTAACAGACGCACTGCGACTGATGGCCAAGGAAAGCGGACTGCTCGCATATATCTATGAGGGGAAATCGTACGATGCGGGAGACAAACTCGGTTTCTTGAAAGCCACGGTGGAAATAGGTCTCGAGAATTGCGAGTTCGGCAAGGATTTTCGAGAGTATTTACGCGCGTTGAAGTTGTAGGACAGGGTTTACCTGATAAGTAAGCCACCAGTTTCCTGTCATTCCGAGCGAAGCGAGGAATCTCTCTTCGATCTAAATATTAGAAAAAGGAACGAGAGATTCCTCGCTTCGCTCGGAATGACAGAATTCCTTATTTTCTTAGCTTTCGTATTTTTGGATTTCTCACAAAACTACTTGGACGCCAAAAGAAGACAGACTGAAGCCTGTCATACTTAAACCTACTTCTCTTTTGATGTGCTGCCGGTTTTCTTCTGTTCTTTCGTAGAGGAAGTCTTCGAATCCGACTTTTCTGACTTCTCGGACTTTTCCGTCTTTTCGGACTTGTCGGATTTTTCGTTTTTATCCGATTTGCCCGAGTCTCCCCCGGAAGTTTTCTTGCCGTAATCATTGACGTACCAACCGGAACCCTTGAACTGGATGGAGGGTGCAGTGATGACGGACTCCACTTTCCCGCCACAGTGCGGGCATTTCTTCAGATGAGGTCCGTCCACTTTTTCAATTTTGTCGGTGTGACGATCACACTTGAGGCAACGGTATTCGTAGAGCGGCAATGCTGGTCTCCTTCAACTCAGATGGAATGGAATATCTTAGCATGAGGCGCGCCCGGAGCGCGCACTCTCGGCAATTCGCCCCGGATAAGCGTTGGATCGAGTAGCACGCTCAGAAAACCCGCCGGCCCAAAAATCGGGCCGCCGCTACGAAAGCAGTGCAACGTGCTACGCCCCACGTCGCCACAAACAATCAATTCGCGCAGCCGCGGCAAGCTGCATGCTAAACTCGCGGTGACGAGGGAAGCAAAATGACGGACGCTCAAGACAATTCCCAAACCGGATGCCTGTATCTGGTGGCTACACCGATCGGAAACCTGGAAGATATTACGCTGCGAGCGATTCGCGTGCTGAAAGAAGCGGACCTGATCGCGTGCGAAGACACGCGGCAAACGCAAAAATTGCTGCAACACTATTCGATCCACAAGGAAATGGTCAGCTACCATTCGCACAATGAACTGACGCGCGCGCCGGAATTGGTGATTCAGCTGGAGCAAGGCGCGCAGGTGGCCCTGGTTAGCGATGCGGGCACTCCTGTGGTTTCCGATCCCGGACATCGATTGGTTGTCTTGTCCCTGCGGCATCACATCCCCGTCGTGCCCATCCCAGGGCCTTCGGCATTTGTAGCGGCCCTGGCTGCTTCCGGATTGCCTTCCGACGAATTTTTGTTCGTGGGATTTCTTCCGCCGCGTTCGGGAGCCCGACGGAAAAAGCTGGACGCACTCAAGGAGGAGCCGAGAGCGCTCGTCTTGTATGAAGCGCCCCACAGGCTGGCTGAAACTCTCGAGGACGCAGCGGACATTCTTGGAACACGGCACGCCGTGGTTGCACGCGAAGTTACCAAGATTCACGAAGAATTTTTGCGCGGAACACTGGCGGAACTTCGCGACGCGGCCAAAGAACGAGCTCCGCGCGGAGAAATTACGCTCATGATCGGCCCGCCGGAAGATGGCGCTTTGCCCCTGGTTCCAGCGGTTTCGCTCAAGCAACGTGTTTCCCAACTGGAAGCAGAAATGGGGCTGGATCGCAAGGCGGCCCTTAAGCAGGCTGCGCGCGAACGCGGGCTCGGCAAGCGCGATGCATACAAGCAGCTTTTGCTGGAGCGGTAGATTATTGGGATTTTAGTAGCACAGGCTTCAGCCTGTGGGGTTTGGGCTTTGCAAGGCGTAAAATCCACAGGCTGAAGCCTGTGCTACTTTTCAGGCTGCGGTCTGGGTGAAAAAACTGTCTACGCGATCAAGGATCTCAGCGGTCGTGCGCGCGGTGTGGACATTCTTGCGCAGCTCGCCGCCGTTTCTCACTCCGTGCGTGAAATAGCTGGTGAACTGCTTCATCCTGCCAATCGCATCGGGCCATTCGGTGTCGACCAAATTTCGAAAATACATGGAAAGCAGCTGGTAGCGATCCCATTCGGTGGGCTGATCGTAAGACCCTGTCGTGGCAAACTGCGAAATCTGCTTGAAAATCCACGGATTGTTGGAAGCGGCGCGGCCGATCATGACTGCGTCGCATCCCGTTTCCTGCAGCATGCGCATCGCGTCTTCAGGCGAATTGATGTCGCCATTACCGGTTACAGGCATGCGCACGGCCTGCTTCACATCGCGAATCACATTCCAATCGGCGCGGCCTGTGTATCCTTGCGCACGTGTGCGCGGGTGAACCGCAATTCCCTCCACGCCAATTTGTTCAGCGAGGCGCGCAACTTCAACGGCTACGATGCTGTTTTCATCCCAACCGGCGCGAATCTTGATGGTCATGGGAATTTTCACGGCATTGCGAACCGCGGTAAGAACCTGCTCCAGGGCTTTTAAATCGCGCAGCAATCCGGAGCCGCCGCACTTCACCACTTTTCTTGCGGGGCAGCCGAGATTCACATCAACGATGTCGAATCCAAGTTGCTCGACCATTCCGGCAGCGCGCGCCATTACCTCAGGCTCGGCCCCAAACAACTGGCCAGTGATAGGGTGCTCATCCGGTGCAAAAAAAAGATACCGTGCAGTGCGCTCGTTATTTCGCGTGATGCATTCCGCGCTAGTGAATTCGGTCATGATCAGTCCGCAGCCGCCGAGGCTGCGAATCATGCGGCGAAAAACCGTGTCCGTCACGCCAGCCATCGGCGCAAGGACGGTGGCGGGAGCAATGCGTATGTCGCGAATCGAATAGGAAGCCGGCAGCATTTTATTAAAGTAAACTTTCATCGAGATTTCGAGACGGAAATTCTGCTACAGGAGTGGCCGGAACATCAACCCTTGAAGGCTCTGATGCAGCCTCCGGAGGAGGCACATTTCCACGATCTCGATAAGAAAGATGGGCCACGAGGGCTTCCGATGATCCATTAAAAAATCCATCGACAATTTTTTCAACGGCTTTCAGACGAGCCTCTTCGGCGCTCAACTTTGGCACGTAGAGAAATGCACGGCCCACTTTGCGGCGAGCGACGATTCCCTTTTGCTCAAGCCGGTCCATGATAGTCATGACCGTGGTGTAGGCGCGCGGGCGGGAAGCGGCCAGCGCCCGATGAATGTCCCGCACAGTGCCCTCACCCAAAGGCCAAAGGACGCTGAGGCATTCGAGTTCAAGCGGTGCAAGGTCCAGAATCGAATGGCGTGGACCCGCGGATCGTGGTAGGGCGGTATGTTCCATACTGCTACTTTTTTCCATCCGCGGAATCTGCGCTGCTGGCTACGGTTTCCGTTACCGCAGGCGCATCCGGAATTACTGCCGCAGGAACGCCTAGAAATTTATCCGTGCGCAGAATTCGTCTTGCCAGCGCGCCATTAAAACCTGTCCAATTCCCTTCGCCTTCATCGGAATCGAGCGCGGAACGGATCGCAGCCATTTTGGAATCAAGATCATCGAGATAATGGAGCAGTAACGCTTCGCGAAACATAGGAAGCTTCGGCGAGCCAAATTCATATTGGCCATGATGCGAAATCAACATGTGCAGCACCAAAGTTTTCAGCTCCGGCGGAAAACCTTCGATGGCGTCGATTTTTTTGGTTAGCTGTTCGTACTCGATCAGAATGTGGCCGAGTAGCTGGCCTTCATCCGTGTACCCGATCGAGCGGTCATAGCTCAGCTCTTTCAATTTTCCAACATCGTGGAGGACCGCGCCGGACAAGAGCAAGTCGGCATTCGCTTCCGGATAATGGCTGAGGACCACGCGGCAAAGATTGCACAGACTGAGAACGTGCTCAAGCAGGCCGCCGTAAAAAGCATGGTGCATCACTTTCGCTGCCGGCGCGCGCTTGAGGCGCGGAACGATTTCCGGATCCTGAACCACGCTATCGAGAAGTTGCCGCAGCCAGGGATTCCCTACCGAAGCGACGATTTCAAGCAGCTTTGCATACATCTCTTCGACATTTTCTTTGGTGTGCGGAAAAAAATCGGCGGGATCGACTTCACTTTCTTCGGCGCGGCGAATTTTCTCAATCGCCAGCTGAAGTTTATTGCGGTAATTCTCAACGCGGGCCTGAACTTTTACAAAATCATCACGCTCAAACGAGGCGGCCATGGCGTCAAACCCGCTCCACATGCGCGCTTCAACGCGTCCGGTCGAATCGCCAAGCTCCAAACGCAAATAGGTTTTGCCTTCACGCGTGGAGCGAATTTCTTTTACGCAGACAAGAAAATGGGTGGTAACGGCCTGTCCGTCCTGCAGCGAGGAGACGAAGCATTGTTTCATGTGCCGGATTTCTTCTTTGGAAGCACGCCCCACTTGCGCGTCCCTTTATTCTTGTCGTCCTTATCGGGCGTGGCGGCGACTTCCTCAATCGGTTCGGCCTTCACCGCAGCCGTGTCCGTATAACCCGGTTTGATCTGGACGAAACTGTCTTCGCGCAGTGTCGTCAGATAAGTGCGCATGGCCGGCTCCATATTCTTTTCGTAAAGTTTATTGCTGATTTCCGGATCCACCTTATCCAGGGGCTGCTCGCCGGCATCGTAGCGCTCGCGGACCTGCAGAATTTCGTATCCGGTTTTCGTTTCCATCACCTCGGTCATCTGGTTGCGCGTGAGGGCAAACACTTTTTCCGCGATTTTGGAATCCAGCTGCGAACGCTGAAACGTGCCCAGGTCTCCGGATTGTTGCGCCGTTGGACTGTCCGAGTAGCGTTTGGCCAGTTCGCCGAAATCATCTCCGTTGTTCATGACCCGGTCGCGCAAGCCTTCCGCTTTTTTCTTCAAGGCAGGAAGGTCCGCTTCGGGCTTGCCTTCGGTGGAAACGAAAATTTCACGAAGGACAACCGTTTCCGGACGAACGAATTCATCCTTGTGCTCGTTGTAATACTTCACGATGTCTTCGTGGCTGACGATGATTTTTGAGCCGACTTCCTTGCGCATTAATTCCTGGGTCAGTAGCTGGTTGCGCAGCTGACTTTTAAAATCCTCGTAGTCCTGCCCGCTCTTGGTGACTTCCTTTTCCAGAGCATCCAGGTCGGGCAATTTATACTGCTGGCGGATCGCATCGAGTCGCTTGATGACATCGGTATCGACGTTAATTCCCTGATCTTTCGCGCGTTGCGTCAGCAGAGACTGATCGATCAAATCGCGAAGCAGATCTTTTTCCTTACCCGCGATCATTTCTTTCAGCTGTTCGGGCGAGCACTTCTGGCAGGCGTCCGTGGCCTCACTTTCCAGTGAGGCATGCGCGCGATCCAGGTCCTCGCGGGTAATGATTTCGTTATTCACGCGGGCGACAATTTCCTCGACCACGGTGCTTTTGGTCTGCGCGGCAGCCGGGATACTCAGGCTCGCAAAAACAAGTGAAAAAATCAGGCATTTGCTTGCATTCATAGGGTTTGCTCGTTTTCC
This sequence comes from Saccharimonadales bacterium (SeqCode), assembly GCA_035486415.1. GTDB lineage: Bacteria > Acidobacteriota > Terriglobia > Acidiferrales > UBA7541 > Palsa-360. The sequence goes on from DATHNC010000130.1 coordinate 9,679, forward strand.
AGTCTAGCGCTTCAATTCCAATGGAAGCAACACGTTTCTGACGCTTTCCGCCACACGCCCCCGGCGGTCAAGGCGCATCCAAAGCGTGCCGCTGGGGTCCAGCCGCAGGCCTTCTTTCTGCGAGCGGATAAACTTGACCAGGTTTTCGGGCGACAACGGCGTTTCGGGATGAAATTTGATGGCGACTTCGTTCGCACGCCTTTCGATGGACGAGATCAACATTCTCTCAGCTAGTCCCTTGAGCAACGCGTAATCCAAGAGATTTCCGACCGCAGAGGGCGGAGAGCCGAAGCGGTCCGTCAGCTCACTATTGACCTCATCCCTTTCTTTTTCATTGGTGATGCCGGCAATGCGCTTATACGTCCGCAGACGAAGATTTTCGTTGGGGACGTACTCTTCTGGGATGCGGATGTCGAGCCCGAGGTTGATTGTAGCGCGCATTTCGGGTTTGACTTCTTCGCCCTTCAAGGTCGAAACCGCGCGCTCCAGCATCTGCACATACATGTCGAAGCCGATGGCGTTGATGTGCCCGTGCTGCTGGCCGCCCAGGAGATTTCCTGCGCCGCGAAGTTCCAGATCGAGCGCGGCGACGCGGAATCCCGCGCCGAGTGCGCTGAATTCTTTTAGTGCGGCGAGCCGGCGGGTGGCGAGCTGCGTCAGCACCACATCCTCCGGGACGAGCAGGTAGGCATAGGCACGCTGATTGGAGCGGCCTACGCGGCCACGAAGCTGATAAAGCTCCGAAAGCCCGAAGCGATCGGCGCGATTGATGAGAATGGTGTTCGCGGCAGGAATGTCCAGGCCATTTTCCACAATGGTGGTGGAAACCAGAACATCGGCCTCGCCTCGCACGAATTTGAACATGACAGCTTCCAGCTCTTTTTCGCTCATCTGGCCGTGGCCGACTACAACACGCGATTTTGGCACCAGCTTTTTCACCAGATCGGCGATGGCGTAAATAGTTTCGACGCGGTTGTGCACCAGAAAAACCTGGCCGTGGCGCAACATTTCTTCATCAATCGCGCGGCGAATCAGCGATTCGGAAAACGGAGCGACCACGGTTTGAATGGCCATGCGATCTTTGGGCGGCGTCTCGATCACGCTCATATCGCGCAGGCCGACGAGTGACATGTTCAGCGTGCGCGGAATCGGCGTGGCGGACAGCGTGAGCACGTCGACGTTCAGCTTGAGTTCCTTGAGGCGTTCCTTGTGTGCCACGCCGAAGCGCTGCTCTTCATCTACCACGAGCAGGCCGAGGTCGTGAAATTTGACGTCCTTCGAAAGCAGCCGGTGCGTCCCGATGACGATGTCCACTTCGCCGGTTTCGACGCGCGCGAGAGTTTCTTTTTGCTCGCGAGCGGTGCGAAAGCGGCTGAGCAAATCCACTTTTATGGGAAATGCTGCAAAACGTTTACGAAATGTTTCGTAATGCTGAAAGGCGAGGATCGTAGTTGGCGCGAGGACAGCAACTTGCTTCGAGTCCGTCGCGGCTTTGAACGCGGCGCGCATCGCCACTTCTGTTTTGCCGTAGCCCACGTCGCCGCAGAGCAGACGATCCATCGGCTGCTGGCGCTCCATATCGCGCTTCACATCGGCGATAGCGATGGCCTGATCGGGCGTTTCCTCAAACTCGAATGCATCCTCAAATTCGCGCTGAAACTCGCCCTCCGGAGAAAATGCGAAGCCATCTCCCGATTTTCGTCCGGCATAAATTTTCAATAATTTCTCGGCCATGTCTTCGACCGATTTTTTTACTCGCGCTTTGCGAGCAGTCCACGTGCTGCCGCCGAGCTTGTCGAGAACTGGCGTGGCGCCCTCAACGGCGCGATAGCTTTGCACGAGGTCCAGTCGCTCGAGCGGCACATACAGGCGAGCGTCGTCCGCGTACCGCAGGCGCATGAACTCGCCGCGTGCACCGCCATTTTCGATCTGATGCAAACCTTCAAACTGGCCGATACCGTGGTCAACGTGAACTACGTAATCCCCCGCCTTGAGTTCAGAAAAATCGCTAAAGAAACTGGCGGTCTTCGGACGACGCTTGGCAGCACCCGCGCGCATGCTTTCAAAAACATCGCCCGTGCCGAAGATGGTGACTCGCGCGTCAAGAAAAACTACGCCATCGGTAAACGGTGCGCGGCACAGGACAACCGCAGGAATACTTCCGGCCGAAGAATCTTCTGCTAATCGCGCGCTGGTTGCATTTTCTTCCAGATCGCCGAGGCGGAAAGGGACTTCATATTCGTGGCAGAGGTCCACGTAACGTTCCAGTTCGCCCAGACTTTCCGCGGCCAACAGCACGCGTTCCCCCGCCGCAACACGTTTGCGGGCTTCTTCCATGAATGCGGGAACATTGCCGTGGAAGTTTGAGGTCGGCTGCGTCTGGATGACGCGCGTCTCTGAATCTTCGCGCGTTAGGGCGAGCTGTTCGAGTTCCAGACGCGCGTGGCGTGCCAGCAACTCGTCCCAATCATCCGTGAAGTAATGCGAGGACAGAAGGTCCAACGATTCGCTTTTTTTGGCTTCGAGATCTTCCATCGCGCCCTGCAAAAAAGCGCGTGAAGCTTCTTCAATCGCTCCGGGTTCATCAAGCAGGACCACAGTGTCTTCATGCAAATCGAGCAGCGAATGCGCATGCGAACTTTTCGGCGAGCCTTCTGCGTTGCCATACCCTCCGCCGAACCCATTTCCGGATTGCTCGACAAGCGGAGGAAGGGTGACTCGGTCGATAGGGCGAACCGAGCGTTGCGTATTAGGATCGAACTCGCGCAGGGATTCCACCGTGTCGCCGAATAATTCGAGGCGCACTGGCCGCTCGGCCTCGGCGGGAAAAATGTCAACGATTCCGCCGCGCACCGTGAATTGGCCGGGCATTTCCACCATGTCATGGGATTCGTAGCCAACGCGACGGAGATGCGCGACGAGGTCGTCCAACGAAAGTGGATCTTCACGAGCCAATGTGCGCGCTTGCTCGGCGTAATACGCAGCGTCCGCGAGACGCATGCGCGCCGCTGCGATGGGCGCAACGACCACGCGTGCTTCTCCCGTGGCGAATCGCCATAATGTGACGGCACGCGTCTCAAGAATTTCAGCGTGGGGAGCCGCTTCTTGCCATGGCAGCACATCCAGAGCGGGCAGCACGGTGACTTCCGTGGCTTCCTGCCCTGCCAGCGCCTTATAAAAAAATTGCATAGAGGCGGCGAACTCTTCCGCTCGCGAGCCGGATTCCACGAGGATCACCATGGGGCGGCGCAATTCGGTGGCGACGATGGCTGCCACCAGGGCCTTGCCCGTTTCCGTCAATCCCGCAAGCCGTTCGCGCGCGGTGCCCTGGCGCAACTCCGAAATGGACGACTCCAGAGAGGACTGGTGCCCGACCGAGGCTAGCGTTTCCGAAACGGATGACAGAATCATGATTTATTGTGGGGATCCTGCGAGGGAACCGGTGCGGCCGCGCAACCGAGATTACGAATACGATTTACCAGATTTGTCGTGGAATAACCGGCTGCCAAAGGAATGGAGACGACTCGACCGCCCGCAGCCTCGACTTCTTCCCGTCCGGCCACTTGCTCGGGTGTCCAATCCGCTCCCTTAACGAGAATGCTGGGAAGGACACGCGCAATTAACTCGCGCGGCGTAGGCTCATCGAAAATTGTGACGTAATCTACCGAGGCGAGGCTGGCAAGAACCTCAGCGCGATCCTGCTCGGCGACCAGAGGCCGCTCGGGCCCCTTATTGCCGCGCACGCTGCTGTCGCTATTTACCGCAACGACCAGCAAATCACCCAAAGCACGTGCTTCAGCCAAACATCGTACGTGGCCCGGATGCAGCAGATCAAAACAGCCATTTGTGAACACAACTGTGCGCCCGTTGCGCTTTTCCCGCCCGGTCACTTGAATCAATTCATCTCGCGAAACAATTTTTCCCATGGAAAAGCAGCACACACATTTTTTCACGAACATCGGCCTTGAATATGACTTCTTCATATTATCACGCGAAAGGCAGGAGCGTGGGATCACAACACCCGCAAATTGAATTCGGATTTCTAGAGAGGGTACACGCCTTTTTTGAAAAATCACACTCAGATCAGTTTCAATGCGGGACGGCCAGAAAATATGGGTAGATACTTTTAAATAATATACTTGACACGTTAAAGGGACTCTGCATATAAAGGATTTCAGACTTTTGTTACGCTCGTGCTTCAGATTTATTTTTACCGTTCTCGGGATTGTTCACTCCTGGTGAACCCACACCCTCCCGTCTCCCGAGAATGAGATGTCCCCCTTCGCATCAATGAAACTAAGGACGTGATTCGTTTGTCTGAATTTTCACGACAACCCTTCGCGCGCTGATTCAAGCGAGGTATCGATGGGACCATTCACAATTTGTTCGGGAGAAAATTGCTCTTTTGTCTGGACGCCGCAAAATGGCGGAGATTTGCCTCCCTTCTTTTGCCCTCTATGCCATAAGCAGACTCTTTACCGGTGCCGATCGTGCAATTTCCCCATTCTGGTGCTGCGGGCAGATCATGTGGATAATTGCTACAGCTGTTCGATGCCTTTGAAAACACCCGGCCCAGGTCAAAATCGCCAACAACCCACGCCGATTATGGAAAAGACTGCGTAATCACGACGCTTCTACTCCAGAAAAATTCATCGAGATTGCGGCTTTCGACTGCGAATCTTTTCTGTTTTTCCACCAATTTTTCGAACTCGTTGGCATATAAACCGCATTTCTCACAGAATTGTACGATTCCCGGGAACGCCAATCAGGAGATTGGCGTTCCCGGGTTTCCCTCAACGCAATTCGCGCCAACTGTGCTTTGAGATTTTGAAGCTACTCCGGCGTGGTTTGCCTGGCGATAAATCGTTTGTGTTCATAGCGGAAGAGTAATAGGATGCGCAAACGAGCGGGCTTTAAATTAGAACAAATTCCAGGCATAACCTCGCGCCTTTTGTGGCGTGCAGTCTTTTTGGAGGGCAAAGATTATGATGAATCTATTCACTTCCACGTTTTCCGAGAGCCTGACGCGGAGGGATTTATTGTGGGGCGCGTCATCTAGCTTGGCAGTATTGATCGCGGGAGCAGCGCTTCCGGCCTTCAGCGAACAGCCTCAGGCAGGCGACGCCTCGTCGCAGGGCAACACGCAGGCCGCAGCTAAACGCGCTATCACCCCAGCTTCTATGCCAAAGGCGTGGTCAGCCGAAGAGTATCGCCGCCGCTGGCAAAACGTGCGGCAAGGGATGAAAGATAAACATTTCGACTGCCTGATCGTACCGCAGCACAGCACCCAAGCCATGATTCACGACCACCAGGATGGCGACGCTGACGTGCAATACCTCGTGGGAATTCCAGCAGGCTGGGTCATCGTGCCCGCGGAAGGCAAGATCACTGCTATTTCCAGCCGCATCGGTTCCCTGCTGGCCGACAAACGCCCGATTCCCGGCATCGTGCTGACCACCATGTTCGCGGAGAACGCCCCGGACATTGAAGTACGGTTTTCGGACGAGGAGGGTCTGTGGTCTCCTCTGATTATCGATTGCCTGAAAGAAAAGAAATTGGATCATGGGCGGATCGGTGTCGGATCGCTTGCCAATCTTTTTCGCAACACGGAAGGCTCGGTCACCTATACAACTTACGACCGGATTCGAACCGCGTTTCCGCAAGCACAGTTCGAATCGGCAGCGGACATTTTGTGGCGCGTAAAACTCGTGCACAGCGCCGAAGAAATCGCGGTGCTCGAAAAAGCCACAGCAGTCAGCGAAGTCGGGCTGCAAGCCATGCTGGATACTGCGCGACCGGGGGCCGTACACCGCGATGTGTGGCTGAAAATGTATAGCGCGATGGTCGCGGCCTCTGGCGAGCGCCCATGGCGTCTGAGCATCAGTACGCGGGGATCGGGCAATGCCAGCTTCGGCTTTCCGCTGGATGACGTGTTTGGCGCCGGGCAAATACTCGGGCAGGAGTGCTCGGGATCTGTGCTGGGTTACGGGTCCCAGGTAAACCATTCCGTATTGCTCGGTTCTCCGGCTCCGGCGGATTGGGCAGCGGCCGGACAATACTCGCTCGATTTGTTTCACGACTTGATGGATAAAGTCGCGCCGGGAAAAAGCGTCAAAGAGTTTTGCGATTACTGCGGCGATAAATTAAAGGCGCGAGGCGTCACCAAGCCCGGCGGTGTGCTGATCCACTCCGGCGGACTGGCCGATTTGCCGCGTTGCGGGCCGGGACGCATGGAAGGTGGCGATGATCTGGTATTTCAGGCTGGCATGGTGTTTGATCTGAAACCCAGCGTTCCCGTGAAGCAGACGCCGACACCAGCGGAATTTGGCGATTCGATCGTGGTGACTGAAAAAGGAGCGCGACGGCTCGGTCAACATAAAATGCAGCTGATGACGCTGGGTGCGTAGAAGATTAAGTCTTGGGAAGTAGCTTGAGAAGAAGAATCAAACCGCCCACTCCGTCCCGAAATACACGGGACGGAGTGGCCTCTACGAAAGCGCTTTGCAATTGTTTTTGTAGAGGCCGCTCGTTTTATGAGCGGGCGGCTTTTTTTTCTGCGTAATTCTAATGTATGTATTTCCCTAATATTTTATGCGACGAAACACTAATTCCAAGGGAGTAAATTTCTAGCCATCTAATCTCCCGGTCATCGAAAGTAACGATATCGATTTATCTTGCAATTGTGACGCAGGTCACGGATGCTCTCGCTGATCCAGCGTATGGTTTCAACCAATTTGGGTGGGAACGGATTCAGGTCCGATTACGTCTATTCGTGCGCTGGGATATTGCACTGAATAAACCTGTGTGGTTAAGGAATAGCGGGAACGCGCTCTTTCAGGAGGGGCACGATGTGGGAAGCACTGGAGCAGATGAGTTGGGTGAAAACATTCAGCACCACGGGCTGGATGTATGCCAGCGTGTCCGTCATTCATTACCTGACGATGTTTTGGTTCATCGGCTCGATGGCCGTTGTTGACTTGAGAGTGATGGGCATCGCGGCGCGCAAACGAAATCTGATGGAGCTGTCTGCGCAGATTTTTCCGTGGGCGTGGACAGGCTTCGTGCTGGCCATTATCTCCGGATTTTTAATGTTTACGGCGGACGCTGGAGATTGGGCGCCTGACCCGGTATTTCACGTGAAGCTCGTGATGATCATCCTTTCCGTGGTGTTCGCGATCCTCGTGCAACGCGGCGCGCCAAAGTGGGCGGCGTTGCCGGAGATTCCGACTTCGGCAAAGGTGATTGCCACTATCGGATTGGTCCTCTGGATTCTGACGATTCTTAGCGCGTCGGAAATTCCGGCGATGGAAGGCTTGGGATAGCAAGTTTGGCGGGTCCGTTCCACGAATCAACGCCACATGTAGAAATAATTCGGGAGTAAGAGAGGAAACGTCGAAATGTACGGACTACTTCAGGCGTTCGCGAAATGGCTGGAAAGCACTCCGTGGGGCACCGGGGTTCGCACGTCGTTGTGGGCATATCCGTTCACGCAGCTGGTTCATTTCACGGGGCTGTCCATCTGGATTGGAACGAATATCGCTCTGGATTTGCGCCTGATCGGCCTGGGGAAAAAGCGCGAAACGGCGGCACAGCTTCGAGAGGATTTGTTCGCCTGGAACTGGATCGGCTTCTGCATTGTGGTGCTAGGCGGGTTCCTGCTTTTTTCATCCACCGCGACGACCTTCATCGTGAACATCGCGTTCCGCTGGAAGCTGGGTGTGTTCGTTCCCCTGGCGCTGTTGTGGCACATTATCGTGCAGTGGAAAGCGCGCGACTGGGGAGCAACGCAGGAAACGCCGGGAATTGCAAAATTCGCTGGCTCTTCGGAAATCTTTCTTTGGGTTTGCGTCATCTGGTGGGCCGTTCAAATTCCGAACCACTAGAGACGCCTTACTGTAAGTTACTCGAAGTACGCCAAGATTTCTTAAAATTAAGTTACTCGGAAGGCTAGGGGTAGCCGTTCAAGGTTCTCACGAAGGAACATCATCCCCCACGCGCCTGCTGTTTCATTGAAATTTTCTGCTATACTCCCCGCCGAGGTTTCTTGCTGTGAAGCGGTTGACTTCGCAGACTTGAGCCTATTTTCTCCAGCGCCGGGTACTTTTCCAGGCTCTGCCCTTTTCATCGAGGCCTTAGCATGCGTGAAATTGCGATCGTGGGTGGAGGACCGGCCGGCGCCATGTGTGGGGAAAGACTGGCCCGCTCCGGCTACAGTGTCACGATTTACGATGAACACCTGGCATGGGAAAAGCCGTGTGGCGGCGGACTTACGCACAAGGCAATCCAGGCATACCCCTTCCTTTTGAACGGCCCGCACCCCAAAAAATTGATCCACAGCGTTGAACTGATTTCCAGCAAGGGGCATCGCGCACTGCTGCAACTCGATCAACCCATCGTCATATACTCGCGAACCGTGCTGAATGGACTGCTGCTTGATCGTGCGGAAGCGGCAGGCTGCCGTGTGGTCCGTTCGCGCGTCACTCATATGGATACATCAGGAAATCGCGCTAATTTATCCACGAGCGATTCTCTTGTGGAAGCGGATTTTGTTGTAGTAGCAGCCGGCGCGCGTAATTCCCTGCTGGCGGACACAAGCCGTCTCGCTCCCGGCGATCTGGAGATGACTCTTGGCTATTTCGTGCCGGCGCAGGCCGAAGGGATCAGCGTCAAATTTTTAAGCAAATTCGAGGGCTACATCTGGTCTTTCCCACGCTGCGATCATCTTTCCGTGGGCATTTGCGGCAGCATGGCGAAGCACACGAGCCAGGAATTGCGCCGCCACCTGCACGCATTTATGGACAGTGAAAATATTTCACGCGAAGGCGCGCGCTTCTACAGCCACGTTTTGCCCTCGCCGCAGAAGCAGACGCTTTCTTCGCGCCGGGTTGTAGGGAAAAATTGGGCGCTGGTGGGAGATGCCGCCGCATGGGTGGACCCGATTACGGGCGAGGGTTTGTATTACGCGCTGCGTTCCGGTGAATTGCTCGCGGAATCCATCATCGCTGAAAAGCCGTCAGAGTATCCGGCGCGGATCCGCAAGGCATTTTCCACGGACCTGGAATTCGCAACGCGCATCGCGCGGCGATTTTATCGCGGGAATTTCCTTGGCGGCGCCGTTGCCACGCGCATGATTCAATTTATCGAGCGTAGCGCGACCTTTCGCGTTCTGATGGCGGACGTTTTCGCCGGATCACAGGATTATTGCGGGCTGAAGCGTAGACTTTGGGCGCAATGCGGCACGACGCTCACGGAAGTTGTGGGGAGCCTCATGAAAAGTCAGCCATCACTTACGAAAGAAACGACGGCCGCTGGTTCGGAGAATGTGCGATGAACAAGGGGGCCAAGATCGCGATTGATCTTGCGATTGGCCTCGAAGGACGCTTCGAACGAGTGGTACTGCAAGAATGGACTCTGGCCCATATGGACCCAAACTGGCCCGCTGTGTTTACCACCCCGGCGATGATTGGAATGATGGAGATGGCCAGCTCCTACGCGGTTCGGTCTGCGCTGCCACCAGGGTCAATCACGGTCGGGGTGCGCATCGAAGTGGATCACCTCAAGCCTGTACCCGTCGGGGCAACCGTTACGGTTGTTTCCAGGCTTGCGGAGATCGACGGTCGGCGACTGATCTTTGAAGCAGAGGCGCGCAGTGGAGAAATCGTAATCGGCCGAGGACGGATTTTCCATGCGATCGTTGAACACACCCGATTTTTGAAAGGTGCAAAGAAGAAACACCCCTCGCACTAGCCGCCTGAATTAGTCCATCCGCAAGATTTTATTTATTTGCCCAACGAACAGAAATTTCAGACTTCGAGTGGAAGTGTTATGGAATTCTGTTGCGCGCCACTCAGTGATTGTGGAAGTTCGTCCTTAGAAACAATTTGGAAGAGTCGGTGTTTGGCCTGCATTTCTTTCGAAATTGCAAGTTTCCTGGGATCGCCAATCTCCGGATTGGCGGGTGGCGAAACGCCAATCCGGAGATTGGCCGCTCCAGGCTTGCCCCAACGGTCAGACTAAATCCTGCCTCGGTTAAACACACAGACGAAGATCCATGCCCTTAAATTCTTCGTCAACAATTTCAGGGAGTCTATTTAGTACGCGGTGCGGCGCGCTGCAACTTTGCGCGGTGGCGGTGGGGGAATTACTGTGGCCATTTTGCGAATCATGGCCAGAACGAGGCGCTTATCGCCATCCGAAAGCGTCGTGCTGTATTTCTTGATTTCGGACAGGAAGCGAATTTCGTCTTCCGAGAGTTCGCCGAGCATTTTCTGCGTGTCGCGGTCGCGCGGTGTTTCGGCGCCCGGAAAAAAATCCGCCAGAGCAATTTCCATGGCTTCGGCAATTTTCGCAAGAGTTTCGAGTGACGGCACGGTATGACCGTTTTCTACGCGGGACAGATAGCAGCGCAGCAAGCCGGTGCGTCGCTCAATATCGCCTTGAGAAAGCCCGCGCTGTCCGCGGTAACTGCGGATCACTTCCCCGATATTTACTTTTGGTTTTTCTTTTGGCACAGGATCCACACCTTCTTTACCCGGCGGTATCTTACGCAGAGGGGCATCAGTGTGCAAGTAAATTCTTTGATTACAAAGAATCGCAATTAATGATTCGTAATTTCAGCCAGGCGATATTACGGGATTGTTGCGGCTGTATGACAGGTCTCCAATCGAACCTGCCGATCCGTTTCCATCCTTTGCCCCACGAAATTTGCCATGATGAATCGTGCTCCTACTTAACGTTTGATTCATGGACAATTCTTGATAGAGTAAACAAACACATTGCGCGTCGCAGGCGCCGGGAGAGCCCATGGCCACGCTTGACCTCCGACCACTCAGCCTTGGCGAATTGCTGGACCGCACTTTTTATCTGTACCGGCAGCATTTTCTATTGTTCGTGGGAATTTCCGCCGTCCCCTATTCGTTCTTTTTCGTCGCCAATCTCGCAACGGTTCTGATTCCTGCAATTGCCCGGCAGGCGAATTCCGGCCGCATGCAATCCACGGGATTTTTCGCGATAGCGGCGGGCAGCGGGCTGTTCGGAGTTCTTGCGATTGTGGTGGGCTGCATCGCGTTTCTGTTTTCAGTGGGCGCAACGGTTCACGCGGTTGCCGAAATTTATGCCGGCCATTCAACCACGATTCGCGAGTCCATGGCCAGCATGCGTGGAGAATCAGGAACGATTTTCGGGGTCATGTTTCTGAGCGGACTCCTGATGCTCGCAGGGATGATCGCCTTCATTATTCCGATGTTTTACATTATGTGCCGCATAAGCGTGGCGATTCCCTCCGCCGTGCTTGAAAATCTGGGACCGGCCGAATCGATCCGCCGGAGTTTCGCGCTGACTCGCAATTTTGCGGGCCGGGCGTTTATGATTTACCTGCTATATTTTGCGATGGTATTTGGAATTATTGCCGTGTTTCAATTTCCTTTTGCGATGCTGCTGGTGATGAACGCCAAACAACCGCATCTTGTGATTATGTGGACGATGATTATGCAATTTGGAAATTTTATCGGCAGTTCCCTCGTGGCGCCCGTCAGTACGATTGGCTTCGCTCTGTTTTATTATGATTTGCGTGTTCGCAAGGAAGCGTTCGATCTGCAAATGATGATGCAGGCGATTGGCGCCGATCCTGCCCCTCCTCCGGTAACCGGAGGCGTGCCCTCCATGTTTGGAAGAGATGCGTCCTGACCGAATTCCAATTCTCAATTCCCTTTTTCCGCGAGGGGCATGGATACTCGCCGCTATTTTGTGTGTGTTCGTTGGCGTTCCGGTGAGCGCGGCCCCAGCCGATGCGCCGGCACAAACCCCTTCGCCTACGATTTATGATCCCCAAGCATTTATCCAGAAACTGGGGCAGTTGAAGGCGGGATTGGACGCCGCGAGCGGGTCCACGGAAACATTGCGCGCGTATCGGGAATCGCTACCGACCTCGTGGATAGTGGATACGGGCAAGCGGCATTTTGTTGTGCCGACCGATCTGCTGGTCTCGCAATTGGCGAAGGCGGAGATGCAGCCGGAAATCCGCACAATAACAGTGAAGCAGGCGCTGGATTATCTCGACGCGCTCGCTTCGGAAACGGTGTCCGCTTCAGCGCAAGCGCAGGAATCGGCCTCGCCGGATTCTGCCCGAGAGAAGTTGAATGCAATATTGTCGCGCCCTGAATATGCTCACGCGATACGCGAATCCTGGTGGGATAAAATTCGCAGACAGATTGACGAAATGTTATTGGAAACGACGAAGAGAATTTTTAGCGCCGTGGGCAGCCAGGAATCTCTTGGATACATTCTGCTCTGGATTGGCGTGGGCGCGGCTGCCGTCTTTATTGCCTACTCGATTTTTCGCCGATGGATTCGCACTGCAAAAGGCGAGGAAATGGCATTGCAGGCTGCGGCTGTTCCTTTGCGCTCGTGGCAGGAGTGGGTTTATGCCGCGCGTGAATCCGCCGCGCGCGCGGATTATCGCATGGCCATTCACTGTGCGTATTGGGCGGGCATCGCGCGGCTTCAGGAACTCGGCGCGCTTTCTGCCGATCGCTCCAAAACTCCGCGCGAATATCTTTCTGCTCTTGCGAAATCAAAGATGATCGTTCCGGAAACACTCGCGACCAGGCAGCAGGCTTTGCACAGGCTTACTTCGCGCCTCGAAAAAATGTGGTACGGCTATCAGGTTGCCACTGAGGCTGACTTTCGCGATTCCCTCACTCAATTGGAGACTCTGGGATGCCACCTGCCCTAGATTCAGGAGACCGCAAACTTCTGCTGATCGCCGGGAGTATTCTGCTCCTCTTGCTCGTCGCGACGCTCGTGTTGGCGCCTACTCCCGAGGAAAAAGAGGGCCAAGGAATTCCGACAACTTACTCCACGACCAACAATGGAGCGCAGGCCGCCTACCTTTTGCTTCGCCAGCTTGGCTACCGATCCGAGCGTTGGGAGATGCCGCCCGCTGAATTGCCCACAGAAGCGGCGGGGAAAATATTAATTCTCGCGAGCCCTTCTAATTTTCCGGACAAGAAAGAGCGCGACGCGCTGGTGGCCTTTGCGCGCGCGGGCGGATGGATCATTTACGCCGGAAATTATCCATTCCTTTTCCTTGAAAGCGGTGCAGTGCAATCGCCTTCCGACACTCGGATAACTGGATCGCCTTCTGAAACTTTTCGTGCGATTGCGCCGAGCCCGTTAACATTGGGTACGGAAACTATTTCCATAAGGGCATCGAGGCGTTGGATGACGACGGACGGCGCGCAGGTTCCTCTTTATGGCGACGCGCAAGAACCAGTCGTGGTGACTTGGCAGCTGGAAAAAGGGCGGGTCATTTGGTGGGCCGGTCCAACTCCTCTGACGAATTCGGGAATCACGCGTGAAGGAAATTTGCCGTTTTTTCTTGGATGTATTCAGGCAGTGCGCCCCGGCGCAAGTCCGGGCGAGATTACCGTATTGTGGGATGAATATTTTCACGGTTACCGCGGCTCGCTGTGGGACTACTTCAGCAAGACACCTGTGCCGTGGGCGATTTTTCAGCTGGCGGTTGTAGCGCTTTTTGTTTTGCTGGCGTTTGGGCGAAGGAGTGGCCCGATTTATGCTCCGGCTGCTGTGTCGCGGCTTTCACCACTGGAATTTGTGGATACACTGGGAGATTTATACCGGCGCGCCAATGCCGGATCGGCAGCGGTACGCGTGGCGTACACACGCTTTCGCACGCAATTGCTTCGGCGGCTCGCATTGTCCTCTTCCGTCTCCAACGCGGAATTGGATTCAGCGGTGCGTGAGCGAATCGGATGGAAGCAACCGGGGTTGATGGATATTTTGCAGCGCGCGGACAAAGCATCCCGCGAGAGAGTCACATCCAACGCAGAAGCACTCAAAATTGTGCAGGCGTTAGAGCACTACGAAGTTTTGTTCGGACTTAAGACGCGACCCAACGAGGAGAATCGTTAAGTGGAAAATCTCGCACGCCTCACGACGCATATTCGCACGGAGCTTTCCAAGGTGATTGTCGGACAGCAGGAAATTGTCGACCAACTTTTAATTGTGCTAGCTTGCGGCGGCCACGCACTGCTCGAAGGCGTGCCGGGGCTGGCGAAGACGCTCACTGTGAAAACGCTGGCGAGAATTTGCGCGCTCGGATTTCAGCGCATTCAGTGCACTGCAGACCTGATGCCCGCTGACATAATTGGCACAAATGTTTTCAATCTGGCGACGAGTGCGTTTTCGCTGCATCGCGGGCCCATTTTTACGGACCTGCTGCTGGTTGACGAAATCAATCGCACCACGGCGCGCACGCAGGCTGCACTCCTTGAATCGATGGAAGAGCGGCAAGCCACGATTGACGGCGTTCGCTACGACCTCGGACCGCACTTCACGGTGTTCGCCACGCAGAATCCAGTGGAGTTCGAGGGAACTTATCCCCTGCCCGAAGCGCAGCTCGACCGTTTCCTGATGAAGATTCGCATCGATTATCCAAATGCGGAAGCGGAAACCGAAATTTTGAAACGTTTTGAAAAACTCTCGGATGCGCATTTGATCGAGCAGACGCCGCTCGAACCGATTGATCCGGCGCTGCTCGCGGCCGCCAGGGCCGAGATTGCGCAAGTGCGAGTCGAACCTGCGTTATATCAATATCTCGTTTCGGTGATTCGCCGCACACGCGACTGGCCTGCGCTGTCGCTGGGCGCAAGTCCGCGTGCGGCGATTGGTCTGTTTTTTGTGGCGCGCGCTCTTGCGGGCATGGATGGCCGCGACTTTCTGATTCCCGATGACATCAAGAACGCGGCGCCCGCCGTGCTTAGACACAGGCTGATGCTGAAGCCTGAGGCCGATCTTGAGGGCGTTACCACGGATTCCGTTATCGCTGAAATACTGTCGGCGGTCGAGGTTCCGAAGTGAGTTCTGAGAAATCATTTATTCCGGCCGCTGTCGTCGCGCGTGCGCATCCGAAGGGACGGCTCGGATTTGGCTTTGGCACCAGATTTTTTGTGGCGCTGCTCGTCGGTCTCGTTTGGGTGGTTCCCGGGGCATGGTCACCAAAATTGATTGCGGGAATGTTTTTCTGGGATGGCTTTTTTCTGCTTCTTTGGCTTCAGGATTTGCTGCTGCTTCCGAAACCCGGACAGCTCGAATTGCAGCGCGTGTGGCATGCTCCGCCTTCGCTCGGAGTGCGCTCCAAGGTTTTTGTGGAACTGCACAACTACGGGCGGCGGGCCATCTTTGCGCGCGTGACCGATGAAACTTCGCGCGCGCTGCGGCGCGATCCGCCCACCGTTCCTCTCGCCGCAATAGCTGGCGGAACCGCCATCGCGGATTACGAAATCCTGCCTGCGCAACGCGGCGATCTCCCGATCGGCAAACTTTTTGTGCGCTACCAGAGTTCCTTGCGCCTGGCTGAGCGCTGGGCGGTGGCCGAAACCGCGACAAGCGTGCGCGTCCTTCCAAATCTTGAGCAAGCCAAACAACAGACGCTTTACCTGATTCGCACTCGCCAGGTGGCCATGGAACGAAGGCGACGGCGGCTGCGCGGGCTTGGGCGCGAATTTGAAAGCCTGCGCGAATACCGGACCGGCGATGAGTTCCGCAATATCAGCTGGACGGCCACTGCGCGGCGTTCCAAGCTGATCACGCGAGTATTTCAAGTGGAGCGCAGCCAGACCGTATGGATCGTGCTGGATGCCGGGCGACTACTACGCGAACAAATCGTGCGCGGAGAGAATTCTCTGCGATTATCGAAACTCGATTATGCGGTGGACGCGGCCCTCTCGCTTGCGCAAGTCGCGTTGCACTCCGGCGACCGCGTCGGTCTGATCGCCTATGGCAGAACGATTCAGCAGAACCGGAATGCGGGCCGCGGCGCCGCGCACCTTCACTTGATCGTTGAGTCCCTTGCGCTCGTTCATCCCGAACCGTACGAGGCCGATCATGCTCGCGCCGCCCGCGCGCTGCTTACCGAACAACAGCGCCGAAGCCTGGTCGTGTGGGTTACCGATCTTGCGGAAACCGCGGGCACTCCGGACGTGGTGGAGTACGCGCTCCAAATGACGCGCAGGCACCTCGTCTTGTTTGCGGCAATCGGGCAACCCGATTTGAACGACCGCGTCGCGCGGCGCCCGGAGTCTGAAGAGGAAATGTTTCGCTACATCGCGGCCATCGAAATCGTGCAGCGCCGCGAACTTTTGTTGAGGCGACTGCGCCAGCGCGGCGTCCTTGCCATGGAAATCATGCCCGGCGCACTGGCAGCGTCGCTGGTAAATCAGTATCTCGATATTAAGGACCGCAGTTTGATTTGAGCTGCGGGGTGAAGATGTAATTTGTGATTTGTGATTTGTGATTTGTGAATCGCAAAAACAATCTCAAATTTGGAATTTCAAATTGGAATTTCAAATTTGAGATTTCAAATTATTTTTCTTCCGCCAGCGTTCTCCTAGCCCACTTCATTTAGTCAGACAGCAAACTCCGCTCAACTCTCCTGAACGGCCGCCTTTTTCCTGCCGCTCATCAAATACAGAACCAGCGCGGTAAACAAGACGCCCGAAAGGGTGAATTTCAGCGCCGTGGCAATTTTCACCGGTGAAATAAATGCTTCAATCACGCCGGCAACCACCAGCAAGGGTATGGTTCCCAACAAAAGTTTTGCCGCCTGGCTCCCTGCCAGTCGCAAAGAGTCTTTGCGCGGCAACATTCCCGGAAATAGCAGTCCGCGTGCAATTTCCAGCCCGGCTCCTGCGGCGATAAAGATGGCGGGCAGCTCCAACGCTCCGTGCGCCGCAACAAAATCCCAAAGCTGAAGCGCCATGCCTGCGCGAGCCGTGGCCACGGCCAACACACCCATCAGCAGGCCATTCGTGATGAGCATCCAGATCGTGCCCAGGCCAGCGGAAATTCCCGCGGCGAACATCATGAAGCCGACCATAATATTGTTGGTCATGATTCCGGAAGCCGCCATCGGCTTTACGGCCAATATGGAATGAGTCCACATTTCACGCTTCTCAATTGTTTCGACCATCCCCGGTCCGAGAATTTGGTGCGCGAAACCCGGATCGCGCAGCATCACCACGGCGCCTGCAACTCCTCCCGCAATAAAAATAAGCGCAGACAAAAGCACGAGCGGAAAAGTTTCCCTGAAAATTCGCGGGTACGTGTCGCGGTAGAAATGGACAATGCCCTTCCAGTTCGGGCGCTTGCCCATGTAAATCAAATTGTGCGCGCGCGCCAAAAGCTGATTGAGATAGGACCAAAAAGGGCGACTCGTGATATCCTCGCGCACCGTTGCAAGGTCAGAGGCCGTTTGGCGGTACAATAGGCCTAGTTCCTGCAACTCGTCATGGTCAAGGGTCGCAACGCCGCGCCGACCTGAGCGGTCGACCAGTTGTTCGAGTCGGCGCCAGTGCTGTTTGCGATTTGCGAGCCATCGAGTTGAAATCATTTATGTCCTCGAGCCAATCTAGCCCCGCCCCGTACGATTCCGCCGCAGGCGAAAAGCTTATCATTGAAACGCCGGAACAGACTTCCATTGAATTTCCACTTGCCGGAATCGGCAGCCGGTTCCTAGCCGTGCTGATTGATACCCTGATTCAAACCGGGACTACGATCGTTCTGGTTTTATTGTTCGTCGGCTTGAGTTATAGCGCGCCCGGAATATTTGGAATTGTTTCTGATTTTGCGAGGCAGTGGATCATAGGAATTCTTATCTTCCTCGCTTTTCTCCTGATGTACGGATACTTCATTCTGTTCGAATCTCTGTGGAACGGGCAAACGCCGGGCAAGCGCCTGACGCACATTCGCGTGATCAAAGACTCCGGCCAGCCCATCACGGCGATTGACGCGGTAGCACGTAATCTGATGCGCCTCATCGATCAAATGCCTTTCGCTTACGGACTGGGCGTACTTTGCGCGTGGATCAGCCCTCAAAGCAAGCGGCTGGGAGATTTCGTGGCCGGCACGGTCGTGGTCCATGAGAAGCCTTTGGAGAATGTAACCCTGAAGTGGGAAGCGCCGGCGCAAACGTTCGCGCACCACTATGGCGCGAACCGGCTTACGCCCGAGGAGTTTGCGCTGATCGAAACATTTCTCAGCCGTCGCGGGGCGCTCGAGGGTGGCGTTCGCTATGACACCGCTAACGGAATCGTGCGGCGCATCGAATCGAAATTAACTTTGCCGCCTGAAGGCAAACCATCCGCGGAAAAACTTCTCGAGGAACTTTCCTGGGAACGCCGCTCCACCGCTGGATATCATTGAGGCCATATTCCTATGGAAACACATTATTCTCCTCGAGCCCAAGGCACGGAAACATCCTCACCACGCATGTGCATCATCGCCGAAGGATGTTTCCAGATGGGCTGCGATACGGGCCGCGATGACGAAAAGCCCGGCCATCGCGTCTGGGTCGACAGATTTCATCTTGCAGCATTTCAAACCACAAACGCGCAGTACGCCCTTTTTTTGGGGAGCATGGGCCATGCGCCGCCTTCGCTATGGAACGATCCCGATTTCAACCATCCGGAAAAGCCGGTTGTCGCGGTGTCATGGTTTGAAGCCGTCGCGTATTGCGATTGGTTGAGCGATCTTCTTCAGCGAAAATTCCGGCTTCCAACCGAAGCGGAATGGGAACGAGCTGCACGTGGCGGCGTGGAAGGCGAACTATATCCGTGGGGCGATTGTGAGCCGGAAAATCTTCCTGATTATGCGAACCGTTGGAAATCAGGCCCAGAACAGGTGGGATTGTACACGCCAAACGCCTACGGACTTTTTAACATGGGCGACAATGTGCACGAATGGTGCGCGGATTGGTATGATGCTTCCTACTATTCCGTTTCGCCCGAACGCAACCCGCAAGGGCCGCCCTCAAGCATCCGGCGCGCCTCTCGCGGAGGTTCCTGGCGCCATCACATTAAAGTGACGCGGACCGCAGCGCGCTCCAGCATCCCCCCGCAACTTAAATATGCAGATTACGGTTTTCGCGTCGCTGCAACGCTGTAATAATTAAATGAAATTCATTGGCGGTTTAGTGGCGCGGGCTTCAGCCTGCGGGGTTTTCGTAGCGCCGGTGTCTCGCCGGCGCTACGGGACCGAACCGCAGCCTGAAGGCCTATGCCACTAGAATCCCATTCATATCAAAATTATTTCGCTGGCGCAGCCTGGTCCGGCATCGGAGCGCCTTGCGCCAACACGACTTTCCAGCTGCCGTTTTGTTTAGCAAAAACTCTCAGGAAGCGATACTCTCCGCCGAACGGGCGGCCTTTGTCCATGCCATCCACGGTCACATGTTCGGTCAAAACGGCAACCGCTCCATTGGCATAAAATTGAACGTGCGTTTCGCGTGGATTCAAAACCTTCAGCGTGCGGTCGGGTCTCTTCAGATTTTCGAGCTGCCCAGCCTTGTCGAGCAATTTTCCCTGTGGATTAAGCGCAAAAAAATCATCCGCCAGAATTTTATCCAGAAAAGCAACGTCGCGATTTTCTTCCGCTTCGATATATCGATTTCTGAAATCCACCACTTCCTGCACGGCCTTGTCGTTCTTGGCCGCCGGCATCTGCGCATGAACAAATAACGGCGCCGCCAGGAACACGGCCGTGGCCGCGATTTGAGCGATTTTCATTTCATACCCTCTTTCCCGCGGCTTCCACATAGGCGGATCCGCACACCTAAAATAGAATAAATTCACATTGAGGCATTTGCCTTATAAAAGCTTGAACGGATTTTAGCAGACGAATGGTGGAAACGGTTGCCCACAATTCAAACTTCGAGCAAAGCAACCCATACTATTTAAAGATAAGTGCAACAAATTATTTTTGAAAACACCTTTGCGTTTAAGAATCGAAGCAGAACAGAGAGTCTTCCAATTGCAAAGCCTCTGGACGCAGGTGAGTCGCGTCGAGGCTGTGCGCGTAAATGCTTCTTTCGCGGCGGACACATAGAAAAGCCATCTTGCGCAGCACAGTAATTAACCGTTTCTCAAGCGCTCCTTGGCCATAAACGGCCCATCGGACGCCCAGAGCATTTTCTTCGATTGCCGCCGCAATCAAAGAGCGAATCACGGAGTGCCATTTCCCTTCATTCGGGTTCAATGTCGACTGGCAAACGCGAACATAGTCATGAGCGGACCCTTTTTTCGCGATCACGCCCAGATCCTGTGAGGCTTCCACCTGCAAACGAAGATATTCATCACCCGTATACCGCCACGTCAGAAAATCCCGATCGCTCGACAACGAGAATCCTGAATTTATTTCGCGGGAAGATATTGGAGCATCAGGAGGAACCGCGCGAACACCGGAACTTTTCTTTCGCCGCATCGCCCAAACCATGCACTGCAGTGCCCCCACGCTTGCAAGAGCGACGCGTTGCTTGGTATTCAGGTTTGGCGTATCCGCGGCGGCCCGGAATGGCCGGAAAGTCAGGAGGCACTCCGTCAGCGTAATACTGATTTTTCTGCAGCCCGCCATTCGATGCAATGGCGCAACTTCTGCAGGCGCGGAAACAAGGTACGGACGCCACTTCAGTTCCCTGCCGCATCGATACAACTGCTCCAGTAACAATAATGCCGCCGGCTTCACGCTATTTTCGTAACCCGCAACGGATTCTTTTCTGTAATTCTCTTTTACAAAAAAATATTCGGCCTTTGCGACGGTGGCGCGGTTGCCACCAATATTCATCGGGAATGGAAACAGGCAACAATGCCCCGCAACCGCCCCCTCAGGAGTTCTTAAAATCGCATGCAGTGCGGGGCCTTCCGGGCTTTGTTCCATCCAACGATGAAAATTTGCAGGAGTGACCGTCGCGGTCGTCAGCGATGTATAGCCGTTCAGGATCGCAGCACTCAGTTGATCATCCAGCGGTCCCCTAACAATTTGCAACTTGAGCATGGAGGGTCACAGGTTTCGTTTCCGTATTCTGAACGCCAACATTCTGCAGGAGGCCGGCAGCCTGGTAACGCGCAAGGCTCGCCGCAAGAAATGCACTGGCGCTCACCCATTTTTCGCGATAAGTATTTTTATCGCGGATTCTGTCCCAAAAAATCTCATTCACCGCGCGCGGCACGTAGACGTCTTCCATCGGGTTGTGCCAAAGCATCGAAATGCCGCCCCATCCAAACCGACGGCTTTCTTCAAGCACATCATCCGTCAAATCCGCATACGATCTCCCCGAACTTCTGCTTGCATGGAGCAAAGCGCGATCCATGATGGCCAAGGGAATTTCCAAAAAGTGGCAAGCTTCTTCCTTCATGAAATTATAGGGAGGAAACGCGAAGCACGCACCATTGCGGAATCCGACCTGATTGGAAAATCCAAGGGTGGAGTCGTAGATCAGGCGCGCGCGCTCCATTTCGCTGAATAATTTGTGGTGACTATCGAATCGCAGCCAATGCTGCCGGTTTCCCGAGGGATACTGTTGCGTACATTGGGAAAGTAGAACGGCTTCGGATCTCAAATCGCATTTTTCCACGATGCTGGTATAAGACGCGTGGAGGTCCACATCGAACCCGGCAAGAGCGGCTTCGCGCAATTTCGGAGCGAGCTGCTCAAGTTGATAATTTGCATCGCGCCGATGCACAGAATTTGCGATAACGAACAGCGTGGATTGAAAATCTTTTTCCCTCGCCGCCAATAGCAATGAGGGAATGAAATCATCCACACGCATTCCCAGCAGCGATTTGAGCAATCGCGCTGTGCTGGAAATCAGAACGGATGCACTGCGGGACTCCAGAGGACAAATCAGCGCATTCTTCAACTGGCGCTTCAGCCGTTCTCGCCACCTCCACTGCTGCGTCCAATGAATATCAATATCGTGAGAGGCGATGACGAAATGATCCGTCCCTTCCACCGGCGACGGGGCTTTCACCAATTTGCTTTTGGTGCGGCCGTACCTCAAGTAGCCCTCCAGCCAGGCCATGGCCAATATTGCTCGGGGCCGCGCCGGAGTTTTTCCCTGGCGAGAAAAAATACTTTTCTCATAGGGAATTCGCCCGACAGCATCACGGCCCTCCTGGCTAATCTCATCCGCCGAAGAAATCCATTCAAAAATTTCGCCGAGCCAGTCCGGTCGGCCCAGATTATCAACCCCATAAAAGAGATCGAACCATTCGTCCGCATACAAGAATCGCGCCAGTTTTGGGGCAGGCTCACTCAGTGGCCGCTCCACGTACCTGGCGGGAATGTGGATGGCGTCCTGCATCACACCAGGGAGGAACGCTGGAGTTCCGTAGTAAATGGTAATCGCAGAGCTCGACGAATGGTCGTTCACAACCGAATGACCGTAGATGGCGCAAAACACGCGATAGGCATAGGAAATGCGTGCTCTCACTCGCTTCGAGATGTTTGGCCCAAATATAATTCGATACCGGCTCATTACGCTTGTCTCATCTTTTTGTAGCGTTCGTTGTATTGCATTTGTTTGGTAAAGGCGATCTTGACGGGAATTTTATAGGGCTGCATGCGTTCCCGGCAGAAACGCTTCAGCCTGCTCACAAAATCAAGAGAGCCTTCGCCTTCTTTCAGCCGCACTCTCGCGCAAACAATATTTCCAACCAGGGGATTTTTCTCACCGTACACCGCAACCTCAGCTACATTTTCAAATTCCTGAATCACGTTTTCCACTTCCGACGGATATACTTTTTCTCCGCCGACGTTAATCAACTCGGATTTGCGGCCAAGTATTTTCATATACTCGCCGTCGACTTCCACCGAATCGCCCGTCATGAACCAGCCGTCTTCCGTAAACGGGCTGGGCGCATTCAGATACCCAAGCATCGCGGATTTCGCCTTGATCTGGAGAGTGCCATCGACCACGCGAGTCTCGAATCCCTCGCCGCCAATTTTCACCCAGAGAGAATCGGAACTCCGGGACTTCGCCCTCAAAATTCCGACTTCCGAAAGCCCATAAGTCTGCGCAAGCTGGATATTCGGAAAAAGCTCATGGAACCGCTTCAGTGTCAACTCTGGCATCACCTCGGTGCCATAAGTCACCAGCTTCAACGAGCCAAGTTCATGCCTTCTGTATGCTTCGCTCAACAAAATCAAGTTAATAAAAGTCGGCGAAGTGGGAAGAAGTTCGGCTCCGAATTTTTCGACAGCGCCCAGAACATAATCCGGCGATCGCTCTTCGCAAATGATCAACGTCCCCGCATTCGACAGCGTGTAGAGTAGCGTGTTCACTCCGCCAATATGATCGAATAGGAGGAAGGCAATCGTGCGGTACACATGCCTGGGCATTTTAAATTTATCGAGCATGGGAACGAAATCATGCACGGCCGCCTTGCTTTTTCCCGTCGATCCGGAGGAAAAAAGGACAAGCCCAGGGTGTCCCATGGTGCGCAGAGATTCATAAATTGGATTGTTCGCGCGCGGGCCCAAAACACTAATCGAAATTTCGTCCTCGTGGTCCAGAGTTAGAAGGATCTCGCCTTGCGCAACTCTAATGAACTCATCTTTCTTGTCGCGAACGGATTTTGTGAGCGGCACGATAATGCAGGAAGCGTCAATCAGCGCCAGAAGCATCGCAACGGCATTGGGTGAAAATTCTCCCTCAAAAATTACGACGGATCCAGGCGCGATCCGATTTTTCTCCAGCTCGATTTTCCAGTCATTAACGCGATCAAGAATCCAGCCGAAGCGATATGAATGCCCGCGCCAGATGATCGCAGCCGAGCTCTGGTTTTTTTGGAAAACATCGAACAGAAACTGCGCTGAATTCACGAAACACCCCCCAGAAAGATTGTCTGGCCCGTGATAAATCCACTCTCTGGGCGAATAAAGAAATCAATTACATTGGAAACGTCGGAAAATTCTCCATACCGGGGGAAGGCTTGCCGGCACAGCAAACTTTCTAGTTTGTTTTGCGGCACAGCGGCAATCAGATCGGTTTTGATCGGGGTGGGTCCGATGGCATTTACCGTAATTCCAAACGGGGCAAACTCGCGGCCGAGAATCTGCGTAAGAGAAATCACTGCGGCTTTCGATGCCGCGTAAATTGCCTCTCCTTCCAACCGCAAAGGCGTGGCGACGGTTGCAAAGTTCACGATCCTGCCGAATTTATTGCGCATCATCAGCTTGGCGGCTTCCCGGCTAAGAAGAAATGTCGCGACCACATTCGTGTTCATGATTCGCGCAGCCGTCGCAGTCGGCGTCATCAGCGCATGGTTCATGGAACCAATGCCGGCATTGTTCACCAGAATGTCTAATCCCTGATATTCGCTGCGGATTTCCGCGAACATTTTCTCGACCGCTTTTTCGTCGCAGATATCGTGTTCAAAATGGCGATAGTGCGTGTCGACGAAATCACTTGGCGATCGGCTGCAGCCGATCACCTGGCAGTCTTGTTCACAATAATATTGCGCTAGGTACCTGCCGATTCCCTTGCGGGTACCTGTAATGAGGATTCGTCGTCCTGTGAAGATATCGTTTCTCCCTTTTCCCTCAGCAGTTGCCCGATGTAGTCAGCCATTGTAGCGAGCGTTCTGAATGGGCTGCGCTCCTGTGACATAGCCCGTTCGTCGGCCAGGCTTATGGGAAAATTAAATTCGTCTTCCAGTTTTTGTTCGGTGAGCATCAGAAAATTCACGAGCGCGAGAGAATCCAGTTTTCCCATATGACCGAACACGACGGTTTCCGGAGTTTTCGTGAGCCTTTGTTTCGGTAGCAATTCTTCGTTCAGCTGATCGACTGCAGAGAAAAGAACTTTGTAAGTTCGATCCATAGTCGGCATAGGCTTCTTTCCGTTCGGGAATCTCTCCAGAAAACTCAGCACACACATTTCTTTCTGTGCCCTGAGAACTCGC
Organism: Saccharimonadales bacterium (SeqCode); assembly: GCA_035486415.1. GTDB lineage: Bacteria > Acidobacteriota > Terriglobia > Acidiferrales > UBA7541 > Palsa-360. The sequence continues at coordinate 34,437 of DATHNC010000130.1, forward strand.
GCTCGCAACATAGCAGCCAGCCTGAATCCGATATATACGGTGAATACTCTAAGGTGGAATGCAAAAAATGGTAGGCATGCGTGCGTCGTGCCGCATAGCGTCCAAGCTATGTGAGGATGTTCTCGAACTATGCTCTAAAAGAAGGATTTAAGAAAAGATGGTGCCGGAGGAGGGAGTCGAACCCACACGGCCTTGCGACCAACGGATTTTGAGTCCGCCGCGTCTGCCATTCCGCCACTCCGGCGCGTCCTAGATTCTACACGACGCGTGCCCGTTGCCAAAGCCTTGCTCGACGCGCTTTCCCTGTTTACACTTCGCAGCATGGGAAAGGACTGACTTATCAGCATCACGAGCCTTTGAGAAGACCTATGTCCATCCCACAGGAAAACTCATTGGCCGCGAACTCAAATGTTTCGGTCAACCCACTTCCGGGCATGAATGCTGATGTCCCACGCGCACATTGGCGGTTCGGCTTCTGGAGCTTGATCTTCACGCAGTTTCAAGGCGCGTTTAACGACAACGCTCTGAAGTTTCTTGTGATTTATTTAATTGTCGAGCGCAACTTCCCTTCCCCCATACGTGACCGATTCATTCTCCTGGTGGGCGCGTTGTTCGCCATACCCTTTATTTTATTTTCTCTTGCTGGAGGTTATTTTGCGGATCGCTACAGCAAACGGAATGTCACCATTGGCACGAAGATTTTTGAAATTGGTGTAGGTGTATTTGCAACCGCGGCGCTCGCGCTGGGAAATTTACCGATGGAAGCGGTTGCCGTTTTTTTGATCAGCACGCAAGGCGCGTTATTCGGTCCATCCAAATACGGCCTGCTGCCCGAACTCGTCCCGGACAATAAGCTTTCCTGGGCCAATGGTGTCATCGAGCTGGGCACATTTATTGCATCCATTACGGCGGTGATGGGCGCGGGATATTTGGCTGACGCGTTTCGCGGGCGGCAATTTTGGTCCGGCATAATTCTGCTCGGACTTACGTTGACAGGTTTATTTTCCAGCTACGGAATTTCTAGAGTGGCTGCCGCAAATCCCGCGCGACGATTTCGCGCGAACCCGCTGGGCGATCTTGGCCATCAACTTCAGATTATCATGCAGGATGGAATCCTGACTTGGGCGATTGTGGGCAATACCTATCTGTGGTTTCTGGCGGCCTTTCTGCAATTCGTGATCGTTGTATACGGTCATGACGTATTGCGCGTCAACGAATCGGAAATCAGTTATTTGCAGGCTGCCGTCGGGATCGGTATCGGAGTCGGGAGTCTTATTGCCGGCTATCTGTCGCGCGGAAAAATCGAAACACGTCTGGTTCCGCTCGGAGCATTGGGGATGACCGTATTTGGTTTCCTCGTTTCACGTAGCGGGCTTGGCATTTGGACCGTGCGCGCCGATCTTTGCATGCTCGGTTTTTTCGGCGGCTTTTATGCGGTACCTCTGAATGCTCTTATCCAGCACCGTCCTGCGCTGGAAAAAAGGGGAGGCGTGATTGCCGCCGCAAATCTATTATCGTTTGTAGGCGTATTTCTCGCCGCGTGGATCTATTTTCAATTTTCTTCACGGTTTCATTTTAATCCGCGAGAACTTTTTTTGGCTGGTGCAGTGATGACCTTTGTTGCAACTTTCCACGCAATTTTCCTACACCCCCGCAAGACATGATTTGATTCCGTACCGTAGGATTCAGCCGCCGGGGGCCTCGTAGACCCGGCGTCTCGCCGGCAGTTTTTGCTCCGCATTGCGATAGTCGAAAAATGCCGGCGAGACGCCGGCGCTACAACAACTAACCTTCGAAGTCCGAAGCCCGCGCTACTAATCCCCCACCAGAAATGGATTCGTCGCCCGCTCCTTACCGATTGTGGTCAATTCGCCGTGGCCGGGATAAACAACAGTCTCGTCGGGCAACTCGAGCAGCTTTCCTTTTAGCGAACGAATGATTCCAGCAAAATCTCCTCCCCATAGATCTGTCCGGCCAATGCTTCCGGCGAAAAGCGTGTCCCCCGCGAACAATTTTCCGGTGCCACGCTTTGCTGGACCAGTAGCTGCGTTTTCATCAGGCCTGTCGGACGACATGTACAGGCAAATGCTGCCGGGCGTGTGGCCGGGCGTATGAATGATTTGCGCTTCGTACGCGCCCCAACGGATCACGTCGCCTTCGCGCACGAGTTGATCGATCGGCGATGTCTGCGGCGTTTTCCAACCGAGCCAGTTGGCCTGCATTTCGAGCATGCGATACAGGTCCAGATCGTCGCCATGGACGTAGACCGGGGCCCCGGTGACTTCATGTATGCGGCGCAATCCGATCACGTGATCGATATGCGTGTGCGTAACGGCGATGGCCACAACTTTCAAATGGTGGCGCTCGATCACTTCTAAAATTTTCGCAGCATCGTCGCCCGGATCGATGACAATCGTTTCACGCGTTTTCGGATCGCCAATAATATGGCAATTGCACTGAAGCATCCCCACTGGAAGAATTTCGTGAATCAGTTTTTCAGTTTCGTGCATAGGATTCAAATATAGCATCGGAATCGCGCCTGAGTAGCGCCGGCGTCTCGCCGGCGGGTTTTCCCATCTTCCGCACAATGTAAACTTGCCGGCGAGACGCCGGCCACGAAAAATGCGATCTGTTATGATGGCGGATGAAACTCCTTAAAGTCGGAGCTGGATGAAAATGCCCTTGGAAACTCCATTGCTTGAATTACATACATCCACCGGCGCTGCCGCGGGCGAATATTTTGGCACGCTGTTGCCATCGCGCTTCGCTGATTTCGCTTCGGAATATAAAGCGTTGCGCGAAACCGTGGGACTCATCGACTCGAACTACCGTGCGTTCTTTTCATTCACAGAGGCCGACCGGCAACGCTATGTGAACGCGATTCTCACCTCGAACGTGCGCGACCTGAAGCCGGGGCAAGGAACCGTGGGCCTCCTGCTGAACCCGCAGGGTCATATCCTCGCCGAAGTAGAAACTTTTTTGCTTGAAAGGAGCCTGCTTGCTTCCTGCCACGCCATGATCCGCGAGCGAACTTTTGCCACGTTCGATAAATTCATCATTATGGATGATGTAACCCTCGAAGACGTAACGGCCTCAACGGGAACGCTGGATATTGCCGGACCACGCGTCGCCCAGTTGCTAACGCGGATGGGCATCGACAATTTTGCGGACATGCCGCTGTTTGCGCACGCGGAATTTTCATTGGGAGCGATCCCCTTCCGCCTGGTGCGCCGTGAACTGGGCGGCGAATCAGCAGCCATGATCATCGTTGCTCGCGAGCATCTTGCCGAACTTTGGCAGGAACTCGAAAAGCGCGTCCGCGCGGAAGGCGGCGCCCCGGTGGGCATGGAAGCCCTCAATTCCGTTCGGCTCGAATCGGGCGTCGCGTGGTTCGGCCATGATTATGACGATAGGCAAATTCCGCACGAGGCAGGGCTCGAGCTCTCGCACATCAGCTATGAAAAAGGGTGTTACACGGGACAAGAAATAGTCGAGCGCGTCCGCTCGCGCGGGCATGCGAACCGCCGCCTGGCGGAATTGAAGTTTCCCGTCGATGAAGCGGCCGCCGCCGACACTAAATTGATTTTCGCCGGAAACGAAATTGGCAGCGTTACAAGCTCCGGGTTTTCGCCAATCTTAGGTCAGCCCATCGGGCTTGGTTACGTACGGCGTGAGCACTCCGCCGTCGGAACGCAGCTCAATGCTTCCGGAATTCCAGCGGAAGTTATAGCTCCACCACGGCCATCGAAAAAAATGTCCGCATGATCGGCCACGCAGCGATGTTTAGGGCTATTCGCAAATACTTCAGTCGGCGATTTGAGTATTTCTACCAGTTTCGTTAATCTTCTATTTTTGCATATGGACCGCCACTCAACTCTGGAGAGGCTCTTCATGAAGTTTTCGCACATCTCGTTCCTTCTTTGCACTCTTCTTCTGATCGCCCGTCCACCTCATGCCAATGCTCAGGATGGACCGCAGGTTGACGGAAACGAAGTGGAATTCTGGACGTCGGGAGGCCACGGAACAAACGGAGTCACCCAGCACACCAGCGTCTGGACGGCAGGTTTTCGCTACGGTTGGGTGCTAACGGACCCAATAGGCCCAAAATTCTTGCGTGGGCGTTTCGAGTATGCCGTCGATGCAGTCCCGGTCTTTGTAGTCTTCCAACCGACAGGTACAGCCTATGGCGTCGCTGTGGATCCATTCGCATTAATTTGGAATTTTGACAGGCACGCGAAAATCGTGCCTTTTATTGATCTGGATGGCGGTGCGCTCTTTACGAATACGAAAGTCCCGGCCGGAACTTCGCGCATTAATTTCACTCCGTCAGGAGCGCTTGGGGTGCATTACCTAGCGCAGAAATTAACGTGGACGGCGGAACTGCGTTTCCAACACATTTCCAACGCGGGCCTGAACGCAATCAATCCCGGCATAAACACCCTTCAACTACGCGTCGGCGTAGGCTGGTTCACACACCCGCACCACTAATCAATAAACTCTCTGTGTAACTCCGCTTTTCTCTGCGCTCTCTGTGTTACGTTTTTTCCGGAACTTTGCACCGAGGACATGAAGCCAAAGGGAAAATGTTCTGAAGAATTACGCGATGTTGAGCGCGCGCTTGAAGCTGCCGCGTTCGTTGGTGATTTTTTCCTGGAGCTGCAAAATCGCGTAGAGCAAAGCCTCAGGGCGCGGCGGGCATCCGGGAACGTAAATGTCGACAGGAATCACCTGGTTGACGCCCTGCACGATAGCGTAATTATTAAACACGCCGCCGGAAGTCGCGCATGCGCCCATCGAAATCACCCACTTGGGCTCTGGCATTTGCGCGTGAAGCTGCTTGATCACTGGAGCCATCTTCTGCGAAACGCGCCCGGCGATAATCATCAGATCCGCCTGGCGGGGCGATGGACGAAACACTTCCGAACCAAACCTCGCCACGTCAAAGCGCGACGCCGCCATGGACATCATTTCAATCGCGCAGCAGGCCAAGCCAAATCCCAGCGGCCAGATGGAACTCTTGCGCGCCCAGTTCACAGCCTTATCCAGCTGCGTAAAAATAATTCCTTCATCCTGTAAAAGGTTGCCGAAATCGTCCGGCTTTGTCAGCGTCACATTTTTACCGACTGATGTGCTCATGGGCCCGTCCTTCTCTTTTATTTCTCTTTCATTTTCTCATACTATAGACTTCCGTGCCACTCGTGACCGCGATTGTTGACACACAGACACCCTCGCCGTACTCTATTAAAATCAATGCAGTCGGTAAAATTTTTCCGTACTTGCCTTCGAAACGGACCCTATGGACCTGTTTGAAGAAGTCATAAAGCTGCGACGCTCCGGGAATCGTGGAGCGCTGGCTACAATTGTCCATACCAATGGCTCGATCCCCAGCTTTGAAAGCTCGCGGATGCTGGTGCGCGAAGACGGCTCAATCGCGGGCACGATTGGCGGCGGATGTGTGGAAGCTGAAGTCTGGGCGGCGGCAAAAGAAGTGATGCAAGCGGAAGCCCCCCGAAAGATGACCTTCAGCCTGAACAATGAAGCGAATTACGATAATGGCCTGATTTGTGGCGGCACACTGGAGATTTTCGTGGAGCCCATACTTCCCCAACCGATTCTGTATATTTTCGGCGGAGGCCACGTCTCCATCGCTCTCGCGAATGCCGCAAGCACGGTGGGCTTCGGTATCGGAGTCATCGATGACCGCGAATCGTTTGCCAACGCTGAACGATTCCCCATGGCCCAGGAAATATATACGAGCTTTGAAGAAGCATTTGAGAAGCTCAAACCCACGGCCTCAACCTACATGGTGATCGTCACGCGCGGCCATAAAGACGACATGCACGTGCTGCGATGGGCGGTCGGCACTTCCCCACGCTACATCGGAATGATTGGCAGCAAGCGCAAAGTGATTTCGGTTTATAAGGCGCTCGAAAAAGAAGGCATTCCGATGGAAACTTTTGCCAAAGTCCATGCGCCCGTGGGCCTTGCCATTGGAGCGTTGACGCCGGAAGAGATTGCCATCAGCATCACAGCGGAATTGATTGCGATTCGCCGGGGTGCACACGATATTGCGAACAAGTCCGTAAAAATTGAGAACCTGGCGCAGACTCCCGTACACAGCGAATAATCATAGTTCTTTCTAAAAAAAGGACCCCGTTTGCTTGCCGCCGTTATCCTTTCCGCCGGTGCTTCCAGCCGGATGGGAAGACCGAAAGCACTTCTCCCGTACCGCGAAGGGACTTTTCTCGAACATCTGATTCAGGTGACGCGCGACCCCCGAATTGGCGTCACGCGCGTTGTTCTGGGTTCGGGTGCGGAAACCATTCAGTCCGTGGCGAAACTTGACCCGTCGGTCGTCGTTCTAAATCCCAATTGGGAGTTGGGCCAACTTTCCTCCATTTGGACCGGCATTCGCAGCCTGGAAGGCATCGATACGGATGGAATCGTTCTGTGCCCTGTCGACCACCCACTCGTCAGCGCGCGACTCGTCAGCGAACTCGTGGACCGGTTTTACGATGAAAAGAAAGCGATCGTCCTTCCGACCTACAAGGGCAAGCGGGGACATCCTGCAATATTTTCGAGCCAATTATTTAGCGAAATGCTAGCCGCGCCAGCGGAATTGGGTGCGCGCACAGTGGTCTGGGCGCACTCCGCCGACGTGCTAGAAGTTCCGACCGACGAAGAAGGCGTGATTCTAAATTTGAACGATCCGGATATGCTTAAACGCGTGACGGGATCATCGGCATAGCAGACTGCTGAAGGCTGGACTTTCTGTCATTCCGAGCGAAGCGAGGAATCTCTCTTTCTTTATTTTCTTATACCCATATAGTAGAGAGCGAAAAAATTAATTCCCCTCTCCGTAGTTTCTATGTGCTCTCATCTTTTCTCTGTGTCCTCTGTGTTAATCCTATTACGGTTTAGGCGAGCTTCTTGAGCAAAGCCAGCACCGCATCTCGCGCCAACTGCGCCCCATGCAGTGTAGTGGGTGGAAGGCCGCCAAGCGCCTCCGAAATTTGTTCCGAAGTAATGGCGCGCGCCTCAGCCGGCGTTTTTCCCTGTAGCATTTCCGTCACGAGCGAAGAGCAGGCCAGCGCCGTCACGCAGCCACGCGTGCGAAATCGCGCCTCGGCGATGCGCCCCGCCTCTATGCGAGCCGAAAGCTCAAGGATGTCTCCGCACACAGGATTTTCCACGGAAATGCTTGCAGACGGGGCTTCGAGCGTTCCAGGATTTCTCGGATTTTGAAAATGGTCGAGGACTGCTTCGCTGTACATGACAAAAGTATCGCGCGAGACGCCGCAAACTTCAATGCATGAGTAGTTTGACGCTTGTGAACAGCTTTTCTCTATCCATGTGCATCCTAGTTCCGGAACCACACTATCGAATGGATTAACCCGAATGGAAAAGCGTTTGCCCGGTTGATCGATTACGGGCATGATCGTGTGACGCCAACCAGCTTTCGCGACCTCCGTGCAACGATTGGTGCGCGGGACAGCGAGCGAGGATAAGCCGGCATATTGGCATCTATTCAGGGCAGGAGGTTTTACGTTCAAAACTCCCATGAACCGATTTCGTCTTTCTATCCCCTTTTTGCTTGTCCCCATTTTTGCCGCCGGGGGTATTCTCGCCTGGAGCGCGCCACCCGCCGACAAGGGTGACGGGATCCTTCTCTCGACGATGCAGTCAGAGCTGGATCGCGCGAAAACTTCTCTCGCGAAATCCGATCCTTCGCCATATTTCATCAGCTACGAAGTTTACGATCAGCGGTCGATGATGATCGCGGGAACTTACGGCACGATCGTCAACTCCAATCTGGGGAATCACCGGTGGGCGGACGTGACCATGCGCGTGGGCACACCCGCCATGGACAACACCCACAATGAAAATCGCGATTCGGGGATCAGCTCCGGGCCGCTTCCACTGGCAGACGATCGGGATGCGATTGCTCGCACCCTGTGGGAGCTTACGGATCGCGAATATCGCCGCGCGTCGCCTGCCTACGCGAAAGTGATGACCAACAATTCGGTGGAGGCCGCGGAAGAAGACAAGTCTCCCGATTTTTCCAGCGAAGTTTCGCAGGCGCATGTGGAAACGCCAGCCGCCGCCATCGCGTTCAATCAGAAAGACTGGGAAGAAAAAATTCGCAAATACTCGGCGATGTTTCGTAAATATCCGGAAATTTACACCTCTACGGTGACCCTGCAAGTCGAGCAATCCACTTCTTATTTCGTTTCGAGCGAGGGCAGTAAGGTAGAAACTCCCGGCATCATGGCGAGGCTGGTGGTAGAAGCCAGCACGCGCGCAGATGACGGAATGGAACTCGTGCGGGTCGAGACTTTTGAATCGACCAAACCAGAAGGATTGCCATCGGAAAAAGAATTAATCGCCAAGGAAGAAAAAATGGCTTCGGACCTGAAAGCTTTGCGCGTTGCTCCGCTGGCCGAACCCTTCGATGGTCCTGCGCTTTTGTCCGGACGAGCTGCCGCCGTGTTTTTCCACGAAGTGCTGGGGCATCGCCTCGAAGGCCACAGGCAGCGCGGCGATACCGAAGGCCAGACATTCACGAAAAAAGTGAATCAGCCTGTATTGCCCACATTTCTGAGCGTGTACGACGATCCGACCATGGGAACAATTAATGGCATTCCACTGTCGGGCACATATTCGCACGATGACGAGGGCGTTCCGTCGCAGCGTGTGCCCTTGATCCAGGACGGAATTCTCAAAAACTTTTTGATGTCACGCATGCCCATCACAAATTTTTCCCAATCAAATGGCCACGGGCGTCATCAGGCCGGCTTTATGCCCACCGGGCGTCAGGGTAACTTGATTGTTCAATCGACGAAGACCGTAAAAGATTCCGACATGCGAGCGCAGCTCATCGAAGAAGTTAAAAAGGAAGGCAAGCCTTACGGCCTGTACTTCGAGGACGTGCAGGGCGGATTCACGCTGACGACGCGCGAACTTCCCCAAGCTTTTCAAGTGCTTCCCGTGATCGTCTGGCGCGTGTATCCCGACGGGCGGCCTGACCAACTCGTTCGCGGAGTCGATATTGTTGGCACTCCCCTCGCATCCTTGAATCGAATTTTGTTGACTGGCGACAAGACCGAAGTTTTCAACGGCATCTGCGGAGCGGAATCGGGCAGCGTGCCGGTTTCAGCGTCGGCCCCCGCAATGCTCTTCAGCGAAATGGAAGTGCAGAAGCGGAGCGCTGCGCGCGAGCGACCTCCCATTTTGCCGGCGCCGGGATTTGAAGAAATGGCACCAAACGCGACTACCACTTCGCCTGCGGGAGGTGCGCGATGAAAAATCACCGGCGCAGTTTTTCGTGGCGCGTAGCGTCATTTGTTTTCGTTGTACTTGCGGCATTCCCTCTCGGAGTTGCAGCGCAACAAAAACCCCTACCGCCCGAAGCAATTTCCGATCCAATTCTCAGAGCCTTGCAAGCCGAACTCACGCGTTCCAAATCGCAACTGAAAATGGACAATGTCGATTCGCCCTTCTACATCGAATATCGCGTCTTCGACGTGGAACAGTTCGATGCCAGCGCGGCATTCGGAGCGCTGCGCGATCAGAACCGCACTCGGTTGCGTTTGCTCCGCGCAGTAGTGCGGCTGGGCGATTACAAGCTGGACAGCTTTATCAATAATGGCCAGGGCGTGAGCGATATTTTGCCGCTGGATAACGATGAATTGGCAATCCGTCATCAAGTGTGGCTGGCGACCGACCAAGCTTACAAGCGTGCAGGCGAGGCTTTCTCGAATAAGAAAGCGCAGCTCAAGCAGCTGAACATCGAGCAACCGGTGGATGATTTCGCGAAAGCCGAGGCGGCCATTTCGATCGGGCCGACGGCCAAGCTGGATGTTGACCCGGCAAAGTGGACGAAGATGTTGGAGTCCGCAACTTCGGTGTACAAGGACGATCCTGCCATTCAATCCCTGTTTGCCAGCGTGAACTTTACGGTGCTCACGCAATATTATATCAACACCGAGGGCACGGTCACGCGCCACGGATCGAAGCACTATCAGGTTCTATTAAGCGCCAGCGAACAAGCGCCTGACGGCATGAGGCTCGACCGCGCGCCGCAATTCACCGCCAATCGCATCGAGGAGCTGCCAACACCCGAAGAATTTCAAAAGGACGCCGTCAGCCTGCTGGCAGACATGAAAAAATTGCGCGAGGCTCCAATTGTGGACGAAGAATATCGCGGTCCCGTTCTGTTCTCAAACGACGCGGCAACCGACATGTTTTTCGAGTTGATCGTCCCAAATATTTTGGGCCGCAGGCCCGCTCCGGGTCGTCCTGCAAGGACAGTCGGCGCTTTTGCCAGCAGTTGGCACGCTCGAGTCCTCCCCAATTTTATTTCGGTGGTGGATGACCCCACGATCGAAACATTTGCCGGCCACGGTTTGGGTGGCAGCTACAAAGTAGACGATGAAGGCGTTCCCGCCGCGCCCGTGACGGTTGTGGACAACGGAACGCTCTCGAACTATTTAATTGGCCGAATGCCGATCAGAGACTTCCCTGCCTCGAACGGCCACGGCCGCGCCTCGGGCAATGGCAACACTGCTCCGGCTCCTGGCAATTTGTTTTTCCGGCCATCCAAAACAAGCACGCGCGAGGAACTCAAGAAACAGCTCATCGATGAATGCCGCACTCGAGGCTTCCCATATGGGTATTTCGTGGACACGCTTGGCCCAAGACTCGCTCCCCGCATGCTTTATCGCGTCTGGGTGAACGACGGGCATGAAGAATTGGTCCGCGGAGCCGTGTTCAACGAACTTGATATTCGCGCTTTGCGCAGCGATCTGGTGGCTGCCGGAGACGACCCGCTGGTCAGCAATAGAACCGGCGTGCCGTTTACAACGATTGTGAGCCCTTCAGTATTGTTCGATGAACTCGAAGTCAAGCGCGCCGATAACTCAAAAGAAAAGCTTCCGGATTATCCCGCGCCCAGTCTGACCGCTGGAAAAAATTGATTGCGTGATTTCATGTATTGCTGCAGCCCGCCTCTCTTGTCCTGAGTAACGACGAAGGATCAGAGACGGGGATTTAGATGTCGCGTCGCTAAAACCCCCGCCTCTAAAGAGGCGGGCTACAATTCCCCTACCCCCCCATTCTGAATCCCGTAATTAATTTTTTCGAAATTCGTTACTCGAATGACCACTATTCATGAAATGCAATTGCAGGATTTTGGAGACCTGATAAGATAGGTGCGGACATCGGCACATGCACTCCTTCAGCAGCGGCCTTATCTGGCGCTGCTAGTGCCTGGGGCGAGCGAACCAAATTTAACCATCGTAGACGCAGTTAATTTGGCGCCGCTCGGTTGCGCAAACCGCTCACAAGCCAAGTCGTCTTGTCGGCCGAATCCCAAGTGCGCGCAAAGGCGTCTAAGTAAGTGTAAGATATCGGCATAATATTAAATTTGAAGCTGCAAATTGAGCCCGGGGGCTAGGAATTATGGAGAAAGACAGCGACATCAACGTATTGGGCATGGATCCCCAGGAATTGCAGGAATGGGTAGAGTCCTTTGACCAGGTAGTTCGAGAAGAAGGTCAGGAAACCGCAGTTACTCTGCTGGACCGTCTTCGTGGACGGGCGCAATCCCTGGGCATTTCCCTTCCTTTTACCGCAAATACTCCCTACATCAACACCATTTCACCCGATAATCAGGCTATTTTTCCAGGCGATCAGGAAATCGAGCGCCGCATCAAGAGTTTGGTCCGCTGGAACGCGCTGGCCATGGTGGTCCGCGCGAATCGCGTCGACCACAGTATCGGCGGTCATATTTCCACCTTCGCCTCCGCCGCCACTCTGTATGAAGTAGGATTCAACCATTTTTTCCGCGGCCGCACCGAAGAGTTTGAAGGCGATACGGTTTACCTCCAGGGCCATGCTTCTCCCGGCATTTACTCCCGCGCATTTCTCGAAGGCCGCCTCTCCCAGAAACAACTGGAAAACTTCCGACGCGAACTTCGCGAAGGCGGCGGTTTGTCTTCCTATCCCCACCCGTGGCTGATGCCCGATTTCTGGGAGTTCCCAACTGTGTCCATGGGCCTTAGCCCGCTGATGGCTATCTACCAGGCGCGATTTAACCGCTATCTGGAAGATCGCAGCCTGAAACCGCGCACAGACGCTAAAGTCTGGGCCTTCCTCGGAGACGGCGAAACGGATGAGCCCGAAACTTTGGGCGCGATTACGCTCGCGTCGCGCGAAAATCTGGACAACGTCATTTTCGTCATTAACTGCAACCTGCAGCGGCTGGACGGGCCGGTACGCGGCAATGGAAAGATCGTTCAGGAACTGGAAGCGGCTTTCCGCGGCGCAGGATGGAATTGCCTCAAAGTTCTGTGGGGCAGCGATTGGGATCCCCTTTTCGAACGCGACCACGAAGGGCTGCTCGCCAAGCGACTCGGCGAGATGGTCGACGGCGAGATGCAGAAGCTCACAGTCGAGTCAGGCGCGTATGTTCGCCAGCAAGTATTCGGTGGCGATCCCTCCCTATTAAAAATGGTTGAGGACATGCCGGACGAGGCGCTGCGCACGCTGCGCCAGGGCGGCCATGACCCGCGCAAGGTGTACGCTGCGTACAAGGCGGCCTACGAGCATCGCGGCTCCCCCACCGTCATTCTCGCTCGCACCATCAAGGGCTACGGCCTTGGCGAGAGCGGCGAAGGTCGCAACATCACTCACCAGCAGAAGAAGCTGAACGAAGAAGAATTGCGCGAATTCCGCTCGCGATTTGGCATCCCTGTAAGTGATGAGCAACTGGCGGAGACACCGTTCTATCGCCCTGCGGAAGACAGCCGCGAGATACAGTACATGCGCGCGCGCAGACAGGCGCTGGGCGGATATGTTCCCACACGTAAGGTTCGTTCGAAACCGCTCGTCGCGGAGCACGATGCTTTATTCAAGGAATTCCATTCCGGAAGCGATGGTCGTGAAGTTTCCACCACCATGGCGTTTGTTGGAATGCTCCGGCAGATGCTGCGCGATTCGGAGATCGGCAAGTTAGTAGTTCCTATCGTTCCGGATGAGGCGCGCACGTTTGGTATGGAATCACTGTTCAGGCAAGTGGGCATCTACAGCAGCCGCGGACAGCTCTACGAGCCGGTCGACGTCCACACCCTGCTGTACTACAAAGAAGCGAAGGACGGACAGATTCTCGAGGAAGGCATCACCGAAGCAGGCTCGATGGGATCGTTCATCGCCGCCGGTTCGGCCTACGCCACGCACGGAATCAACACGATTCCCTTCTTCATTTACTACTCCATGTTTGGCCTCCAGCGTATCAGCGACTTTATCTGGGCTGCGGCGGACATGCGTTGCCGTGGATTCATGCTAGGCGGCACTGCGGGGCGCACCACGCTTGCCGGCGAAGGATTACAGCATCAGGATGGCAACAGCCACATTCTTGCGCTGCCCATCCCCACAATGCGCGCATATGACCCTGCATTCGCCTACGAAATTGCCGTGATCATCCAGGACGGCATTCGCCGCATGTACAAGGACGGCGAGAATATCTTTTATTACATTACCGTAATGAACGAAGCCTATCCGATGCCCCCCATGCCCGCTGGGGTGGAGGACGGTATCCTGAAAGGGATGTACAAATACCGCGCTTCGGAAAAGAAAACCAAGTTGCGGGCGCAACTTTTTGGCAGCGGCGCCATCTTACGAGAAGCGCTCAAGGCGCAGGAAATTTTGGCCGAGAAGTATGGCGTGTCCGCCGATGTGTGGAGCGTCACGAGCTACAAAGCGTTGTACATGGATGGAATTGACACTGACCGCCGGAACCTGCTGCACTCCGACGAAAAACCGCAAGTGCCTTACGTCACGCAGTGCCTTGCGAATACGGACGGCGTGCTGGTGGCTGCCTCCGATTACATTAAAGCTTTGCCGAGCCTGATCAGCCAGTGGACGCCACGGCGGCTGGCCGTTCTCGGGACGGACGGATTCGGCCGCAGCGAAGGCCGCGAAGCATTGCGCGATTTCTTTGAAGTGGACGCGCGATTTATCACGCTTACCACTTTGTATGAGTTGTTCCGCGAAGGGAAAATCGAGGGAGCGGTCATTCAAAAGGCTATCAAGGATCTGGACATCAAACTTGATAAACCAAATCCGCTTTTCTCCTAAAAAATATGGACGTTGCAACTCCTCTGTTGGCGCCGGAAAGATCAAGAAGGCCTGATCTTACGGTGGTTGCTGCGCTCATACTTCGCGATTCCAAGATTCTGGTTTGCCAGCGGCGCAAGGACGATACGCACAGCCTGCAGTGGGAATTCCCGGGCGGTAAAATCGAAGCCGGTGAAACTCCCGAGCAGGCCTTGAACCGTGAGCTGCGCGAAGAGCTGGGAGTAGAATCCACAATCGGCCGTGAACTTTTCCGCGCACGGCACAGCTACCGTGAGTCCGGCCCCGAACTGCAATTAATATTCTTTCAGGCCCACGTCGATCAAGCCGCCGTCTTGCAAAACCTCGTATTTGAGGGTTTTGAGTGGGCCGAATCCTCTACCCTAACGAAGTACGATTTTTTGCGCGCTGACCGCGAATTTGTAGCGTTGCTAGCTTCGCAAGCTATCCCCCTCGATACGCCCTCGTGAAGCCCTTAGCAGCACAGGCTTCAGCCTGTGGACTTTGGATCTCTACTCCATCGCCATTCTAAACACACACTCTTCGTGGCGCCGGCGTCCCGCCGGTGGGTTTAAATTGTCATGGTGAAACCCAAAAACCCGCCGGCGAGACGCCGGCGCCACTAAACCTAAGCCCACACTACTTCCCGCTACGCCACACTTCTCCCGCCATCCACGACCAGCACTTGTCCGGTAATAAAATCAGACTGAATAAGAAACACTACCGCGTCATCGATATCTTTTGCCGTGCCGGTGCGTTTCAACGGGGCTTGGCGAATAAAACTTTCCGCAATTTCCGGAGCATCTCCATCGAAGGAAATTGTTCCAGGGGCAATTGCATTCACCGTAATTTCAGGTGCCAGGGCTTTTGACAGGCAGCGAGTGAGCATGATCACTCCTGCTTTCGATACGCAGTAATGCGTGTAAGAAGGCCACGCCAGCAGACCGCCGAGCGAAGCAAAGTTGACGATTCGGCCATGTCCGCCGCGTCGCAGCATGGGAGCGGCCGCCTGGCAGCACAGGAATTGCGATTTTAGATTCGAGTCGAGCATGTTGTCCCACTGCTCTTCGGTCAACTCCTCAAATTTCACGGAAGAAAATGTGGCGGCGTTGTTGACGAGAATGTCGAGGTGCCCGAATTCTTTTTCGATCGTCGCGAACAATTCTTTGACGTCGGCGCTCTTCGCTACGTTCGCCTGAATTGCAAGAGCTCGCCTGCCCAATCCTTCAATTTGTTTGACGACTTCCGCCGCCTCGCTTTCCGAGGTGCGATAATTGACGATCACGTCCGCGCCTTCCGCGGCCAGGCGCAATGCGATGCTGCGGCCGATGCGTTTTGCTGCGCCCGTTACCAACGCTACTTTTTTATCGAGACTTTTTTTGGACACGTAACTTTTCTCCTCTGCTTTTACAAGAGATATCGTATCGCATCGCCTGTCGTTTCTTGAGAGCCTTTAGTAGGACAGGCTTCAGCCTGTCTTTTTTTTGAATTTTTGAGCAGTAGAAAGAATCAAAAGAAGACAGGCTGAACATGTTGCGGAAAAAAAGCCTTGCTCTGTCATTCTGAGCGAAGCGAAGAATCTCTCTTCGATTTAAGGATTGGAAAAGAAGCAAGGAGAGATTCTTCGCTTCGCTCAGAATGACAGAGTATTTGGTTTTTCCGCGGCCTCTGAAGCCTGTCCTACTAAAGCCAACGGCGTATCGTTTGGAGGCTGATTGAAAAATGGATATGATGTGGCGGCTCAGGCCAAACCGACACGCGAGGTCAAAACGATGGGAACGATACGCAAGGATAACGTTACGCTACAAGTAGCTGATGGAACGTCGATGAACGCATACGTTGCGTCACCGGATGACGGCGCGAAGGCTCCAGGACTGATTGTTTTTCAGGAGGCCTTCGGAGTGAATGTGCATATCCGCGACGTCACGGAGCGCTTCGCGAGGGAAGGTTACGTCGCGATCGCGCCGGAACTGTTCCACCGCACAGCGCCGGGATTCGACGGCGCGTATGATAATTTTCCGGCGGTCATGCCGCACATGCAGGCGCTCACGCCGGATGGAATGATTGCCGATGCTCGCGCTGTCTTTGACTGGCTGCAGAACAATCCGCAAGTCACTCCGAATGCGACCGCGTGCGTCGGCTACTGTATGGGCGGACGCGCTTCGTTCCTCGCAAACTCGGGGATGCCGCTCAAAGCTGCTGTTTCCTACTATGGCGGAGGGCTGGTCCCAACGCTCTTGCCGAGGGCTGCAACGCAGAACGGACCGATTCTCTTTTTCTGGGGTTCGCTCGATCAACACATTCCGAAGGATCACGTGCGCCAGGTGATTGACACCATGCAGGAATTTAACAAGACCTTCGTGAACGTGGAATTCTCGGACGCGAATCATGCATTCTTCTGCGATGCGCGCCCCGCGTATAAGGAAACCGCCGCGAAGCAGTCGTGGGTTTTGACGCTGCAATTTCTGAAAACGTATGTGGGGTGAGGAGTCGTGAATTGTGATTCGTGATTCGTGAAAAACCAAATCGGAGAAATCACGACGAAATAAGTAGTATGGCTATAACTTTTATAGTGTAGATCACGAATTACGAATCACAAATCACGAATCACTTGCAACAAATCAAGGATTACACCGAGGGGCTGACCACCATGGACCAACGAATGCTCGACACGCTGACGATCAAGGAAGTCGTCGAAAACTGGGCTGTGTTCCGGGATTCGGGGGATTGGGAACGGTTCCGCAGCGTGTGGCATGAAGATGGAGTGATGATGGCGACGTGGTTTCAAGGGCCATTCGAGGAATTTATCCGCGTCAACAAAGAGGGTTGGAACAAAGGGGTAAGTATTCTTCACTTGCTTGGAGGAACATCGGTTGAAATTGCTGGAACCCGGGCCATTGCACAAACCAAAATGACGATTTCGCAGCGTGCTCCCGTGCACGATGTGATGGTGGACGTGCTTTGCACAGGCCGTTTTTACGATTTTTTTGAAAAGCGCAATGATCGCTGGGCCATTGTACTGCGGCGGCTATTCTATGAAAAAGATCGCATGGATCCCGTCGATCCCTCGAAAACAGTCCAACTGGATCCAAACATTTTGGTGCAATTCCCCGAAGGTTACAGGCACCTGGCGTATCTGCAGTCAGGCCTCGGATTCAAAGTGAAGACAGACATGCCCGGCTTGCGAGGACCAGACGCGGATGCATTATATGCATTGGGAAAAAAATGGTTGGGTGGCGGCGAGGTTTTGAATCAGAAATAAGTCACGATGAGCGCGTAATATTTTTTGCGGCGGACAAAACAGCAACGGTCATTTTCTTGCGCGCGAATTTTCTAACGGTTCCGGTTCCGCAGAGACCCTGGACGCACGGAACTGTCCGCGATCGTAAACGCTTCAAACGCGGTGAGAGCTTGCGAGCGATTCGTCGCCGCCATGTTCTGTACGCGAATCAATCGAACCGCGACGCCGAATTCGCCCTCCGGCAGCTTCTCCACTCGGACGACTTCTCCCAGGTACTCCAAATTAAGCGATCCGAACGCGGGTATCACGTGGAGTTGAACGCCGGTCTGATAGGAGTCCCGCTCCGTCGTAAAGTAGAATCCGCTGCGGCTGAGATCCCTCATGCTGCGAACTTCTTCGAAGTGCCCGCGTACCGCATCTGCGGCCTGGACGTAGACAAGGCGGTCGACCTGAACGCGTGGTTCGCCACGGCGTTCGAATCCTTCTGATGAAGTGTTTTCTTCGGTATTTGAAAAAATTGCGTGCTCAAGCTCGTTCACGGCAAGCTCCCTCTATTCACTAAGCAATCCTGGGACAGGACCCAAAGGGCTCTCATGCCCAATAATAGGCTATGGCGGGCTGCAAACTGCGTCTATAGCGCGTTAGTACTAGGTATTGGACTAGTAAAGCCTAAAGCTGAAGGGCGGTCAGACAACAGGGACCTAAAAAGTGACTAAATATCGTCAGTACGCAGGTGACCTCAGATTCATGCCGCTATTATCCTACGTTTGACCTTGCGCTTTGAATATACCGCCAACAAGAGCGTACTCACCCAAGCGGCGGCAGCGGCGTAACCGGCAATAACGTCAGTAGGATAGTGCACACCCAAATAAATTCTTGAAATGCCGATGGCCAGTACCAGCAGCGCGCCGGCAGACCAAATCAGGGCTCGGTACACCGGGTTTTGTATTCGGGCGCAAAGGAGGCCGGCCAGCACGCCGTAAAAGCAGAAGGAGCTGAGCGCATGCCCGCTCGGAAAGCTGTATGTGAGCGGAACCACGCCTACAAATGGCACGGGGCGCGCCCGATGAAAGCTCAGTTTGAGCGAAACGTCGAGAAATACTGACCCGCCGACAGCAATCGCCAGCCAGGCTGCGGGACGGTACATTTTTCGGCTCAGCCAGAATGCAGTAATCAGTAAGAAGAGCGTGGAAAGAAATGCGATGGATCCCAGGAAGGTCATGGCCTGCATGAACTTTGTCATTTGCGGGCTGAAGAATTCATGCACTTTAATGCGCGCGGCAAGGTCAAAACGTTGCAACTCGCCTTCAAAGACTTCTTCCGAGAGCCACGCGAAGAGAATTAGAAAGAAAACCGAACATGCCAAACTTATGGATAGTGAACGGGAGGCTAGCCAAACTTCTTGTAGATCGCGGTCCTCCGCAATCCCGCCAGCGATTTCAACCTGATTGGCCATCATTTCCTTTTCGTCATTCCACATGGAGTGCTCGTGCTATCTTACGGCTGGTTTTCCTATTTAAAACACACATATCCACACTTAGAGAGGCACAGAGAAGGTCGAATCTTTTTTATTTAATCTGGATTTCTAACTGGAACGTCTTAGCAAACATCATCGAAGTGACGATTCTGTCCTGTTTACGATGATAGACCAATTCATAGATGCAGGGGCTTAACGAACGTTCTGGCATTATCGGAATGCAATCCCGCCAGAAGCCTGAACATTTTGGAAAAGAAAAGCTGAACGATCAGCTCTCTTTCGCTTTTTTAATCAGGGCCTTGGGTGAATACGCGTTGGCCTTGTACTGGCTTAACATGCGATGCGTGTTGAAGAAACTTGCGTTCAAGGAGATGCATGACCTCATGATTTGTCCATACGCTTCAGGCGCCCTATAAAACATCGGAATGATCTGAAATTCCAGCTTGTCATAGAGCGAGGCAACTTCCGCGGCCGATTCATCGCCCACAATTTGTGTATCGAAACCGATGGCCCAACCCGTGACGCCTTCGACGCAGCCTTCCACCCACCAACCGTCCAGCACGCTCAAGCTGGGAACTCCGTTCAGCGCCGCTTTCATGCCGCTTGTGCCAGAAGCTTCCTGCGGACGTTGCGGAGTGTTCAACCAAAGATCGACGCCAGCTGTGATGACCTTAGCCAGAGCCATATTGTAATTTTCGAGGTACACGATTTTGATGTTGTCACTCAGCCCTGCCGCCGCCTCAATCACGCGGCGAATCAGATCCTTGCCGCCCTGATCGTGCGGGTGCGCTTTCCCGGCATACAAAATCTGAATGGGTCCAGCCGACTGCGAAATGGATTTCAATCGCAGAATATCCTTGAACAGTAAATCGGCACGCTTATAGGTTGCAGCGCGGCGAGCGAATCCGATCGTGAAAACGGAAGCTTCAAATTGCACACCGGTTCTCTTGTGTACTTCCTTGATTAACTCCGCCTTGGCGAGGCAATGCGCATCGCGGATGCGCGCCACCGGAATGCCCACCGCATAACGCATGTAGGCGTTGTCGCGGCGCCATTCGGGGATTTCATGGTCAAACAATTCCTGAAATTGCGGAGAGGCCCAGGTGGCGGCGTGAACGCCGTTTGTAATCGCGTGAATCGGAAACTGGGGGAACATGTGCTGCGAAACTTCACCATGGCGCATGGCCACGCCATTCACGTAGCGCGAAAAATGGATGGCAAGGTCCGTCATGTTCAGCATGTTTGCATTCGTGAACCCAGCCTGCTGCAGCAAGTCCGTCCTGTATTCTCCGAGCACCTGGCGAACAAGATCCCAGGAGAATCGATCATGCCCTGCTTCTACCGGCGTATGTGTTGTGAAAACGCAGTGGCGCCGCACCACTTCGATGTCCGCTTCCACGGCCACCGTGTATTGGCGCATCCGGAGCTGCTCTTCAAGCATTGCCAGCGTGAGGAACGCGGCGTGGCCTTCGTTCATGTGATAGCTGCCGATATGCGAAACATGCAGATGCCGCAATAGCGCAATCCCACCAATGCCGAGCAGCACTTCCTGGCAGATGCGATATCTCTGGTCTCCACCGTACAAAGAATCCGTCAGTGTTCGATCGTATTCGGAATTTTCGGGCACGTCCGTATCCAGCAGATATACGGGTACAATAAATCCGGACAATCCGTGAACGGAATAGCGCCATGCGCGAACGTGAACATCGCGATCTTCTATACGAACCGTAAACTCTGTTTTCGCCGGGGGCAAAACATTTTCCGGTTGCCACGGATCGGATTCCTCGCTTTGATTCCCTTCCGCGTTCAGGTGCTGGCGAAAATAACCTTTTCGATAGGCGAGTGAAATGGCGACCATAGGCAATTCCAGGTCAGCCGCGGACCGCAACATATCTCCAGCCAGAATCCCCAATCCTCCGCCATAAGATGGGATGGAGGGATCGAGCGCAATTTCCATGCAAAAATAAGCAACTCTTGGTGCACTTTTTTCTATAACCATATTGAAATCATAGCACCGCCATGCTCCTCAAAACCTCAGACGTTATCAAGGATGTTTTCCAAATCTACATGGATAACGGAATGGAAAAATTAATACACCACAAAAAGACGAATAATTTCCAAATAATACCGGGCATATCCAGGCATCGGGGTACGTAAGAACCCGGCGTACAAAGCGCTGCGTATTTGCGATAATCGTCTCAGAAATCACGCACATAGGAGGAGGACATGCGTCACGCAATTCTTGGAGCGGGCGGCGTCGGCGGGATGATCGCCGTGGCACTTGCGAAATCTGGTGATGAGGTAACTCTGATACTCCGGCCAGAAACGTTGAAGAATTATCCGGCAGAGCTTTCGCTGGAAAGTCCGCTTGGCAACTTCAGCGTTCCGGTGAATCGCGCCGCAACCTTGACAACTCCTGTCGACGTTTTGTGGATCACCGTGAAAGCCACTCAGCTCGAAGCCGCGCTCAGGAGCGTGACCGTGGCTCCCGAACAAATCGGAGCCGTTGTACCTCTTCTGAATGGGATGGACCATGTTCCGATTCTGCGGCAGCGTTTTGGACATGACCGCGTTGTGCCCGCCAGCATTGGCGTGGAAGCGGAACGCGCAGCTCCTGGAAAAATTATCCACCGCGGCATGGCTGTGCGGTTATCGTTTTCTTCGATCGGTGAAAGCCGCCTGGCGAGCGTGGTGGAAAAATTGAACGCGTTTGGTTTCAAGTGCCAATTTGTCGTCGACGAAATGAAAATCCTTTGGACCAAGCTTTCGTTTCTAGCCCCATTTGCGCTGACTACGACAGCTGCTGGCATGACCATTGGAGAAGTGAATAGCGATCCCACATGGCGAAAAAGATTGGAATCCGTGGCACGCGAAGTTGCCGCTGTGGGGACGGCAAGCGGGACGCTGCTCGATCCGGCTGTGATTATTTCATTTTTTGATAAAACGCCGCCGGGCGGGCGCAGCTCGATGCAGAAAGATGTGGCAGCCGGAAATCCGCCTGAGGTGGATGGGATCGCGGGGCCTATCCTACGTCTGGCTACGGAGCATAGGATCGATGTGCCTATCACGCGCGAACTGGTCGGCATGATTCGCGGCAAAGCTTCGGCTGGAAATAAAAGTTGAGTGAAGGAAAAATCTTAAAACCTTTAACACAGAGGGCACAGAGAAAAAGCTGAGAAAACCTGGAAAATCATTGCTATTAATGAAAGTCTCTCCGGTTTTCTCTGCACTTCCTCTGTGTTCTCTGTGTTAAATCTTTTGAATTCTTTAGCAATGCGGCGACGACTACCCGCCGGATGCCGCGCTCTTGGCCTGCTCCGGATGAGTCAGAGGCATGGCAACAAGGTGTTCCGATAGGAACCAAACCTGCAGTTCATTGCCGCGAATTACATCGCTCACCAGCAGGTCGTTTGTTCCGTCGTCCCCGACTTCCGAGGCTTCACGGGCCATCGTGCGCGCTTCCTTCAGAATAAATTCGTGCGCTTCGAGGAGGCGCGAAATTTGAACAGGGGGTTCTTCCCTGCCGCGAGGAGGGCGCGGAATGATCGTTGTTTCGGCTACATCCGCGGCCATGGCGAGGCTGACGCCGCCCAAAATTTGAATTCGTTCCGCAATCGAATCCACAAGCTCGTCCTGCTCTCCGTGATGCTTATCGAAGAGCAAATGAAGTTGATAGAAGGTTGCGCCGGCCACTTGCCAATGATGCTTCTTGTACATGTCACGCAGCGTCATGGTATCAGCCAAAATTTGGTTCAGATTTTCGATGCTCGACTCACAGGCAGTTTCGTCGAGGGCGATCGGTGTCCTGGCGATTTTTCCGAAAGGTTGAGTTTCCCTGGCATGCTGGTGAAGAATCGGCTTTGCGCGTTGTGCGCCTACTTCTAATTGACTGCGGCTGGCTTCCAATTCTCGCTTCTTAGTCGTCACGCGGTGCCTCCTTGAACGTATGCGGCCTTGGGCGGAGCATCTTTCCGTATACGCCCGTCTGTTGCACGTGTCAAGCAATGGAGATTGCTGTGACGGCTTTCCATCTACGCGTCCAAAGTGGCCTCTCCGTGCCGAAATGCGTGGCACGGAGAGGCCAGTACGAAACCGGGTTTGTAGCGCCCGCCCTTCTTTTTGGGCGGGCAACCTTTTTGCTGTGCAATCAGGATCGATCCACAAACAATCAATGCGAAAAACAGAAAAACCCGGAAGGCGCATCGCTACGCCTGTCGCGGGTTATTCTGTAAACAGAATTTCAGTAATTCAATCCGTGAATTTAGTTAGGCAACAGAACCGTGTCAATCACGTGGATGACGCCGTTCGACTGCTCAACGTTCGCAATCGTGACCTTGGACTTATCGCCCTTCTCATCGGTCAGGATAAGATCTTTACCCTGCATGCTGGCCCACAGTTTGCCCCCGCTAACGGTATTCAACTCAGCCTTGCCCATGCCTGACTTGATGGCTGCGGCAAAATCTTTGGCGTCCATTTTCCCAGATACGACGTGGTAAGTCAGAATTTTGGTCAGCATCGCTTTGTTTTCCGGCTTCAGGAGTGTTTCAACGGTTCCTGCCGGCAGCTTGGAAAACGCTTCATTGGTCGGCGCAAAAACGGTGAACGGTCCGGGGCCTTCGAGTGTTTCCACGAGTCCGGCGGCTTTAACGGCAGCTATCAGTGTTGTGTGATCGTCTGAATTCAAAGCGTTTTGAACGATGTTTTTGGTCGGAAACATTTCATGTCCGCCGACCATTGGATTTTTCGCGGCGAACACGGCTGCCGCCGCAACCAGCGTGATGACACACATCTGCGCAATCTTCTTCATCTCTTTATCCCTCTTTTCTTGATTTGATCTGCCCTGCAACCTGTACTACGGAAGGCCCAAGGGATTGGATGAGTCGAATCGCGTTTTTTCTCACCGATGCACCCGGCAGGATTGATTCTGAAGAGATAGCGTGTCCGAGTAAGAGTAGAGACAACCGTAACGCCGTGTTATTATTTCCGCATTACTGCGACACTTTTAGACACCTATTGAAGTTGGGGGAGGATTGGATGCGTTCGCACCAACGGTATATTTTCTTTTTTGCCGCGCTTGCCATGATCGCGTGGACTGCTCCGCGCGCTTTTGTATTCGCCGAGGACACACCACCTCTAAAACTCGTAAAGACCATTGAACTCACGGATATTCGCAGCGGAGAACCCGACGTTACTTCCGATCAGTTGGCGAAAAATCTGACCACGACGCGCATGGTCGGCGTACAAAACCATTTCGATCACCTGACGCCGGACTTGAAAAACAATCGCCTGTTCGTCGTTCCAGAAGATAACAAGACGATCGAAGTCTACGACATTCGCACGGGCAAATTTGTTCATAGCATCAAGGGAATTGGCGTCGGACACTCAGTTGTCTATCGTCAAGATATTGACAGGATTTTTGTGACGGACGGTTCCGACGGAGACCTGAAGATTTTTAACGGGACCACCTACGAATTGCTGAAGAAAGTGAAGCTCCTCGAGGATTCCGACGCCACCGGATACGACCCCAACACGCACTTCCTGTACATTGCGGATGGCGGCCTTGACGCCAAGCTCAGCTACACGTTCCTCGAAATCGTGAATACGGATACGGGCGAAAAGGTCGGCCAGATCAAGATCGACTCCAACCGCCTGGAAGCGATGGCCGTTGAAAAGGGCGGGCACAGGCTTTTCCTGAACATGACGGAGAAGAATTCCATTGGCGTGATTGACCGCAGCAAGAATGTGGTGGCCGCCGTTTGGCCGTTGACAGACTGCAAAGTAAACGCATCCGTTGCGATCGACGAAAAGAATCATCGCCTTTTTGCCGCCTGCCGCGACGGCCACATGAATGTGCTGGATTCCGATACCGGCAAATTCCTGCAGAATTTGCCCATCTCCACCGGCGTCGATGACATGACATTCGATCCCGCGAGCCAGCGAGTTTATGTGGCCACGGGCGAAGGGTTCGTCAATGTCTACCACGAAACCGATCCAGACCACTTTCAATCGCTCGGAAAGGTTGCTACAGGGCCACTGGGCAAGACCGGGTTGCTGGTCCCTTCCCTCAAGGAATATTTTGTGGCTGTGCCACCGCACGGGTCCAAGAGCGCAGTGGTCATGGTTTACGCAGTCCAATAAATGAAGGAAATTACTGCGGGACCGAAGGGCAGCCATATTTGGCTGCTCTTTTCAATTTGCAGCGCTACTTAATGATTGGCACCAGGGCCGCGCCAGCAGGCCTCCACTTTCCGTCTTCCTTTGCAAACATGCGCAGCACCCGCGTTTCGGTCCCGGTCACTTTTCCGTCCTTGATTTCGTCTTGTAAGAAAGTGTGATCGGTTGCCAGCGCTACATTTCCGTAGACGGCCATCAGTTTAAAGCCATCCGGATGCGGTCCAACGCCCTTGGATGGGTGCGCGACTCTCTGCCGGGCAATCATTTCCGCCTTGGTTTGTACTTCGCCCTTGATGGAAATTTCAAAAAACTGGTCGGTCCAAAATTTGCCGCGAAATTCCACGCACTCTTTATAATCCTGGTGATAAGGTGTGGCGCCTGCACTGCAAAGCCATTGCTGGTCCACATCCCAGAGCGTCTTTTCAAGTTCTGTCCATTCCTTGCTGCCCATTTTGAGTGTCTGCTTGGCAGGTTCCTGGGCACATGCAGCGACTGAAGCGCATATCGCCACGACAAAACAAACCAATCGAATCAACTTCACGGTTGTCCTCCCGCATTTTTCCGAATATAAGTACAAAATAATTGCCGATAGCGTCTGGCCAGTCAATTTTCTGCGCAAAGCTATGCCCCGGCCGCGCCCTGAGCTCCAAGAATGGCGTTCTTGTTGTTCAGCAGCCATGTCGTAAAATTCTGCAATTCTGGATTGAGCGATCTTGAAAAAGCCTCTTCGCGCACGCCGCAAAAATAATCGTTGAAGTCGCTCTTAAATTGAAACATGTTTCCCAGATCATCCGCGCCCGGAAAATCAAGGGAACGGAAAACTTCCGGTGAAATGCTGTTGTAGCGGACTTCCTGGCCCAACAGATCGCTGAAGGCAGCCGCCATTTGCGCACCCGTCAAGTTTTCGCCGACGATGGCAACCGTCTTGCCAATGAATTCGTCTCCCCGCATAAAAATACCGTAGGCGCATTTTCCGATGTCTTCCGCGGCAATCCCCGGTAGACGTTTATCGCCCATGGGGAGAGTGATTCCGAGCTTCCCGTCCGGCCCTTTCTGCGGGCCCATGCCAAAATAAATAAAATTGTCCCAATAAAATGAAGTCAGCATAAGCGTGGTTGGCACACCAAGGTCGGTAAAGAAATGGTCGGATTCCCCTTTACCGTCAAAGTGCGGGACTTTGTATTTGCCGTGAAGAGTGGGAATGCTGTCATCCGACAGCGGGCACCACTTTCGCGTATCCTCCAGCGTGGACCAGATCACATGCTTCAGGCCTGCGTTCTTGGCGGCAATGGCCATTGCTTGCGCCTCCGCCATTTCTTTTTCAGGAGAGAAATGCGCCCAGAAAAAAGTTACGCAGTATGCGCCATATGCACCATCGAAGGCTTTCTTTATGCTGGCAGGATCGTCGATATCGGCGGCGACGACCTCAGCGCCCATTCTGGCGAGTTCCCTGGCTTTGTCACTGTTAACGTCCCTGGTAATTGCGCGGGCGGAGAATCCGCCATGGGGATCTCGAAGAATCGCCCGGACGAGTCCCCCGCCTTGTGCACCAGTTGCACCAAAAACGGAAATAATTTTCTTCCCAGCCATTGTCTCCCCCTGATCAAAGTGAAGAATATTCCTACCCTTTTCCGCGCTGCGCTTCCGCGGATCATATCACCTCATCAAAAACGCATCGAACAAACTTTGGCATAAAACTTGCAGCTTACCCTGAATGAAGAGTGGGTAAAATTCGGGACTTTGGACTTAAATTCCTACTTGTAAAATAGTTACCCACTCTGTTATAACTAGGCCGTTACTTGACAGAGGCGGCTTCCCGTTACTCTAAAAAACGGCAGACTAGCCCACCCGCCTCTGTCTCGTCCTTATCTCTCATCCTTATTTCTAAACCCTTTGAAAATTGAATGGAGCACGAAGTGGCGATGGCGGTTTCCGGCATTTCCGGATGGCCGCGCCACCTCTAATTTTTGTAACGCAAATGACATTTTCTTAATCTATGATATGGATGAAGTTATTCCCTGGAGGAACTATGCAATTGAAATCGATGTTGATCGGCATTTTCGCGAGTTCCCTGTTCCTGACAATGCCCGCGCATGCGCAAATGCAGTTGGGGGAGCGCGAGGCTGTCGATATGCCGGCCGGCGATGCCAAGGAACTGGTTGAGAGTTCCTGTTCGGTGTGCCATAGCCTGACCAATATCACGAAATCGCAGGGGCACACGCCAGAAGAATGGAAAACAACCGTGTCCATGATGCGGAATGTTGGCGCAGCCATTCCCGACGACAAAGTGGAAATGGTTACGAACTATTTGATTAAAAATTTCCCCGAAAAGCCCGGACCGGCGCCTGCGGCGATACCGGGCAACGTGGAAGTTTCCTTTAAAGAATGGAAGTTGCCCACTCCAGGCACGAGGCCGCATGATCCGTTGGCTGCGCCGGATGGCACGATCTGGTTCAGCGGACATATGGCCAATCTGCTCGGCCACATCGATCCAAAAACAGGTGAAATCAAGGAATATCGCACGGGCAAACCGATGTCCGGCCCGCATGGATTGGTCATGGATAAGGCGGGCAATATCTGGTTTACGGCGAATTTCAAGGGGTATATCGGCAAGTTTGATCCCTCCACAGGAAAATTTACGGAATATCCGCTGGATCGCAATGCGCGTGATCCACACACACCGCTCTTCGATCAAAACGGGACGCTGTGGTTTACCGTGCAGGGAGCAAACATGGTGGGCAAGTTAAACACCGAAACCGGCGTATCGAAAGTGGTGACTTCGCCGACTCCGAAGTCGAATCCCTACGGAATGGTGATCACTACCAAAGGCGTACCCTATTACGTGGAGTTCGGCGCAAACAAGATTGCCAGCATCGATCCTGAAACGATGGATATCCACGAATATAATCTTCCGAACGAAGCGGCTCGCCCACGTCGAGTGGCGATTACTTCCGACGATGTTCTCTACTTCACGGATTACGGCCGCGGCTACCTGGGGCAGTTTGATACCAAGACCGGGAAAATGACCAAGGAATGGCTCTCGCCGAGCGGGCCGCAATCACGCCCCTATGCAATCACGATCGTGAATGGCATCGTCTGGTACTGCGAGACGGGAGTCAAACCAAACACGCTGGTGCGCTTCGATCCGAAGTCTGAAAAATTCCAGACGTGGACGATCCCAGCGGGCGGTGGCGTCGTTCGAAATATGATGCACTTCCCTGACGGAAAACTCGTGCTGACCGAAAGTGGTGAAAACGTCGTTGCCCTCGTTACCGTAAAGGGTGGCGACAAGATAGCGATGGAAACAAAATAGATTAGAGTGCATGGCAACAAATTCGATAATTTTTAGGCGAATTGTTTCATTGTGAATTAATAGATGATTTCAGCATGGAACGCGGAGTGAAACAGAAAATATTTCTTCTAATTCTCTCCGCGTCCATTTTGCTTCCTAAGATGAATTGTTCCATCTGTCTACGACTTCTCGACTGATTCGATTCGAAAGTAATCCCGCCAAAGACGTGAGTTAAATCACAATCAAAGGTGATCCCAATCACAGCCATGCGTGAGAAACGCATGATAAACGTGTGTGTAAGCCATGACCCCGATGCTTACAGTTTAGTTACGATTCTGTTCGCTAAAATTGGAGGCGTCCGCGGCAGGCAATTTCGAATCCGTGGGCCGATCCTGATCATGAGGCTGATTGCCTCAGCTGGTCGCTGAATCAGTGTCCTGCCCAAAGATTTGATTTTAAACGTGAAATGGGAGGCAAACGATGACGAACCCTAGTATTCGCACTGCAGCCCTGGTGGTAGCGTTGCTATTTTCGGGTATGACGGCCGCGATGGCTCAAGACACGGTCAAGAAGTCAACTATCCCAATGACGTCGGCAGGGTCAGGCCAGGAAATGTTCAACACGTATTGCGCGGTTTGTCATGGGACTGCTGGCAAAGGTGACGGCCCCGCATCCAGTGAATTCAAAATACCCCCGGCTAATCTGAGTCTATTGGCGAAGAATCACAACGGAATATTCCCAGAAGCGTACGTTTCGCAAGTGATTCAAACCGGTCCTCGAGATGCAAAGGCGCATGGGTCAAAAGACATGCCCGTCTGGGGAAAATTGTTCGAATCGTTGGGTGATGAAGCGAGCGTAAAACTGCGCGTTCACAACCTGACGATGTATATCGAAACTTTGCAGGCGAAGTAAACCATTAGCTGCGGTCACTTGTTGTCGGAGGCTAGAGGCGGGATGCTGGAATTCAGGGCATGAAATAACCCGGAGTTCCTGCATCTCGGCCCTAGTGATCGAGTGTTAGTACCTTTCAACAATTTGAATTAGAACGAGAGGGAGCGCTTCACTGAATCGGAAGCACCAAAAGACCGAATCGATTTAGACCAACCCCGATCGACTCACCCGCCAGAACTTACGGCCTGCTATTTCCGCAAAAAATTGTCGCGACCTTATCCTGCCAGCGCGGCTTTGATGCGTTCGGGAGTGAAAGGCACTTGGCGGACGCGCACTCCGGTCGCATCGTAAATTGCGTTGGCGATGGCACCTGCCACAACCGTGATTGCCGTCTCGCCGGCTCCCGTGGCGGGCAGATCGGGCCTGTCGAGCAGTACGACTTCCACCTTCGGAACGGCAAAACCGAGCGGGAGCGAGTGATACGTTCTCCAGTCGATTGAGGTCACGTTATGGTCGTCCCAAGTGACTTCTTCGCCTAGGGCGCGGCTCAAGCCTTGCAGCGCGCCACCTTCAGACTGGTTCCGCAGCCCATCGGGATTCGAGATGGGGCCGGCGTCGATGGCGACGACCAACCTTTTCACCTCGATTTTTCCTGTTGCGAGTTCCACTTGCAACTCGGCCACCATGGCGGAGAAGCCGTTATCGCCTTCGTAAGCGACGCAGGAAATGCCGCGACCGGTGGCGAAGCCCGAGGCGGATTTTGCGCGAGGATTCGGCGAAGGTCGGGCATCCCAATTGGCTTTCACCGATGCAGCTTTCACGACGTCGATCATTCGCGTCTCGCTCAAATGTCGCAAACGGAATTCCACAGGATCGGCTTTCGCGTGGGCAGCAATCTCATCCATAAACGATTCATGCGCAAATGTATTTTGAAGGCGTTGCGGAGAACGCAGTGGGCCGGTCCAGAATGGTGAGACTACGTTGTGCAGCTGCGCGCGTTCGGATTTAATCTTCCCCGCGCCATGGTCCGCGCCCCCAACATGTCCCACTACGTACGACGGAATTCCATTGCTGTTGTTGGTGAAAGAAGTCGGCTCAGGGGCGGGCGAGCGAGGTTTGAACTCCTCCGGCTGAAATCCGGCCAAAAATCCAGTGATCACGTTTCCAGGAAATGTGTAGACGGGACGATTTCCCAACACCGGAGACCACGCTTCGTGATCCCAGGCGATAATATTTCCCTGCGCGTCGAGCCCGGCGCGCTCGTCAATCGTAAATGCGAATCCGTAATTTTCCCACGCCATTTCATCTTTACGCGTGAGCTGCACACGAACTGGCTTTCCGACGGCCTGCGATAAAAGCGCAGCGTCATACGTGACCGTGTCAGCCCCATTAATTCCGTAGCAGCCAGAGCCTCGCGTGAAAATTACGCGAATATTCTCGGCCTTCAGGCCGAGCAGCATGGCAAGCGTCGCGCGCTGGTGCCAGACTCCCTGAGTCGGAGACCACATCGTGACCTTATCTGCCTGCACATCCGCGACGGCGCACGAACTGCCCACTGAACCATGCATCTGGTAGGGATGCAAGTAGGTAGCCTTCACCACGGTCGCGGCTTCAGAAAGTTTCTGGTCAACGTCCTTGGAATTCACGAGCATGATGTCGCGAACTGGTTTTTGAGTTCGCAGATGGTCGTAAAACGTTTCCTGCTTCGGCAATTCCGGACCGGGGGTCCACGTTAGATTTAATTTCTTTGCGATTTGAATTGCTTGCCATGGTTTTTCGGCTACCACGCCGACAAAATTCTTTTTCACTACAACTTTCACCAAGCCCGGCATTCCGGCGACGGAACTTTCATCCACATTCATCAAGCTCGCCCCTACGGATGAAGGGCGAACGACCATACCGTGCAACATCCCCGGCCGTCGAACATTTTGTACATACTCGAAAGTTCCTGTGGCCATTGCAGCCATGTCCGGCCGGCCAATCGGCTTTCCGAGAACTGTCCACTCGCTGGCAGGTTTCCGTTTTGCGGAGGCATCCACCTTGAGATTAAATTTTTTCCCGGCTACAAGATCCGCATAGGTCACTTTCTTCGAGGCATCATTCTTGGCGCGAATTGTTCCGTCAACAGCGACCAGTTGGTCCGCGGGAATGTTCAACTGCTTCGAGCCAAGTTCGACCAGTGCTTGACGCGCAGTCGCACATGCTCCCGCAAGGTTGCTGTGATTGAAATTGGCGGGATGCGACTGGCTTCCGGAGGTCACGCCTTGATCGGGCGTCAGAGACGTGTCCGCAACAATTAATTTCACTCGCGAAAGTGGCACGCAAAGTTCTTCGGCCACAAGCTGCGTCTGGGCCGTGGACATTCCCTGCCCTAGTTCTTCTTTTCCGGTGTAGGCCGTAACGATGCCGTCCGAGCCAATCGCGATCCACGAATCAACTTCCGTTGCCAGTGGAGAATCCGGAGCCGCATTTTCTCCAAATACAGCCGGACGCCCTTGCGCAGCAAGCGTTTCGAGCGCGCCGCCCATGCTGAAACTTACGATGAGCGCGCCAGTGCCCTTGATAAAATTCCGCCGCGAAAATCCTGCGCGTTCGAGTGCATCTGCCGCACCCTGCGCCATTTTCGATCCCGTTTCGTTTAGAGATGTTTTTTTCATCGCGCCATCCCCCGCTGCGCGGCTTCAATTGCGCGAAGCATGCGCGTGTGCGTGAAGCAGCGGCAAAGCACGCGCGACATTCCCTCTTGAATTTCTTTTTCCGTGGCCTTGGGATTTTTATCGAGAAAAGCTTTAGCGGTCAAAATTACGCCGTTCAGGCAGTAGCCGCATTGCGCTGCTTGCTCATCAATGAAGGCTTTCTGAATCGGGTGAGGTTTATCAGGCGTGCCCAACCCTTCGAGCGTTGTGATCTCAATGCCCTGCACGGCTTCCACGGCCGTGATGCAAGAGCGCACCGCCTGCCCCTTCACTAGCACGGTGCAGGCGCCGCACTGCCCGAGGCCGCAACCAAATTTTGGTCCGGTCAGGCCGAGATCGTCGCTCAGCACATATAGCAGCGGAGTCGTTGGATCGACATCCAGGCTATGTGTTTTGCCGTTTACTCTTAAAGAAATGAGGCTCATATACCCTCGAATTTATTTCGAATGGTTATTTTGGTTAAGTGTAAGCCTTTCCGGATGCGCGACGCAATTGCTGATTCGCGAAGTCGTTAAAAATTTAAAATTCACGTAAAAAGAAAAAGGCCGACCATTTCGTCGGCCTCTCCCCTATTTCCGCATGTTGTGTCCGATGCTTTTCAACTCGCCAATCTCAGCTGTTGCCCATGTACTGGACGTGAACGTATGTCCCAAGCCGGGTGTTGTACGCCAGATACCATCCATCGTGATCCGGATCCTGGTAGATCACGATATCGTCCGAGTCCCAGAGCCAGTCATTCGCGTAGTCGAAATCGTAGGCCGCAACGGAAAAATAAAAACCGTTAAACCAGAATCGGCTCGGCCCGCCACCCTGAATCCGGAACACGTGCCCTCGGCCAAAGCCGCCGGTAAAACGGCCATGTTCAAAGGGGTGATCGAGATGATAGTGGACGTCATCCTTTCCCGTGTCATGCCCCACCCACTTATCGCCAGCCGCGTGGACGTGAGGAGCTTCGGGATGCCCTTGCTTATCACTAAAAGTGCGGCGCTGAGCTTCTCCTCCACGGGATTGCTCCTGTGGAGCTGGAGCACTCCTGGCTTGCTCATGCGAGGGAGCTTCGTGCGATTGTTGCTGAGCCGGGGCGGGTCGCGCGGCAGGAGCAGGGCCGGGATGCGGCGCCGGACCGTGCGCGGGCACGTGCCCGCCCCCCACGCCGGGAGCGTGACCATTGCCGCCATGATTTTGTTGTGCTGATGCCGGAATCGCGACTAAAGCAAATGCCAGAACTATTCCTAAAAGATATTTCATTTCAATCTCCTAAAAATAAGTTTGAAACTAATTTGGGATGGAAGAAAATTACAGTTGTGTTTGGCAATTGTCTGGCCGAATGACATCGGTAATGAGATGGCTGAACGATACTTCCGGTTACACAAAAGATTCATGTAACAAAAATATTAACGTGATTCGGGCACAGTTGGAAAATAACTCACCTTCGTGCAGACTACCATACAGGGAAAAACGGATTGACCATAAGGTGCCAACCATGAAGCTCGATAAGATTTATACGCGCACGGGAGATGAAGGAAAAACTTCGCTGGGTGACGGATCGCGCCTCCCTAAATTTCACATTCGCGTCACGGCCTACGGCAGCATTGACGAAGCCAATTCCGTCATTGGAGTCGCGCTGTTGCATGTCCCCGACCGCGATGTGATTCAAGTGCTGCGGCACATTCAAAATGATTTGTTCGATGTGGGCGCGGATTTGTGCCAGCCGGAACAACCGGGAAAAGAAAAACCCGCCTTGCGGATCACGGAAGAGCAAGTCACGTGGCTGGAAAAACGAATCGATCATTTCAACGCGGACCTGGAGCCACTGAATAGCTTCGTGCTCCCAGGCGGAAGCCCGGCGTCCACGTATTTGCATCTGGCCAGAACCATCACGAGGCGCGCGGAGCGCGATGTAGTTCGACTGTCGGTGGATGAACCTGTAAATCCCGCGGTGCTGCGCTACGTCAATCGACTGTCGGATTTATTTTTTGTCCTGGGAAGATTTTTGAATGACAAAGGGAAAGAAGACGTCCGTTGGCAGCCGGGTTTGCATCGGTAAGACGCCTTAAGTGGCGAGGGCTTCAGCCTGCGGAATTAAGGGTCTGCAAGGACTAAATTCCGCAAGCTGAAGCCTTCGCCACTAAAACCAACATACGCATTAGAGCGTCGTATACACCACGCGAGTGAAGCCGTCGCCTTTCAGAAAACCCTTACCCCATACGGGATCAAGGTCGGTAAATGGTTTTGCGGCGATGGCTTCATCCAGTGATTTTCCCGAGATCTTCAATTTCTGCACGCGATCGCGTGCCACGATCAGCATGTCCCGAAAACTTTTCAGATCCGCCTTGTTCCCGAGCGGGCCATGGCCAGGAACCACTTTGGTGTTCTTGTCGATCATCGCCAGCATTTTCGTTGCGCCCGCAATCATGCCGCTGATGCTGCCATTCGTTTCCTTATCGATGTAACTGTAGATGCCATTGAAAAACACATCGCCCATGTGCAGCACGTTGGCTTTCTGAAAATGAATATAAATATCGGAATCGGTGTGCGCGGGGGCGAATTTGCCGAGCGACACGTGTTCGCCGCTGAAGTGCATTTGATACGACTCCTTAAATGTGCGCTGCGGCAAGGCATTTTCGGGCGACGGGTCAAAGTGCAAATTAATCACGTCCAGATCGTGCGTTTCTTTTAAACGCTTCAGCGTGTTTTCATGCGCGATCAAATTTGCGCCGGCGGCTCGGACATTTACGTTATTGTCCGTGTGGTCCCAATGCCAATGGGAATCGATCGCCAATTTCAGAGGAGCATTGCTGATCCCGTCCAGCGTGGTTTTGAATCTGTCCCAAGCCAATTGCGTGAACGTATCTACCAGCAGCTTGCCGTCCGATCCATTCAACACCACGACGTTGCCGCCCGGCCCCATCAGTAAGGTCAGGTCGTCAGAAAGCTTCACAGTCTCGATCGGAACTTTTTCGAAACGATGACGGGCCTGCTCAACGCCATCGATTGGAAGCGCTGCCGCCGGCCGAGCCAATGATGCCGCGGACAGGCTGCCCGGGAAAATATGTGACAGCGCACAACCGGCCGCCAAGGCTCCTGCTCCGTGCAATAATTCTCGCCGCGTAAGGCGTTTCATATTTTTACCGGAATTCATGGTGCACCTCTGCGAGTTCGATTCGTTCTCACGCTGATTTGCCGTGGTGGAATATAGCAAATTTGGGGCAGTGTAGACAGTCATGCCTTCATGAGAATTGCCGTGCTGCGAACGCTGCTTCCGGAAAATTCCGGAGATCATTTATAATGATTCGATTTTTCAAAGCGAGGGAACCTGATGGATCCATTCGAGTCTTTTAAAGCCGCGCAAAAGCAAGCGTGGGTGCATTTCACTCCTTACGAAACGCATACCACTCCCTGCGCGGCTGTGCTCGTGAAACGCGCCAGCGTCCGCGCAGGCCAGAGCGTGCTGGATGTGGCCTGCGGAACTGGCGTAGTTTCCATAACGGCTGCGCGACTCGGGGCGCGCGTCACGAGTCTCGACCTCACGCCCGAACTGCTGGAGTTCGCGAGAGAGAATGGGCGCATTGCGGGAGTCGATGTCAATTGGAATGAGGGCGACGTTGAGAAGCTGCCCTTTGCGGACGCGAGCTTTGATGTGGTCCTCAGCCAGTTTGGACACATTTTCGCGCCGCAGCCGGAAATCGCAATTGGTGAAATGTTGCGCGTCTTGAAGCCCGGCGGAACGATTGCATTTTCCACCTGGCCGCCGAACCTTTTTGTCGGACGCATGTTCGCGCTTTCGGCAAAGTATATGCCGCCACCGGCGCAGGCCGTGCCTCCTCCGCCGATGTGGGGCGATCCGAGCGTGGTCCGTGAGCGCCTGGGCGCCGCGGTGAAAGATATTTATTTCGGCACTGAACGCATGACGGTGCCTGCGCTCAGCCCCAGCCACCACCGGACGGCTGCTGAAAAAAGCACGGGCGGAATCGTGCGCCTGGTCGCCATGTTGCGGGAAAGCGACCCCGCGAAGCTCGAACAATTCCGCCGCGAATATGACGCGATGGCAGCGGAATATTTTGAAGACAATCTTATGCGGCAGGACTATCTGATCACGCGAGCTACGAAGATATGATTCAAACCAGGGAAGATACAGAATCAGCATGGGAAATTATTGGGATTGGGCACATCCGATTTGAAATCTGAAATTTCAAATTTGAGATTTCAGATTCGTAAGAGAAGACTTTGCATTCGGATTGGCAGATTCGCAATTTTAAATTTAGAATTTTCCCCGCGCACAAGAAATTTGCACTTGTTAGGACCCTTGTATACGCTTATCGATGAGGCATCCTTCAATGAAATCCTTGCAAATGGTCAGTTTGCCGCGAATTAAAATTAAAACCGCGCATTCCAATGTCCGAGCGCTTCTCTTCCCCTCCGCGTTCTGCCTGCTGACAATGCTCTGTCTGCTGCCCTCGATTTCCCTGCGCGCGGATGAAGGCATGTGGCTGTTCAACAATCCTCCCACAAAAATTCTGCAGGACAAATATCATTTTCAGCCGACGGCTGCATGGCTGGAACACGTCCAAAAATCTTCCGTGCGGTTCGATAATGGCGGCTCTGGATCTTTTGTTTCCGCGGACGGGCTGGTCATGACTAATCATCATGTGGGCTCTGGATGCCTACAAAAAATGAGCACGAAAGAAAAGAATTATGTGGCGAATGGTTTTGAAGCCAAATCCAATCCGGAAGAACCGAAATGCCCTGATCTGGAATTGAACGTCCTGATGAGTATCGAGGATGTGTCAGCGCGCGTTGCAGGAGCCGTGCAACTGGGAATGGATGACGCGGCGGCGGAAAAGGCACGGCGCGCGGAGGTCAACAAGATCGAAAAAGAATCGCATGACAAAACGGGTTTGCGCAGCGACGTGGTTACGCTTTACAACGGCGGCGAGTATCAGCTATATCGGTACAAGCAGTACACGGATGTTCGGCTCGTTTTTGCCCCACAGAAATCCATCGCATTTTTTGGCGGCGATCCCGACAATTTTGAATATCCCCGCTACGATCTTGACATCTGTTTTTTCCGTGTCTATGAAAATGACAAGCCTGTGCACGTGGACAATTATTTGAAATGGAGTGAATCGGGCGCTGCGGAAGGCGATTTGATCTTCGTCTCAGGACATCCCGGCCGTACGGAGCGTGGCGACACGGTTGCCAATCTGCTCTATCAACGCGACTACGCTGTTCCCGGCACGCTCAATCTTTTGCGACGCCGCGAAGTGCTGCTCGACAACTATGCCGAACGCAGCGCCGAAAACGCCCGCCGCGCGGAACAAGATTTGTTCGGAATCAGAAACAGCCGCAAAGCGTTGCTTGGAAGGCTGGCTGGCCTGCAAGACCCGGCCATCATGGAGAAAAAACGCGCGGAAGAAAAAGAATTGCGCGATGCGGTGGCGAAGGATACGAAACTTAGTCAGGCGGATGGCGACGGTTGGGATGAAGTTACCGCAACACTCAAAACGATGATTCAGATTCGCGACGAGTATAATTTTTTCGCCATAGGGCCGCAAAGATCCGGGATGGCGTTCGATAGCGATCTCTTTAGTATCGCTATCAACCTGGTGCGCCTCGCCGAAGAAACGCAAAAGCCTAATGGCGAGCGACTGCGCGAATATTCTGACGCCGGCCTCAGTTCCCTGAAGCTCCAGCTCTTTTCCGATGCACCCATATACGAGGATCTGGAAACCGTGAAGCTCGCGGATTCTCTCGGAATGCTCGCCGAAGTGATGGGCGAAGAAAATAAAACTGTTCGGTTGGTCCTCGCCGGAAAATCTCCGCAGGAACGCGCGTCAGAATTGGTTCGAGGAACTTCCCTCAAAGACGTTGCCGTGCGCAAACGCCTCGCGGACGGCGGAATAAAGGCCATCCAGGAATCAACTGACCCGATGATTCAGCTGGCCCGCGCGATCGATCCCGAATCTCGAAAAATTCGCCAGACTTTTGAACAGCAAGTGGACGAGCCACAGCGCCAGGCTTACAGCAAGATCGCCAATGCGCGCTTTGCGGTCTATGGGTCGAGCGTTTATCCGGACGCGACATTTACTCTGCGGCTCGCATTCGGAGAAGCGAAAGGCTATTCCGAGAACGGGGAAAAAATTCCCTGGGCCACAACGCTCGGCGGCACATATCAGCACGCGGCTGAGCATGACAACAAGGAACCGTTCGATCTCCCAAAGATCTGGACCGAACGAAAAGCGCAGCTCAATCTTTCGACCCCTTTCAATTTTGTAAGCACTGCAGACATTATTGGAGGAAACTCAGGCAGTCCAGTGATCAACCGCCAAGGCGAAATCGTGGGAATTATTTTCGACGGAAATATTCAGTCGCTAGTGTTGGATTACATTTATACGGACAAAGAATCGCGCGCCGTCGCGGTTCACTCCGCTGGCATTGTGGAAGCGCTGCGAAGAATTTATCAGGCCAATCGGCTCGTGGAAGAAATCACAGGAAAGAAATAGTTTACGTTTTCTCGATAAAATGCGAATGGCCACAGCATGATATTACCCAC
The DNA here is from genome assembly GCA_035486415.1 of Saccharimonadales bacterium (SeqCode). Lineage (GTDB taxonomy): Bacteria > Acidobacteriota > Terriglobia > Acidiferrales > UBA7541 > Palsa-360. Next base: position 72,894 of record DATHNC010000130.1, read on the forward strand.
CGACATAGGAAAAAGGCCGGACAATTTTGCGTCCGACCTCCAATTCCGCCTTGCGCACTCCAATTTTCACTTAAGATGGTTTTGCAGCAGTCCGGCCAGAGTCCACTGATTGCAAATCCAATGAAACCTGGCCGGAACAGCGGCGGCTCAAGCTAGTTAGGAAATGGCAGATAAGTCCAATTATCGTTGAGATACCCGGGAGGGGCGCCATTCGTTGAATCGTAACCTTCACCGCCGAAGACGTGAATGTAACCCAGTGAATTTGGCCCCCATATTGCAGAGCCGCGGCGTCCCCCGACGACGTTTTGGATAAACAGCACATTGCCATTTACACCGGCGGCATCCTTAATCGCAAATACAGTGTTTTGGTTTGCATTGCTAATCCCCTTCCACCAAATCCACTGTCCGGAGCTGTGCTGATATTCCCAGATATCATTCAGGAAGCCAGTCGGATCCGTAGTCGAGGTTCCGTACCCCCACCCACCAATCAACCAGAGATTGTTATTGGCATCGGTCCAGCCAACTGCACCCCAACGCGACCCCGGAGCATTTCCAGCCGCACCGGTGCTCAGGTTGGTCTCTGCCTGTGCGCCATAGCTGCCGGTCTGATTTGCCAGGTTTGCCCCCGACACCCATGTCCATTGCTTGGTCGTAATATTAAATTCCCAAAGATCGTTCAGGATCGCTCCGGCCGGTGGAGGACCATTGGTGCCAGTCCCGACCGAATCGAGTCCGAAACCACCGAACAACCAAATGTTGCCGGAGGCATCTGCCCACAGGACTCCTGCCTGGCGCCCACCCGGTGCTGTAGTGCCGGTTGGTGTTCCTAACTGGCCGTAATTGCCATTTTGATTGGCAGCGTTCGAAGGGGCAGGCCCCATCCACGTCCATTGATTTGACCCGGAATTGTATTCCCAGAGATCATTCAACAAACCGGTCGTGCCTGCGGAATCCAAACCCTGACCGCCAAAAAGCCAAAAATTCCCGGATGGGTCTGTGGCCGTTGCAGCGGCCCATCTTCCTCCCGGGTTTCCTCCAGGGGATCCCTGAGTGCCATAAGTGCCTTTTGTGTTGCCTACGGTCGAGCCTCCCACCAGTGTCCAAGGGCAGGAACTTGTCCCTGCACCCCCAGAATCAACGGTCGAGCCGGCGGGGGGAGGGAGAGGGGGAGTGCATTTCCATAGGTCGTTAAGAAGTGAATCGCCGAACTGACTATCGATTCCCTGGCCACCAAATAGGTACAAATCGCCAGCATTGCTGGTCCAGCTTGAGCTACCCCAGCGCGATCCTGGGGAAGATGTGGTCGGAACATCCTCAAACTCGAGCTGATCGACACGCACCTGAACGACAGGGGGATTCGACCCTTGATTTGCAAAGATTGGGAGGTTCGCGGGGACCCAGCCTCCAACATTTGGGTCATACACCCAAAGGTCGTTCATAAGGGACGGGAGCTGATTGGCTATCGGGCTCGGATACGGGTAACCCTCTCCGCCAAAGAGCCATCTTCGCCCTTGTTTGTCGGTCCAGGACGCTGCGAAATCCCTCCCGCCCGGAGTACTCAGGTTGGGCGGATAGACCTCGTTGGGGGGGAAAAGCGGTGTCGTAACCGCAGAATAATTGTTCGCCTTCGTTGTGCCACCAATGTACCAGGAATCCCATCCCCAATCGTTGTGTTGGCAATCAACGAGGACGGTGCTGACGTTGGTGAGAGCAATGCCGGTATAGAAGAAATCATTGCAAGCCTGCAGCGGCTGGCTGGAGGGCTCTAAGAATGTTTGTACGTTGTAAATGCCGCCATTCGTAACCTGTGTGGGAAAGGTGAATGTGGTGTCTCCCGTTACAAATAAATTGTCACCTGCGTTGTCTTGTAATTCCAGAGTATCGCCAGGACCCTCTACCAGGCCAACAACCGATCCGCTGATTTTGAAACCAGGTTGCGTGCAGATGACCTCCACGTTAGTCACATTCGAGGTCGCGGTACCACTACCACTGACGACGGAGCACACCTGCGGCGGGTTCGAAGGCTGTTTAAAAACTGTCACGGCATAAGCAGTCCCGCCAGTAACCGGGGCCGAAAAAGTAAAGGGGACGTTTCCTTGCCCGGCGACCGAGAAATTGTCACCTCCGTTGTTCTGAATCACAAGCCCGGTCCCAATAAGGCCGGAAACTGAACCGCCGATTGTGAGGCCCGTCGTGCCGCAATTGATCAGAACGTTGCTAACGTTGGCCGTGGCAGTCCCCGTGCCGTTCGAGATGCTGCAAGTTTGCGCAGGGTTGGTAGGTTGCGTTAACACGGTGACGACGTATGCGCCACCCACTGCGGTCTTGAACGTGAATGTGCCATTGGCTGTGACTGGCAGGTTATCCCCGCCGTTATCTTCCAGGACCATGCCGGTCCCAAGGATGCCGAGTACCGATCCACCAATCGTAAAAGTAGTGGAAGTCCCACCGCTGCCACCAGTCCCGCCGCTTCCTCCAGTGCCGCCGGTACCACTGCCTCCGCTACTGAGCGAGCCCGCCGACCCTGAATGCGCCGGGTAGCAGGAAGATATCATCAGAGTTAACGACAGCACGGATACGAGATAAGCGGACTTCAATAGGAATTTCATGGCTGCGGAATGCTCCTTGATAGGCGAGCGAGGGACGCGCCGCCCCTGATGCGCCGATAGGGCGCACGGGGTCCACCCTCAGTGGACGCAAATCTGCATTTACGATTCCGACGCTCGCGGAATTGCCTAGTTACTAGTAGGACATTACTTAGCTGACTGTAAACCTCTTCACAAACAACCTAATGGGAGTCACAAATCGGGTCAATTCGGACGTTCAGCCGCTGTGTCCACCTGAGTAATAAATAAAACGTGTTGCACGGTATACATATCTACGTGCCGGCATTCCGGACTAGCCCTAATCCTGCAAAAGTCATTTAATTTTAATGAGTTAAGGTTAGGTCCAAACAAGACAAATAGTGTGTGGAAAAGATTTACTGTTTGATTGACCTCTATTCGTTCCGCCATTTATTTTTGACTTTCGGCCAAGTGCTCTTTCCACATAGGGCATGTGATACGATCTAAAAGGGTTTGGATTTCTTTCGTGGCATTGCGCCCTATAGAACAGTTCCATTTCGGGGCAATGCAATTGCTTGACAGATTAAAACTGCCCCCTATGCGCCCATCTCAAATTCGAAACCTGATCATTTTTGTAGTTTTATCGATTGTTGTTCTCTGGGCCAGCTCCACCGCTGCCGACTTCGTTATTGAGTACAACTGGTGGAAAGAACTTGGCCAGGTAAATACGTGGGTGGGAATGCTTTGGTACAGCATCGCGCCAGCTGCAGCGGGCTCGGTCATTGCTTTCTTTGCCTTATGGATCGCTCACGCACGCGGCCTGCACTTTACAGGGATTCTGAAGCGCGATCACCGCATTTATTCCATGCTCATCCCTATTGGATTGGCGGTGGTTGCGATACTGTTTGCGTCGAGCAGCATTGATTACTGGACGGTGATGCGCTTCTTCGGCTCGCGCGGTTTGGCCGCGCCTGCCGATGCCTGGAAGGATCAAGTTTTTTCCCGCGGATTGCCTTTTTACCTTTTCGACTTACCCTTTTATGGTCAGGTGCTTGGCTTTGTTTTCGTCCTGGCCATTCTTTGCGCGCTGGTTTTTTGGGCCACGGCGCGCGGCTGGCAACTGGCGGAACGATTCCGCTATGGCGCTCTCGATAGGGGCGACCACAGGACTCTGACGATCGAACCTGGTTCCCTGTTGCTGCCTGGAGCAAGCCGGGCTGGTTTTGTGCGAATTCTTACGGTCATCGTATTGCTGGGTTTCGCCGTGTGGATTTATCTCGGCAATTATGAACTTCTGCTCAACTCGCATGCGTTCATGACCGGGGCAGATTACGTCGACGAAAAAGTCACGCTTCCCCTGCGTTGGCTGCTCATCGCTGTTTCGCTCGGCGCTCTGCCATTGGTGTGGATGCGCCAGTACAAAAGGGCCGTATCGATTGTGGCCGGCTTTTTTATTCTGCAAATTGCTTTGCCGATTCTTGTCCATGCTGTTTATGTACGGCCAAATGAAATTTCGATTGAGCGGCCGTATATCGAGCGGCATATCGACGCGACGTCCATTGCTTTTGGCCTGAACCGCAATGCGCAGGAACTTGCATTCGTTCCGGCCAAGCAGGCGAACGTGGATCCCGTGCAGGATGCCACGCTCCTGGACAATGTCCGCCTGTGGGATTTGCGCGCCTACAACGCAACAATCACGCAAATTCAGGCACTGCGCCCCTATTACACTTTTCCTGACACGGATGTAGATCGCTACTTCCCCAATGGCCGCATCAAGCAGGTCTTGCTGTCGCCGCGCGAAATCGACGTCAACCAGTTATCGGCGGAAGCCAGCCAGAGCTGGATTAATCCGCGATTTATTTACACGCATGGATTTGGCGCGGTCATGTCCGAGGTCAATAAAATTACGCCAGACGGCCTACCCGTCCTGTTGATCGAAAATGCTCCACCCGAAATCAAAGCGCCGGGCTTTCAACTGACGAGGCCCGAAATTTATTACGGAGAAAAAACGCAGGATCCGGTTTTCGTCCACACGGCGCGAGAAGAGTTTGATTATCCGTCTGGCGATCAGAATAAATATTCCACGTATCAAGGCACGGGAGGGTTTCCGGTCGGGTCGCTCCTCTTAAAAACTGCGGCGGCCATTTCCGAAGGCGAGCCGAACATCGTTTTCACCAGTTACCTCAAGGGCGAAAGCCGCATGATGATTCACCGCAACGTCCAGGAACGATTGCGTTACCTTGCGGGCTTCCTCGACTGGGATCAGGATCCTTATCTCGTCATTACCGACGACGGCCGATTGGTTTGGATGGTGGATGGGTACACGACCTCCCAGTTGCATCCGTATTCCGCCACGATTCCCGTGCCCGGATTGCCGGATGGCGTGAATTATATGCGCAATGCGGTTAAAGCAACGGTGGACGCCTACAACGGAAAAATTTCGCTCTACGTTTTCGATCCGAACGATCCCATCATCCAGTCGTACGAGCATCTCTTTCCGAAATTATTTCTGCCTGCTTCGGACATGCCCGCGGATCTGCGCCGCCACGCGCGCTATCCCGAAGCCTTGTTTCAGGCGCAGGCAGAGGCTTACCGCACCTTCCACATGCACGACCCTCAAGTTTTTTATAACAAGGAAGACATCTGGGACATCGCGCACAATCTGTCCGGGCAATCCGCGCAACCTGAAAATGTGCAGGCGACGTACGTCGTGGCCACTTTGCCGGGAGAAAAATCGCCCGAGTTCCTGCTGATTCTACCTTTTACGCCGCGTGGCAAAGATAACTTGATCGGCTGGATGGCCGCTCGCTGCGACGGCGATCATCTGGGAAATCTGATTTTTTACCAGCTCCCAAAGCAACAATTAATTTACGGCCCCATGCAGATCGAATCGCGCATCGATCAGGACCAGAATATTTCCAAGGACCTGACGCTGTGGAACCAGCAAGGCTCGCACGTCCTGCGCGGAAATATTATTTCGCTGCCGGTGACCGGCGGCTTCCTGTATGTCGAATCCATATACATTCAGGCGAATGAAGCGCGGATGCCGCAACTGAAAAAAGTTGTGCTCGCCATGGGCGATCGCCTGATTTATCGCGACACTTTCGACCAGGCCCTCGCCGAATTAGTGGGAGGCGGATTGCCGGGGAAAGCCGCGCCCGGAGCGATTGTCACGGGTCAACCCGCTCCTGCTGCGTCGCCGGGGAATGATGCCGCGGCCTTAGCCGGCCGCGTGCGCCAAATCCGCGATCAAGCAGAACAACTGGTAAAAGAACTTGAGCAACTGGAAAAAGACGCAGGCACGAAAAGGTAGAACAGGCTTCACAGTGGTGGAAAAAGTAGTTTATTCTGTCATTCCGACCGAAGCGAGGAATCTCTCTTTCCATTGCTTTCTTAATCTAAACCGAAGAGAGATTCCTCGCTTCGCTCGGAATGACAGAAAGTTGCTTTTTCTAGCTTTTGGAACGTGTTCTTCTGTACCACCCAATGGATTGAATGGAGGAGTACAGGAGATATTCCGTCAAACATGACAAACGGCCTAAACCTCTCCGAAAAATTCGCTTCGGCCGTCGCCTACGACCGTTATCTCCAAACCGGCACGGAAGAACAACGCCGCCGCTGGACTCAAGTCTATGACGCCGCCCACCTGACAGAATCTCAGAAGCAACTCGTCGGCGGCTTCGTTCGCGAAATGAAAATTCTGGTCTTCAGCGGCATCTGGTGCGGCGATTGCGTCCAACAGTGCCCTTTGATTTACCGCATTGCCGAAACCAATCCCGCAAAAATCCATTTGCGTTTTGTCGAGCGCCCCAAGGAAAGCGAACTGCCTCCCGAAATACGCATAAATGCAGGCAGCCGAGTTCCCATTGTCATATTTTTATCGGAAGACAACGAATGGTGCGCCACCGCCGGCGATCGCACCATCAACCGTTATCGAGCCATTGCCCGCGCCAAGCTGGGCCCGCTGTGTCCTACGGGAATCGTCGCTCCTGACAAAGATGAGATTGACGCAACGCTGTCCGATTGGCTGAACGAAGTCGAGCGCGTGCAATTGATGCTGCGGCTCACCCCGCGCCTGCGCGAAAAATATCGAGATTAGGTCGAGTTGGAGGATGATTTTATATTAATCTGCAATATGCTTGCACTTGTCGTAAGCCGATAGGAGCTTGTTCTCAACGGTTCACAAATTCGACTTCCCTGTGACCAGACTTACTTATGGCGAACAATTTATCACGGTACAAGTGGACATTTCTCGCCGGGATCGCATTTCTAGCGTCTCTTCTCTGGTCGATCACGTTCTCTTATGAATTTAGTATTCTGCTTGTTTCCTTATCCTTTTTTTGTTTTCTCGCAAGTTTCTTTGTAAGCCTAATTCTGGGGCTAACACGCAGGTCGAAGGAAGCTTTCTACCGAATTATCATTAACGTCATCTTCCTTTTGCTGTTTTTCCCAACGAAAACCCTCGGCATTTACGTTGAAGACCGGCTCTTCCTCATGCGCCTTCCTAGATTCCAAGAAGTTACAAAC
>DATHNC010000131.1:0-20007 GCA_035486415.1 Saccharimonadales bacterium (SeqCode)
CGTTCAATCCAAGCGACACGACACTTCAGCTTTTCACAATATTCGCGCAAGACACAATTGCCCTTCAGCCAAATCGCTTGTTTTTGACAGCGGGTACGAAGGTGGAGAACAGCTACTTTACCGGCTACGATTTCGATCCGAGCGTGCGATTGGCCTGGACACCTAACAATACGATGACCATTTGGGCAGCGGTTTCACGCGCTTCACGCAGTCCAGATCGAAGAGACACTGACCTCAATGCTGCACTCGCGGCATTCCCCGATCCAGGAGGGTCGAACACGCCCGTGGAAGTGGTTTTGTTCGGCAATCCGAAATTTATGGACGAGCATGTAGTGGCATACGAAGCGGGATTTCGCACGCAACCGAATTCACGACTTTCCGTCGACGTTTCCACATTTTTCAATCGTTACGACCATTTGCAATCGCTGGAGCCAGGCGCAAGAGTGTTTCAGCCGATTCCCGCGCCCGCTCGATATCTTGTACCCATTACTTTTGGCAACATGATGTATGGCTCGACGGACGGCGGCGAAATTTCCATGAATTTCAAATTGACGGATCGTTGGACGGTGAGCCCCGGGTATGCATTTTTGGAAATGCATCTGCATCTGAAGCCGACCAGTCAGGACACGTCATCCGTGGCGGAAGATCAAGGTTCAAGCCCACAGAATCAGGTGCAACTGCGTTCTCATGTTGACCTGTCGCACGGATTACTGTGGGACGCCAGTGCGTATTTCGTCAGCGCCCTTCCCGTGCAAGGTGTTCCGTCCTATACGCGCATCGATACGCAATTAAGATGGAAATTTGCGGAACGTGGAGAAATTAGTCTCGTGGGGCAAAACCTATTGAGAGACACGCATCTGGAATCGATGGATCAACTGACCCTCGTAAATTCATCCCTGATGAAGCGCAGCGCCTACGCAAAATTCACGTACCGCTTCTGGTAGTATAGGCCTCAGCCGCGAAGCACTCCCGGCTCAATGCCATGCTGGCGAGCCAGATCGCTAAGCTCATCCAGATAGTTTTGCACTTCCTGTACTTGATCTTGAAGAATTTGGACTGCCGCCTCGGGCGTAACGCCCAGGCTTGGTTGATCCAGCGCAACTCCCGGTTGCGTGATTCGGTCAGCGGCCAGCGCAATTGCCTTTTGTTCGTCTTGTAGAGCCGCTTCGCGCCTTTCGAGATCGGCTCGCAAATCAGCCGCTACATCGGCGTACCAGTTGGGATCGTCAAACCTTGATTCGTACACAGGATACTCAGGTCCGGACGAAGTGGCCGGAGTTTGCGCAGCTGTTGCAGGGGGTTCCTGACCAACAATGGAAATCAATCCGCGCGCGCGAAGCTGATCCATGTCTTCATTCGTCCAAACCTTTACAGGTTGCTTTTGGTCAGCTTGTGCGGGGCGAGGTTTCTCCGCTGCCTGCGAAGAATACGCGATGAAGATTGCAATTACCGCCGCGATTGAAAAACTCAATTTCCTCATACATCCTCCTCGGCGGGGACAATTTCAGTTTACCTCTTTTTTAAGAATCCATCGAGAAGCGAAAATGGAAGGTCAGTCTGAGGAAGTGGAAGCCGTTGCGGAGTCTTTCGGCGCGTATCTGGATTGAATGTAATCGTCAACCAGCTTGCGGAACGCGATTGACAGTTCATCGTAATTGCCATGCAACGTGACGGATTTTTTGCCGTCAATGTACACCGGGCAGCTGGGCTCTTCGCCCGTGCCTGGAAGACTGATGCCAATGTTGGCGGCCTTCGATTCGCCAGGGCCATTCACGATGCAGCCCATCACGGCGAGCGTCATTTCCTCCACGCCCTCGTACTGCTGCTTCCATTGCGGCATGCTTTCGCGAATGTAATCCTGAATGCGCTCGGCGAGTTCCTGAAAAGTCGTACTGGTGGTGCGGCCGCAGCCGGGGCAGGCCGTCACGCTTGGAGCGAAGGAACGCAGGCCGAGTGACTGAAGCAGTTCGCACGCGGCGTAAACTTCTTCGCGGCGGTCTCCGCCGGGGCGCGGCGTGAGCGAAATGCGAATCGTGTCGCCGATGCCTTCCTGCAGCAAAATACCCAGCGCTGCCGAGGACCAAACAATGCCTTTGGTGCCCATGCCCGCTTCCGTGAGCCCTAGATGCAAGGGTTGCTGGGTTTTGCGGGAGAGTTCTCGGTAGACCTTAATCAGGTTCTGCGGGTTCGAGAGCTTGCAGGAAATAATAATTTGATCATTGCGTAGGCCACATTCCAGCGCGAGCTCGGTCGACTCGATGGCGGACTGCACCATGCAATTATTGATGATGTCTTCCGAGCTGAGGCCGAGGTCGCGGTCCGTATTTTCCTGCATGCGGCGCATCACCAACTCTTGATTGAGCGAGCCGCCGTTGACGCCGATGCGTACCGGCTTACCGTTGTCCACAGCCACTTTGCAGATGGTGGAAAACTGTTCATCGCGCCGCGCGCCCGCGCCCACATTGCCGGGATTGATGCGGTACTTGTCCAGCGCCTTGGCGCAATCGGGATATTTCGTCAGCAGGACGTGCCCGTTGTAATGGAAATCCCCAATAATCGGGGCCATGCAGCCAAGATCGCGCAGCCGCGCCACAATTTCCGCCACGGTTGCCGCCGACTCCGGCATGTTCACCGTAATGCGCACGAGCTCGGAGCCGGCGTCAGCCAATTCCTTGCACTGCGCCACGGTCCCAGCAATGTCAGCCGTATCGGTATTGGTCATCGACTGGACGACCACCGGCGCGCCGCCGCCGACCTGGTACTGGCCGACCTTCACGCCGTACGTCTTCCGTCGGGTAATGGGAAATATCTGCATGTTTGCCTTAGCCAGGTAATGATAACAGGGCCACGCCGCGGCTCAAAATAGCAGTATGGGAGTAGAGGTCAAACTAGAAATGTCATTGAACAAAAATGCTAAATATCCTTCGCCAGGCCCTGCCCATGGACAGCTCACGGTTGCCCTCCAAGGGAAATGGAAAAGCTTGCTAATTATGGCCATTGTGCGACAATTTCTATCTTACCCAGCACGGTACTACTGGTACTTAGGGGGGTTAAATGCGATGCACTAGAAAAGCCATCTTTTTGATGGCGTTACTGGGCATTTCCGGATTGTTTTCTTTCCGATCGAATGTTCAAGCCCAAAAAAATGTGATGGGCCAACTTCAACTGACACCAACCACAAAAGTTGCGAAGACTTCCGGGGTGTGGATCGACGGACAGTACGTCGGCTACCTGGGTGAACTAAAGGGTGGAAACAGGCTGAAGCTTTTGCCCGGAGAGCACGCGCTCATTGTGCGGCAAGCGGGCTATTTTGACTACAACAGGAAAGTCGTCATCGAACCGAAGCAGGTGACTCCCGTGCGTGTGGCCATGGAGCGGGATTCACGCTTTATCTACCCGGATCTGAAGACCAGTTCCGAGGTCAGGCTAAACATTCAACCCGGCAGGGCGGCAGTGTTCCTCGACGATTATTATGTGGGAACGGTCGATGAATATTACGGCGTTGAACATGCCATGCTGGTGGTCCCGGGAAAACACCGTTTTAAGATTGCTTTGCCGGGTTACCGAACATTTGAAACGGAAGTGGAACTATTCCCTCGCCAAAAATTCGAGCTCAGGACTGACTTGATGGGCGGCAGTATTAAGGATGCAGATTCCCTGATTCGAACGGACCCACCCGCTGCTGCATCGTCCGTCGATCAAACTTCTCCGAGGGCCGCGCGGTAATTTTCGGGATCCTTTTGTTTCATTGTTTCGAAAAAAGCAGCGTGCGTAGTTTGCGCACGCTGCTTTTTGCTTTCCAGCCGATATTTTTGCCGGGAAGATTCGCAATATCTAAAACAATTTCCTGGGGTTAGGAGTTTTTCAGAACTCTGTTCGGCCAGACTAGCGCTGAAACTAGAACGCCAATCACGATGCCGAAGGAAACTTCAAGGAAGCGGTGAAGTGGCGCAATCCATGGGTGCCCCGGGTGGCTTGTGAGCGTCACAATGGCAACTGCAACTCCAGCCATCCGTGCGGCATCCTCGAAACCCAGGAGGCCACAGATGAGGACGGTAATCGTGACTGCAACTCCAAAGGCCCACAATTTTTCGCCAAACAGCGCGGCAAACACCCCTCCGATGCACACACCTATCGCCGTTCCTACCAAGCGGTGGACGGATGCGCTAATCGTTCTGCTGACATCCGAATACATGACGATGATGGCCGAGATGGCAGCCCAATAACTTTCCGGCAATTGTAGGAAGTGGGCCAAGTAGTAGGCCAGGACAGCGGCAAGACCAGTCTTCGCGGCGTGTTTAAGTTGAATGACCGAGTCGGTCTGCATCGGAGATCGATCCGCGCTTCGCGCAAATCTTCAACATCGTGTCATTCCTCGCTCCGCTCGGAATCTGTCCTTCTTTTCTTCCAGTTAAATCGAAGAGAGATTCCTCGCTCTGCTCGGAATGGCAGAATACCGCTTACTTTTTCTGCAGCGCGTAAAGCGTGTTCGTTCGCGTACGTTCAGGCCTGACTTGGCCCAAATTCCAAGAACGGAAGACTATCCCACTGAAGGGGCGTTAGGGGCTTGAGTTCCACGGAGGCCCAGTGCGTCGGCCGCTTCGCGCATAGCGGCAATGCAGAAGGCGATGTGCTCTTCGATCGGAATGGCCAATTCGTCCGCGCCTTTGCGGACATCTTCGCGATTCACGCCGCGAGCGAATCCCTTATCCTTCAGTTTGCGTTTCACGGAATCGGCTTCGACTTCGAAAATACTTTTGCCCGGTTTGACGAGCGAGCACGCCGTCAGGAATCCTGCAAGCTCATCGCACGCGAAGAGGGTGTGCTCGAGCGGAGTTTCGCGAGCGACCTGGCAATAGTCGGCGTGCGAGACAATCGCGCGAATCATTTCCTCCGGATAGCCGCGTTCGCGCAGAATCGCCGCCCCGCCCGCAGGATGCTCCTGCGTCGGGCTGTGCGCATCGTTGGGCCAGCGTTCGTAATCGAAATCGTGCAGCAATGCAGTCAGTCCCCACAGTTCCTCATCGGCGCCAAATTTGCGAGCATAAGCGCGGACGCAGGCTTCCACGGACAGCGCGTGCTTACGCAAGCTTTCATTCTGGGTATACTCGCAAAGTAAAGTCCAGGCGTCATTCCTAGTCGGCATTTTTTCTCCCGAGACACAAAATATGGAATAGCTAGGAGTTCATTTTTGTAAGTGCCTTGAATCCAGGGCGGTGCGGTTTGATCCCCTGTAAAAGGATTGTAAATCCGTGGTTTCGCTCGCATGAAAAAATCTTCATCTTGATCAAAGTAAATCGAAGAATACCTCAACCGGGCAACGCCTTACAGTTTCTTCTCATCCGAAAGTCAGTAATTCTTAAAATACTTCTAAAGGATTTCCGGAATTGACCGATTTGAATAAATGTGTGGAGAAAACTCTTGACACGGGATTCGGTTACCCCCATTATGTCGTTCGCGCCTGCTGCTGCCTTCCCCACGCCCGAAGTCCCTTTCATCCGCATGCCGGAATAGTCTGCGAGGAGCCCCGGTGTCGGAACAAAATAGTACGAACGCAATAAACGTAACGAACGGAAACAAGGTCGCTATGGATATTGATCTCGACCGAGAAGTAATCCGTTGCAAGACCTGCGGGCTTGTGCAGTATCGCACCCGCACGGGGAATTGCCGCCGGTGCCTACGCTTGCTGCCGCCAAAGGTGGAATTTTTAATTCCTCCTCCTGAGCCGCAGGAGCTTCCAGGCGACGATCGGCAACTCTTCGAGAAATGGCCGAACCGCGAGACGGTGGAGAATATTGGTCAACGCATCCGGCAATTGCGCGAGTCGCGCGGGATGACGCAAAGCCAACTTCAAGCCCGCTCGCGCGTATCCCGGTCGTATCTGTCACGGATCGAAAGCGGACAGATGACGCCCAGCCTCGGAACGCTGGAGAAAATTTCCGAAGCGCTTGGCGTTGGTCTGAACCGTTTCTTCGTTCCGGAAACGAACGGCGAAGCTCTTCTGGAAGATCCGTTCATCCAGGGGTTGCGGCCTTTCCTACGGCAGCTCGACTGGGAACAGTGGCAATCGATTCTGAAGCGTCTGGCCGCGATCAGCGACCACGTCTCAAACGGCAATGGAGCAGTGCGCCCGTTGGCACAGCCCCAGGTCTCGCGAGTCGAACAACTGGCGCGACGGATGCACCCAGCTGCGATGGGCCACCGGTAGTCGGCTAAAGAAAAGAAAATTCAGCGAACGGCGCGGACTCTTGCTTGATGAAGAGTTCGCGCCGCTATTCGCCTTCGCGGGAAACATCGCTACGGCGAACGGGCTCGCCATCGCTCAAGCTTCCGGTGCTTCCAGGAGGCACGCTTTCGTTGGAGCTCTCGCTTCGGCGGCGCTCGGCTTCTCGAAATTCTTCCGACAAAATTCCGCAATTTTCTACGTCAATGAAACGGTTCCATTTCTGGAAATGATTCCTGAGGCGGCCTTCCGAGCGCATCCCGATTTTCTCCAGGACACGGCCCGACGCCGTGTTTTCGGCAAAATAGTGTGCGTGAATTCTGTGTAATCCCAGGTTTTTAAATCCGAATTCGAGCATGGCCCGCGCCGCTTCTGTTGCGTAGCCTTTTCTCCAATACGGAACGCCGATCCAGTAGCCGAGTTCCGCGCGCTGGTGCGTCTCTGAAATGTCAAGGCCCGCCCCGCCGCAGAGTTCACCGCCGGGCAGCTTGCAAATGGCAAAAGACACAGAGCGCCCCGAGCGAAAATCGTCCGCGGACTTTTCCAGAAATCTGCGTGCATCTTCGTCGATGTATGGGTGCGGAATGCCGAGAGTCGTGGCAGCGATTTCCCTGGCTCCCGCCAGCCGAACGAGGTCGGGAATATCTTCTTGCTTGTGGAGGCGAAGCAATAGGCGAGCGGTCCGCAATTCGCAAGGCGCGGGCATGCCGCCAGCTTAACCGGAAAAGTGAATTCCGGCCAAATCTACTTTTTGGGCAAGAGCTTGTAGTCGGTGTACTTCACCACTTCGCGAATGTGGACGAAACCTCTGGGAAACCGCAACAATTCATCGGCTCGCGAATAGGTGGGGAACCAGAACTTGTCGTCAATCTGTTCCCGGTAGGTGACGAAGACGGGAGTGAGGCTGACCATTTGATTCTTCTTGGCGAAATTCGCATTTTGGTTTTCGCGGGGCTTGCCGCAGGTTTTCACGATCATCAGGTCCAGGTCGTCCACCCATATGCGCCCCACAAAAACTTTCGTATCTTTCTTCTTGTCTTTGGGAACAACATCGAACACGTAGGTATTCAACTGATCCACTCGCTGCCGGCCGACATAAGTAATGGAAAAATGCGGCAGTTCCTCCGGAGTGAGAGGGAAAGGTATACGCTGGCGAATATCGTCCAGGTCGTCCTGCGAAAGTGATAATTTCCGAAGGGTGCTCTCCGGTGCAAAAGTTGTATTTTCCACACGCTTGCCAATGTCGTTTAGCGTGAATTCCGAAACCTGCTGGTATTGCCCATCGACCCGGTCGTAATTGTCCAGAGTTTGCACGGAAATATCCAGCGTGAAGCCGTATCGTTCGCGCGCTGTCTTGAATTTCGCCTCATTGCGGGAGAATTCCAGAATGATTCCCGCGGGCGTGATGGCCTCAGGTAGCGCTGGGTTGAGCGAGCCATTTCCCGCGTCGCACACTCCTTGCGCACGCAGGTTTCCGAGGGGTAGAGAGAGTAGGAACAGAACAACTGCAAAGTAGCCGGATGAACGGCGGCTCACAGTAGTCTCCTCAATTGAAACAGGAATTGGCAAACCTAGAATCGCGGCAATCTTATCCCTATTGAGGTAATTTGCGCTACCATTAATCAATAGCAAAGCTAAACGGATACTATACAGGAGGATCGCAATGAAATACGCGTTGTTTGATCCTTGTGGAAGAGGCAGCTCGCCGCCGGGGCGGCGAGTTTTCGTTCAACGATCCAGGTCGATATCTGAAGGGCAGGAAAAAGTTTTCTGCTAAGCGAAGCGAACCTTGACGTCAGGGCGCTTATCAAGTGTCACCGTGTCCACGAAACGCACCTGGCGCTCGTCCAGCGTGACCACGAGCGATTGCGTACGGATACCTTCGCCGAAGAAGCGAACGCCCCGCAACAGGTTTCCATCCGTCACGCCTGTGCAGGCGAAAATAATTTTCTTGCCGGGTGCCAGGTCTTCGGTGCGATAAATGCGCTTGCCGTCCTTGATTCCCATCTTGGCGATGCGCTCTTCATGTTCGGGCTTGGATACAACAAGTCGCGCAAGAATTTCTCCGTTCAGGCAACGAAGAGCGGCGGCCGTCAACACGCCTTCAGGTGCGCCTCCCGTGCCCATGACGACGTGAACGCCAGTGCCGATGACGGCCGCGGAAATTCCTGCGGAAAGGTCTCCATCGCCGATCAAGCGAATACGAGCACCCGTAGCGCGAATATCTGCGATCAATTTTTCATGGCGCGGCCGGTCCAGGACCACCACAACTAAATCTTCCACATCACGATCCAGCCGTTTCGCAATTGCCGTGAGGTTGTCCGAAACCGGTGAATCCAGATCGACAGCCCCTTTGCAGGACGGCCCAACAACAATTTTTTCCATGTAAAGATCGGGCGCGTGGAGCAATCCACCCTTTTCGCTCGCCGCGAGCACGGTGATCGAGCCGGGCGCTCCGGTGGCGCAAAGATTCGTGCCTTCCAGCGGATCAACCGCAATATCAACGGCGGGGAAATTGAACCCGCGGACATGCTGAGCGGCGCCAATTTTTTCGCCGATGAAAAGCATCGGAGCTTCATCACGCTCGCCTTCGCCGATCACGATTGTGCCGTCCATGGGCACTTCGTCCATCACGCGGCGCATGGCGCCGACAGCGGCCTGGTCAGCCTTGTGGCCGTCGCCCAGGCCCATGGTCTTGGCCGATTCAATGGCCGCTTGCTCGACAACGCGCAAAAATTCTAGACTCAGTTCGATTTCCATCGAAGCTCCCGCTCCCATAAATTTTTAGATCTGGCGCGCAGTCAGACACAGACCCCAGCGCGGCACGGTCAAAACATAACCTATCCTAAACCAAGCGGCTATGTGAACCTAGCGGAACAACTTTTAATCTGTGTTCAAAAACTCTGTATCTGATCTTCGAGAATCCCGCTGGTTGGCAAACGCAGTTGGTCAGTTATATTGAATGAGGCCAAAAAAAAATCATGGCAAAGTTTTGAGTATTCTATACTTCACAACGCCCGGCAGTTTAGATTACAAAATCTCCGGGTGATGGCGAGTTCACGATGAAAATTACAATTCTGGATGATTACTTCGATACGATTCGGACGCTTCCATGTTTTGAGAAGCTGAAAAAGCATGAAGTCCAGATTTGGAACGATCATGTTCAGGACGCGGATACTCTTGCCGAGCGGCTGAAGGACACGGAAATTCTGGTGCTGATCCGCGAACGGACGAAGGTCCAGGCGCCATTGCTCTCGCGCCTGCCTAAATTAAAACTGATCAGCCAGCGCAGCGTTTTTCCGCACATCGATATCGATGCCTGCACGCGCCTGGGCGTGGTCGTCTCGTCCAGCCAGCATGCGGGCACACCTTGTTACGCGGCGGCGGAATTGACGTGGGGGCTCATTCTTGCCGCCATACGACAGATCCCGCAGCAGATGGCTTCGCTGCAAGCAGGGAACTGGCAAATTGGAGTGGGCGATACGTTGCGCGGCAAAACTCTGGGCATTTATGGCTATGGCCGCATCGGCAGCACCGTAGCAGGTTACGGGAAAGCTTTCGGGATGAAGGTTCTTGCGTGGTCGGGCAATGACGCGCTCGAACGCGCGCGGCAGGATGGCTACGCCGCAGCTGAGAGCAAAGAGACATTTTTCGAACAGAGTGACGTGCTATCGCTGCACCTGCGCCTTTACGATGCGACTCGCAGCATTGTCACCGCCGCAGATTTAGCGCGGATGAAACCGACATCGCTATTCGTGAATACCAGCCGGGCACCGCTCATAGAGCCCGGCGCACTGGTAAATGCCTTGCAGCAGGGCCGTCCTGGAATGGCCGCAGTGGACGTCTTCGAGGAAGAACCGCTGCGAGACACGAATAATCCCCTGCTTAAGATGAAGAATGTTGTGTGCACGCCGCACATCGGGTACGTCACGCGAGATGAGTACGATCTGCAATTCGCGGAAATTTTCGACCAGATAACGGCTTATTGGATTGGCACGCCCATCAATGTTGTGAATCCAGCGGTGTTTGGCTCATCCAGAAAGTAAGATCAAAGACTGCCTTTTGAAAAATGGCGGTCAACGAAGTGCTTAAAGCCGCCTACTGGCCAGAGAATCGTCAACACTTTTTGGGGATTGACCAAATTAGCTAAAATAGCTAAAATAACCATTAGGAGATACCCATGAGCGCTGCGCGTAGAAACGCAATTTCAGCCGCCCGGTCTGTTCCCGAAGCTCCCGGTGAATCCGCCCGCTTCACAGCGACGCAGGCCAAGAACGAATTTGCCCGAGCCCTCGAATTGGCCTTGCAGGGCGGCAGCGTCGTCATCACCAAGCACGATGCGCCCAAAGCCATCCTGATTTCCATGGATGAGTTTAATAAGCTCACCCACGCCGCGGAATTCAAGCTCAATACTCTCAGCGCCGAATTTGACGCCATACTCGATCGTATGCAGACGCCGAAGGCGCGCTCTGCGATGCAGTCCGCATTCTCCGCTTCACCCAAGGAACTAGGCAAAGCCGCAGTAAGCGCTGCGCGCAAGCGTGCCTAAGGCAGTTCAGAATCCATGTATCTATGTTCTGGCCGGCACCAATGGCGCGGGCAAGAGCAGCATTGGCGGCGCCATGTTTCGCCAGCGTGGCGCCGAGTACTTCAATCCGGATGAAGCCGCACGGCTCATTCTTTCCGCAAATCCCGGCATCACGCAGGACAAAGCAAACAGCGCGGCGTGGAATGAAGGGAAGCGTTTGCTGGAACGCGCGATCGTTGAACGATACAACTTCGCGATGGAGACGACACTTGGCGGGCACACACTTGCTGCGCTTCTTGAGAAAGCAACGCTTGCCAGGATCGAAGTGCGCGTCTGGTACGTGGGCCTCGAAAGCCCTGAACTGCACATTGCCAGGGTGCGTGCAAGGGTGGAACGAGGCGGTCACGATATTCCCGAGGGAAAAATTCGCAGACGGTACGCCCGCAGCATCTGGAATTTAATTCAGCTGCTCCCGAAACTAACCGAAGTTTTTGTCTACGATAACAGCGAAGAAGCAGATCCCCATTCGGGGCGTGTACCCAATCCAAAACTGATTCTCCATGCGCGAAAAGGGAAGCCCATGAAGACGTGTGATTTGAAGCAGGCTCCACATTGGGCCAAGCCAATCCTGATGGCCGCGATGCATGCCTTCGTAAACAAATAAATATTTAATTTCGTAGCGCCGGCATCTTGCCGGCAGCTTTCCGCAACAATGCTGAAAAAGAAGCCGGCAAGATGCCGGCGCTACAAAAACACATCAGAAATTTACGGCAAAAAATCAGGGCAACGGCTGAATAATTGTGTTGATCAGGTTGGGATCGTCAAACGCGGTGCGATCGCCAGCCTTCGCTCCAGCTACCGGCAGGAGGCGCGCGCTTAGCGGCTTGGTCCATTTTACGGAGAGGCTGGCCATGTCGCCGATAATGCGTTCGAGCTGTTGCGTTGACGTGTCGCCCGGCAGGGGAATCGTGTCGAGTCCCGTGCCGCACACAGCGGAGTAAGCAAGTAATTGATCGATGGAAAGCGCGCCTTCGCTCCACAGCTGGGAAAGTCGCGTGTCTTCCATCACGGGCATCATCAGGCCAGAGTAGCCCACTTTTTTTACGGAGATATCGCGAAGAGCCGAAGTAATCGTCGCCGCCGCGGTCATCGTGCCGCTGGTCCCGAAATGTCCGCCGGTGAAGCCCGCCATCGCCGACGCGATGGATACTTCCTTATGCGGCGCGGGGGAAAGATCGATGCCCAGGTAAGTCCAGCCCGATTCGCCGTCAATCTTGCTGGCAATATCCTGAATCGCGCTCGCGTGCATTCCCAACTCGGAAATGATTGCCTGGCGTGTGGCTTCCGCATCGCGCGGGGTGGCCATCGCAGCCGCGACCACGTTGGCCGATTCGAGCGCGATGGCGAATTGATGCCCGTTGCCTTGATGGTAGGACGCCGGATAAAACGGCGAGTAAGCTGGGACATTAGCAATGGCCGCGAAATAAAAATTGCCCACACTGTGGTCCGTGTGATCTTCCAGATATTTCATGATCTCGGCGGCGGCGTGCACGGACTTCCAGTGAATGCCGTCGGTACCGGCCACGACAATCGTGCCGCGAATCTGCGAGGTTTCGCTCAAAATTTCAGCCAGAGTTTGCGCCTGCTCCGGATCGTCGGTGTCTGACATCATCGCGGGCCCGATCCCAATCAAAATGTTTTCGTGTTTCGCGACTGCGTCCAGATCGTGAAAGAACGCCAGAATTTCCTGTTTGGATTTTCCATGCGTGAATTCGGTGAAAGGTTGCGTGGTGATGCGAATCGTCTCGACGTGGTAACCCGCCAGATCGAATCGTGCCTCGGCTTTGCGGAGCATGGCCAAAGTATCCGTGATCTGTTGCTTGTACTGTGTCGGATCAAGCCGGATGAACGCGGTGATGGCCCGCACTTTCGGTTTCTCCTGCGCGGATGTAGGTGCGACGGCTATGGCGAGCAGAAAAGCCGCGAGGAATAACGTATGCGAAAGAAATGGAAGGACGTGTGCCGAACTGCTGGAATGACGAAACATCAAGTCCTCCTCAAATAAACGAACCCTGCTCAGCGATCAGAAATATGCAGGAATGCCCGTAATGCGCTCGCCGATCACCAGCCTGTGAATGTCATGCGTTCCTTCATACGTGTAGACCGATTCGAGATTGTTCATGTGCCGCATGACGCAGTAATCGTCCACAATTCCGTTCGCGCCAAGAATGTCGCGCGCTTTGCGGGCCGTTTCCATGGCCATCCACACATTGTTCATCTTCAGCATGGAAATGTGTGACGGCTCTACCTTGCCCTGATCTTTTCGCCGGCCGATGTGCAGCGCCAGCAGTTGCGCCTTGGAAATTTCCGTGATCATGAAGACGAGTTTGTCTTGCACAAGCTGGTGCGACGCGATCGGTTTATTCTGAAATTGTTTGCGCGTCTTTGCGTACTGCAATGCAGTGTCATAGCAAGCCATTGCCGCTCCAATCGCTCCCCAGCCGATTCCGTAGCGCGCCTGAGTCAGGCAGCTGAGCGGCCCCTTCATGCCGGCGACGCCTGGGAGCACATTCTCCGCGGAGATTTCGCAATCGGTCATGGCCAGCCCTGAAGTGATCGACGCGCGCAGCGAAAGTTTTCCGTGGACGTCCCAGGTCTTAAAACCTGGCGTCCCTTTATCGATCAGGAAGCCGCGAATTTTTTCGTCCTCGCATTTCGCCCAGATGAGCGCGACATCGGCGAGCGATCCATTGGTGATCCACATTTTTTCGCCGTTCAATATGTAGCGATCGCCGCGCAATACAGCGCGTGTCAGCATTCCGCCGGGGTTGGATCCGAATTGCGGCTCGGTGAGGCCAAAGCATCCCACTGCTTTTCCGCTTTGCAGGCGCGGCAGCCACTTATTTTTTTGTTCCGCCGAGCCGTAGCTGAAGATCGGATACATAACGAGTGCGCTCTGCACGGAAACGAAGCTGCGAAGTCCGGAATCGCCGCGCTCCAGTTCCTGTGTCACCAGGCCGTACGCAACATTGGACATTCCCGCGCAACCATAGCCCTCCAGGTTTGCGCCAAAAAATCCCATTTCACCCAGTTTCGGCACGAGGTGCAAAGGAAAGGTCGATTCGCGATTGTGCTTTTCGATTATCGGAATGACGTGTTCGTCCACGAACTGCCGGGCAGTCTTGCGCGCGAGTAACTCTTCATCATTCAGGAGCGAATCGAAATCCAGAAAATCCACACCTGGGAACGCGGGCATTCGATCTCCTTATCCAATTCGCTTCATCGGGTGCTCGAATGGAATTTCTGGCAGGCCAATTCTATTTTTATCTTAGGATTAGCCTGGCACGTCGCGCGCTCATTCTAGCGCGCCCGGTTTGGCCCCAGCAAGCACGCACTGCGCTGCGGAGCGCCGCAAATTAAATTGCATTGGGCAAAAATCTACCCGCTCAAAAAGCGAGCGTGCTCTACGAAAGCCACGGCAAGGCAGATTTTGTGGCGCCGGCGTCTCGCCGGCGGTTTTTTGTACGGTTAAGCGATGAACAAAATCCGCCGGCGGGACGCCGGCGCCACAAAAGCCATAATGTCCCGCACGATCCAAGATTTCTTTGCAAGCCCTCCGTCCGGCGGTATCAGGAACCGAAATTGCGATCGGGCACAAAAATGAAGGTATAATTCCGTGCCAAGAACGAGGAATTAAGGGCTTCGGGAAGGGAAAAATCCTCTCCCAATGCCTGAATAAAGATTTATGGCTAAAAAGGTGGCAAAGCTCTCCGAGGGGCTTGCGTCAAAGCCTTTCGGATGCTATAAAATCACTCCTTTGTCCAGCAAGGATATGTCCGAGGGCGAAGGTGTGGGTGTGCCCCACGGATATTGCTCATAATAAAATGTCGGCAGGCATGGTCGGGCCCCTTATCATAATCAGTGGAAATCGTTAACCAACTCGGTCAGTTGTTTCTGTCGGCTGTCCCCACAGTCATTATCGTTTTCTTTTTCTATTTGTTCCTTCGCTGGAGCTTTTTCAATCCCATGATGCGGGTGCTTTCCGAGCGTCAACAGCGCGCCGAAGGCGCGAAAGTGGAAGCGGAAGCCGAGCGCGTCGCCGCGCGCGAAATGCTGCAAACGTATAACGACACGGTGAAGAAGACGCGCGGCCAGATTTTTTCGGAGCAGGAAGCGGAGCGTCGCCGCACGCTCGACGCACGGCAGGCAACAATCTACGCCGCGCGCGCCACGGCCCAGGGCGCCATTCAGGAAGCGAAAAAGGCGCTGGCCGCCGAAGTGAAAGCTGCGGAAGCGGAACTGCAGCAATCCAGCGGAGTTCTGGCTGACGACATTGCAGAGGCCATTCTGGCAGGAATTCCCAACAATCCAGAAACTTTGCAGGGCAAGGGCATCCGATGAAAACCTGCCAACGTTATCTATTTCTTGCGTCGGGAGCGTTGTTGGTCTCCTTCTTCATCGCTTTTCCAGCGTTTGCCGAGGAAGGCGCAAAAGTTGATCCCGCGGACACTCCCGTGGGCATCTTTTTCCGCTGGCTCAATTTCCTGATCGTGTTTGGAGCGATCGGTTTTCTGATCGTCAAGCGTGGCGGCGCATTTTTCCGGTCGAACGCCAAAGAAATATCCGCCAGCATCGTGGAAGCTGCTGCGGTGAAGGCCGAAGCCGACCGCGAATTGGCCCAGGCCAATGCAAAAGTTCATAATCTCGATCACGATTTGGCGGCGATGCGGGAAGAAGCGCAGCGAAACTGGGCGGCGGAACGCGAGCGCCTGAAAGCATCCACCGTCGCGGAAATTGAAAAAATTAATCAGGCCGCTGTCGCGGAAATGGCCGCCTCTGAACGCGCCGCGCAGCAGGCGTTGCGCCACGTCGCGGCTGCTATGTCCGTGGAACGCGCGGCGGGGCTCGTGGCATCCAGGATGAACCCTGAAATTCGTTCGAGAATGTTCCAGTCATTCCTCGGCAAGCTGGAAAGAGGCGCGAATTGAAGGCTCTGGCTGAGAGGTATGCAGGGGCGCTGGTGGACGTTGCGCTTGAAAATCATCAGGCCGATCAGGTCAAGCATGAGCTCGCGGATTTTGCGACTCTGATGCGCGAATCAGCGGAATTGCACTCTCTTCTTGCGAATCCTTCGATTGCGCGCGCTGTGAAACATAAAGTGATCGAAGAAATTGTAAATCGCATGGGCGCGAGCCGCACGTTGCGCAACTACCTTTTTGTGATTGTCGATCAGCGCCGCGCGGCAATGCTGATCGAAATTGAGCAAGCCTTCAGCAGACTTCTGGACGCGCGAATGGGAATCACGCAGGCAGCGGTTACCTCAGCGGCGGATTTAACAGATGTGGAGCGCGCGGAACTCGGCGCGGCTCTCAGCAAACTCACAGGCCAGAAAGTGCAGGCGCAATACACAACGGACAAAGCGCTGATCGGCGGCGCCGTTGTGCGAATCGGCTCGACGATTTATGACGGTTCCGTACGCACACAGCTCGAACGCATGCGCGCCCAAATGATTTCGGAATAGGAGTTGGAATGGCATCGATTAAAGCGGATGAAATAACAAAAATACTGAAGGCGCAGATCGCCAATTATGAGCAGGCTGTTGCGGTCGAGGAAGTCGGCACGGTTATCTCGGTCGGTGACGGTATTGCGCGCATTTATGGCCTGGAAAAAGCCATGTCCGGCGAGATGTTGGCGTTTCCGCATGACGTGTTCGGCATTGCGCTGAACCTGGAAGAAGACCAGGTCGGCGCCGTGCTCCTCGGCGAATACACGCTGGTGCAGGAAGGCGATATAGTCAAGCGCACCGGGACGATTATGTCTGCGCCTGTGGGCGAAGCCATGGTAGGCCGCGTGGTCAATCCGCTCGGCGTACCGCTGGACGGCAAGGGGCCGATCGTCACAAGTCAGCGCATCCCTATCGAACGCATCGCGCCCGGCGTCGTTGACCGTCAACCTGTGCGCGAACCTCTGCAAACCGGCATCAAGGCCATTGACTCCATGATTCCGATTGGCCGCGGTCAGCGCGAATTGATCATCGGCGACCGCCAGACCGGAAAGACCGCCATCATTCTGGACACGATCCTCAACCAGAAGGGCGGCGACGTCATTTGTATTTACTGCGCCATCGGGCAAAAGCGTTCGACGATTGCGCAGATGGTCAAGGTTCTGACGGATGCAGGCGCGATGGACTACACAATCGTCGTCGCGGCGTCAGCCACCGAACCGGCAACCTTGCAATACATCGCTCCCTACGCAGCTTGCGCGATGGGCGAATACTTCCGCGATTCCAAGCGCCACGCCGTCTGCTTCTATGACGATCTTTCCAAGCACGCGCAGGCCTATCGCGAAATTTCGCTCTTGCTGCGCCGCCCTCCCGGACGCGAAGCGTTCCCGGGCGACGTGTTTTATCTTCACTCGCGCTTGTTGGAACGCGCCGCGAAGCTGAACGACAAGCTTGGCGCGGGCTCTCTAACGGCTTTGCCCGTAATCGAAACGCAGGCGGGCGACGTCTCGGCCTACATTCCGACCAACGTGATTTCGATTACCGACGGGCAGATTTACCTCGAAGCTGACCTGTTCAACAGCGGCATCCGTCCCGCGATCAACGTGGGTCTTTCGGTGAGCCGCGTCGGCGGCAACGCGCAGATTAAAGCCATGCGGCAGGTTGCGGGCTCATTGCGGTTGGACCTCGCGCAGTACCGCGAACTTGCGGCCTTCGCGCAGTTCGGCTCAGACCAGCTCGATAAAGCAACACAAGCGCAGCTTGCACGCGGACAGCGCCTCACGGAAATTTTGAAACAAAATCAATTTTCGCCGCTCGCCGTGGAGGAACAAGTTCTCGTGATTTTTGCGGGTACCAGCGGCATGACGGACGATGTTGCGGTGCCGGACATTCAGCGCTTTGAAAAAGGCCTGATCGAGTTTGTGCACACTCGGTACGGCTCGCTGCTGACGCAAATCGCCCAAAAGAAACAGATTACCGATGAAGCGCGCGCCGAGCTGAAGCGCGCCATCAGCGAATATAAGGAGCAATTCCAGGCCGGCGCTGCAGCCGCTCGCGCTTAATCCGGCAACGGACCCTATTCGATGCCCACACTTCTCGATTTTCGGCGGCGCATTCGCTCCGTAAAGAACACGCAACAGATCACGCGCGCGATGAAATTTATCGCAGCTGCGCGTTTGCGCCGTGCGCAGGAAACAGCCGTATCGCTGCGCCCCTATGCCAGCGGCATACGTGAAGTTTTGCGATCGGCGATGTCGCGTATCGAAAATCCCGAACAATTTCCGCTCCTCGCGCAGCGCCCTGAAGAGAAGATCCTCGTCCTGGTCACCGCTGGTGAGCGGGGGTTGTGCGGCGCATTCAATGCGAATGTGTTGCGCACGGCATTCGATTTCCTGCGCGAAAAAACAGGCAAATCAGTCGAAATTATCGCCATTTCCAAGAAAAGCCGCGACGCGTTCCGCAAGCGTCAGTGGAAAATTGTCGGTGAGTACATTGACGTAACCTCGCGCGCCGAACTCAGCAAGGCCGCGGAAATAGCCGCAGAAGTCATGAAGATTTACGAGTCGGGCGCAGCCGATTCTGTGTACCTGGTTTACAACGAGTTCAAGAACGTGATGACGCAGACGCTGCGCGTTGAAAAAGTTTTGCCCCTGGAGCGATCCGGGTTGGGTGCGCCGCAAAAGGATGTGCCTCCCACTGCAGCCGGCGAACTGGTGGATTACATTTACGAGCAGCCCGCCGAGGAAATTTTCAACCGGCTCGTGCCGCGCTACGTTGAAATGCAAATTTTCCGGATGCTGGCCGAAAGCTCCGCCGCGGAACACGCCGCGCGAATGACGGCCATGGAATCCGCGACGAGCAACGCTTCCGACGTGATCGACGCGCTGACCTTGCACATGAACAAGGTACGCCAGGCAGCCATTACGCGCGAGATCATCGAAGTAGTGAGCGGAGCAGCGTCCGCGGGGTAGTTTCGTGACTCGTGAATCGTGATTTGTGATTCGTGGCTTGAGCGGTGTGCGCCATGAAGATTAATCGATTTTCGGATTTGACGGTTTGGCAGAAAGCGCACGAACTGACGCTTGCTACATATCGACTGACCGAAAAATTTCCTCGGTCGGAACAATATGGGATCGTTTCGCAGTTGAGGCGATCGTCTGCTTCGGTTTCAGCGAACATAGCCGAGGGATTTGGCCGGCGCACGACAAAAGAATTGCTGCGATGTTTGCAGATATCACGGGGAGAACTGGAAGAGACGCGGTATTTTCTGATCCTAAGTCGCGACTTGCAGCACATCTCCTCGAACGATTTTGAGAATATGAACGGCCAATGCGATTCAGTCGGACAGTTAATCAACGCCCTGGGCGGATCTCTAAAGAATTGCCTGCATTCCCCGGAAGCGTAAAGGGTTTCACGAATTACGATTCACGAATCACAAATCACGACACGCGAATCGCCAGTACCGGAAGCGAGGATCTAAACACATGGCGCAACACGAAACAGGAAACGTCGGCTACGTCATCCAGGTCATTGGACCTGTGATCGACGTGCAATTTCCGGAGCATCATTTGCCGGAAATTCATAACGCTGTGCACATCACCAGCGAAGGCTTTGAAGGCCCGGAGCCGATCAACATCGTGGCTGAGGTCGCGCAGCACTTGGGCGAAGGGCGCGTCCGCGCTGTCGCGATGACAGCCACGGAAGGCGTCGTGCGCGGAATGAAGGCCGTTGATCTGGGCGGACCGATCGCCGTTCCGGTGGGACGCGCGGCACTCGGACGCGTGATGAATGTGCTGGGTGAGCCCGTGGATGGCCTCGGACCGATTCAGACGGACAAGCGTTATCCGATTCACCGGCCTGCGCCATCGCTCGTCGATCAGTCGACCGAACTCGAAATGTTCGAAACGGGCATCAAGGTTGTGGACCTGTTCGAACCATACCTGAAGGGCGGAAAAATCGGCCTTTTCGGCGGCGCGGGAGTTGGCAAAACGGTTTTGATTCAAGAGTTGATTCACAACGTCGCCATGAAGCACGGCGGCGTGTCCGTGTTCGCCGGAGTTGGCGAGCGCACGCGCGAAGGAAATGACCTTTGGCTCGAAATGCAGGAGTCCAAAGTGGTGGTCGCCGGCGATTCCGAAAAATCGCGCGCCGCTCTCATTTACGGTCAGATGACGGAGCCGCCGGGGGCGCGCCTGCGCGTGGGGCTCACCGGCCTGACCGTAGCCGAATATTTCCGCGACGAAGAGGGTCTCG
>DATHNC010000132.1:0-3248 GCA_035486415.1 Saccharimonadales bacterium (SeqCode)
CAGAGCCATCATCTCTCTGCCATTTTCCGGAAGCGGATGACCGTTCTCACTGCGTACGAAACATTCCTGAATACGATCCTTCAAGGTAATCGTGCGCTTCGCGCGCTCGCTGAACTGCGGAAATGTCTTCGCGACATCAATCATCGGCGAAGCATGCGCTGCCATACCATCCCGGAAGTGGCAACTGTTGCAACTCAGCAGATTTCCTACGTACGGCTTGGCTTCGTCCGGCGTGGAATGAAAAATCTTTTTGCCCAGAGCGATTCGATCGGCGTTTGTGTCGTCGGTTGCAGCCTTGCTCGACGAGACTTCTTCTGAACGAACCGAACTTCTCACCGCATGAATTTCCGCACGCACTCCCCATGCAGCAGCCGAGCCAAGAACGAGCACGGCCATCCTCCGGACCCAGATGCGAAAATTTCGCTTCATTGACGATGAGTTCCCATTTCCAATTGATGCCGCGCTATTTCACCGGTCCAAATCCGAATTCTTTGTAAATCGCCTGCGCCTCGGGAGATTTCAAAAACAAAACCCAGGCGCGCGCCACCTCAAGGTGCGGTGCGCCACGGACGACTGCCGCGGAATACGTTGCTGTCGTGTTCTGCTCCGGAGGAATTGCAACGCCCGCGATTGGGTTTCCAATTTTCTCCTGAAAGCGAACTTCCGAGGACCAGGTAACTCCGGCATCGGAATCGCCTTTCATGATTCGCATGGGCGTTTGGCGATGGTGTATCTGTGTCAGGTAAGTCGAGCCGTCCTGAACCTTGATTTTATATACGGTTTGGAAGAGCTGCTCCTCGCCTGCCTTCCTCAAAGAGTCGCCAATTTGTTTCGCCACGCCCTCATAGTCTGGGTTCGGCATTGCCAGGCGCAGTGCAGGGTTTCCCAAGTCCCGGAGCGAACGAATCTGTTTCGGATTGGATTTGCCAACCATGATCATCAGATCGTTCGTCGCATAACTCACCGGCTCATCGACTCGATTTTCAGCGGTCATGTCGAGCATCGCTCTCTGGCCGGCCTCATACACGTCAGGCACTACGTGCAGAGTCAGATTTCCCACGGTGACGGTATTGTGGCTGCCCATTTGTTTCGCCAGGATCCCCGGTGGCAGCGTTTCGTAAAAAATGTGACCTCGCAATTCAGGATGTTGTGTTTCGAATACGGCGATCAACTTAGGCAAAACGAAGAACTGATTGCCGCCGATGAATAGCACCAGCTTCGCGCCTTCGGGATTTCCGTGGAGATCGGGAACATTGTCGATATCGCTGACCGAGAACACGAATCCTTTGTCGCTCGCGGGGTTGTTTTCCCCTTTGCTCCACGGCGGGTACGTCTGCGCGCGGCCGGAGGCAGAGCTCGCGAAAGCGACAATCGCGACCACGAGGACGTGCCAACTTCTTCGCATTAGGTCTCCACTGTTCGTTCTTGTGAACTCAGACGGTTATATAGGTGTAGTGGCCTTCACTCTGGAGCAGCGCAATCGCGGCCACCATCGATGCCACGACGAGTACGCCTGGCACGGTGTGCGCCATCATATCTATGACGATTTCCTCGGGCTTCTGCGTCAGTCCGAATTGCTTGATCAAGAGCCGCGACTGTTCCTCGGTCGCTGTGTGGCAGCAGAGAAATTGCACTCCCCGACCCTGCAACCCTTGGATGCTGGCGTCCTGGAATTGCGAATTTTCATCGTTCGGGTCTTGTGAGGAATACCGCATTTCGGGCGCGGCCTTGCTGGGAAAAAAAATATTGCGTGTCGCAGGTTGCCCGCTCTTCGGATCATCTACTTTCAGGAACTCTCCAACGCGATACTTCTGCCAGACGTAGTCGTCGAAGTTCAGCATGTTCGCGGGGCCGTGAAGCGCTCCGACGATTTTGATCTGCTCCACCGGGATGTCAAAACCGAAATGCAGCCCGTTCAACGAATTCTTGATGTTGTTCAGGAATCTGCCGCCGCCTATCTGGATTTCGTCATAAACCTGCTTCACGCGCGCTTTGTTTTTTGCAAGTTGCTCGAATTCCGCGATTTTCCAATCGGATTTTTTGTAAACCATTTGGGGCGCCGCGCTCGTGGTAGCCGCGCTCAGCGTGGCCAACCCGGCGGCCGCCTGACCGACAAATGCCCTGCGCGTAAGGTTAGTCATGCGATTCTCCTTGAGTCATTTCATCGACGACACTTCGTACGGCGCAACATCGAACTCTGCTCGCGACAAACATATGCAAATCGTGAAATCGTCGCAATAGTGCCAAAGATGACGAGCTACCACCATCACCTATTTCTCCGTGGTTCCTGGCATGAAGCGCCACAAAAAGTGGGCACACTCATCGGTCGAACAAAAACCATCAATCTATTAACGGGTAAAAAGAATGGTGGGCCTGGGTAGACTCGAACTACCGACCTCGCCCTTATCAGGGGCGCGCTCTAGCCACCTGAGCTACAGGCCCTTGGAACACGGAAGGAATTGCGGACAACCCAGTCAGTTTACGATGCATTAGAACGATTCGCAACAGCCGCGCGGCGAATTTGCGTCGAACTTTCAACGTCGATACTCAACAAATTTGACCAGCGCGCACTCGCTAAGCCTGACACTGCGACTTACTGCACGAATCCGACGGTCGGAGGCGGTGTATCGGGTGCCTCTTTGATTGGTCCGAATTGCGCTTCGTAACGCGCAATATTTTCGCCGAGAGCGCGCCAGATGCGCTTCGCGTGGCCGGGGCTGACGATCATGCTCTTCAGCAACTTGCCCTGCGCGCCGTTCGGGAAAATGTAAATAAAATTGAGCGTGAATTCTTCCAGGTTGTGGTGAACCATCACCAGATTGCTGTACTCGCCCTGTAGTTCTTTCTCTTCCGCTTTGATCTGCACCTGGCCTTGGGCTTGCGGTGCGCGCTGCTCGTCCATGGTGAAGCTCCTTTGCTTGCGTCCATACGGAGTGGATAAAAACAAAGTATCACACGGGACGACGGGAATCGGCTGACCGATGGAACAGTTTTCGAAGAAGTTCTTTGACTCCCGCATGTGTTAATGCTAGTTTATATGACAGGTTTACTGTGCTTAACCTAATCCAGCGCCCGAACAGGCGCAGTGAGCGCAGCGAAACGGAATGAATTCCACAACACAAACCGCACCTCTGACAGCCAGCGGCGTTCGCAGCGAACGTGGGCAGGCCGTCACCATGCCATCGCTGCCCGAAGCGCATCGCACGGTTCCGATTGCGCAGGGCGCTTCATGGGTGCGAAAAATTTTG
>DATHNC010000133.1:0-24886 GCA_035486415.1 Saccharimonadales bacterium (SeqCode)
GCATCAACAACCCGGCCGCCCAGCCCACCTTGCGCGAGCCCGATATGAACGCGGAGCGCATGCGCGGCGTGCTGGAACTCGTCGCCGAGAAATCCGACTGGAAATCGCGCAGCCAGCTACCCAAAGGACACGCCAAGGGCGTGGCGTTTTATTTTTCACACCTCGGATATTTCGCTGAGGTCGTGGAACTGAGCGTCAACGAGAAAAAACAAGTGAAGATTCACAAAATCTGGGTGGCGGGAGACATTGGCAGTCAGGTCATCAATCCCAGCAACGCCACGAATCAGGTGCAGGGCGCAGTAATCGATGCCCTAAGCCAGGTAATGGGCTACGAAATCACCTTTTACAACGGCCGCGCAATGCAAAGTAATTACGACCAGTATCCGCCCGTGCGCATGACGCAGGCGCCCCCTGAAATCGAAGTCCATTTCCTGACGACTGCAAATCCGCCCACGGGTTTAGGCGAACCAGCGCTTCCCGCGATTTTACCCGCAGTGTGCAACGCGATCTTTGCCGCCACAGGCGAGCGCCTGCGTTCCGTGCCAATCGTAAAGCACGGCTTTTCCTGGGCGTAGGGATTCGTAATTTGTGATTCGTGACTTGTGATTCGTGATTTGTAGTTCGTGGGAAACTTGACGGAGCCGAACAAGTTTTTAAGAAATTTCAAATCTCAAATTTCAAATAACGCTTCACAAACGGCAATTCACGAATTACAAATCACGATTCACGAATCACAACACACGACCTCAATCAATCCTGTAATGGCACCCGCGGCTCTCCTTCGCCTGATCCGCCGCATCCAGTATCAACAGCGCCGTAAGAATCCCGTTGCGCAGCCCAATAATCGAATCGCTGATTTCGCATTTTTCGTAAAAACGCGCAATTTCCAGATCCAGTTCCTGCAACACCCGCTTCGCGCGATTCAACCGCTTTTCGCTGCGGATCAATCCCACGTAATTCCACATGGTGTGCTGAATCGTAAGCCAATCCTGCGAAATTAATGCCGGGTCGGCGGGCTCCATCTCGTAGCGCCAGTCCGCGATTTGTGGAAAATAAAATTCGTCGCCGCGCAGAATCCGTTCGGACGCCTGCTGCCCGGCGCGCGTTCCCCACACCAGGCACTCGAGCAGCGAAGTGCTCGCCAGCCGGTTCGCGCCATGCAGACCCGTGCACGCCACTTCTCCCACCGCGCGCAGCCGCTCGACAGTCGTACGTCCCCAAGTATCCGTGGCAATTCCGCCGCAGCTGTAATGGGCCGCGGGAACCACAGGGATCGGCTCTTTCGTCATGTCGATGCCGCGTTCCATGCACACCGCGTAAATTCCTGGAAATCGGTCGCGCAGCATGTCCGCCGGCTTGTGCGTGATGTCCAGATACACGCAAGGCTCGCCAGTTTCAAGCATGGTTTGATAGATCGCGCGCGCCGCCACATCGCGCGGAGCAAGCGATCCGGCAGCGTGAAACTTCTGCATGAATTCCTTGCCGTGCCGATCCACAAGGATGCCGCCCTCGCCCCTCACCGTTTCTGAAATCAGGAAGCACCGGTCCGGTGCCAGCAGCGCCGTCGGATGAAATTGCACATACTGCAGATTGATGCACCGTGCTCCCGCGCGATACGCCATCGCGATTCCGTCCCCGCGCGCACCAGGAGGATTGGTCGTGTGTAGAAAAACGCTTCCCAGCCCGCCCGTCGCCAGAATCGTTTCCTTCGCAAGCACCGAGGAAATCTTTCCCGTCGTCTGGTCGAGCACATACGCGCCCACGCAGCTCAGCGGCCGGTACACATCCGTTGGCTCGACAGAATGGTGCGAAGCAGTAAGCAAATCCACAGCCGTCGCATTCGCCAGCACTTTTACATTCGGATGCGCCTGCACGCGCTCTGAAAATACATGCTCAATCGAATAGCCGGTCCGGTCCTTAAAATGAATGATGCGCGGAATGGAATGTCCGGCCTCAGACGTCAGGTCCAGTTCCTTCGGATTTTCTGGCGATGGATCGAACGGAACATGAAGCTCGTCGATCAATATTTTCTTAACGAGGCGCGGTCCCTCGTGGCTGAGCAGGGAAGCCGCTTCCGGCGAACTAAGTCCCGCCCCCGCAACCAAAATATCGGAAACAAGTTGCTCCTGCTTCTCGTCGTGCCCGCGATAAATAATCCCGCCCTGAGCCCAAAATGTATTGCTGTCCTGCGTCTCGTGAGCGCGCGTGAGCAGCGTAACCTGGCAGCCAGCGTTGGCAGCTTCCCACGCCGCCGCGAGCCCGCCGAGCCCGCTGCCAATCACAAGAATGTCCGTCCGAATGGAAGAATTCATAAGTCGTAGCGAGCCTTTGCTTTGCCGTAGCCCGCCTCGCTTGTCCCGAGTGAAAACGAGGGATCGGAGGCGGGGTTTAGATGTATGGGCGTCTAAATCCCAGCGCTAAAATGTCGGGCTACAACACCCTTCAACCACTTTATCAGACCGGCTCAATCTCAAAACTTAAATCCACCGCCGGAGCGGAATGAGTCAGCGCACCTACCGAAATCCAATTCACGCCCGCCTCCGCGAACGCTCTAACGTTCTCCAGAGTAATCCCCCCGGAAGCTTCCGTGCGAATGGGATGCGGCCCCTCATGACGCCGCACTTCTTCCACCGCTTCCCGTGTAAGCGACGGTCCCATATTGTCGAGCAAGATGACGTGAGGGTTGTGCGGAAGGGCTTCGCGCAATTCATCCAAATTCGTGACTTCGATTTCAATCCAAGCCGCGCGCCCTTTCGCCGCCTCCGCGCCCCGAAGAGCCGCTGAAACGCCTCCCGCCATGCGAATATGATTTTCCTTGATCAGTACGGCCTCGCTGAGGTCCTTGCGATGGCTTTTCCCGCCGCCCACGCGCACCGCATATTTCTCCAGCGTGCGCAGACCGGGCGTTGTTTTTCGCGTGTCCAGAATGGCCGCGCCTGTTCCTTCCACGGCGCGTCCAAATCGGCGCGTAAGCGTCGCCACGCCGCTCAACCGCTGCAGCAGATTGAGCGCCACGCGCTCGCCTGACAGCAGCGCATGAGCAGACGCGCTGATGCGCAGAGGGATTTTTCCCGGCTCAAGTTCTTCGCCGTCGTGTGAAATGATTTCCACCTGGGTAGTGGAGTCCAGCAGTAGAAAAACTTCCGCGAATAAATCTGTCCCTGCAAGAATCAGTGGCGCCTTGGCCACCAGTTCGCCGCGCGCGCGCAAGGTTTCAGGTACCGTCGTTTCGGTCGTGATGTCGCCGGCGGAAATATCTTCGGCAAGAAAGGATCGCAGCAGATTGTGATATGCGGTGGCGTCGAGGGAATAGGGCATATCGGAAGGGAAGAGGTTAACTCATTTCCAGCATTCGGAGAATGGGTTTTAAGGCACGCTGCCGCAGGTCTTCATCCAGCGTGATTTCCGGCGTCCGGTCACGCATGCACAAATATAGCTTCTCCATAGTGTTCAGCTTCATGTGCGGACATTCGCTGCACGAGCAGCCGCCCTCGCCGGGAGCGGAAATAAAAGTTTTTTCCGGGCAGGCCTTGATCATCTGGTGCAGAATGCCGCTCTCCGTGGCCACGATAAATTCCATGGCCGGATTGTGCGTCGCGAAATTCAAAATTCCCGTGGTCGATCCCACGTAATCGGCATGACGCAGCACGGATTCAGGGCACTCCGGATGTGCCAGCACGAGCGCCTTCGGATACCGTTCTTTCAGTTGCACCAGGCTTTTCTCGGAAAACATTTCGTGCACCATGCAGCTTCCCGGCCAGAGCGTCATCTCGCGCCCTGTTTTCTTTATCAGGAAACGCCCAAGGTGCTGGTCCGGCGCAAAAAGAATGGGCTTCTCCGGGGGAATCTGCCGGATGATTTTCTCGGCGTTGCTCGACGTGCAGATGATGTCGCTCAGCGCCTTCACTTCAGCGCTGCAATTGATATACGTGATGGCGGTGTGGTCCGGATAACGTTCCCGAAACGCTTTAAAAAGCGGCGCCGGGCAACCGTCAGCCAGCGAGCACCCTGCTTTCAGATCTGGAAGCAGCACAAGCTTTGTGGGATTCAGTATCTTGGCTGTCTCCGCCATGAACAGCACGCCGGCAAACACAATCACATCGGCTTTGGTGGTCGCCGCTTGCTGCGATAGCTGCAAGCTATCTCCAACAAAGTCAGCGAGATCCTGAATCTCCGACTCCTGATAATAATGTGCCAGGATGACGGCATTCATCTCCCGCTTCAGCCGCACAATCTCTTCTTCAAGATCAAGATGCGCCAATGAAGCCACATTTTCGATTTGTGCCGGAATGATCATGATTTCTGCTGTTGTTGATTCCACAACCGTCACCCTTATTATAGCCATCGCACTCGAAGGACACAAACCAGCTCCCCTCAAAACAAGCCGGTGAGCATTTTCAACCGCCAAAAACTTTAGGCACGAGTATTGCAAAGGTTTTGTAGCGCCGGCGTCACGCCGGCAGGTTTTAATGTCCAACAACAATGAAACCCTGCCGGCGAGGCGCCGGCGCTACAAAACCAATTTCAGGAAGCTAGCTTTAGCTGGCGGATTAGTCGCATAATGCAAATACTTCCAATGGAGGTTTTTCATGAATTCACGATTTCTGATTGTGGCGACTCTACTCTCGAGCGTATGGCTCGCAGCGGCGCCAGTCCGCGCCCAGGAAGTAACCAAGGAAAACGTCGACGGCATCACGAATTTCCACCGCATCGAAACAACGGTCGCGTGCTCCGGTGCGATCAAAGCTACCGCCGTACCCGACATTAAAAAATATGGTTTCGCGTCCATCATCAATCTGCGCCAGGCCAGCGAAGACGGCGCCAACCTCGAAGCGGAAGAAGCAGCCGCAAAGGCCGCCGACATTCACTACTACTCGATCCCATTCAGCAGCACCGCACCCGACACCGCGGCTGTCGACAAATTTCTGGATGCAATCACCTCAAAGGGCAGCGACCCGGCCTTCATTCACTGTGCAGGTGGCGGCCGCGCGGCCACCATGTGGTTCATCAAGCGAATGGTAGTCGATCACTGGGATGTTGATCGCGCCGCGAAAGAAGCAACCGACCTCGGCATGACGAGCCCCACTCTCAAAAAGTTCGCCATCGACTACGCCCAGGCCCATAAGCGTTAATTGCCGGTTGCGGGGCTCATGAGGCGTTTGCTTCGCGCGTGAAATCTGTCCGAAAAATTATGGTCTGAGAAATTCTTTTGTTACGAGCCTTCTAACAGAGATTTATGTAAACGTGCTTTGTGGATCGCAACTTCATGCCGCGGAAAAACTCGCACTTTGTCATTCCAAAGGGCGGTGTTTGCCCGAGGAATCTGCTGTTTCTTTGAAGCCGGGAAGAAAAGCAGATCCCTCGCTTCGCTCGGGATGACAAAAAGTACTTTTTCCGCGCCCTGATCGGCCGCGACATGAGAACACGAAGAAAAACTGGGGCTTTAGCCCCTGACCGGGGAGCACGCATGATATCCGGGCCATTTTAGTTTTGTGTGCCCGCATCGCAAGAATTGCGGGCACGTTTTCGTTGCACGTCGAAGCGAGCAAGCGTATAGTGTCGCGGGGCCGGACCAACCGGCGTCACCTTTAAAATTATTTTGCGCGGCTGAATTTAAAACCGTATAGAACCGCGCGAGCTCCGGTCTGCTTGGATTGCCGGACGGCTCGACACGCTTACGCACGGCGAGTGAGGGAGGCAAAATGCAGCTCCGTTCCAGACGAGCGATCCGTTGTGCCATGGGAACCACGATCTTGTGCCTCCTGGGGACCCCCTGGGCACACAGCCAATCCGACAAGGCCGCCATGGGCCCGAAGCCGCAGATGTCAGAAGATGTCTTCAAAAATATTCAGGTGCTCCGCGGAATTCCCGTGGACGAATTCATGGGCACGATGGGCTTCTTCGCAGCCTCTTTGAACATGAATTGCACCGACTGCCACGTCACGGAAAGTGCCGGCGACTGGAACCGCTACGCCGATGACACCCCGCTGAAGCAGACCGCGCGCAGAATGGTCATCATGGAAAACCTTATTAATCGCGCCGACTTCGGCTCGACGCGCCTCGTGACCTGCTACACATGCCATCGCGGATACCAGAAGCCGGAGACAACGCCGAGCCTCGCTGAGCAGTACGGCCCGCCTCCAACGGCAGACCCGGATCGCGTAGAGCAGCTTCCCAAGGCTGTCGATACCCCTGCCGCCGCGCAGCAAATTCTCGATAAATATATTCAGGCTCTGGGCGGAGCCGCGCAAATTGCCAAGCTGAAGAGCTTTACTGCAAAGGGGACCTACGCCGGGTTCGACACCGATTTCCAGAAAGTCCCCGCGGATATTTTTGCCAAAGCGCCCAATCAGCGAACGTCTGTCAATCATCTGGCTGGCGGCGATAACACATCGAGCTACGATGGTCATGAAGGCTGGGTTGCTGCGGGCGATAAGCCTATTTCCCCCATCGTGCTCAGCGGTGGCGATCTCGACGGCGCAAGGCTCGACGCGGATATTGCGTTTCCCACTTCGCTGAAGGAAGATTTAACCAATCTGCACGCTGGCTTCCCACCTGTCACGCTGAACGGCCACACCGTACAGGTGGTGCAGGGCACGGCCGCGGGCGGAACTATCGTGAAGCTTTATTTTGACAAGATGACAGGCTTGCTCGTGCGCCAGACGCGCCTGACGAACACTGTAGTGGGCCTTACGCCGATCCACACGGATTATTCGGATTATCGTCTTGTGGGCGGAGTGAAGATGCCATTTCACTTGGCGGTGACCTGGGTCGATGGGCAATCGACTACGCAGTTAACAACCGTGCAACCCAACGCGGAAGTTGCGGCGGCCAAATTTGAAAAGCCCGCTTCAACAACTTTGCGTATTTCCATGTCGAAGTAAGAATTTGCAGAGGCGCGCTTCAGCTTGCGGCTCGTCAAGGTTGGACACGAATTTAAGCAATGACGCGAATCATTCGCGGTTGATTGCACGAATTTAGAGAGTGAGTTTGGAGGCATTTATGGCGAATTTTTCCAGGCCGCAATTCCTCGCTTTGCTGGCTGCGATCGGTTTGTTTTCCGCGGCGACGTTTACCACGCGCGCGCAGGGTCAAGAGCAGAAAGATGCCGCCCACCGTCCTCTGGCATGGGCGTACGCAGTGGTCGAGAATCCTCCTCCTCCGCCACCACCGCCAACGGATAACGACAAAACGGGAACGGTCCCAGGCAGCACGCAATCCTTTACCATGAAGCAGATACGCGACACCGCTAACCCTGTCGACTGGTTTCCCGGTGATCATCCTGCAGTCCCCGCCGTTGTGTCCCACCGCCGCTCTCCGGGCGTGAATCCTTGGATTGGTGGCTGCGGCTGGTGCCACTTGGTCAACGGCCACGGGCGCCCTGAAAACGCTGGCGTCGCTGGACTCCCCGCAGGATACATCCTTGAGCAGCTCGCCGACTTCAAAAATGGCGCGCGAAAAACCGCCGACACCGGAAAAAGAAACACAGTCACCATGTCCGGAAACGCGGCAGGCATAACGGATGCCGAGGCCAAAGCAGCCGCCGATTATTTTGCTTCGATCAAAATGACGCCATGGATCAAAGTGGTCGAGACGGATATGGTGCCCAAGGTCCGCAACGCAAATGGTTTTTACGTTCCCATCGAAGGAAGTGAGATGGAACCCATTGGCAAGCGCATTCTGGAAATGCCGGTGGATCCTGAGGCCACGGAGCTCTTTCGTAACCCGCACTCCGGCTGGATCGCCTATGTGCCCAAGGGCAGCATTAAGAAGGGCGAGGAGCTCGTACTGCGCGGCGGCTCGGGCAAAACCATTGCCTGCGCTGCGTGCCATGGCGATGGTCTGAAGGGCAACGGCAATTTTCCCCCGCTTGCGGGACGTTCTCCCAGCTATTTTGCGCGGCAACTCTATGATATTCAACAGTATACGCGCAATGGCCCTGGAACCCAGCTGATGCGCCCTGTAGTGCAGAACCTCACGGAAGAAGACATTTTGAACATCACGGCGTACTTGGCTTCGCTGCAACCGTAGCCGCAGTCGTGTTCATTCCAGGGGCGTGCGAATTCGACTAGTCAATCCTTGACGCTTAACGCGGTGCGTCGGTTTTGTGCGCCGGCGTGACGTCGGCGCCACGAAAACCATGTTCTCTATGGAAATGAATGCGCATCTGGTAAGCGGATTGAACGTTGTTATGAATCGCAGAGAGTTCGTTCAGCTGAGTGGCGGCTTAGCAGTCGCAGTCATGGTCGGCGCAACCATCGGCCTTTCTCCAGCCTGGGCTCAAACCGCGCCGAATGCGGCCCTTCGAACGACCAAAACTCCCACACTTACAATCGCTTACGAAGAAAGTGGCCTCGCCACCGGGTTCCCGGTCATTCTGCTGCACGGTTTTCCTGATGACGTCCGCGCTTGGGACGAAATATCGTCACCTCTGGCGAAGGCGGGCTACAGAGTTCTCGTCCCTTATCTGCGCGGTTATGGCCCAACGCGGTTCCGCGAGGCGGCTGCTCCTCGGATGGCGGAGCAAGCGGCAATTGGACAGGACCTCATCGATTTTGCGGATGCGCTTCAAATTACAAGGTTTGCGGTTGCAGGATACGACTGGGGTGGCCGCGCGGCCAGTGTCGCGGCAGCTTTGCACCCGGGCCGGGTGCGTGCCGCCGTCCTAATCGGCGGCAACACCATACAGAACACCGTGATACCACCTCCACCTGGCGATCCGATAGCGGAGCGAGCACTTTGGTATCAGTGGTATTTCAATACGGAGCGGGGACGCGCTGGACTGACGTCTAATCGTCGCGGCATCTGCCGCCTGTTGTGGGAAACGTGGTCGCCTGGTTGGCACTTCAGCGACGACACTTTTAATCGCACGGCAATTTCGTTCGACAATCCCGATTTTGTGGATCTGGTCATTCATTCCTACCGGCATCGATTGGGAAATGCGCCCGGAGATCCGCAGTTTCTTAAGATGGAGCAGCGACTGGCTCAGAATCCAAAGATAGAAGTTCCTTCAATCGTCCTGTACGGCGCGGATGATGGAGTGCGCAAGCCGCCGAACGATTCCGTCGACAAGGCGTTGTTTACCAATCTCGTGTCCCGCGAAGTGGTTTCCGGCGCGGGACATTTTCTGCCACGTGAAAAACCGGACGTTGTGTCTTCCGCGATGTTGAAACTTCTCTCGACTACACGCTAGCTGACACGTAACTGAGGTTTATCCTGTCTGCGCGAAATCTCTGAAATGGATACGATGCAGAGATGCTCATAAAAGACACGACCATCTTGGCGGAGGATATTTGAATGTGGAAAAGAATTGTGTTCGTGGTCGCGCTTGTAGCTGTGCTTTTCCTGCCAAACGTATTTTTGGCCGACCAGGTCAGTGTGCGCTACACAGAAGGACTGCTGCATGGGTTTCTCGCGCTGCGAACGCTTGAGGGAAAGTCGCTCGCCGTCGGTGACTTGACTCAAACCGCAGACGGGGATCGCGTAACGAGCAAGCTGGCATTCAAATTCAAGGATGGATCTGTGCACGAGGAGACCACCGTCTTTTCACAGCGCAACAAATTTCAAGTCATTGAATATCACCTCCTGCAAAAAGGGCCTGCGTTCAAACGTCAGCTCGAAACTTCAATTCATGCTTCCTCAGGCCAGGTAACGGTTCATTACGCGGAAGAAGGGAAGGAGGAGAAAGTCCTGAATGAACGATTGGAGCTGGGGCCGGACTTCGCCAACGGGATTGTGCCGATTTTAGTAAAGAATTTGTTGGCGTACTCGTCGCCAGTCACTGTGTCAATGATAGTAACCACGCCGAAGCCAAAGCTGGTCAAGGTCGCAATCGTTCGGCAAGGCGAGGAACCGTTCTCGATTGGCGGCGTCAATCGGAAAGCTGCGCACTTTGTGGCAAAAGTGGAATTAGGTCCCGTCGCCGGAGTTGTAGCGCCGCTCGTCGGCAAAGAGCCGACAGACTTTCAGCTTTGGATTTCGAGCGGCGATGCGCCCGTTTTTCTAAGGTCGGAAGGGCAACTGTTTGAGGGCGGCCCAATTTGGAGGATCGAACAAATCACAGCAGCCTGGC
Organism: Saccharimonadales bacterium (SeqCode); assembly: GCA_035486415.1. Taxonomy (GTDB): domain Bacteria; phylum Acidobacteriota; class Terriglobia; order Acidiferrales; family UBA7541; genus Palsa-360. The sequence goes on from DATHNC010000133.1 coordinate 10,073, forward strand.
CGCGCAAACTCCCCGCAGATAATGGCAAGAACCCATAATTTTTCGCCACTTCCCAACGTCAATCCAGTCGTGCTTTCAAGTCAAAGTTGCCACTTAAATTTCCGGATACGCAGTGATTTCTATAGTCCAGGCAATGAACCTTCATTTGGAATGAGGGACGCTTTCGAGCAGCAAACTCAAGGGGCGGCTTCGATACATCACGTGAACAGATCTTTTGCTACCTGCGCTTGGGTCGGTTAAAATGACGCGTTTGTTATGAGCATACAACCTATTTTGAACGGCGAAAACACGACGACCAAAGCAGTGGTTCGATTTCACAATACTATGAGCGGGGAGACGGAGCCGTTTGTTCCACTCGTGCCGGGAGTAGTGCGGACGTATACCTGCGGGCCAACAGTTTATGATTTTGCGCACATCGGGAATTTCCGCACGTTTGTGTTTCAGGATGTTTTGCGGCGGTATTTGAAATCGAAGGGCTATCGCGTCATTCAGGTGATGAACCTTACAGACGTGGATGACCGCATCATTCAAAAAGCAGCGGCGGCGGGCGTCAGCATTCGCGAATACACAGACAAATATATTCAAGCATTTTTGGACGATCGCGCCGCTTTGAACCTGGAACTGCCCGAGCATCTGGCACGCGCCACGGAACACATCGATGAAATGGTGAAGCTGATTCAGGAACTCACCGAAAAAGGATATACCTATACGAGCGAGGGCTCGACGTATTACCGCATCGCGAAATTTCCGGAGTACGGAAAGCTTTCCAAGATTGACGTGGCGGGTATGCAGGACGGCGCGCGCGTGGACAACGATCGCTACGACAAAGATAGCGCGCGCGACTTTGCGCTGTGGAAAGCTCCCAAGCCGGGAGAGCATTTCTGGGAGACGCCGATCGGGCCGGGGCGGCCGGGCTGGCACATCGAGTGCGCGGCCATGGCGCTGAAATTTTTGGGCGATACGCTGGACATTCACAGCGGCGGCGTCGATCTGACATTTCCGCACCACGAAAATGAAATTGCGGAGTCCGAAGCGGCCACCGGAAAAACGTTCGCACGCTACTGGCTGCATGCGGAATTTCTGTTGGTGGACCACGAAAAAATGTCCAAGTCGATGGGGAATTTCGCCACGCTGCGCGAACTGTTTTCCCACGGGCACAAGCCGTCTTCGATTCGATTTTTGCTGGCCTCCGTGCCGTACCGTCGCCAGCTGAACTTCACGCCGGATAGTTTGACGAGCGCGGCGAGTTCGGTGGAGCGGCTGAGAAATTTCGTATCGCGCCTGCGCACGGAAAAATTTCCGGAAGGATCTTCCGCAGGAATCGTGGAGCGCGTCGAGAAGGCGATGCAGGAATTCGACAGCGGGCTGGCGGATGATTTGAATACGGCGCAAGCGCTGGCTGCGATTTTCGATTTGGTTCGGGAAGTGAATATTGCGATGGATCGCGGGGAATTCCGGCAAGGCGATGTGGCGCCTGTGATTGGGGCAATGGAAAAGTTCGATCAGATTTTTGCCGTGCTGCAGGATGATGACGCGGAAAAATTACGCGCGCTGGGCATTGGCGGGGATTCCGTTGTGCCCAGCGATGCGGAAGTGGAAGCGCTTGTGGCGGAGCGGCAGGCGGCGAGGAAACGGCGGGATTTTGCGGCGTCGGATCGGCTGCGCGACGAACTGGCTGCGCGGGGAGTGTTGATTGAGGACTCGCGCGACGGTTCGGTGCGGTGGAAACGGAAGTAGACAGGCTTCAGACAGGCTGCGGGAAAAAGGACTTGTTCTGTCATTCTGAGCGAAGCGTAGAATTTCTCTTCGATTTAAGGATAGGAAAAGAAACAAGGAGAGATTCTTCGCTTCGCACAGAATGACAGAGTATTGGTTTTTTCGCAGCCTGTTCAGAGCCTGTGTGAGAACTGGAAAACCGGAACGTCAGCGGCTAAAGCCGCACTTTTTTTTGCAGGACTCATGTCGTGGCTAAAGCCACGGCCCACAATGATTCTACGGGCTCTCGTACATACTTTTCAGCCTATCTTCTTTTGATCTGGTTTTGATCTGGGTAAGGCGGAAATTTAAACCGGACAGGCTGAACAGGATGCGGAAAAAGTAATATATTCTGTCATTCCAAGCGAAGCGAGGAATCTCTCTTCGATTTAACTATAGGAAAGCAAAGAAAAGCAGATTCCTCGCTTTGCTCGGAATGACAGCGATTGTGAGTTTTTCCGCATCCTGTTGAGCCTGTTCTACTCAAGTCCGTTTTCCAAAGCACTAGCTCATCCTCGATATTCCCAAGTGTATACAACGCTTTTTTCCTTTTCTCGACTGGGTGCATGGATGGGCGTAAATTAGGTGTAGGCCCTTCTGCCATGGCAACGGTGCCATGCCCCTTGGAGGTTGTTCGTGGAGAAATCTATGGGCACGCTTATGATCGATGCAAAATTGCCACTCCTGCGGACTCCCCTTCCCGGTCCCAATGCGAAAGACGTGATTGCGCGAGACTCGCAATTTGTTTCGCCCTCTTACACGCGCGGCTACCCCCTTGTTGCGAAACGCGGCCGCGGAGCGATGATTGAGGATGTGGACGGGAATTTATTTCTGGATTTTGCCGCGGGAATTGCCGTGGTTTCCACGGGACACTGCCATCCGCGCGTTGTGGAAGCGATTCAGAAGCAGGCAGCGGAACTGATACATATTTCCTGCACTGATTTTTACTACCAGGGAATCGCGGAACTGGCGCAGCGGCTTTCCGATGTTGCGCCCGGCAAGGAAGCGAAGAAAGTCTACTTCGGCAATTCTGGCACGGAAGCGATTGAAGCTGCCATCAAGCTCGCGCGTTACCACACGCGGCGCGACAAGATCATCGCGTTTCACGGATGCTTTCATGGGCGGACCATGGGCGCGCTTTCGCTTACGGCTTCCAAGGCCGTGCAGCGCAAAGGGTTTGGCGCGCTACTGGCCGGGGTGTTTCACATCCCTTATCCAAATTCCTACCGCTGCCCTTACGGAAATCCGTCGCCATGCACTTGCGTGGAATCGGCTGCGTATCTGGAACAGGAAATTTTCAAACGCATGGTCGATCCCGAGGAAGTGGCTGCGGTATTCATCGAGCCGATTCAGGGCGAGGGCGGATATCTTCCCGCGTCCAAAGAATTTTTAATGGAATTGCAGCGCATTTGCCGCAAGCAGGGAATTCTGTTGGTGTGCGACGAAGTGCAGAGCGGCATGGGGCGCACGGGGAAGTGGTGGGCCAGCGACCATGCGGGAATCGAGCCGGACATTTTGTGCGTGGCCAAGGGCATCGCATCGGGCATGCCGCTTTCCGCGACAATTGCGCGCGCGAGCTTGATGGACTGGAAACCGGGAGCACATGCTTCGACGTTTGGCGGGAATCCGGTGAGCGTCGCGGCGGCGCTCGCGACGATGGATTTGCTGGAGTCGCAATATATTGAGAACGCCCGGCGTGTTGGGGAATTCATGATGGGGCGAATGGTGGATTGGACGGCGCGGCATCGCATCGTGGGAGATGTCCGGGGAAAAGGATTGATGATCGGCGTGGAAATTGTGCGCGACCAGAAGACCAAGGAGCGGGCCGGAGATTTGCGTGAAGCGATCGTGGACCTGGCATTTGAGAAAGGGTTGCTGCTGCTGGGAGCGGGAGAAAATACTATTCGCATCGCGCCGCCGCTGGTGATCGATGAGGAGCAAGCTGCATTCGCTGTGCAAACGCTGGGAGACTGCATTGGGGAGATAGAGAAATCCGCTTAATGGATGCCGCATAGAGAGCAAAGATTTAACACAGAGGACACAGAGAAAAGCTGGAGTTACACAGAGAGACACTTGAAATTGCAAGAAGGGAATGGCTGCTGTGCCAATTTTAGGGCGCGCGATATTCGGGATGGTGGATTGGGTTGCACGCAAGGGGCTCGCGGAGTCGTCTGCTCCTGAAACGAAAGCGGCGGCGGGGCATAAGGCTCGGCGCACCGGGGTGCGTGGCGAGACGTATGCGTATTGGTATCTGCGAAAAAACGGGTATGTGATGATCGCGCGAAATTTTAGTCAGCGCGGCATTAAGGGAGAGATTGATCTCGTTGGGTACGACGGAAAGACGCTGGCGTTTGTCGAAGTGAAGACCCGGACCTCGCCGCGCGACGAATTTGGGACGCCCGAGGATGCAGTGACTTCCGGAAAGAAGAGGAACCTTTCGCACATGGCGCGGCAATTTGTGCGGGAATATCGCGCGGCTGGCGTGCCGTACCGGTTTGATGTTCTGGCGATTGAAGCGCCGCCGGGGCAGCACCCCATCGTCCGCCTGCACAAGGGTGCTTTTGCGCCGCTATAAATAATTGGCTGATCCGCAAGACTTATGGACCGCTCAGGCCTTAAAATAATCGTTTTTACACAGCGTCCGATATTACAAAGTAGGGTCTCACAGGCCAGGAGGAATCGTTGCCAGAATTAAGGAAGGATCCGATCACAGGACGCTGGGTGATCATTTCGACGGACCGAGCTAAAAGGCCGTCGGATTTTTTGCGCGAGAGCGTCGAGATAAAAGGTATTGGGGTTTGTCCGTTTTGTTACGGACACGAATCGAAAACGCCGCCGGAAGTCCTGCAATATGGACGCAACGGGAGCGGGCCGAATTCGCCGGGCTGGCAGGTGCGCGTGGTTCCCAACAAGTTTCCCGCGCTAGGGATTGAAGGAGATTTGGACCGGGAGGGCGAAGGGCTGTTCGACCGGATGAATGGAGTGGGAGCGCACGAGGTCATCATTGAAACGCCCGACCATCGCAGCACGCTGGCGACGATGTCCGAAAAGCAGATTGAAGATGTGCTGTGGGCGTTTCGCGATCGCATGCTGGATCTGAAGAATGACAAACGCTTTCGCTATATTTTGGTTTTCAAGAATCACGGCGAAGCGGCAGGCGCGTCGCTGGAGCATCCTCATTCGCAACTGATCGCGCTGCCAATTATTCCCAAGCAGGTGCGGGAGGAAGTGGATAGTTCGCGGCATTATTATTACGAGAAAGAACGCTGCATTTTTTGCGACATGATACGGCAGGAACAGGAATCGGGAGTGCGCGTGATCAGCGAAACCGATTCTTTTATTACGATTTCTCCTTACGCGCCTCGGTTTCCATTTGAAATGTGGATTCTGCCAAAGCAGCATTCCTCGGCTTTTGAAAATCATCAGAGCCTCATCTATGCGGGGCTGGCCAAGGTGCTGAAGGATGTTTTGATGCGGCTTGATCTGGTGCTGGATCGCCCGGCATATAACCTGATGATTCACACGGCTCCCATTGGCGAGGAATCGAACGAGCATTACCACTGGCATATTGAGATTATTCCCAAGCTGACCAAGGTGGCGGGCTTTGAGTGGGGGACGGGATTTTATATTTGTCCGACGCCGCCAGAGGAGTCTGCGCGATTTATTCGGGAGGCGCAGGTTGTGCCCGCTTTGCGGTAGGGTGCGGTGGGATTTAACCTGCGTGAAAAATCTTCCTGGCGTTATGGAAAACTGCCGGCGGGACGCCGGCGCTACAGTGCGGTCCTGACAAGTCGATACCAGTTTCGCTATACTCGTTAGCTTCGGCGCGGTACCCAAGAGGCCTAAGGGAGAGGTCTGCAAAACCTCCATTCGTCGGTTCAAATCCGACCCGCGCCTCCAAATTTTTCCTCCGCATGTATTCTTCACTGCCAAATACAAAATAAATTTCTTACAGGGATTGCGACGGTTCCCCTCCGATCTTCAGGCATAGCGAATTTTTAGAACTAAAATGGTCAGGGAGAATGCCAGGGTTACGAGATTCGCGCAGAAGACCGGCCGATTATTCAGAAGCAATCCGTAAACGGCCCAAAGGGCGGTGCCCAAAGTAAAAACGCTTTGAGTAATAAGTGAAATGCCTTCCGTTCTTTTTTCGCGAATAATTTTTATCGATTGCGGCAACCAGCAAAGAGTGGTGCAAACGGCGGCCACACTCCCCACACTTTCAAACCAAGCAGTCATTATTTATCTCCAATTCAGCGTGCAACAGATTCGATAGACAGGAAGAGTCGGTTGTCCCGCGGACGCGCATAAATCTTAACGTAGAGGGGCATCGGAGCTTGTGAACGACTCAATTAAAGTTCCAGAAGTCGAACAAGAAGCTCGGTGTTTCAAATGGGTACATTGCTACGCATTGAAGCGATTTGGCGTGAGGAGATTGCTTTGCACCAAATTGAGCCAAAACCCACTTTTCAAGTCCAATTCGAAACAGGCGTGGGAAAAGCGGCATAAGGTGAGCGCGCACTAATCTTGCAACTCATTGAATTAAAGCGGCCTAAACGTTGGCCGATGATTGCGGTATGGCAGGCGCAATGCAAGTGCATATGACTGACGCTCCAGGAGTTCTCTATTCGCTTGAGCTAAACAAGCCAGCCCCTTAACGGCGGCACAAGAATTATGAATTTTTCGTTCCCAATAAAATGGAGTGACGACCGCCGGGCGGGCAAACGAGCGTCGGTGGAGCATGAAGTTGGCGCGCGCCGGAAATTTTTGCAGTGCGTGGTCGCCGCGCTCATGGTTATTTCGTTTTTTCTTTTGCATTTCGGAAATTGTGGGGCGCAATCTGCGACGGAATATCAGGTCAAGGCGGCTTATCTATTCAACTTTATTAAATTTGTGGAATGGCCGGAAGCGATTCCGGCGGAAGCGCAATCCAAGTGGACGATTGGAGTGGTCGGAAATAGTCCGATCGCGGATGAGTTATCCAAGCTGGTGGAGGGCAAGAATATTCTGGGCAGGGAATTACAGGTTAAAACCTTCCAGGCCACGGACAATCTGCGTGCCTGCAACATTTTATTTATCAGCGAATCGGAAAAGAAGCACTTGCCCGCCATTCTGGTGGGATTGCGCGGGTCCAGCGTAATGACCGTGGCGGACATGGAACATTTCATCGATGCGGGGGGGATGGTGCAATTCGTGGTGGAAGACGCTCGGGTGCGCATTGCGATTGATGTAGGAGCAACGGGGCGGGCGCGCTTGAAGGTCAGTTCAAAATTATTGGCGCTGGCGCGTACTGTGACCGATGACGGGAGCGCGAAAAACTAAAATGCAATGGTCGCGCAAACTTTCGCTACGCCGGAAGCTGACACTGGTGATCATGGTCAACACGTTTATCGCGCTGTGTGTGGCCGCGGTGGGTTTTGCGGAATACGGGGTGTACCAGCTGAAGCAGGCGCGTCTTGAAGATTTGAACGCGCTGGCCAACATGATGGGCACGAATAGCACCGCGCCTTTGACGTTTAAAGATGCCCAGGCGGCGGAGGATATCCTCAGCGCCTTGACGGCAAAACCACACATCATATCGGCGGCGATTTACGATCGAGAGGGTTCCACATTTGCGGTGTATGTCAGGAGTGGAGAAAAGGATCAATACTCTGCGCCTGTCCTCAACGGCGATTCCAGCCGGTTTACGTCTGACCGCGTTCTGATCTTCCAAAGCATAATTTTTGAAGGCGAAAAAGTAGGAACCATTTTCCTGGAAGGGGACACGGTTGAATACAACCAGCTTCTGAGGAAATACCTGCGCCTGTTCGGAATCATAATCGCGATGGTTTCGCTTGGCGCGTATTTGATGGCCGGAAGGCTGCAGCGCCCCATTTCAAATCCGATATTGCAGTTGGCGTGGACCACGAAGATGGTTACGAGTTCGCGGGATTATTCGATACGCGCGATGAAGTATTCGGAGGATGAAGTCGGAGTCCTGATCGATGGCTTCAACGAAATGCTGCAACAGATTCAAACGCGCGATGGCGAGTTGATGCATGCGCGCGAGGATCTGGAAAAGCGGGTGGACGAACGGACGAGCGAACTTGAGCTGGAGATGTCCGACCGGCAACGTGCCCAGGAAGCTCTGCACGAAAGTGAAGCGCAAATTCGCCTGCTGATGGATTCCACGGCGGAAGCGATTTTCGGGATCGACCTTGATGGAATTATTACGTTCGCCAACTCCGCGGCGCTTCGGTTATTGAGGTACGAACAGATAGACAGCATTCTGGGAAAATCGGCGCATCACCTGATGCACCATTCCTACTCCGACGGGACGCCCTATCCGATACAGGAATGCCAAATTGTTCATTCTAGGCTTCAAGGCATCGACGTCCACCTGGATAGCGAGGTTTTCTGGCGCGCGGATGGGACGAGTTTTCCGGTGGAGTATTGGGCCTATCCCATTCGCAAGGAAGACGAACTCGTGGGGGCGGTGATCACATTTCTTGATATTACGGAACGCAAGCGGGCGCAGGCGGCGCTCGTGGAAGCGAAACAGGCGGCCGAAGCGGCGAGCCAGGCTAAGAGCGAATTTCTGGCCAACATGAGCCACGAAATTCGCACGCCGATGAACGGCATCATTGGAATGACGGACTTGGCTCTGGAAACTTATCTGACGGCCGAGCAGCGGGAATATCTCAACCTGGTGAAATCTTCCGCCGATAGTTTGCTGCATGTGATCAACGACATACTGGATTTTTCAAAGATCGAGGCGGGCAAACTGGAACTGGAAAGCACCGATTTTGCAATCAGGGATTTATTCAGGGACACGTTAAAAGCGCTTGCCCAGCGGACCGAAAACAAACCTCTGGAAATATGCGAGCGCGTTTCTCCGAAAGTGCCCGTGAACCTGGTGGGAGATCCGACACGCCTGCGCCAATTGGTGGTGAATCTGGTGGGGAATTCCATCAAGTTCACGGAGCAAGGGAGCATCGTGCTGAATGCGGACCTGGAATCAGCGAAAGACGATGAAGTGGTGCTGCACATTTCGGTGTCGGACACGGGGATGGGCATCCCCAAAGAAAAACAGGGGATTATTTTCGATTCATTCGCACAAGCCGACGGATCCACAACCCGGCGCTTCGGAGGGACGGGATTAGGGTTGACGATTTCGCGGCAGCTTGTGGAACTCATGGGCGGCAAGATTTGGGTGGAAAGCGAAATGGGGAAGGGCAGCACATTTCATTTCACCTGTCATTTAATGAAAGGGAAAGAATCCGCATCCGATGATGACCGGATTGCAGCGAAGACATTGCCGGGAATTAATGTTCTGGTCGCGGAAAGTAATGAAGTTAATCGAGAAATATTTTCAGAGATGCTGAAGAACTGGGGAATGAACTCGTCACTTGCGAACAACGGGCGCGCAGCGCTCGATTTACTGGAAAGCGCCAGGAAAGATGGACATCCATTTCGGCTGGCAATTCTGGACACGGAAATCTCTGATATGGACGGATTCGAAATCGTGCAGCAGATGCAATCGAATCCGGAATTGAATTGTGAGGTGATCATGCTGGTGAATTTGAAGCGTCATTTTGCGGATATGGAGCAGTGCCGCGCGCTTGGCGTGAAACATTTCCTTACGAAGCCCATCGGGCAATCCGAACTTCTTGACTCCATCCTTTCAGCGGTCACGGAGAAGGTTGCCGTGGAACAAATTGTCAAAGTTTCAGTTTCAGATCTGGCAAAACCAGCGTCCCGCCAGCTCAATATCCTGCTTTCCGAAGATAACGCCGTAAACCAGAAACTGGCGATACGTCTTTTGGAGAAGGCCGGCCACCATGTGACCCTTGCGCGAACGGGCCGCGAAGCAGTCACAGCCTGGGAAAATTCCGGCGAGCCGGGCTTTGATGTTTTGCTGATGGATATTCAGATGCCGGAGATGGATGGAATGGAAGCGACGGCGGAGATACGAAGCCGCGAAAAAAAATCCGGGAAACACGTGCCCATACTGGCGATGACCGCGCACGCCATGCGTGGAGACCGTGAAAGGTGCCTGGAGAATGGGATGGATGGGTATATTTCAAAGCCAATTCATCCGGTTGATTTGTTCGCGGAAATTGAACGATGTCTCGGACTGCAAAAGGGGAACAATCCCATGCCGGAAAATTCGCAAAAGATGCAAGAGTTGATTGACCGGGCTTCGTTACTGGAACGAGTGGAAGGGGACCATGAGCTACTTGGCGAAATGATTCAGATATTTATGGAAGAGGCCCCTGCATTGATGGATGCCATGCGCGAATCACTGCGGATCGGGGATATGGCAGTGCTGGAGCGATCGGCGCACTCGTTGAAGGGGGCGGTCAGTAATTTGTCGTCCAAGGCTACGGCGGCTGCCGCATTGAAACTGGAACATGATGCCAAAGAAAATAACGCGCAATCCGCGAAAGAAAGTCTCGCGGCGGTCGAAGAGATCATGAAATTGCTACTTCCAGCGCTTTCCGAACTGATCCAAGGAGTATCGAAATGAAAATACTCATTGCGGATGATGAGTCTATGTCTCGGCGCATGCTTCAGGGCATGCTTGAGAAGTGGGGGTACGACGTCATCCTGGCGCAGGATGGGGATGAAGCTTGGGGGCAATTAAAATTGGAGGGCGCTCCTCGCCTCGCGCTCCTTGACTGGATGATGCCAGGACAGAATGGCGTCGAGGTTTGTCGCGCTTTAAGAAAGCAGCGGCCGGAGCCCTATACCTACATACTCCTGCTGACGGCCAAAGACGCAAAGGAAAGCGTGGTTGAGGGGCTGGAATCCGGCGCCGACGATTATTTGACCAAGCCATTTAATCCGCAAGAATTAAAAGCTCGCATTCGAGTCGGCTTGCGCCTGCTGGAATTGGAAGACAATCTTGTGCAAGCGCGTGAGATGATGCGTTTTAAAGCGATGCACGATGCGCTGACCGGCGTGTGGAATCGCGGAGCAATATTGGAAACCATGGAAAGGGAAGTCTGGCGGTCCAGGCGGGAGGGAATTTCCCTTGGAGTTCTGATCCTGGACCTGGATCACTTCAAATCCGTGAATGACAATTACGGGCATCTCACCGGGGACGCGGTGCTTAGGGAAGTCACAAAGAGGATGCAAACCGATGTCCGGCCATATGATGCTGTCGGTCGTTACGGGGGCGAAGAATTTCTTGTGCTATTGCCGGGATGCAACCGTGACGTAACGCGGGTTACCGCGGAGAGAATCCGGAAAATTGTTTCTATTTCGCCTGTGGAGACCGCCACGGGTTCTCTGAAGATAACGACGAGCATTGGCGCGGTGGCCACCGGAGATTGGCCGCAGAATTCTCCAAGCCAGATCCTGCAAATGGCGGACTCGGCCTTGTACCGGGCAAAACAGGAAGGCCGCGATCGCACGGTAATGGCAGGGGACTCTGAAAACGAAGAGGCGCATCGCATTGCGCGTGAGCTTTCGGTTCAAGGTACGAACAAAGAATAGAAACGGAATAAAAAGGGGAAAAACCGCTCTGGACAGAACTGCCTCAGGTATTTGAAGGCGTCGCGAGATTTTGCGGCACTTCACTTCCGACAACTTCCACACGTTGCACGCCGCCCCATCGAATGTGCTCCTGCTCGAAACGATTTTGTATTCGCCGGCGCAATTCACGCGCCGCGTCATCCTGACGCCCGGGAACAGTGCGAAGTTGCAGACGCAGCGTCACACCTGCAGGGCCGAAGGAATCAACTCCCAACGCGCGCGGCCCATCCACTAAAACCGGAGACCAGGAGATATCGGCGCGCAACTCGGAGCAGACGCGTTCGAGCGCGGTGAGAGCGGCGTCGGACGATGCCTCCAGCGGAATTGAAATATCCACAAAAACCTGGCCCCAATCGCGGCTGAGGTTCGCGACCTGCGAAATCTCGCCGTTGGGAATGCTGACGACAGCTCCCTGAATATCCCGCACCACGGTGCGCCGCAGCGTCAGGTGCTCGACGCGACCGACCACGGTGCCGATCTTCACGGATTCTCCGACCGCGAATTGATCTTCAATAATAATAAAAAAGCCGTTGATCAGATCGCGAACCAGATGCTGCGCGCCAAAACCCACCGCGAGGCTCGCGAGGCCTGCAGCCGCCGCTATGGGCGTGACGTTGAAGCCAAACTCCGGCAATGTTGTGAGAATCGCGCCGACGAAAATGGCGGCGGTTCCGGCGCTATACAAAAGACCGGCCATCGTTTTTACGTGCTGCTCGCGCATTCGAGCGATGCGTCCGCTGCTCTCGGATCCCGCGGGGGGAATGAGGCGGCGAGTTACGACACGCAAAAGCCGATTGAGGATCAGAGCGATGACCAGAATCGTGGCGATGCGAATTCCTCTGGCTACCGCAAAATCCGTCCATTTAAAGAAGTTTGGGCTCATAATACCAGCATAAGATTACAGTACTGCAGGTTCGGTCACAAGACGAGGGACGGCCAATTGTTTTTGAGCTGGAGGTATATCCATTGGAGACTGGACGCAGGTTTTTCTTGTCAAGCATCGCTGCAACGTTGGCCGGAGCAGACGGCTTGCTGACGGCGGACCAACGCCGTGGAGCTCAGGAGCCGCCGCTGACTCAGATTCCCGATGCCAGCCAATCGGGAAGGGGCGATGAAACAATTCAGCCTCCGCGCGCAGATCCAAAAGTGCAGCTCAAGGAAGATCAAAAAGCAATAAGGCATGATGTGGATCGTTTGATGCAAATGGTCAAGGAATTGAAAGAAGAATCGGACAAGACACCTGAGACGGATGTGCTTTCGCTTTCCCTGGTCAAGAAGACAGAGGAAATTGAAAAGCTGGCGCGCCAGATCAGGGATCGCATCCGTGCCAGCTGATTCCACATCCTTTATCTTTATTCTCCCCTAAGGCTAGTTGTTTGTTCTCATTACCGCGGTGATTGCCATCACAGTTCCCTGTGACATGAAGCCTAGCCTGATTCATTGCACTCTCTTAATTTAAAACTCGGATGAAATCGGCAAGGCTATGGCTCCGCAGACGGGTGTCTCCGTTGAATTCTTAACAAGGCCGTCTGGCTTAGCTTGCCCTGGGGTGATTTAATGAGCAGTCAACATACCCTGATTATCGACAGTGTGGAAACAGCGGTAAATGCTAGGCATGTCGTATTGCAGCCGAGTGAAATAGATTTGGGCCATGACGTTTTCGCTCAAGCGATGCTGGAAGATAATTCCACGCACCAGCGGCGCAGTCCTCTGGATTGGGTCGCCTCGATTGGAGTACACTTCGCGACCCTCGCTGTGCTCTTGATACTTCCACTTTATTTCACGGCTGGCCTAGATCCACAGAGGCTCAACGTGATGTTTCTTGCTCCTCCACCCATGCCCTCTGCGGCTGCGCGGCCGCTGATGATTTCATCCGCTGTTCCGCGGTCTTCTCGCCCCGTGTCGGTGCGACCGTTTGATTCCACGCTGATGATTGCGCCTTCCTTTATTCCGAAACCTGTGGCGATTCCAGCGCCCGACGCGAGCGTGCTACCCGAAGAAGCGCTTATGGGCGTGACAGGAGGAATCCCCGGAGGCCAAATCGGCGGCGTCATAGGAGGAGTGCTGGGAGGAGTTGCGAAGGGCGTTCCCCCGCCGTCCGCGCCGGCAATTGAGCAAGGGCCGAAAGTTCCAGTCCGCGTAGGCGGCATTGTCAAACCGCCGCGATTGCTTTTTGGTCCCGAGCCCGCCTATCCGATACTAGCCATGCAAGAGAAATTGTCAGGACTTGTGATCATCGAGGCGATCATCGACGAACACGGCGATGTGAAAGGCATGCAAGTCGTCAGCGGGCATCCGTTGCTCGTCCCCGCCGCATTAATTGCGGTCTCGAAAAGAAAATACGAACCGACAATCCTGGATGGCGAGCCGACGGCAATCGATTTAAGGGTCGAGATCAGATTCAGTGTTTCGTAGCGAAAAATGAATGCGTAAGAGAGTTGGCAAAAAGGGGCCAAGCCTCCGAGTGCTGCCATTTCTACTCGGAACGTGGGAATCAATTGAATCGCGTTAATTAGTACTTCGGTGCTCCCAGTATTGAACCTTGCGTAATATGAATTGCAATGCCAATGTTCCATTACACATTACATTCGGTTCAAGAGTCCCCCAGGAGAAAACTGATGAGTAGGAATCCCAGGCCCCTAATGATTTTCTCTGCCTTATTCGCTTTCCTGTGGATCGCTCCCGGGATTGCTCGTGCGAATACTGTCATGGTGAATTGCTCTGGGAAAGGTAAAATACAGACAATCACTGATGCATTAGCCGCGCTTCCTGCGAAAGAACCAAATACAATATTGGTTCAAGGGACCTGCAATGAGAATGTCAATATCACGACGATCGATCACCTCACCATAACGGGCGATTCAACGACGGTTTTAAATGCGCTTGATCCCAATACAGCGACGATTACCGTCCTGGATTCGCAAGACTTGACCCTGAACAATCTTCTCATTAACGGCTCAACAAACGTTGATGGGGTGGATTGCTGGCAAGGGACAGTCTGCCGTCTGAACAACGTAACAATTCAGCACGCCGGTGTCGATGGCCTGGAGACAGGATCGGGATCTACTTTGTTTGTGACCGATTGCCAAATCCAAAACAACGGTGGCCTGGGAATTTGGGTCGGCGAAAGTTCACACCTGCTCGTGTTGGGAACTACGATACAGGGCAACGCTCTGGATGGAATTTCCATTGGCGTGGGGGCTGTAGTGCATTTGGATGCTGATTTGGCCAACCTTGGAAATACGATCCGGAATAATTTGGGAACGGCATTTCCAGTTTTCGCGGATCTGTCCAGATTGCTGGATCGGCGAATTCAATGATTTCCGGAAACAGCGGTGATGGAGTGCAGTTAGAGGGAGCGTCGGCGGGGAACATCGTCGGTGTAACAATAACCAATAACCAGGGCCATGGTGTCAGGATCGGTGACTTATCGTTCGCCCAGTTTAAGCACGGCGGCGCTTTCATCAATAGTAATAGCACACTACCAAATATTCTATGTGATTCTGCGTATTCAGCTACGCGGGGAGTGAAGCCCACGGC
>DATHNC010000134.1:0-3033 GCA_035486415.1 Saccharimonadales bacterium (SeqCode)
CAACGGCCTTCCCCGTGGCCTCCGATCTGGGCGAACATCTGGTCGGTGCTTTGATGGGCGCGAATTTCGATGTCGCGCAGTCCACGCGCCAGCCGGAACATGCCGGCGAAGGAGAGGGACACGCCTTCGCTTTTCCTCGAGAAGTGCTGATGCCCAACAAATCCGTCCCGGTCGTTCCCGTTTGCATTAACGCGTACTATCCGCCCAATCAACCCTCGGCCCAGCGCTGCTACAATTTTGGCAAAGCCGTGGCGCACGCAATCACGTCCTGGCCGAAGAGCGCGCGCGTCGCACTCGTCGCCACCGGCGGACTCAGCCATTTTTGCCTCGACGAGGAGTTCGACCGCAACCTGATCGCCGCCATGCGGCATAAAGATCAGAAAGCGATCGCGTCGGTGCCGCCCGCAAAACTGAAATCCGGCAGCGGGGAAATCCGCAACTGGATTGCCCTCGCCGGCGCCATGGAATCTTTTAGTTTGGAATGGTCCGATTACGTTCCCTGCTACCGCTCGCCCGCTGGGACCGGCACGGGCATTGCGTTCGCAATTTGGGAATGATCAGGTTCGCGAGCGCGCCCTTGCATTGCGGACGATTTAGATTATTTAATGCAATGATGTGGAACGAGAACGCAGGAAAATTTCTGACATTCCCCGTGCATCAGGGCCCGCCTCAATCCGATGCCGTACCACGGAAAACCTTCGCAGACAGTTCAGGAGCGCAATATCGCGCTCCCGACTGGCCGCAAATTAACTGCTCTCATGGCTGGCTGGACAACGCCTGGAGTTCAGTTTGAATCAACATGAACGGCAACCTGCTCGGAGGACGCCGGGGTTTTATGCGACTGTTCTTCCTTTTGAGCCGCTGACCTGGAAGCCTTGAAATCCATATGGAATCCTGGCAGATCCAGTGAGGTGACGACGCGGTCGTCGCCTTGTACCGCGACTTTCAACGCACCGCTTTGGCACTTTTCGCAGGCCGATTGGGCAAAAACCATTATTTCAAGGTCTTTGTTTCCGCCGCGAACCGAGAGCACATTCGTATCCGTCTGTGTGCCGGCCAAACGGAACTTATAGTTGCCAGCGGGAAGCACAGTGTTTTTCCACTGAGTAGGATGCTGGAGTGTAAATGAACCGGCCAACAGAGTTTTGGCGCTGAGCGACGAAGATGATACGCCGACCGCCAATAAGCCAACCGCAACGACCAAAGTCTTGGATAGAAAACGCATGAATTTGTGCCCCTCCTTGGGACGCAGCGCACCGGCCGAAAGTGACCGGTCTAAATTTTTTATTTCGCTGACATCACGATATTTGCACCGGGCAGGACGGCAGTGAATGGTACAGACGTACCAGAAGGTGCTGAAAGTATACCTGTACCGACGAACACATTCTGGAAATGGCCGTCCGGGCACTCGAACTGTCGCTATATAAACGGCTTTGCAAAAGCGAGGTTCTTCTTCAGGAAAGTCGCAAGATTAGTGTGGTATCGGCAAATTGGCCATCAGACTGAAAGAATCCACTCAATTGAACCATTCCAGCAGAGAACCGAAAAAGCGCTTGACAGATTCGAGGGTTCCATCGTATTTAACCTATAGGTTAAATACGACGATGCTCGTTCCAACCGACCGGCTCAGCTCCACCTTCGCCGCGCTCGCCGATCCCACGCGGCGCGCCATTCTCGCTCGCCTGCAATCCGGCGTGGTCTCCGTCACGGAACTGGCCGAGCCTTTTTCCATGAGCCTTCCCGCCGTGTCCAAACATTTGAAGGTGCTCGAGCGCGCCGGCCTCATTGTGCGCGGCCGCGAAGCGCAGTGGCGTCCCTGCCGGCTGGAGGCCACCCCGCTCAAGGACGTCGCCGATTGGGTGGCGCACTACCGCCGCTTCTTTGACGAGAGCTTCGATCGCCTGGACGACTACTTAAAGGTGCTTAAAAAAAAGGAGAAGAAACATGCCCGCAAGCAACGCAAAAACTAGCGCAGGCGCAAACGCCGCGGATCGCGAACTCGTATTCAAACGCGTCTTCGACGCGCCGCGCGAACTCGTATTCGCAGTGTGGACCGATCCCGAGCACCTCGCCCAGTGGTGGGGCCCGAACGGCTTCACGACAACCATTTCCGAAATGGATGTGCGCCCGGGCGGCGTTTGGCGTCTGGTCATGCACGGTCCCGACGGCAAGGACTACAAGAACAGAATTATTTTTCTCGAAGTCATGAAGCCCGAGCGGCTTGTTTACAGGCATCAGCCTGAACACGGCACGGAGCCCGTGACGTTTGAAACGACGGTCACTTTCGCCGAGCGCGGCGGCAAGACCGAGATGACTTTCCGCATGCTCTTCCCGACTGCCGAAATGCTCGATCATGTTGTCAAAACGTATGGCGCGATTGAGGGCGCCAAGCAGACGCTCGGCCGTCTTGGGGAGCACGTGGAGAAAATGTATGCGAGCGGGAGAAATACTGTCGTCAAGTTTGGGAAACAGCAGCTTCTTATCGCGCGTTTGTTTGACGCCCCGCGCGAACTTGTCTTCAAAGCCTGGACGAAGCCTGAATACCTCACGCGCTGGTGGGGGCCGAATGGGTTCATCGTGCCGGTTTGCGAATTGGAATTTCGCGCGGGCGGCGTGCTGCGCTTCGTATTTCGCGGACCGGACGGCAAAGATTATCCCTTTGATGGCGCGTACGTCGAAATCGTCGAGCCCGAGCGAATCGTGTTCCGGGGAAATATCCACGACGTGCCCGGCCAGGATGTTGTGACCACGGTGACGTTCGCCGAACACGAAGGCAAGACGAAACTCACCGTGAATCAGATCTACTCCTTCGAGTCGGATGCGACGCGCGGCGCATCAGTGGGCTGGAGCCAAACCCTGGATCATCTGGCGAAATACGTGGCTGAGATCTGACGGTTTAAGTGGCGCAAGCTTTAGCTTGTGGAAGTTCGTCCTTCCAAGGCCCAAACCCCGCAGGCTAAAGCCCGCGCTACTGACCCGCGCTACTGACTTGGTTGCCGCGCACGCACGGCGGTGCGATAATTCGGCGTCACG
>DATHNC010000135.1:0-3499 GCA_035486415.1 Saccharimonadales bacterium (SeqCode)
GCATTTGTTTCTCGGGAATGCAAGGCGATGTAGTGGCGGCGTCGGGCCCCTGGCGCAGCTCCGGGGAATGGTGGCAGGAAGACGGCTGGGATCAGGACGAATGGGATCTGGCGATTGATTTTGGATCGCGTGGCGGGCTGCGCGACAAGGGCGCAAGCCCGTGGCCGCAATATGGCGTCTACCGGATTTATTACGATGCGCCGCGGCGAAGCTGGTTTGTGCGGGGATTCTACGATTGATGTACACCGATGATATACACCGAACTCCATGCGCGGTCCGCGTTTAGTTTTCTGGAAGGGGCATCCATACCCGAAGAGATGGCCAGTGCGTGCGTCGAGCGTGGCATGACGGCAATGGCAGTGCTCGATCGCGATGGCGTCTATGGAGCGCCGCGATTTTACCAGGCAGCCAAAAAAAGTCGCATACGCGCATACATCGGAGCGGAAGTCACGTCTCCGTCAGGCTGGCGTTATGCGTTGCTCGTGGAGTCCCGCGGAGGCTACCAGAATTTGTGTCGCGCGATTACCCGCATGAAATTGCACGCCGTGAAAGGCGAAGGACATATCGCGGCCGAAGAACTGGCGGAATTCAAGGCCGGGCTGATTTGTCTGACTGGAGGCGAAGAAGGCCCGCTGGCCTATGCATTGAAGAAAGGAGGGATCACCCGAGGAATCCAGTGCGTTCGTGAGTTGTGCGAAATCTTTGGGCGCGAAAATGTCTACGTTGAATTGCAGCGGCATTTGTGCCGGGAAGAAGAAGCGCGCAACCAGGCGGCAGTCGAAATTGCAAGAAAGTTGTCTTTGCCGTTGTTGGCGACGAATGGAGTTAGTCACGCACAGCCACAGCAGAGGGAATTGCTGGATGTCTTTACATGCATTCGCAACCACCGCTCGCTGGCCACGGCAGGACGTTTGCTGACGCGCAATCCAGAACGCCACTTGAAAACACCCGCGGAAATGCAGTTGTTGTTCGCCGATCTTCCGGAAGCGATTGCGAACACGCAGATACTTTCTTCCCGCTTGCAATTCACGCTGAAAGATCTGGGCTACGAGTTTCCGAAGTATCCGGTTCCGGGTGGCGGCACGCAGATGCAGTTTTTGCGCGAGCGCACGCGCGACGGAATGATTTCGCGCTACGGCTCGGAAAACGAGAAAGCCCGCTTGCAAATCGACCGCGAGCTGGCGCTGATCGAAAAGCTCGATCTTCCCGGTTATTTCCTGATCGTTTGGGACATTGTGCGATTTTGCGCGGAGAAAAAAATCCTGGTGCAGGGGCGAGGATCGGCGGCAAACAGCGCGGTCTGCTATGCACTGGGAATCACCGCTGTGGATCCCGTCGGCATGGGACTTTTGTTCGAGCGCTTTCTCTCTGAAGAACGCGGCGAGTGGCCGGACATCGACCTGGATCTCCCCAGCGGCGACCAGCGGGAAAGCGCGATCCAATACGTGTACGAACGCTACGGAAAATTAGGCGCAGCGATGACCGCCAACGTGATCACGTATCGCGGAAAATCGGCGGCGCGTGAAATCGGCAAGGCCATGTCTTTCGATCCGGAAACGGTGGCGCGTTTGGCAAGCCTGGTCAGCGCGTGGGAATACAAAGATGCGAACGACACGCTGGAACGCCATTTTCAGGATGCCGGGTTCGACCTGAAGCATCCGAAGATTCGCAAATTTTTTGAGCTCTGCGTGCAGGCGCAGGATTTGCCGCGGCATTTGGGGCAGCATTCCGGCGGGTTGGTGGTGTGTCAGGGGCAACTGGATTCGGTGGTGCCGCTGGAGCCGGCGACGATGCCTGGTCGCGTGGTCGTGCAGTGGGACAAAGAAGATTGCGCGGACATGGGCATCGTCAAAGTCGATCTGCTCGGGCTGGGCATGATGGCGGTGCTGGAAGAAACCCTGCAAATCATCCGGGAAAAACACGGCGAAGAAGTTGACCTGGGCCGCCTGCCCGTGAACGATTCAAAGGTTTACGCGACGCTGCAAAAAGCGGACACGGTGGGAATGTTTCAGATCGAGAGCCGCGCGCAGATGGCATGCCTGCCACGACTGAAGCCCGAATGTTTTTACGACATTGTTGTGCAGGTGGCCATCATCCGGCCGGGGCCCATCGTTGGAAAAATGGTGCATCCCTACTTGAAGCGGAGGCAAGGCCGCGAGCCCGCGGAATGCCTGCATCCTTCACTCAAGCCAGTATTGGAGCGCACGCTGGGAGTGCCGCTCTTTCAGGAGCAACTGTTGCGCATGGCCATGATCGCCGCGGGCTTCACGGGAGGCGAGGCCGAAGAGTTACGGCGTGCGTTTGGCTTTAAGCGCTCGGAAAAGCTGATGAAGGACGTTGAAGTAAAGCTGCGCCTGGGTATGGATCGCAACGGGATCACCGGCACGACGCAGGACACCATCGTCCAATCCATTACATCGTTTGCGCTCTACGGATTTCCGGAATCGCATGCCGCGAGTTTCGCGCTGATTGCCTACGCCAGCGCTTATCTGAAGTGCCATTATCTCGCCGCATTTACCGCGGCCATACTCAACAATCAGCCGATGGGTTTCTATCATCCGGCGACGCTGGTGAAGGATGCGCAACGTCACGGCCTGCGTATTCGCCCCATCGATGTGATGCGTTCGGAGTGGATCTGCACGATTGAGAAAATCGGCGGCGACATGACCTTGCGCGTAGGTTTGCGTTACGTCAAAGGTTTGCGCGAGGAGATCGGCCGAGAGATCGTTCGGCAGCGAGATCTCGAAGCGTTTCGCTCCATCGATGATTTAAAACTGCGCGTTCCTGGATTGCAGAAGTCAGAGCTGACGGCGCTGGCGGAAATCGGCGCCTTGAATTTCGTCGGCAGCAAGACCGGCTTTCACCGCCGCGATGCGCTGTGGCAGATCGAGCGCGTTGCGCGCCGTGCTGGGCCGCTTCTGGAAGCATGCGAGGAGGAGCCTGAGGCCTCGCAAAACGTATCAAATGCGGGTCATTCTCCGTTGCTGCAGATGACTGCCGAAGATCGCCTGGTCGCTGACTTTCGCAACACAGGTTTGACCGTCGGTCCTCATCCGCTGGGCTATCACCGCATGCGATTGAAACTGGAAGGCGTTCTTTCGGCGGCGGACCTGCACCATTTGCGCGATGGGATGGAGGTTCGCGTTGCAGGTTCCGTAATCGCGCGCCAGCGGCCCGGCACTGCGAAGGGTTTCGTATTTCTTAGCCTCGAAGATGAAACGGGTATTTCCAACGCCATCATCACGCCGAAGATTTTTCAGCAGCATCATGTGGTGATCGTGAATCAGCAATTTTTGTTGATTGAAGGGAGGCTGCAAAGCCAGGACAACGTGATTTCCGTGAAAGCGGAACGCATTCGCCCGCTATTCTTAACGCAAGCGCAAACTTCGTCGCACGATTCTCACTGATGATCAGGACGAACCGCCGAAGCCTTCCTGCAGTGTCTGTCGAGCGAGCGGGATTTCCGTCAGGGGAGCGCAGGCAATGATCGCAACAGGGC
>DATHNC010000136.1:0-36283 GCA_035486415.1 Saccharimonadales bacterium (SeqCode)
CGGGTTGGAGGCCTACGCTTGTGAGTAACGTCCAGGCCTCGTCAACGTACTTGCGTAAGTTGGCTTCCGCGTTTGGCGCCGGATCGGTTGCGATCACGTCCAATCCGCGAGACAAGTAATACGCTGCCCAACTCGCACCAATCACGCCCGTACCGACGATTGCTATTTTTTTTACCTCTGTGTTCTTTGCCATGCGATTCTCCTTCGAAAAGTTTGAATTTCACTTCGAATCATTTCAGTTGTATAACCTCGCGGCTCCTACTTGCTTGCGACCGCCTTTTTGACGCCCGTGTCTGGCGCAGGCTTCGCGGCTTCCGCCACGGGGTGATTCACGATCAGCCGGTCACCCCTTTGCCCCGTCACATAGGTCCAGGCCCACTGCAGAAAAACCGCAAGACGCAGACTCGATGTCGCTAAGAACTGCAGGTGTACGCCCGCCCATGCAAGCCAAGCGATGAAGCCACTCAAATGGATCTTTCCGGTTTGCAGAACGGCAAACCCTTTTCCCACAACCGCCATGTTGCCCTTATCGAAGTACTTGAATGGTTTTGGCGTTGCTCCACCCACAATGCGCCTGTGGATCAACTTGCCCGCATACCTGCCCTGTTGAATCGCCACCTGAGCGACTCCCGGGAGGGGTTTGCCGTTTTCATCCAGAGACGCAGTGTCGCCAACGACAAAGATTTCGGGATGTTCCGGCACGGTAAGATCAGGCTGAATGCGTACCCGGCCAGCTCGATCGGTAGTTACGTTGAGCCATTTACCTGCCGGAGAGGGCGCGACGCCTGCGGTCCAGATCACCGTTTTGCTGGCGATGCGCTCGCCGCCGACTACAATGCCTTCCTCGTCGATCTGATCGACGCTATGCCCTAGCCGGACTTCCACTCCTAACTTCTCAAGTCGTCGCTTCGCTGCTTCGGAGAGACTTTCCGGAAAAGTCCCCAAAACTCGCGGAGCCATATCGACAAGAATAATTCTTGATGAAGAAGGATCGATCCTGCGGAAATCCGATTTCAATGTGCTTCGGACAAGAATGGCGAGAGCACTGGCCATTTCCACGCCGGTGGGACCGGCGCCAACCAGAATGAAAGTCAGCAGGTCCCGATGGCGGGAGGCGTCTTCCTCTGCCTCTGCCGTTTCGAACGCCTGCAGGATCTTGTTTCGTGCTGCCTCAGCATCCGCTAGACTTTTCAATCCGGGTGCGTACTGCGCGAATTCGTTGTGACCGAAGTAGCTATGCGTGGCGCCCGTGGCCAGTATTAGATAGTCGTAGGCAACCTGTACGTTCTGCTGGTCGGCATCACTAACGATGATTCGCTTCTGATCCTTAACTACACCTGTGACTTCCCCCATGATTACTGTCGTATTTTTCTGATTCCGGAGGATGTTGCGGATGGGAGTCCCGATTTGACTGGGGGTTAGTACGGTGGTCGCCACCTGGTAAAGCAATGGTTGAAATAGGTGATGATTGGCGCGGTCGATTAGGACTATTTCCGCGGCTGTTTTTTTCAACGCTCTGGCGGCGGCCAAGCCTCCAAAGCCCCCGCCCACAATGATGACCCTAGGCTGTGACATGCTTACCTCGATTCTTATCCTTTCACCAAACTCTGGTCGGAACTCGCCGGTTGCGAGGCTCCGGAATCACGCGGACTTTGCCGATTGTTTTGTTTGATTAAAGTTGGGTGGACGTTTTTCGAAAAACGCTGTGATCGCTTCCTTGCTGTCCGCTGACCGGAGGCGCACGGCGTACTCTTCGTTTTCCAGTTTCGCTGCTTGTTCAAGGTGAGCACGGAAGGGTAGCCTCATAAGTCTCTTGCACGCTTGGAGCGCGCTGGCGGCTTTCTCAGCTAATTTTTGCGCCGTTTCCGTCGCCGTTGCCAGCAATTTTTCGTCCGGCACGACGCGGGTAACCAGTCCCAGTTCCGCTGCGCGCTGCGCATTGAACGATTGTCCCAATTGAATAAGCTCGGCTGCTCGCAGATATCCGATCCGTGCGGGAAGCGAGTAACTTGTTCCAAATTCCGGCACCAGTGCCAGATTTATGAACGGCATCTGGAACTTTGCGTTCTCACCTGCATAGACAATGTCGCAGTGTGTCAGCATGGTGGTCCCGCCTCCAATTGCCGCGCCCTGCACAGCCGCGACGATTGGCTTGTCAAAGGCGATGAAGGCATTGATCAAATGAGATTGCGGACTGTCTTGTGGGGCTGGGGGATTTTTCAGAAAGTCGTCGAGGTCGTTCCCCGCGCAGAAAGTGTCTCCCGCTCCGTGCCAAAGGACGGCGTGGACGCCTTCGTCTTGTGCTGCGGCGTTGATCAGATCCGCCATGGTGATGTACATGGCGGAGGTCATCGCATTTTTCTTTGCCGGACGATTGAATTGGATTCGCAGAATACTTCCGGAGCGTTCGGTAACAATGTCGGTCATCGTCCACCTCCGGCCGTCGATTCCAAATGCCGTGGGGGCGGGACAGCGCCGCTCGCACGTAAACCGTCTACTTCAGCAGTGCTGAACCCGAGCTCTTTCAGCACCTCTTCGTTGTGCTCTCCGATTCCTGGCGCCCGCTTGGCAGCTACTTTGGTAACACCGTGCACTTGAATGGGACTGCTGATCGTCGAGGTCATCTTCTCGCCGGCTCCTTCGAGCGGGACGACGATGTCATTCACTCGCAGTTGCGGATCATTTACGACTTCCTCCGGTCCACGCACGGCGCCAAACGTGATTTGAGAGCTGTTGAAAACTTCGTACCAATGCGCCATTGGCTGCGCAGCAAAAATCTCATCGAGCATTGATGTCAGTTGGGGGCGATTCTGCGCCAGCTTGGCGGGATCGGAGAATCGCGGATCTTTCAGGATATCCTCACGACCCAATGCTTTTGCAATCACGGGTACCTTGTCCGGAGTTACGACGAGAACGAACCAGGTACCGTCGGAAGAGCGATACACGTTCAAAGCTGCATTGGCGGGATGCGCTCGATCGTGCAGCCCATAGAAATTTGCACCGCATAGTGCTGCTTGGATGAAGACACCGGCTGACCAGATGCCTGCCGCGAGGAGCGAAGTGGTGACGTAGGATCCTTTGCCGGTGCGTTCGCGACGATAAAGAGCGGTCGCAATCGCGGCATAAATAGCGATCCCAGTCGCATTGTCCCCGCTCCCCGACACCGGCCAGGTTGGCGGTGCTCCAGCATCGCGCGTCATGTATAGCAAACCGCTTCTCGCCCAGAAGGCCGTGAGATCGAATCCCGGAAGAGCGGCGTCCGGACCTTTTTCCCCAAAGCCGGTGAGATCGGCATAAATCAGTCGCGGATTCCACTGGGCGACATCGTCATATTCGAGCTTCAATTTCTTGCGTGCGGGATGCGGTGTGTTGACGATGAACACGTCGGCCCACTTTGCTAACCTCTCGATAACCTGCTGCGCGCTCGCAGCTTTCAAATTGAGCGCAACGCCGCGCTTGTTTCGATTCGACAATTGGAAGGTATATGGCACATCCGAATGCGGCTGCGGAGGAATCTTATTCCCGCTTCTCCATAGCTCTCCGTTGGGCGGCTCTATCTTGATGACATCCGCACCGAAGTCGGACAGGATGGTCGCCGCGCCGGGACCGGCGATGAAGCTCGAAAGGTCCACGACTTTCAGTCCTGAGAATATGTTTTCGTCTGACATAATTTTTCCCTTCTTTCCGTTTCTGACTAGGAATTTCAAATGATGCTGAAGCTTTTGTGCGCTAACGGCCCTGGAACTTCGGAGCGCGCTTCGCAAGGAAGGCAGATGTTCCTTCTTTCTTGTCTTCGGTCCCGGCGCAAATCGCGAACAGGGAAGCTTCCAGGAGGAGGCCCTCCGCAAGGCTCGCGTCCAATCCTTTGTTTACCGCCTCGATGGAGTACTTCACGCCGACCGGAGCATTCGAGATGAACTGGCTGAGTATCGCTTCCGCTCTTGCGAGCAGGTTGGCCACTGGAACGACTTCATTCACCAAGCCGATGCGATAAGCTTCCTGTGCGTTGATGATTTCGCCGGACAGAATGAGTTGAAGTGCGCGGCCCTTCCCGACCAACCTGGGAAGACGTTGCGTTCCGCCATAGCCCGGCATCACACCGATCTTCACTTCGGGTTGGCCGAACTTGGCGGTATCAGAGGCGATTCGAATGGTGCTGGCCATTGAAAGCTCACATCCACCACCAAGCGCAAAACCATTCACGGCGGCGATGACCGGCTTGCCGAGGTTTTCAATCAGTTCAGTAAGCGCCTGGCCGGCTCGGGTTTTCTCTTCCGCGGTGAGCGGAGTGTCATTGGCCATTTCGCTGATGTCCGCGCCGGCTGCAAACGATTTATCTCCCGCCCCCGTGAAGACAACTCCACGCACCTCGGAATCGTCTCGAGCGTCTTTGAACGCGGATCGCAATTCGGAAATGGTTTTCGCGTTCAGTGCATTAAGCACTTTAGGCCGATTGATAGTCACGTAGGCAATCGGGCCCTTCTTCTCGTACAAAACATTTTCAAGTTTCAAAGCTGAAGCTGGCGAACTCATGATTCTCTCCTTCTAATATTTGGGTCAGGTCGGGACCACACTAGGAACGCGCCGGCAGTTCCGCATATGCGATCCCGGTTAAATTTCCTCCCGCAAAGACCACAGCTTTCTTTTTCGATCCGTCGATATTCGCGCTGTAGACAGATCCGGCCAGGTCGGTCACAAACATGCGCTGATTTTCGAGATCGAGAGCCAGGCCGATCCCTTCCATCAGGTGATTGAAAATGATTTCCGGCTCCGGTCGGCTGCCACTGGCGGCATCCATCGGCGCGCGATTTACGGTGTTGCCGCGCGGCGGATCTCCGCGGTCGGTCCAGTACATGATTCGGTTACCCAGATCGAGATCGAGGTCGATGGGTTCGGGTAAGTTTTTGTACAGAACTTCAATGTCTTTACGGTTTGCCGGAGTCTGTCCCTGCGGGATCTCAATATTTGCGCGGAAGAGGCGGCCTTGCCCCGACTTATCTTCGCCCTTTTGGGTCCAGTAAACTTTTCCGCGATCGACGTCGAGCGCGATACCAACGCACCATTTCTTCAAGTCCTTGCCAGGACGCGCGTCGCCCTCGCTCGTATCGACCAACGTTTCAATTTTTGAGCCATCGATATTCGCGCGCATGATCCGCATGCCCTCGCGATCCGACCAGTAGAGTTTCCGGTTTTTTCTGTCGAGTTGCATTTGTTTGGGAGTGAACGTGCCTCCGTTAGGAACGATTTCTATTGCGTTTTTCCCATCCAAATCCGCGCGCTCGATCGACCCGTCATTGGCGTTGGGATTGCCCATGTTGGTCCAATAGATGTGACCTGCTTCTGTGTCAACAACAATGCCATCTGGGATCCGCCGTCCCTCACTCACGATGACCTTTAAGTCGGAGCCGTCCGGATTTGCGGAGAAAATTTGACCGGCGCTCGCACTCAGAAAAAACAAACGGCCAGAACGAGGTTCGGCGACGTATTTTGCTGGTTTTGCTTTTGAATTTGCGGACGACATTTATTTCCTTCCTTTCGATATGCTCTTTAATTTCTTTGAATCTCGTTCATCAAGTTTCGTGGACCACCAGAGAGCTCAAACGAGCCTGATATTGCGTTCCATCGTCCTGATTACTGAATCCATCCTGCCGTTCAGTACCTGCTTGGCCACGCTCAACGTGAAACCCGTCACCGTATGAAGCGGAACGTGGGACGGCATCGCCAGCGCGAACGGATCCACGACTGCATCGACCACGACAGGGCCGTCCTTGTACGCGAGGGCCTCGGCAACCGCCTCTCGCACGTCGCCAGGTTCCTCGACGCGGATTCCCTTAGCCCCCATCGCTTCGGCAATCTTGGCGAAGTTGGCGCTCTTGAAGTCCACTCCGAAGGGGATGATGCCGGCCTCTTGCTGTTCGATCTTGACGAAATCAAAAGCAGAGTTGTTGAGGACGACCTGGACTACTGGAGTTTTTCGTTCCACATGTGTCAGGAGATCGCCAAGGTCAAGCATTGCGAAGCCTCCGTCGCCGCAGAGAGCAATGGTTTGCCGCCCTGGATATGCCAACTGTGCGCCGAAAGCGTTTGCGGCCGCGTTCGCCATCGATGCCCATGAGAATGAGCCGAAAAGCCTGCGATTCCTGCCGCCACTGATGTGGCGCGCCAGCCAGATGACAGCCGTCCCCGTGTCAGCGAAAAACATTGCGTCATCCGAAGCCTGATCGCTGAGCGTTTTGGCCAGGAATTCCGGGCGGATGGGCTTGATCTCAGGTCCTCTATCAACGTAGTGCTGCAACAGGTCGTGGAAGGAGTTCGTTTCCGCGATGTGCTTCTCGAGGAAGTGAATATCGGTTTTCTCCTGCACGCGCGGGAGCAGGGCATCTAGCGTGCTCTTGATGTCGCCGACAAGACCCAGATCGACATTCGTGCGTCGCCCGATATGTTTCGGGTTCTTGTCAATCTGGACTTTTTTCACTTTGTCGCCGGGCAGAAATTCTGAGAATGGAAAATCCGTGCCGAGCATGAGCAGGAGTTCGGCCTCATGAAGTGCGCCATACGCGCCGCCGTAGCCGATCAAACCTGTCATGCCAACCGCGTTGGGATTGTCGTGCTCCAGCCACTGCTTACCGCGAAGCGCGTACCCGACCGGTGCTTTTAATTTTTCCGCGAGTTCAACCACCTGATCACGTGCGTGCCTGCATCCATCGCCGCCGAAGATCGCCACCGTTTTTGCATCGTCGATCATATCCACAAGGCACTTCAGGTCGGGGTCGGCAGGACGCAAGAGCGGAGTGGCCGGTATCTTAATCTCTGTCGATTCGACCTCCACCTCCATCGACGCGATGTTGCCGGGGAGGGAAATGACCGTGGGGCCTTTCTCCAGAATTGAAGTTAAAATTGCGGTGTTGAATACGGAACGAGCCTGTTCTGGATTGACCAGCCGCGCGGTATAAAGAGAGGCCGTATCGAAGAATTTATATGGATTGAGTTCTTCCAGCGTGAACGTGTCCAGGATGCTCGTCTCGACATCGCCTGCAATGGCGATGATCGGCGCGCCTTCCTTGCGTGCATCCATCAACCCATTGAACAGATGAACGACACCGGGGCCAGCGGTTCCGCAGACTGCCACCGGATGGCCCGTCATGTAAGCTTCTGCGACCGCCGCAAAAACTCCATACTCCTCATGACGGACCTGGATGAACTCGATGCCGCCATTTCGGCGAAGAGCATCGATTACAGGATTGAGAGCATCTCCGACAATGCCGTAGCAGCGTTTCACGCCGGCGTTTACAAGCATCTCAAACAAGACATCTGCGACTTTTTTCGACACAACGATCTCCTTACCCGCGACAATTTCCGCCAGCTACTTTTTAAATGAGACAATTCCACCGCTGCTTCGACGCACCTGGTTACACGAATGCACTGAGCCCCGTGATGGCCTTGCCAAGAATCAGGTTTTGCATCTGGAAGGTGCCCTCGTAGGAATAGAGAGCTTCCGCATCCACGAAAAACCGCCCGACGTTGTACTCAGCAGCGATGCCGTTCCCGCCGAGCAGTTCGCGCGCCCACGCGACCGTCTCGCGGCACTTAGCTGTTGTGAAGGCCTTGGCAAGGGCTGCATGCGCGTCTGTCATCTTGCCTTCTGTCTCCAACTGAGTCATACGTACCAGGAGGCACTGCGAAGCGGTAATGTTCTGAATCATCTTGGCCAGGAGTTCTTGCACCATTTGGAATGAGCCAATCGGCTTGCCGAACTGCAAGCGCTCCTGGCTATACTTGAGCGCATTTTCGTATGCGCCCATGGCGCATCCTGTCGCTTCCCAGCCGACCAAGAATCGCGTCATTTTCAGGACGTGGGCTGTGTCACGAAAAGATTGATCGGCTTGCAGACGGTTTTCCTCCGGAATGCGGCAGTTTTCCATCGTGATCAGGCCGTTCTGCACAACCTTGAGCGCGATCTTGTTCTGGATTTTTTCGACCTTGAAGCCGGGCGTGGTCTTGTTCTCGATGATGAACGCCTTCACCTGGTTGTCGGCCAGATCGCGTGCCCATATGACCGAGATGTCGCACCATGGAGAATTGCCGATCCACTTCTTCTGGCCGTTGAGGATCCATGTGTCCCCGTCGCGCTTGGCCGTGGTCGTGAGGCCGCCAGAGGCTCCTGACCCGACGAGCGGCTCGGTCAAGCCGAAGCAGCCAATTTTTTCCCAGCGCGCCATCGGCGGGAGCCATTTTTTCTTTTGCTCCTCCGAACCGCCCAGATAAATGGAGCCCATGGCCAGGCCGTTGTGCACGCCGAAGAATGTGGCGATTGAGGAATCGACGCGCGCCATTTCCATGGCGACCAACCCGAACAGCTGGGCGCTTCCGCCTCGGCAGCCGTACCCTTGCATGGCAACGCCGCCGATATTGAGTTCCTTGATCGCGGGTATCAATTCAAACGGGAAAGAATCCTCAACCCAATACTTCGTGATGATGGGCGCGACTTTCGTCTCCATAAATGCGCGCACCTGCTTCACCACCGCCAGCTCATCGGCGGGCAAAGTCTCTACGAGTTCGTAGAAGTCAGAATTCGGCGGAGGGAGCGTCTTTTTAATATTTTTTGTTGGAGTTGCCATAAATTTTTCCTGTTGTCCTGTTTCCATTAGTGTTTATCACTGCCACACCGACTAAAAGGCATGCTGCGGGCCAAAGTTGTTGTTGGTTTAGATCACTGAAAAGAGGAGCGTTATTTTTCCGGGATGAATTCGAGTTTCAGAACCGCTGTCAATACGTTCACAGATTTGTCTGGACTTTGACGGCCGTGGAGAATTTCAAACTCAAATCAAAAGGCGTGAAGGGATTTTTAAATGTTGGACTAATGTTTTTTATATCGGTGACACAATGCCGCTGGAGTGAACTAACCCGCATTTCTCACAGAATTGTATGTTTCCTGGGACCGCCAATCGGGAGATTGGCGGTCCCAGGTTCGCCCCAACACAATTCCTGCCAACTCTGCCGGCGTTAGAGGCCGCGCAAAACGTGTCCGAGCTTGTTTCGTTTTGTTGTCAAATATCGAAGTGTGGAAGCTGACGCGGGAATTTCAAGGGGCAGCCATTTCGTTACAGATAGCCCATAGCCTTCGATAGCGACGAGCTTGCGCGGATTGTTGCTTAAAAGGCGCATCGAGCGTACACCCAAATCGCGCAGGATCTGCACGCCTACGCCGTAGTCTCTCTGATCGGCTTTGAATCCCAGACGTTCGTTGGCCTCTACCGTGTCGAATCCTTCGTCTTGCAGGTGGTAAGCGCGGACCTTGTTCGCCAAGCCGATCCCTCGTCCTTCCTGGTTCAAGTAAAGTAAAACTCCGCGACCCTCTTTCGCGATCCGTCGCATGGCCTCGTCAAGCTGGGCGCCGCAGTCGCAACGCGCGGAACGCAAAACATCGCCCGTGAGGCACTGCGAATGCACCCGCACGAGGATATCCCGCCCATCTCCCACATCGCCGCACACCAGCGCGACGTGCGTTTGCTTGTCGATTTGATTCTCGAATGCGTGGAGACGGAACTCTCCGTATTCGGTCGGCAGCTTCGTGGAAGCTACGCACTTTACGAGCGACTCCGTGCGTATCCGGTAAGTGATCAAATCCGCGACAGTGATCATCGGCATATTGTGCCGGCGCGCGAAGCGGCTGAGTTGCGGCACACGGGCCATGCTGCCATCCTTGTTCATAATTTCGCAGATGACGCCGGAAGGATGCAGGCCGGCCAGTCGCGCCAAGTCTACGGCTGCTTCCGTTTGTCCGGCACGGGCCAACACACCAGCGCTCCTGGCGCGCAAAGGGAACACGTGGCCGGGACGAACGATATCCGCAGGCTTTGTCGACGGGTCTATCGCTGCACGGACCGTGGCCGCGCGATCGGCGGCTGAAATTCCCGTACTCGTGCCAACCTTCGCCTCGATGCTGACACAGAAAGCGGTTTCAAATCGCGAGCTGTTCTGCACAACCATCAGCGGAATTTCGAGCGCGTCAAGGCGTTCAGGTGTCATCGCCAGGCAGATTAACCCGCGGCCATACCGGGCCATGAAGTTGATTGTCTCGGGCGTGACATTCTCTGCGGCAATGGTCAAATCACCTTCATTTTCGCGATTTTCATCGTCAACCACGATCACCATTTGTCCCGTGCGAATGGCTGCAATTGCATTCTCAATATTTGCGAATGACCGCGTGCGGCTCTGGGGTTTTCTAACAATCTCGAGTTGGCTTGTCATAGAGAGTGCCCTCTGTTGAGGCTTTAACAAAATTGCCAGGGAGTTTCGCACCGGCCGCAAGCATCGCCCTGTTCAGGACATTTCTTTTTCGCATTCATTTCTTATCCAACGCGAGCAATGCAAACAGCGCCGGGAGATAAACGACGGAAGCAAGAAGCAAGTGCCGCGCGCTGGCGATGGACCTTTGAAGTGCGAAGCGTGCGCTGTAGTAGAGAAAGAAGCCTCCTAGAACCGGAATGACTGCAATGTAGACGATTCCTGACTGGCCACGAAGCGCAGGAACGATACCCATGATGAAAAGGACCAGGGCGGGCAGAAGGCACTGCCAGGCAACAAACCGGTCTCTGAGATCGCTCGCAGGCAAGACGAGGTAGCCTGCGCGCGCGTAGTCATCGCGATACATCCACGCGATGGACATGAAATGAGGGAATTGCCAGAGGAAAACAATTGCGAAGAGCGCCCAAGCTGCCGCATCCAGATGCCCACGCGCGGCTGCCCAGCCGATCAACGGTGGTGTGGCGCCCGGGATCGCGCCGACCAGGGTGCACAGTGGAGTGATCCGTTTTAGCGGCGTGTACAACAACAAATAGCTGAATAGGGTGAGTGCCGCCAGCAGTGACGCAAGAGCGTTCGTTGAAATGCAGAGGTACACGACACCAAAGACAGACAACAAACTTCCGAACCAAAAAGCAGGGGAGGGAGCAATTCGTCCCGAGGCCAGCGGTCTCCGCGCGGTTCGCCTCATTTGCGCATCGTACTGCACCTCGATCAATTGATTCAGCGTTGCGGCTCCGCTGGCGACATAGATTGTCCCCAAAAGTGTATGAAGAAGCGGCATCCACGGAAAATGCAAAGGCATTGCGGGTGAGCCCAGCCAAAATCCGGCCGCCACTGTGATTGCAATCAGGAAATTGATTTCTGGCTTCGTCAGTTCCCAATAATCGAACAATGCACGGGAACTTTCGATGCGGCGACGTTGAACCGCAGAAACAGAGAGCGCAGCGAGAATGGGTTCGGTTGCCATCTTTAGACAATCTCCAGGCGATGCGAATCCGTCTGCGATGTTGCACTGCCACTCAATTCCGACGGCACCAAATCCCTACGGCAGAAACTGCGCGGCGAGAGCAGCTGGGTACTGAGAATCGCCGCGGGCACGAGATAGACAATCGTGACGCAGGTCCACATCAGCGCCGCCGCGCACTGCTGATCTTCCAGAACAGAAAAGCCAAAGTGCCGCGGCATCGAAAAATACATGGGGTAGGCAACGCGGTCAGAGAAGACCAGAAATCCGGAGAGAATGTCGCACGGTAATGTGGCTAGAAAAAGATACAAGAGGGTTGACCATTGCGGACCTGTCGAGGCAGTTGGCCAGGGTTGAATCACCGGCCACCAGAAAAGAAATCCAGCCACCAAAAACGACGCCTGCTCGACTGAGTGCCACACTTCTGAATGCATCCCCCATGTAAACAGTGCGGGCACATGCCATCCCATCAGCGTCAACGCAGAAACAATCCCACAAAACGCCGGCCGAGAAAGCGCCCGACCAAATCGTTGCGCCAATGGCCATCGAAACAAGGGACCGAGTACGACCTTTGCAAATTGTGGCAATCCATGCCAGAAGGCGACGAGCGGTTCACCCAGAAGGATGAGCGCCGGAGCAAAAGTCATCAGCAGCAGGTGCTGGATCATGTGGACCGTCAGCAAATCATGCTCGTAGGCAACGAGTGGCGAGCCTATCGCCGCCCAGATTAAAGACATTCCAAAAAGGAAGCTTGCCAATCGCCAGCCGGAAATTGCGCTTGAAGAATCCCGTTGCATGCGGCGCCAACTATGCACATACAAAAAGGACATCGGAACAAGAGCAAAAAGAATTGTCGGACTCGAGGACGAAGACAATCCCATTGCAACGGTGTGGTGTATGTGCAGCATGAAATTTTCTTAGGGGCGAGTGCCACTCTCCCTTAACACGAGATCGAGTGCAGCATCGCGTGCTGGATTCTGACCTTCGGGATGTAAGGTTTCCAAAAACGCAACAAGCGCCGTGGTTTCCGGCGGGCTCAAGTTTTTTCCGTAGGCAGGCATGTTGCCACCACCTTGAATCACCTGGCGGATCAGCTGGTCTTGCGTGAGCCGCAACGCAACGCTGTCGAGCGCCGGTCCCCTTTGTCCGCCGAGTTCGCCGAGCGAATGACAATTGCGGCATTGTTTAGACTGAAAGACGAGAGCACCTTGCCGCTGCAGTGCAGTGGTGCCACGCAGAAATTGTTCCGGCACCGGATCGCCGCTCCAGGCATTCATATGCGGACTCCAAGGAGTAAATCCAGCGAGATGCGTAA
Organism: Saccharimonadales bacterium (SeqCode); assembly: GCA_035486415.1. GTDB lineage: Bacteria > Acidobacteriota > Terriglobia > Acidiferrales > UBA7541 > Palsa-360. The sequence goes on from DATHNC010000136.1 coordinate 12,588, forward strand.
ACGTCCCCAGCGTTATTGCGACCAGCATGACGGTCAATACCGCAATCGGCCTGCGCCGCCAGCTCTTTTCTCCTTCGCCAGACAGAAAGGGCAGTAGGAGCAAGCCAGCAAGCACCAGTACCGGGCCAATGAGTAGAGCTGGAGTTTCCATAGACGGCGGAAGCAAAGAGAGCAACGCATAGAGCCACAGAAAAAAGTAATCCGGCTTCGGCACGGTTTGAATAATCGTAGGGTCTGGCCTGCCAGTGGGCCCGAACGGACCGAAATACAGAGCGCATGCAGCGACGGCTAACAAAATGAAAGCGGCAAAGAACAGATCCTTCCAGATCGCGTAAGGAACAAACGGTTCGCCTGCCTTTTGCGTCAGTTCATGATATTCGGTGACGTAAGTGGCCCGCTTCACCAGGCGTCCCGGCATCGGCCATTCGTTGATTCCCAGTTTCAGCACCATCAGTACGTGCAGGCACACGAAACCGATCAGCATTCCGGGAATCACGAAGACGTGCAATGCGAAAAATCGCGAGAGCGTTGCGCCAGCGATGATCGGACCGCCAAGCATTAGCTTCACGATTGCAGGGCCAGCAATTGGAACCCGGCTGGCAATCGATGCTCCGATGCCAAGTCCCCAATAGGCATCCTGATCGAAGCGCAGCACTTGTCCAGTGAAGGCCATGCCAAGCGTCATAAGCAAAAGGAAAATGCCTATGATCCATGTAAGTTCTCTCGGAAACTTGTAGGCCCCAAACAGAAACACCTGGACCATGTGAATCAGAACAAGAGCTACCATGAAATTCGAGCCCCATCCGTGCAATGCACGGATAAACCACCCGAGAGTCACGTCGTGATTCAAAGCTTGCAGACTGCTCCAAGCCTCACTGGCGGAGGGAACGTAGATCAGCGCCAGAAGAGTTCCGGTCACGAGTTGCAAAATAAAAACGGTGAGCGCGGCGCTACCAAAGACGTACCACCAACTCGCCGTGTTTTTAGGTACCGGGTGTTCCGCGGCTTCGCGTATCGGAGCTGCGAGCTGCAAGCGCCGATCGAACCATTCTCCAACCTGTATCATCCAGCGCATGGCGGCTTCTTTCCTGTAAGAGCGGCACTCAATCCTGGCGTAAATAGCTCGCCGGCTTGAATGGTGATCAACCCGTTCTCAATTTTGTTTGGGTATTCGAAAAGCCCGCGTTCTGGCGGACCCGACGCGCGGGAGCCGTCGCGGTAATAAGCTCCGCCATGGCACGGGCACATGAACAAACCCGACTGCGGAAACCAACGCACCGGGCAGCCCAGATGGGCGCAGTTAACGGCAAAGACCTGGAACTGATCGCCACCGATGCGACGAACCCAACACGCGGTATCCACGGTTTCGCCGTCAGTCGGCATCACATTGGGATTTCGAAAAGTGGCGAGGCGAGTCTCTCCCTCCGGAAATTCGTTGACCTGGCCGAGAGACACCCACGACAGGTAACCGCCCGTGTGTCCCCGCGTAATCGAGGACAAAAGATATCCTACGACCGGTACGGCAAGAGCCGTCGCAACAAGCCCATTGAAAAAAATTCCCAACTTCATGAACAGTCCGCGCCGGGATATTTTACTTTCGTTTGCCATCTTCAGACTCCTGGTGCTGGATGTAATTCGAAGCAGCGTATGGTTGGCCCGGGTTCTGAATCCGCCGCGATGCGAGCCACGCAACTACATCGGTTACTTCCTGATCCGACATCGGTTTTCCCGGCAAGTCTCCACGCCAATCGGGCGCACCTAATTCAGGACGCCCGGTGATCACGATCGTGCGCAGTCCTTGATCGCTGACGAGCGCAAGAAACGAATCGTCAGTAATGGCGCTGCCCTTGCTTCCACCGCTACCGCCGGGACCGTGGCAAGACGCACAATAGGAGTTGTAGGCCACTTCGCCTCGCTGGGCATCCCCTGCTGATTTAGCCGCATAGGGAGGCGCGGCAGGCGTGTCCAGAACCCCTTGCTTGCTCCAACGCGCGCGAATTTCTTTGGTGATCACGTCAATCTGCGCGTCGGTGAGCATTCCGCCGGCGCCCACGGCAAAGGCCGGCATCGCAGTTCCTTGCATACCGTTGGCGATGACCTTGCGAATAACAGCGTCGTCTGCGATGGCCAGGTAAACTGGATTCGCAAGGGCGATTGCAGCTCCTCCGCGACCGTCCGCACCGTGGCAGGCAGCACAGTTTTCTGCGTACAGAATTCCAAACGCCAAAACATCTTTCGGTGCTAAGACCTCCGAATTTTTATTCGGCTGGCCTTGTGGCGCGCCACAACCTGAGGTCAGGATCGCGGCGAGCACCGCGCATGCGTAAAAATGACGAAGAGCGTTCACGGCCGTTTCTCCCCGTTTTCTCGCGGCGGCATAATTCCGGGAGCTTCAATTCCCGCGCGTACGACGAAAGGCACGTTCTCACGCGTTGAGACCCGCTCCTGGCGCACGACGACAACCCCGGCGACAACGCCGAATGCGATTTGCGAAGCCATAAACCAAATCCAGTCAATACGGTTTGCAAGCAAAGGATTGAGCAGCTGCATCATCGAATATAGAAGTCCAGACCACAGCACTGGAGCGATCAGCCCTCCGAGTACAATTGGCCGCCGCGCGAACATGGGAAGCATCGCGCCATAGAGTAGTCCCACGAAGATGGATCCGATCCCGTGCAGAACCAGAGCGACTCCGAAACTGTCTGCGTGGAATGAATTCAGTTGGGCTGGGTTGAGCCGGATCGATTCCGCATACATAGTGGCGGCAAGCAGGTTGATGGGATACCAGATGCTTCCTGCCTTGAGCAGTCCGTAGGCACAGGCCAGCACAGCCATCGCTACTCCTCCCGCCAGACCACCCTTTATGCCAGCCGAGATTGGGTAAGTCTCCAGAGGAAGCCATGCACGCACGAGATCGGGAGCAATGGGTACGCGCTCGACGGTCCGGCGATCAGTTGCGATGAGATTCTGTTCGAATACGATTGGCTCAGTTTCCTCATGCTCGTGAGGAAACACTTCGCGGAACCAGCCGACGCAACCCGCAATTCCGAGCACGGCGCCCAAGACGCTCACCGACGCGCTCGTAAGAAGCCCGGCAAACATTAAGGTGAACCCAAAAGCTAAAACCAGGGGCCATGCAGTGGAGGCGGGCACATTGATCTCAGATGGGCCCCGAGGGATCTGCTGTGATTGTTCCACGGATAGCTGCGTTGCCATTTCTTCTCCTCAGCGGCCTAAAACGTAAACAACGGTGAAAACAACAACCCACACGGCGTCGACAAAATGCCAGTACAGGGAAAGTACATCGACGCGAGCGGACTGCTCCGGTCCAACCCGGCCTGCGAGACCGAAGAGCAGTACGATGGTCAGCATGATGAGTCCAGCGGTTACGTGAAAGGCGTGCAGGCCTACCAGCGAGTAGTACGTCGTTCCAAAAAGATTCGTGGAAATGGTTAGCCCGCGTTCGTAAATCAAGCGGTGCCATTCCTTTCCAGTGCCGTACAAAAAGAGTGCGCCAAGCGCGATCGTGAGTAGCCACAAAAGCAGGAAAGCCCCCCGACTCCCGCGTTCCAGAAATTTCCCCGCAAAGTGGATCGTCAGGCTGCTGGACAGCAGACAGATGGTGTAGAAAATGGGCGTCTCAAGTACTTCGCGCGGAGTCGGTCCTGAGAGGCTCTTGCCTATATAGAAAAGATAGGCAACCACAAAAATCGTGAAGATCGCGGACTCGGCGAATATGAGGCACGCCATGCCGACCCTCCCGCGATACGGGAGCTTCCAAGATAGGCGGCTTCCTGAGAGCGGAGTCGTCATAGCGCTCATTGGTTGATTCCTTCACTCATAGCGGTTGTCCGGATCTTCCGGGTGCTTCAAATCCCACAAGGGTCTGCGGCTGGCGACGGTAGGGATCGTTGAAAAATTGTAGGCCGGCGGAGGTGAGCTTACCGACCATTCAAGAGTCCAGGCGTCCCATGGATCATTTCCAGCCTTGGCTCCTTTGAAGTAAGAAAAAATCAGGTTCGCGACAAAAACTACAATTGCGATGCCCTGAATGAATGCGCCGATTGAAACGAGAAAGTTCAACGTGTCCCAGCCACGTCCCGGCTCGTAGGTGTAAATGCGCCGAGGCATTCCGAGCAAACCGGGAATGTGCATCAGATCGAAGGTGAGATGAAATCCGATCAGGAATAACCAGAAATGGAATTTGCCCAGAGTTTCGTTCAGCATTCTTCCGGTGATTTTTGGGTACCAGTAATAAAATGCCCCGAAGAGAGCGAACAAAATTCCGCCCACGATCACATAATGAAAATGCGCGACGACAAAGTAGGAACCGCTGAGCTGCCAGTCGAAGGGCGATGATGCCAGCATGATGCCGGTGAGACCAGCGATCAAAAACTGGAACAGGAACCCGATGCAGAAAAGCATCGGCGTCTTGAACAGTATCTTGCCTCCCCACATCGTGCCCAGCCAGTTAAAGATCTTGATTCCTGTTGGCACGCCCACCGCCATTGTCGTAATCGTGAAAAAGCTGTTGGCGTAGGAACTCATGCCTATCGTGAACATGTGGTGCGCCCAAACACTCATGCTCACAAAAGCGATGCAGACCGTGGCACCGACCATGACGGGATATCCAAAAATTGGCTTGCGCGAAAACACCGGGATGATTTCCGAAACAAATGCAAAGCAGGGAATAATCAGGACGTAGACTTCTGGATGTCCAAATATCCAAAAGAAGTGCATCCACAGCGTTGCCGAACCGCCCGCCTGGGTATCGAAAAAATGGCCGCCAAGATAGCGATCAACGAGCAACATGAGCTGGGCAGCGGAAAGGGGCGTGATTGCGAGCAAAACCATTCCGGACATCACGAGGTTCAGCCACGCCAGCAGAGGCATGCGGCTCAGCTTCATGCCTGGGCAGCGCATCGAAATAATCGTCACGATGAGATTGATGGCAGTGCCAATGCTGCCGAATCCTGATGCCAATAGAGCAATCGTCCAATAATCGGAGCTATGCCCAGGGGAAAACGCGCGTGAAGTCAGAGGAGCATAGGCCCACCAACCGACGTCGGGTGCAGTGCCTGCCCCGTAAAGTCCATTCCCACCAAGCAAACTGAAATAGAGCAGAAATCCGCCGAACGCTGTCAGCCAGAAGCTGAAGGCATTCAGCCGTGGAAATGCCATGTCACGCGCGCCAATCATCAGTGGCACCAGGTAATTCCCAAACCCGAACAGGATGGGCATGGCCACGAAAAAAATCATGGTCGTGCCGTGCATGGTGAACATGCGGTTGAACACTTGCGGGGAAACGAAATCGTTGTGCGGGCGCATCAGCTGGATACGAATGACGATTGCTTCCATACCGCCGATAACCAGAAAAAACAGCGAATAGAGGATATACAGAACACCCAGGCGCTTGTGATCGACCGTGGTTACCCACTCATGCAGCGTTTGAACCCACGGTTGACCTGTGGCCTCCGTTGTCTGAATAGCTAAGGCATCCGATGACATAGCGGATCTCCCAATCCTCTTTCTCTACTGCAGTGTTTCCAGATAGCGCACGAGTGCGTCCAGTTCGGCGTCGCTCAACTTCATTGCCGGCATCAACGATCCGGTCTTGATGGCGTCTGGGTTCTGTATCCACAAGCGCAAATTTTCTGGCGTATTTTCTGCCGCACCTGCGGCGATGGTGCGGCGACTCATCAAGTGCGTGAGATCGGGACCAAAACGGCCGGTGCCGTTTGTTCCACCGACTGCGTGGCAGTTCACGCAGGAAGTTGTTTCGAAAATATGCTTGCCGGAGAGTTCTTTATCATCTTGATTCGCCGGCTGTCGTTGCTCGCTTACCCAGGCATTGAAATCTTCCGGGCTATCCACATACACACGCAAAAGCATCTTCGCGTGCTGCGTGCCGCAATATTGCGCGCACTGCCCGAGGTAAATTCCGACCCGCTGCGGGTCCATCCACATCTGGTTAACGCGATTCGGAATCAAATCCGTTTTCCCGGCAAGCTGGGGAATCCAGAAACTGTGGTCGGTGTCGGCGGAAAGCAATTTCAAGAACGTCGGTGAGGGATGAGCAGGGTCGCTCACTGGAATGTGCAATTCATTCGCTGTGACAATCCCAAGGGCCGGATACCTAAATTCCCACCAAAACTGGTGCCCGATTGCGGTCACCTCAATCGTCCCCACAGGCTTGGGCGCGTCCTGGATGCCATGAATCACGCGCGCAGTTGCCAGAAAAAGGACAGCGACGATTAGAATGGGAATGACGGTCCAGGCAAGCTCAATCTGCGTGCTTCCATACACCTGGGCCGGCTCTCGCTCCGCACCCGCCTTTCTACTGCGGAATTTCACTACGGCATAAGCCAATAAAATAAAGACGACCAGAAAAATCAGCCCAGTTATGCCAAGGACGAAAACAGATAGATGACGGATTGACTCCGCCGGCGTTGAGTGCGGATCAAAAATGCTCGGCACCGGGTTGTCGGCTGGGGTACTCGCACTGCACAAGCTTGCGGCAAGAAGTTCCGCCGCGAGGAGAAAAAGAATCCCCGCGACTCGGCTGGCAATCACTTGCCAATCCGCCTTGCGCATCGTTTCGCCAATTCTCATCAAGCACTCTTTCCAAAAAGCTCAGTACCCAGCATTCGGTAATCGCAGTCGAAGCTGACGATCAGCCTTGCCTGCGCACTTGAACTACGCAATGCAATCTCCAACCGGTCGCGAGGCGGCGCGAAACCGCAAGCTGTCACGACTGAACGTTTTACAACCCTTTAAATGAAGAGCGAGTAATTGCTGCCGTACTATGCCGTCTCTTGATTGACAAAATCGTCGAGAATTTGGCGCGTGATGGCTGGCAAGCATGGCTGAGAATACGAAGTTCATTGCAAGACCCCTTGTCAAACGTGGGTTTAACAAGTTCGGAAGAGTTCGGCAGATTGGAAATGGCCATGCTCTGAAAGTGGGGGGTTGTTCCAAAAATAGTTGTGGTGACATTCGCACATGTTCAAGGACAGGATTCGTTTGGAGCGTCGATGAATGCGGGGATGATCACTGGCGTGGCGGCTATTTCTGGTTCGGTTGTCGGCGCGCTGAGTTCGTCCGTGGGGACGTGGATCACACAAAGATTTCAGGACCGGCGCGACTTGATAGGGAAGCAGATTGTTCGTCGCGAGGCGCTGTATTCCGATTTCATCGCTGAAAGTGCGCGCATGCTGGTCGACGCCATGGAGCACAGCGATTTTGATCTTCAAAAAATGATACCCGTTTACGCGCTGGTGAGCCGCATTCGCCTTAGTTCATCAGAAGCAGTTCTGAAAAGAGCCGAACTGGTCATAAAGGTTATTGTGGACACTTATCCGCAGCCCAACCTGACGCCCGAGCAGATCCAATCTCAAGCCGTGAATGGTCAAGATCCTTTGAGGGAGTTTAGCGACTGCTGTCGCGCTGAGTTGGACTGGCTGCAGCGACAAGTGTAGTTCCAGAATTGAGACGCCTTGATTTTAAATGGGGGAAAGTGACGCTGCAAACGTCGTCGGCAGATTCGCTCTCGTCATTTCAACAGGCGGCCTTGAGGCTGACCCGGCACGACGGCATCCATTTAGTCACTGTGTTCGTCCGGTGCTGTTCGATGAAGCGCAGGCAAACGCGCATTGCAATCAGGTCATGGCCTCGACCTTACTGTCAAATTTCCGTCAGAAATAAAAGATCTATAAGCCACACTGCATTCTGCTCAGAGACTTTCGCTTCTTCTTGCCGTTGAAAACAAGACATATAGCCGATTCCTCGGAGAAGTCCAAGTTGGATACAAAGTTGCCTTACATACATTAAGGATGAGGGAAATGGAGATCATCATGACCTACGCATCGAGATCCGCAAGTCTCAGTGGGTGCGCGCGCACAACAGCGGACCACAAGTCTTTACCTGTTTTCAGGACGAGAAAAAGGACCACGCGGATCAACGCTTTCAACTCGGCAAACTCCGAACCCCAAAGTTTTGTCGACACCCAACCGGAAACCGCGGGGATGGAAGTCTTTGAAGAGATGATTGTGGCCTCACGGCAAAAATTCCTGGCTACGGCCAAGGCCATTCTGCGAAATAAAGAAGACGCTGAAGACGCAATCCAAAACGCAATCCTCTCCGGATATCTCCACTTGCCCGGTTTCGAGGGCCGATCTGCCCTTAGGACCTGGTTCACGCGCATTGTGATAAACGCGGCTTTGATGATTCGCCGAAAACAGAAATTGCCCTGGATGAGCGCCCAACAGGAAACCAACAACTCGGACGATGATTTGCAAATGGAAAGAATCCGATCCTCAGAACCTGATCCGGAAATGGTTTACGCGGAGCTCGAAACATTTCAGCACATTAACGAAGCAATTGGAAAAATGAAGCCTGACCTTCGTCGGGTTTACACCTTGGCATACCGCGACGAAATGTCAGGTCTGGAGGCTCGCGCCCTGCTTGGTGTATCATCAGCGGCATTCAAGTCGCGGCTCTTGCGTGCACGACGGCAGCTCTTGAAGCAGGTTCAGCAAATTCGCGTGGCACGCGTCCGTACCGCGGCATCATGTTTTGCGGACAAAAATCCTTTTCGCCCCCTTGCCGCGACAAAGCCGGAGATGGGGACGCTGGAAGTTCCGCTCTCATGACGGTGACTGTGACATCCATGGCGATAGACAAACCGGAATGGCTAACCAGTATGGAGGCCGTCCTCGAAGTGCTCAATGAGGGCGTCATAATATCGAACGACCAGCAACAGATTCTCTTTGTAAACTCTCGCTTCATTGAAATGACCGGCACTCCTCGGCAAGAGCTCACCGGAGCTTTCGCTTCTCAATTCTATTCCCCGCAGGAATGGGATTTTATCGCGCGTCAGATCTGTACCGAGTTTCAACACGGACAGACACGCTACGCTTTTGTTCTTCCTCGAAAGGACGGCAGCCGCCTGCCCGTCATCATCAGTTCGCGAGTCTTCGTAAAATCCGGAAAGACTTTTGAAATCGTGACGTTCACGGATATTTCAGAGCAGGTGCGGGTCGCGGAAGAACTCTGCACCACAAATACGAAGCTTCAGAAACGTCAGAGGGAAATCGAAGAAGATGCGCGCCTCGCTGCGCGCGTCCAGAGAAGCCTCGTGCCGAAGTCACAGGTCTGCAATGGATTGACCATCGACTCTTTCTACCAGGCCGTCCATTCCGTCGGCGGCGACTTCGCACTGGTGAGGTCGCAGAATAGCGATCAGGTCAGCTTGATCGTTTGTGACGTGTCCGGCCACGGCATCGGCTCCGCACTGGTCGCCAACCGAATCTATTCCGAGACGATGGTCCACTTGCGCACCGGGATGGCCTTCGTCGACATTTTTTCGGAGCTGAACCGGTTTCTCATCGAAGACATCGATGCGGGAATGTATATCACCGTGGCAGCAGCGAGCATTGACACTCATCTGCACAGAATGGTCTTTGCCGGTGCCGGGCATCCGCCGGCAATATTGGTTCGCCGCGGGAAAAGTCCTTTTCTTCTGGAATCGCGGAGCACAATCCTTGGGGTGTTGCCAGACGCCGTCGATACGACGCCTAGCGAGGAATTGCAGCTTGAGCCCGGCGACCGCATCATTCTGTACACCGACGGCATCACGGAAGCTTTTAATTCCAGGGGAGAAATGCTCGGCGTCAATGGCGTCCGGGAAATTGTGCGTCAAACGTCGACCCTGCCCGCGCAGGAAATGAAACAGGGAATTCTGGATGGAGTCGCGGCCTGGCGGAGCGGTCCGCCGACCGACGATGTTTCTCTCGTGCTAGTGCACGTGGACTGAAGAGGACTGAATTTCATTAATGAGGACAAGAACATGACGCTCAGGTGGGCGACACACTATGCCGGGCTTGTGTTGGTTTGTGCAGGCTCTCTAATTACCATCGCGAACGCTCAACAATCCCCGGGACCGACAACTGTCGTCCAGCTCACAGGTCTTGCCGGTGTCAAAGACAACGCCAAGGGAACCCTGAGTGTGGAAAACGGAAACCTCCATTTCGCCCACGGCAAAACAGGGTCTGACGTAAGCACCACTTCGATTGAGGATGTCGTCACCGGAGGTGACAGTCAAGAGACGGTTGGCAAGACGATTGGCACGCTGAGTATGGCTGCACCATACGGTAGCGGCCGCGTCTTGAGTTTATTCCGCACAAAAATTGACACGCTCACGATTCGCTATCGTGATTCTGAGGGCGGTCTGCACGGCGCCATCTTTACGATGCCTGTCGGAAAAGCGGACGTAATCAAGAAAGAGTTGGTGGCGAACGGCGCCCATTCCACCGCAGCAGAGCCGAGTGCGGCATCGACTTCAGCAAGTCCATCCTCACAAGAGGAGCGCAAACAATGAAACGCATTTTGACGTCAGCCATCAGGATGGGGATGGTTGCCTTGGTCTTCGCTGCCTGCCCGCTGTTTGCCCGGCCTGGCGAGCCCACGAAAATCAGGGCGCGGGCAATTCAAGTCGAGATGATTCAGTCTGACGAAGTTTCCATGCCCGCTGAATTCCAGATTTCGCTTTACGAAAATCTGATCCACCAACTCGAAAAACAAGGATTTCAGCATGTCTATCGCGAAGGCGACCGTAACGCGGCGAGCAGCACCGATCTCGTTGTCCTTCATAGCACCGTCCGCCGATTCAAACAGGGAAGTGAGAGAGCGCGGCAGGTAACAACCGTTGCTGGCGCCACCTCCATCACGGTCCATTGCCAATTTTCGAGTCCGGATGGGGCTACCATCCTGGAGCGAGATGTAAATGGCAAGGTCAGGTTCTTCGGTGGAAATCTCAAGGCCACCTACGACTTCGCAAAGAAGGCGGCCCGAGTTGCACATGAAAACATTTCTACGCCCGAACACGAGTAACAATCAGGAACGAGAGCCAGGGCAACGTGGAAGTTTGTTGCTGGTGATGGCGCTCTATAGCAATCCGAAATGGCTCTCGACCGTTAGGGCAGCCGTGGAGCGTTTGACAGCGACTCTCGGATTCAAAGAAGAACACTGCAGGTCCGTCACCCGTGCGCTCGATGAGGCGCTAACCAACATTGTGCGGCATGCCTACAATAATCGGCACGACCAGCCGATCACCATGTACTTTCGGAAAGTGCAGCGGAAACAAGAAGTGGAAGTACAGTACGGGATCGAAATTACTCTGTGTGACCGCGGTCCCGCCTGTGACGCGACCAAGTGGCACGGGCGGTCGCCGGGCGAAATACGGCCGGGTGGGTTAGGATTACAAATTATCCATGATGCTATGGACATCGTGGAGTTTAGTCGAAAAGGCAATACCAACCGGCTACGGCTCGTCAAGTATCTGGGGCAAGCAGGCTTGGCACCCTAGGGAAGAGGACACCATGCAGATTTCCACTCGGCATCAAGATAAAGCCACCATCTTCGACCTGTCAGGAGATATCGATTTTGCAAATTCGCCCGAACTTCGCCAGTCGGTTTTGCGCGAAATTCGTGAAAATCGCCCACTCCGCGTCGTGATAAATCTGAGCAGTGTGCATTACATCGATAGCTCCGGAGTGGCATCGCTCGTGGAAGGATTGAAAGCGTCGCGCGATCTTGGTTCCCGGTTCATCCTGTTCGGTCTTAGCACCGCTGCACGCGAAATTTTGCAACTGTCCCGGCTAATCAAGGTGTTCGAAGTTTACGAAAACGAGGAAGAGGCATTGGCTGTTTGATATGGAATTCGTCACGCAAATCGGGGAGAGCACTCTCAACAGTCTTGGATATTTAGGCTCGCTCGTTTCACTTGGCGGGCGCGCCGCGTATTACACGGTGGCGGGCCCGTTGCAGGGAAAACCCGTTCTCCTGAAGCGAGCGATATCCCAGGCGATGGAGTGTGGCGTCCGCGCCTTGCCGATCCTTTCTCTAATTACCTTTTTCATTGGCTTGATCCTGGCGCTTCAGGCAGCCTACGAGCTCCGGCGATTCGGCGCGATGAGCGCGGTTGCCACAGCTGTCGCCATCTCCATGTCGCGTGAGCTCGGGCCACTGGTTACCGCAATCGTTGTAATTGGCCGCTCCGGGTCTGCGTTTGCCGCAGAAATTGGAACCATGAAAGTGAGCGAGGAAATCGACGCCCTGGAAACAATGGCGATTAGTCCCATACGATTTCTGGTTGCTCCAAAGTTTCTGGCCATGATGTTGATGCTGCCTTGCCTGACCATCTGGGCCAATACCATGGGCATTCTCGGTGGAGCGCTCTTTGGCGTAGCGAAGGCGGACTTCACTTTTGCCCGTTACATCCGGGCTTCGATCGACTCACTCTTTTTGCATGACATCACCACCGGATTACTAAAGTCAGTGATGTTCGGAATTACCATTGCGGCCGTGGGGTGTCTCGAAGGTTTGTCAACCGGGGCCGGAGCCGAGCAGGTGGGCCGATCCACAACTCGCGCTGTGGTCATGTCGATTTTTCTGGTCATCGTTGTCGATCTTTTCTTCACCGCCCTTTTCTTTTTTGCAGGCAATCAATGAGTACGACTCCATCATTCGAATCTCCACAGAGTGAACCCGCGATTTCGGTGCACGACCTCCGTGTCAGCTACGGAGAACGTGAAGTCCTTCACGGCATCAACTTTGATGTGCTGCCGGGCGAAACGCTCGTGATCCTGGGAGGTTCAGGATCTGGAAAAAGTACTTTGCTTCGTACACTCGTTGGCCTGGAAAAGCCCAGCGCTGGGGAAATTTTGATCAAGGGCCAGGACCTGGCGAAAGCTTCATCTTCACAGCTGGATGAGATTCGAAAGAAGATCGGCATGTCATTCCAGGGCGGTGCTCTGTTTGGGTCGATGACTGTGGGCGAAAACGTCGCGCTCCCTCTCCGGGAACACACGCACCTGGAGGAATCCACAATTGAAATCATCGTGCGGCTAAAACTGGAGCAGGTGGGTCTCGAAGGATTTGAATATTACATGCCATCTCAACTCAGCGGCGGCATGAAGAAACGCGCGGCACTGGCACGTGCTCTGGCGATGGATCCGGAAATCATGTTTTTCGACGAGCCGTCGGCGGGATTGGACCCAATCATAGCGGCCGGTATCGATGAACTGATTCTGCACCTTAAGCGCGCTTTCCGTATAACGATCATTGTGGTCACGCACGAACTGGCGAGCGCATTTTTGATTGCCGACCGCATGCTTCTGATTGACAGGGGCAACGTCCTGGCGCTCGGCACGCCCCAAGAGATGCGATCGAGCACGCAGCCTAGAGTCCGACAATTCCTGGACAGGGTTCCCGAACCAGAGATTGCCGGGGAGTTGGACTACCTGCAGATGCTCACAGCGGAGCGCCCCAGTTCGAAACGGACCGCTGAAGAAAGAGGATAGCAATGCAATCTCAACGTGAGTCAGCAATGGTGGGTTTATTCGTGCTCATTGCTGGGGCGATTTTTTTCAGCGTCATGTTAGCCATGACCGGGGCCTTCACACGATCCGCGACGAAATTTCACGCTCATTTTCAGTTCGCCGGAGGGCTCGAGCCTGGCGCTACCGTGCGTTATGCCGGAGGACCGAAAGTTGGCCGTGTCGAAAGCATTCAGCTCGATCCGGAGAATCCTGCACAGCTTGACGTTGTTTTCAGCGTCCAGCCTGATTTGCCCGTCAAGTCCAACAGCAATGTAAAGATCATGAGCTTGAGCCCGCTGGGGGACAACCACCTGGAAATCCTCCCCGGCAGTGCGCAAGCGCCAAATGCCACAAGCGGGGCATTGCTTCCTTCACAAAAATATGTGGACTTCAACGCACTGACAGCACAACTCAACGATTTGAACCCACAAGTCCAAGGATTGCTTAGCACGATCAACGATCGCGCCACGGAACTGAAAGAAACGATCGCCCGCGTCAACGATGTGCTCAATTCCCAGAACCGCGCAAACCTTTCCGCCACAATTGCAAACACGCGCGGGCTGATTGAAGACAATCGCCCGCAGATCAATGCAACTCTTCGGAACGCGAACGCAATCAGCGAAAAGGTGCAACCGCTTCTCGAAGATTTTCGAAAAACTTCCGCGGAAGCTAACCAGGCTCTGGGTCACATCGACGCCCTCGTCGGAGAAAATCGCGCCGACGTTCACCAGTCCGTTCTCGAATTGCGGCAAACCCTGGCCAATACGACCGACGTCACGGCCCGGCTCAATCAAACCCTTGATGTGAACTCGGGGAATATCGACGAACTGCTAGACAACTTGCGGCACGTTACTGAAAACCTTAAAGAATTTACAGCAACGATCAAAACTCGTCCTTACACACTCATTCATGCGAGTAATCCCCCCGAGCACAATCCTGGAGGAGTGCAATGAAGCACAGGATTATTTTTCCTGCATTTATTTTATGTCTTGGGATTCTGAATGGTTGCGGCGCTGCCCGGCCAAGCAAATTCTATCAGCTGACAGTCCCCAGCGAGCAACCGTCGGCGGCGGTCCCATCCCCGTATTCATTCACATTGCTGCTGGGCCAAATCACCGCCTCAGACCTGTACCGAGACGATCATCTTGTCTACACCTCGAATGGCGAAGCAATGGGAACCTATGAATACCGCAGGTGGGCCGAACCACCAACCGAAATGATCAACGATGTACTGCTCCGGGAGCTTCAGAACTCAGGCCGGTACGAGCATATCTATTTCCTTCGCAGCGGTGTTCGCGGGGATTATGTCCTGCGGGGACACCTATTCGACTTCCGGGAGATCGACGGAAAAGTATTGTCAGTTCGTGTGGCCTTTGAATTTGAACTGCGCGACTCCAAAAAGGAAACTACTGTCTGGAGCCACTCGTACTCGCACGACCAACCCGTAGACGGTAAAGATGTCTCGGCGGTCGTCGCTGCATTGAATCGCGACGTCCAAAGCGGACTGAGCGAAGTCATGGCCAGTCTGAACCAGTATTTTTCGGCACATGCTGCATTCGCCTCGACGGGAGTCCCTGTCGCAGAAGCTAACCGCGAGCGATGAAATTGCCAAAAAACTGAGCGGCGCTACAAGAGAATAGGGAACTTCGCACTGTATCCAAGTGGAGTAGGGGTGACCGAAGTTTGACGGGAAAGTCAAAATTTTGCCGGCAATTCCAGAGGAAAACTTCCTCTCGATCCCTCGAAACAAACTCTGAATGAAGAAATAAGTAGTTCAATCCTGGCAACATATGAGCGTTGCCAATCAGGCTGTTCGCTACTCCTGGACTCCGAGAAAAAATGGAGACGGGATTGCACCTACTTCCGGCGGATCGGCCATGACATCACTAAGAAATGAAGATCCAAGCACACACACTCCTTGGGGAGTGGTGCTGCTTTTATGCCTCTCAACGACCTTCTGCATACCTACCGAAAATTCCCACCTCTCTCGCGCAGGGTGGAGGTTGAGGCAATAGGCTTCGACTCTACCCTCGCCAGCCTTTCGTCAAGTAATCGGTTTTCGCTGTAAGTATTAGAAGGCATTTCATAAATGCCTGAATTTCATTATCGAAATGCGAACAACGGATGCTTCAAAAAAAATCCACGTCTTCCGGCGCTGAAAGCGCCGTCGGATGCGAGCCTAGGGCAACGCCCTGGGTTTGGCTTTGCGTTGAACTTGTGAAACAAGAAAAAAGCTGTGTATGCGATGTCTTCTAATTATCTGTGGCCCGATCTGCTGGCAGCGTGTGGTGACATTCCGCTGAGGTCAAGCTGGTGGGGAAGTTCGATATCGAGCATGTGATCCTCGGCGCTGATTTTTGCGCGAATCCTATAAACAGCCTCCATATCGCTGGCATCCCAATCCGATATCGCTAGCGGTTGCGCTGGATGGTCGTTCGGATCCCACATAAGCTCATCGCCCTTATGCTGCACTTTTGCCGGATCAACTTCATATATTTCCCGTTCATGAATTTTGATCAGGAGAAAACGATTGTTGATTTGAACGAGCAGCGGATCGCGCTTCTTTGCGTTTTGAAATACGGCCCAGTCCTTCACGGGAGCGTCGTTCACTCGCAGCAAGGCGTCATCGATTTCCTTCCAGGAAACTGGTTTATCCTTTGCAAAAGTCGGCGCGGCTGTGGCGCAAAGTGTGAACAATGCTCCCAGCAGAATTAGCTTCGAAAATAGTCGTTTTAAGCCCATGGCAAATCCACAATTCCTACTACTAATCTCATATCTCATAGTGTTGCATAGTTTCAATTTCTTATGCTGCAATCTCTTCCGTCAACCCGCACTTGTTTCTTTTAAATTTCAGTCAATGATTTTACGAATGCATGCAAGGCGTGTCCTCGGCCAGTCATCGAAGGATCCACTTCCAGTTTCTGTTTAACCAGTCCTCTACGAATTCGTGCGGCGTAATGTCAGTTCTTCCTGCTGCACTAATCGTTATGTGCGTGCTTGCGCTCAGACGCCGGCTTATGTATACGTATCTCCGTACAAGAATCCTTTTCAATCTTACCCTCGAATTCTGGAGGAAAAATGGCAATCGAACGACGCGCCTTTCTGACTGGAATCGCCGCTGCCGGCGCAGCCTCATTGATGCCGCCCGTGGCTGCAAGCGCGCAAGAAATTGCGCCACAGCCCAAGTATCGTTATAGCAAGCCCGTGATCGATGCGCACTTTCACTGGTACCCGCCCGAGTTTGTCGACCTGATTGAAAAAGAAGGCGCCGCCAACGGCGTGACGAATATCAAACGCAACGAAAAAGGCGAACTCGAGTGCGTCGTGCCTGGGAACCATCCCTACGCCCCGCGCGCCGATTTTCGCCATGACATGACGGATGTCGATTCCATGCTGAAGGCCATGGACGAGCGTCACGTCGACCTGTGCACCCTCACACAAACAAACCCTCATGTTTTGTGGGCGCCTCCAGCTTTTGGCGTGAAACTCGCGCAAACGATCAACAACGCAAGCTCAGCCTTGTGCGTGAAGTATCCGAAACGATTTAATGCAGCGGTTACTTTGCCCATGCAGGATGTCAATGCCGCACTCGAGGAACTCGATCGCGGCCGCAAGTTGCCCGGCATGAAGGCCGTCAATTTTCCGGAAAATGTTCTGGGCAAAAATATCGATGACAAGTCCTTTTGGCCTATTTACGAACGCGCCGAAGCCTTGAATCTGCCAATTTTTCTGCACAACCTCGATCCCATTTCCGAACGGCTTATGGAAAAGGACTACACGATGATCAACATCATCGGGAATCCGTTTGAGGCCACGATTGCCGCCACCGCACTTATTCTGGGCGGTGTCATGGACGCGTTTCCCAAGCTCGATTTCTATTTTCCACACGGCGGCGGCTTCATTGCGTTTGCCACGCCACGCATGGATTTTGCCATGGGCACTGCTACGTACTCGCCGCGCGGGCGCACCAAAACTTACCCGAACCTGAAACTGCCACGAGCCAGCGATTACCTGCGCCGGTTTCACTACGATCTTGCCATGCACGATCCTAAACTTACGCGCGCGCTGATCGACATCGTGGGCATCGATCGAATCGTTTGCGGCACGGACTTTCCGCAGGGAATGTCCATTCATCGCCCCGTGGAATATGTCGAGGCGATTCCGAATATTACGGAAAAAGAATGCCAGATGATTTTGTGTGAAAACCCCGCACGATTGCTGAGGATCTAACGCGCAACAAATCGGGGAATAAAATTCAATTTTCGTGATCGGCGCTCTCCTTGTTGGAAAGGAAGATCGGCGACCATGCGCCAATAATGCTATGATTGCGTCCGGCACGGGCGCGAATCAGTTTTGTGCAAACCACGTAGTTTCCACAGAGTCGCACGGCAGTTTGAAATTTCTGCGCCCTTCAAAAAATAAGCATTCGAACGTTATTTTCCGTGAAGGGGATATCTTCAAACAAAGATGTCACCGTTTTCCATTGGCAAATGCTCCCTTTCCTTAGTAAGGCTTGGCGAGGCTTGCGTCAAGAATCAAACCATGGACGTGACGAAATATCGCCACCGATTCGAACGACGTTGGAGTTGTGGATGAAGCCTGCGAAATTCAAATATGTTCGCGCGGAAACGGCGGAACATGCCGTCGAGCTTCTTGGCAGCGTCGATTCCGGTGCTAGAATTCTCGCGGGAGGACAAAGCTTAATCCCCGCGCTCAGCGCTCGAACCACCAAAGCGTCCTTATTGCTCGATATTATGATGTGTCCCGGATTAAATGAAGTTTTGCAAAATTCCGGCGACGTAACGATCGGCGCCGCTTGTCGGCAATCACAAATCGAACGAAGTCCCGTCATCCAACAATCCGTTCCGCTTCTTGCCGAAGCGCTTGGATGGGTGGCCATGCCGCAAGTTCGCAGCCGGGGAACGGTCGTAGGCTGTCTCGCCCAAGCTAATGCTGGCGGCGAAGTTCCTGTGGTGGCTCTTGCATTGGACGCTCAGTTTAATCTTCTTTTGCGCGGAGGCGTCCGGCAACAGATGCCGGCCCAGGAAACATATGCCGTTGAATCAGGCACACGTTTGCCGGTGCGAAGTTTGATCGTGTCGGCATCTTTTCGCATGCGCGCTACGAGCGAGGGTTGGGGTTTCCGCGAAGTTCAATTGCGGCAGGGCCACTACGCGCTTGTTTGCTGCGCAGCGACGCTCCTGCTGGATGAGGATCGGTGCGTTCGCTCGGCTAAAATTGCGATAGGAGGACTCACCGCAAATCCATTTCGCGCGCAATTGGCGGAAAAAGCTTTGATTGGAGAGAGTGCCGACAATGATTCAGTCCTTCACGCCGCCGCGCAAATGGCTTCCGCCGAGCATCCCTGGCCTGCGCGGACCGACCTGCACGCGACGGCTGCCTTCCGGTCGAAAACGGCGGTCGTGGCTGTCGCGCGTGCATTGAAGGATGCGCGTTCTCGCTGCAGCGCGCAGGAAGGAATCTCACTTGAGCGCTCCTGATTTGACGCCACCGCTAAAAACGCTCGACGATCCGAGCGAATCGCAATCACCACTGAGTGTTACGGTTAACGGAAAAAATATAAAAACTTTTGTGGCTGACCGCCTCTTGTTGAGCGATTTCTTGCGCGATCATCTCAGACTCACGGCCTTAAAAGTTGCATGCGGAGAGGGCGCTTGCGGCGCCTGCACCGTGGTGATCGATCATGAACCGGCGCGCGCCTGCACTTTGCTGGCAGTACAAGCCGATGGCGCTGAAATCGTAACGCTCGAAGGATTGAATGCTCCCGAGGGGCTGAATCACGTCCAGAAAATTTTCCAGCAGCAACACGCTTTGCAATGCGGATATTGCACCCCGGGATGGCTAATGACCGTCTACAGCATGATTGAGCGTTCCATCCATCCGGATTCGCCTGAAGTCGCCCAATACCTCAGCGGGCATATTTGCCGTTGCACTGGATACAAAAATATTTGGACGGCCGTTCGGCTCGCGCTTGGTGCGGATACCCAAAATTCAACGAGCAGGGAAGAATGACGGAGAAAACACTCATCCCCGCAGCTCCGCCAAAAAGCCGTAGATATGTTGGCGAAGCTGTTTTACGCGCTGAGGATCGCGAATTGTTGCAAGGCCGCGGCGGATTCCTTGCCGATCTTGCGCAGCCGAACGCCGCTGAAATTTGCGTTGTCCGATCGACGGAGCCGCATGCCCTCGTCCGCGCCATTCGAAAAGAGCGCGCGCTCGAAGTTCCTGGAGTGATTGCCATTCTGGCTGCGGACGATCTGGATTTCGTCGATGAAAAGCTTCCTTGCGTGGACATGATTCCTGGAACACTGGACGTGCGCCAACGCGTGATCGCACGCGATCGCGTTCGTTACGTGGGGCAAGCCGTGGCGATTGTCGTTGCTGCCAATCGTTATGTCGCGGAAGATGCCGCCGCTCTTGTCGAAATCGAATACGAATCTCTGCCGCCTGTTACCGATCACATGACTGCGATGGATTCCGGTGCGCCATTGCTCTACCCGGAGTTGGGGACAAATATCGTTTATCAAGTTACGCAGCAGGATGGAAACGCCGAATTTGCGGCGCGACAAGGCGATTTGGTGATCCGCAAGCGATTTAAATTTCACAGGCAGACCGCGGTTCCGCTCGAGACGCGCGGCGTCACGGCAAAGCTCATCGAAAATGGTGAGCGGCTGCACGTCGAAAGTTGCACGCAGCTGCCTCAAGTGCTTCGCGCTGTTCTGGCCGGGGCATTCGGCTTGAGTCTCGACAGTGTTCGCGTAACTGCGCCGCGTCTTGGCGGAGGTTTCGGTTGCAAGGAAATGGTGTATCCCGAGGAGATATTGGTAGCGGCCGTGGCGCGAAAACTTCAGCGTCCGGTTCGCTGGCTGGAAGACCGGCGGGAGCATTTTTCTTCCGCCACACAGGCGCGCGAAGAAACCGTCGACGCCGAAGCGGTGATCGCACCAGACGGAACATTTATTGGATTGCGCGTTACGGGCTGGGCGAACATCGGCGCGGCATTCGGCTTTGTGGGCAACACGCCGATCACAGCCATGGGCGCGATGGTGCGCGGGCCTTATCGCGTTCCCAATCTCGATGCGCGAATGCATTCCGTCGTGACGAACAAATCGCCGCTCAATGTTTTGCGTGGCGCCGGCGCACCGCAGGCCGCATTGGTGATGGAGCGGCTGTTGGACGAAGCCGCGCGCATCCTGAATATTGATCGCGCGGAAATTCGCAGGCGCAATCTGATTCCGCCAAATGAATTGCCCCTCGATCGCGGTCGAACCGGTTTTGCGAATTCGTATCATATTATTTATGACGAAGGAGATTACCCGCGTTGCCTCGAAGAGGCATTGAAGCTTGCCGAGTATGAAAAGTTTGAAGTGGAGAGAAACGCCGCCGCTGCGAAAGGAAAACTACTGGGATTGGGAATCGCGATGTATGTGGAAATTACGGCTGTCGGCCCTTACGAAACGGCGCGCATCGCGCTTCAGCCTGACGGAACAGTTCTTCTTTTCAGCTCCATCATGCCGGTGGGGCAGGGTTCGGAGACTACGCAGCGGCAACTAGTGGCTGAGGAACTCGGCGTGGCCCTTGAACAAGTTGCGATTCGCCAGGGTGACACGGATGAAGTTCCGGACGCCGTAGGAACTTTCGCGAGCAGGGGCGCGGCGATTGGCGGGGCAGTGGGGCGGATGGCTGCGCGTGAGTTGATCCAAAATATTCTAAGTTGCTTCGCAGCACTTTTGAAATGCGATCCATCCATAGTGAAATGGAAAAACGGCGGCGTGGCGATCATGGGAACAATGGAGGATTATATTCCGCTTTCGGAAATTCCCGTGCGCCTGAGGTCGCTAGGCGGAACACCAGAATCGAAAGGAATCGAAGCCAGGTTTCGGCTCGATGTTCCCAAGCCGTCTTACTCCTACGCAACGCATATCGCTCTGGTCGAAATCGATCCGGAAACAGGTGTAATAAAAATTCCACGTTACACCGTCGCGCATGATTGCGGGAAAATTGTAAACCCCCTTCTCGTCGAAGGCCAAATCGTTGGCGGGGTGGTGCAGGGAATTGGCGCCGTGCTGCGCGAAAAATTAGTTTACGATTCCGAAGGACATCTCATGACGCGCGCAATGATGGACTACGTTTTGCCGGGTGCGTCCGACGTTCCCGAAGATTTCAGGCTTTGGCATATGGAAACGCCCACGAGTTTGAATCCGTTCGGGATGCGCGGCGTGGGAGAAGGCGGAACGATTGGAGCGCATGCGGCCATGGCGAATGCCGTGGCCGATGCGCTGCGAGATTATGATGTTCCGGTCGATGAGTCAGGTCCATTCAATCCCACCTGGATCATGGAAGCGTTGAGCAGGCCATTGCGGGCGGCCGCCCTGAAAATGACCGAGCACGATTAAGAATTTACCTTAAAGCGACAACGAATTAATCTAATGGCAATCTTAAGGCTTCGATCCATGGTGCACAGCGGCGAGGCCATAAGCATCTTCCAAGTGCTGGTCAGGTTTTTCCTTTAAATATTTTTCGAAAAACGCGATTCCTTCGGGATCTTCCAGAATGTCCACATGAACTCCCTTCTGGCGCATCAATTCTTCCGTGCCCGAAAAATTTGTGACGTCGCCCACAACCACGCGGTTAAATTGCCTTCTGTAGATCAGTGCCGCGCAGATATCGCAGGGGCTTAGGGAAGTAAACATCGTGGTCTGGCTGAAATCCTGGCGGCCTGCGTCCCGCGCGGCCGACGTTTCGCCGTGATTGTAAGGATGATTTTCCTGAACCAGCGTGTTGTGCCCCTTGCCCACGATCTTTCGAGTCTTATTGTCGATGATGACTCCGCCGATCGGGCAACCCCCCTCGTCATATCCTTTTTCCGCCAACAGAAATGCGAGCCGCATATAGTCCTTGTCCGTCAACTTCTTGAAAAAACCGTCCTCGACTATTT
Organism: Saccharimonadales bacterium (SeqCode); assembly: GCA_035486415.1. Lineage (GTDB taxonomy): Bacteria > Acidobacteriota > Terriglobia > Acidiferrales > UBA7541 > Palsa-360. The sequence continues at coordinate 34,926 of DATHNC010000136.1, forward strand.
TGGAAAGACTCTTCGTCGGAAGATGCGCAATCGTATTTAAAACTTCCGGAGTGACCGGAGTATCTTTCGTGATTAAGGCTTTCATTTAGGCTCCTTTGAGTGCGCGAATTCTTCCGTCGCTGAAATATGAATTGCTTTTTATTTGTTGAATTGCATGACAAAAATAAAATTGCGCGATTTTTGTGACGACAACATTTGGATGCGCCAGGCGCTAAGACTTCGCTGCAGCAGCCTTGCGCACGCCCGCAATTCCCGCAACATCTTCCTTATGCTGGTCCGGTTTTTCCTTCCGATACTTCTCGTAGTAGGCTACGCCCTCCGGATCCTCCAAAATATCGACTTGCACCCCTTTTGTGCGTAGAAATTCTTCGTTCCCTCCGGCGTTGGTAACGTCGCCCACAACCAGGCGATTGAATTGCAGCGAATGAATCATCGCGGTGCAAATGTCGCAAGGGCTGAGCGACGTGAACATCGTTGTTTTGCCGAAATCCAGGCGCCCCGCATCCCGCGCGGCCGAAGTTTCGCCATGGTTATAAGGGTGATTCTCCTGAACGAGCGTGTTGTGCCCCTTGCCCACGATCTTTCGAGTTTCGTTGTCGATGATGATCCCGCCAATCGGAGATCCGCCCTCCTCATATCCTTTTTTCGCCAGCAGAAAAGCAATGCGCATGAAATCTTTATCCGTAAGCTTTTTAAAAAAATCGTCCTCAACAATTTTGGAAAGACTCTTTGTCGGAAGATGCGCGATGGCGTTTAAAACTTCTTCCGTTACAGGAGTTTCCTTCGTAATGAAAGATTTCATATGGTTCCTTTCCAGGCGATGAGATATTGAGTGCTAAGTATTTTTGAAACCACATTCTCCGAAAATTAATTGAAAAAGAAAAGAGGAACTATCCAGCGAATTTGAGCGCCGCTTAAGATCCATCCTGCATCGAAGGTTTCATCGGCGAGCGAACAACAAAAAGTAAAACAACGATCGTCAAATAAGTGAGGAAGACATAGGGCAGTTTGCCGTACACGTCGTGCGTTACAGGATAAAGATTCGCCACCAGCGCGTAAACCATGGCTGCGCACGCGGCATAGGGAATCGTTTTAGTCGCGGCATTGGTCACTCCATGGTGATCGCGCAGATAGCCCGGAAGAGCAAAACACACCAGCCCATAACTGACCACGAATCCATAAACTGCCAACATCCCGAGCCAGCCATAGACATCGACTCCGCTCGTGCCGCGGAGCGCGAGGAAGGCGACGGGAAGAAACGCTGCGAGCCCCGTGAAGATAGTCGCTCCGGTTGGAGTTTCGTTTCGCGCATGTGTATTGCGGAATGAGGAATGCGCAAGTCCGTTGTGCGACATCTG
>DATHNC010000137.1:0-7539 GCA_035486415.1 Saccharimonadales bacterium (SeqCode)
GATTGAATCTTTCTGCGCGCGCGTGCGGGCCGATTGCTCTCCCCACGCGATTTTCGTCGGCAAAAATCCCCTGTCCGATGTTCTGGCGACGAAGGCAATTACCGCGATCACAAAATATCTTCCGATTGCCGTCGCGCAACCGAATCATCGCGAAGCACGCGAACAAATGGCTCTCGCGAGCCTGCTAGCCGGAATGGCATTTTCAGCGGCAGGAACCGCCGCGGTGCACGCGCTGCAATATCCCGTGGGTGAAGCAACGCATACACCGCACGGTCTGGGAAACGCCGTGCTGCTGTCCACGGTCATGAAGCGCATTATGCCTTCGCGTGTTGCAGAAATGGCATTTATCGCGCGCAGCCTCGATGCGAGCCTTAATTTAAAATCGGACGCGGAGGCCGCGGCACAGGCTGCAACGCTTGTCGATGAGTTCGCCGCAAAAGTGGGAATTCCAAAAGGTTTGCATTCGCTGGGCCTGAAAGAATCGCAGCTGCCTGAGCTTGCGAAAATGGCGGCCACCGTAAAAAGGCTTTTGGACAACAGCCCCGTTTCGTTTGGCGAAAGCGACCTGCTGGAAATTCTTCAGGAAGCATTTTGAAAATACGATTTATCCGGGCAAAACCTGTAACAGTATTCCTCACGCATTTTTAACAATTCACAAGGTTTACTGAAATCATGGCCGGGTGTATAAGTTTCCTCACCGAGTGGGTCAAATCAGAAATCCTGAAGACTTGTGTATAAGGGGGCAATTCCATGCGTAAGATGAGATTTCTCCTGGCATTCGGCGCGGCTGCGGGCTTGTGCGTGGTCATTTTATTGGCCGCGCGAGGCGCTCAAACGCAGAGCGGGCCGAAATACAAAGTGGACGCGGAATGGCCAAAACCGCTGCCGAATAAATGGAAGATGGGCGGCGTGACAGGACTCGCTATCGACAAGGACGACAATGTTTGGGTGCACGATCGTCCGAACGATTTGACCGACATTGAACTGGAGGCCGAGCTTACCCCGCCGATCGCCGATTGCTGCACGCGCCCCCCGTCCATGATTCATATCGACAAGGAAGGCACCGTCATCGGCTCCATCGATCCGCCGCAAGGGCACGGAATGGCCGTGGACAGCAAAGGTTTTATTTATTTGGGCAACGTGGTGAAGGGAATCGGCAACGTCCGCAAATACGATCCGAAAACCGGAGCGTTTCTTGCCGAATTGCCGCACACACCAGACGCGCCTCCCGGAGGCGGTGGCGGCGATGCTGCTCCCGATAATCCGCGCGTGCCGGGCCACGGAAGCATGGGGCCTGTATTTGGATTTTTGCCGGGCGGGCGTCCGAGGCCTGATCCCGCGGCGCGAGCGGCCCGCGAAGCAGCGACCACCGCATTTCGAGCAAAGTATCCTCCAACCACTCCGATGATCGTGGGCGGAATTGAAGAAGTGCGCCTTGACGAATCTGCGCACGAACTTTACGCAGCGGATAACTATCTGGGCGGGCGCGTCATGGTGTTTGATATGGATACGTTCCAATTCAAACGCGGCTGGGGTGCGTACGGCCACAAACTGTCGGAAATTACGACTGATGACAAAGATCGCGCATATGTCCCCAACGGCCCGATGCCAAAGGAATTCCGCGGCCACCTTACGCTGAACGTTTCGCACGATGGGCTCGTGTATGCGGCCGATCGCATGGCGAATCGCATCGACGTGACCACCAAGGATGGAAAATTCGTGAAGGAATTCATCATGGCGCCGTGGACCGGCGTTGGCGGCTCAACGGGCGGTGTTATGTTCTCGCCGGACAAAGAGCAGAGGTTCCTTTACATTTCCGACCTGACAAACAATCACATCTGGTTCCTCAACCGCGAGGACGGCAAAGTCGTGAGCACGCTCGGGAGCATGGGCCAGAACGCGGGCCAGTTTTACGGGCTGCACATGATCGCCGTGGATACCAAGGGCAATATTTATACGGGTGAAGTCTTTGGCGGCGAGCGGGTTCAAAGGTTCATCCCGGTTAAGTAATTTGCGGATGTAGATGAAACTGCGATGAGTTTTTTCTATGAGTGTCAAAATGCCCTGCATGGCGGCTGTTGCTCGCCGTCGTGCAGGGTCTTTTCTTTGGCGAGCGGGAAATGCCCTCCACAAGTAAATATCGCTTAGTAATCAATAGCATTCCCGTATCTGAAAGGTACACTTTCGCGAATATCAAGCCAGGAATTTGAGATTATATTCCGTAGGAGCAGCACGAAAAAACGCAGATAATAACAAGGCTATCAAAGAGCGCCGTGTTGGCACGGTTATCCAGCTCTTTGATCGGAAAGACAGCCTGAGACTATGGCTAAAAAAGACAGACGTGCGATTCAGCGATTCCTGGCCAAGCCGGGAGATTGCATTCTCTACGACGAAAGGTCGGCCCCTGTTCGTGACGTCAGCATGGAAGGCGTTTTTGTCCTCGACCCGGATCCTCTTCCGGCCGGCTCTGAAATCGCGTTCATTTTCCGGGCCGGCCATCAGGATATTTCGCTTGAAGGAATTGTCCGGCATTCGGTCGACCAACTAGGAATGGGCATCCACTTTACAAAGATACCCGCTGTATCGAAACGGCGTTTGATCATACATATCGCCACACTGCCTCCTGCTCCCTTCGTCTTAGAGACCACTCCGTAACGGCAGCGTATCTTCGCTTTGCTTATATTTCAGCGGTCCAGGTTCCCTTTACAAAAATTGAGTAGACACGTAGAGTTTATGAGCGGCAACTTGAAGATTCGCGCGTTTTCAATCGCCGGCGAGTCTTGCGCAGGTCACTTAACGGAATGTCGTCTCTCTTTCAAAAATCCACAGCGATCTCCATCCTGGTCGCCACAGCATTCTTCATGGAAAATCTGGACGGCACGGTGATTGCCACGGCGCTGCCGCAAATGGGCAAGACATTCCACGTAAACCCGGTCGATCTGAACATTGGAATGACAGCCTATTTGCTGATGCTTGCTGTTTTCATTCCGATTAGCGGGTGGGTTGCGGACAAGGTGGGGGCGCGTTCCGTATTCGTTGCGGCCATCGCCGTTTTTACGATTTCGTCGATCCTTTGCGGGTTGAGCAATGGGATTCTGGCGTTTACTGGCGCACGCATCATTCAAGGAATCGGCGGCGCGATGATGGTTCCCGTCGGACGGCTGGTCGTATTGCGCACGACGGAAAAACATAAGCTGATGGAGGCGATTGCCTACATTACGTGGCCTGCTCTGGTCGCGCCTGTTGTGGGCCCTCCCGTCGGCGGCTACATCACGACTTATTTTTCCTGGCACTGGATTTTCTTTCTTAACGTGCCGCTGGGGATTATCGGAATTCTGCTCTCTTTTCTATGGATTCCGAATTTGAAAGAAGACAGGGTGAAGCGTTTCGATTGGATCGGATTTATTTTAAGCGCGACGGCTTGCGTGACTTTCATGTACGGCATGGAACTTGTGGGCCGCGAAGATGCGACATGGAAACCGACGACTCTTTATTTGGTTTGCGGATGCATTCTTGGGATATTGGCCGTCATGCATTTCCGGCGCACGACAACTCCCCTGCTAAATCTCGATCTGCTTAAGATCAAGACATTTGCGGTCACGATCGAAGGTGGATCGATCTTCCGCGTGGCGATCAGCGTATCGCCCTTCCTGCTTCCGCTGATGTTTCAGGTTGGTTTCGGTTTAAATGCGTTTCGATCTGGAATGCTGATGCTGGGATTATTCGCGGGGAATTTGAGCATGAAGCCGGCTACGACATTTGTGCTCCGCCGTTTTGGTTTCCGCGCGGTGTTGATCTGGAATGGAATGTTGACAGCGATCATGATGCTGGGGTGTTCGGCGCTATTTCCATCTACGTCGAGGACGATTATGCTCGTTGTGCTTTTCGTGAATGGCTTGTGCCGCTCCATGCAGTTCACTTGCTTGTCGACTCTGTCTTTCGCGGACATACCGAAGCCGGACCTCAGCTCGGCGACCAGTTTTTTTAGCATGATCACGCAGATGTCGATGGGAATGGGCGTGGCGGTTGGTGCGATTTTTCTTCGCGTCGCGGGACTGCTGGACGGGAATGCGCATGGAGCTCCGACGACTAGAGAATTTCACATCGCGTTTTTTCTTGTCGCGGGATTGACGGTGCTGGGAACGATCGATTGCTTCTCACTGGATCGGGAAGCAGGGGCGTTGGTCAGCGGGCATCGCTTGACGCCAATCACAGAGAAAAGTCCTGCCACAACTTAGATTAAGAACCGCACCCTTGCAAAAACGGCAAGAGTGCGGCACCCGATTCAAGACCAACTCAGACGATTCGATTTGAAATTATCCGTGGTTTCCGCCGCCGGAAAGTTCGCGGACTATGGAGCCTACGAAGCCTTTGGCGTCGCCGAAAAGCATCAGGGTTTTGTCCATGTAATAGAGCGGGTTGTCGATTCCGGCGAAGCCTGCGGCCATGCTGCGTTTGATGACCATCACGGTGTGCGCCTTGTCGACGTCGAGGATTGGCATGCCGTAGATAGGGCTCGTGGTATCGTTGCGCGCAGCGGGATTCGTAACGTCATTCGCGCCGATCACGAGGGCCACGTCGGTCTGCGGAAATTCGCCGTTGATCTCTTCCATATCGAGCAGTTTGTCATACGGAATATCGGCTTCGGCGAGCAGTACGTTCATGTGCCCGGGCATGCGGCCGGCAACCGGATGAATGGCGAATTTCACGTCGATGCCGCGCTTGGTCAGAATGTCATAGAGTTCGCGAACTTTGTGTTGCGCCTGCGCCACGGCCATGCCGTAACCAGGGACAATGATCACTTTGCTGGCCACGCCAAGAATTTCCGCCGCTTCTTCGGGAGAAGCGCTGCGAACGGGACGCGCTTCTTTCCCGCCGGCCGCCGCAATCTGCTCCTGGCCGAAACCACCAAACAGGACATTGGAAAACGAGCGGTTCATGGCCTTGGACATGTTGACGGAGAGAATGAGACCCGATGCGCCGTCGAGCGCACCCGCAACGATCAGCAGTTTGCTATCGAGCACAAATCCCATGGCCGCAGCGGAAAGCCCCGCATAGGCATTGAGCAGCGAAATGACGGTGGGCATATCCGCGCCGCCAATCGGGATGATCATTGCCACACCGAACAGCAGCGGAATAGCCAGCATGACAGGAAACAAGTACGTGTGATCCGGATGCATCACCAGAAAAACGGCCAGGCCGACGGCGACGAGTAGCATTCCGAGATTGAAAATATTCTGCCCCTTAAACGTGATGGGGCGTTGCGGCAAAATTTCCTGCAATTTTCCCGCAGCCATCAAGCTTCCGGTAAACGTGAGCGATCCGAGGATCACTTCCATCGAGAGGACGGACATCATGAACTTCGGCACATTGGGCGCGCGCAGATAATATTCCGCGGTGCCGACGAGCGTGACGCAACAGGCGCCGAATGCGTGGCTAAGTGCCGTCCGTTGCGGTACAGCCGTCATATGAACCTTGCCGAGCGGAATACCGATGATCGTTCCGAGGACAAGGGCGATGGCGACCCATTTGTAATCGACGATGCTGCGGTTCAGCAGAGTGCCAACGATCGCCAGCAGCATGCCAAGTTCGCCCGCCCACACGCCGTGCCGCGCCGTGGTCGGGGAACTCATCCACTTGAGAGACATCACAAATAATGCCGTGGCAATGAGGTAAGTCAGTTCAATAATTGTTTCAGTTCCGGGAAATGGAGTCATGGTTTCGGGCTGCGGCTCGCTTTGAACATTTTTAGCATGCGATCAGTAATGAAAAATCCGCCCACCACGTTGCTGGTGGCGGCGACGATGGCGATGGTGCCGAGCACGGTGGAGAGGGTGGTTTTGTGCTCGCCCGCCAGTAGAATCGCGCCAACAACCGCGATGGCATCGAGTGCATTAGTGAGAGACATCAGCGGCGTGTGCAGCAGGGGCGACACGCGGCGAATGACTTCGAGGCCCACAAGCGCGGCCAGCATGAAAACATAAAGGCTGGTGATCAGATCCATTTTCATCGTCAGGCTGTTCCCTTCTGCACTGCTTCAAGAGGCGCAAGCGCAAAAAATTCGCGCACTTTGGGATTCACAACTTCCCCACCCTGCGTGAGCAGAGTACTCTTGATGATGTCGTCTTCCAGATTGAGTTGCAGTTTTCCGTCCTTCACAAGCAAATTAAGAAACGCGGTAATGTTGCGCGCATACATCTGGCTGGCATGATGCGGCACGGTGGACGCGATGTTGAAGCAGCCGATGATCGACACGCCGTGAGCCACGATTTTTTCGCCGGACTTGGTCAGTTCGCAGTTTCCGCCGCGCTCGGCCGCCAGGTCGACAATCACGGAGCCCGGCGCCATGCCCTTGACCATTTCTTCCGTCACGAGCACGGGAGATTTCTTGCCCGGCACCACGGCAGCGGTAATGACCACGTCGCTTTCCGCGATTACTTTTCCTAGCAATTCGCGCTGGCGTTTATAAAATTCCTCATCCTGCGCTTTTGCATACCCGCTGGCGTCCTGCGCATCCTTGGCTTCGATCGGCAGCTCGACAAAACGCGCGCCAAGACTCTGCACTTGCTCTTTGGACGCGGGGCGAAGGTCATAGGCGGAGACCACAGCTCCGAGCCTCCGCGCTGTGGAGATGGCTTGCAGTCCGGCAACACCTGCGCCAATCACCAGAACACGGGCCGGAGTAATCGTGCCGGCCGCGGTTGTAAGCATCGGGAAAATTTTCGGCAACGTATCCGCGGCAACCACCACGGCTTTGTAACCGCACATCGTGCCCATAGAGGAAAGCGCGTCCATGCTCTGCGCGCGTGTCGTGCGCGGCATTAACTCCACCGAAAAAGAAGTTACGCCTGCAGCGGCGATTTCTTGCACTGTTTCCAACGATCCCATGGGGCGCAAGAAACCGATAAGGACTTGCCCTCGTCGAAAAAGCGGCAAATCGTCGCGGCCTGTTTGATCATTCGATCCGTAGGAAAGCATTTGCGTGATGATGTCGGCGGAGGCAAAAACTTCGGCGCGGGTCGCGACAATCTTCGCGCCCTTGGCCACGTAATCGGAATCCAGAAAACCCGCTTCGGCGCCCGCGCCGGCCTGAACGATTACTTCCAATCCCGCCTTCGCCAGATTCGGAATCACGGCGGGTACGAGAGCGACACGGCGCTCACCGGGATATGTTTCTCGAGGAACTCCAACTATCATTCTACTTCCTCCTCTATTTCTTACTGCGCAGCGCACACCAAGCAGCGCCGGACAAACCGAGACAATCTCTGCTATCTGCCCAAGCCAAAATCAAGAATTTTCTTCGAGGAGGCCACGCCAGGGGGGTTAAATTCCTTTTGGCGGCCGGCGTGGATTCGAAGGCGGAAATGCCGGGCACTATCGCGGATCCAAAAACCTATGCTCTTCAGCGATTGACAATCGCTGAAGTAAAGATTTTACATGCAAAATTGCAAAAATCCAATTGAAGATGAAAACACGGCATTAGCAGATTCCCTGTAATTATGAACATGAATTTTGATCAACAAAATGCCTGTCCAAGGA
>DATHNC010000138.1:0-12171 GCA_035486415.1 Saccharimonadales bacterium (SeqCode)
GTGGTAACTCAGCTGTCCTTTAATGCTTCTCACCCTGCAAAAATTATTCCACGTTAAATCGACGAAGCGAAACTAACAGACACAGCAGCAACGCTTTACAATATTTTTTGCGCATTTGGCTCGCGTGGCCCTTCTCGTGCGATTAGATTTACATATCGCCGCGGTGAACAATGTCCGGCGATGTGGAATTTTTTGCATCAGCGCGAACTGGCAGCGATCGTGACAAACAATTGACGCGCCACTCAAAATGATTTAAGTTTCAGTCCGATTGAAGTACGCCTTTATGCTTTTCCCCACCGGGGGGAATGAGCAGGGCGGCGTGGACGCTCCTGCGCCGCCTTTTTTTTTCGCGATACACGCTGCGGCATTAAACGAATTCTCATCGAATCCGTCGGCCATCTCCTGCAGTTCGCAAGCAGTCCTGGAGGATTTCTGTGAAAAGACTTTTACGCATTGGCCTGCTAACCGCGATCGTTCTTTCTCCCGCTCTGTCGACGACGCTTTTCGTCAGTACCATTTCAGCCACTCCGCCGCCCGCGGCCTCCTCCTCACACAAGGACAAGAACAAAAATAAGAACCAGCACAAGAAGGAATTAAGAAGAAATCAAAAGAAATTGATTCTGAAAGGGCGACGCGAAAGACACAAGCCAAAGAACACATAATTGCCTCGATGGCTCGGAATGTTTTGCGGCTGGGCCTTCTATTTCTCTTCAGGATTAAAGACATAAAACTAAAACGGGGAACCTGGCGGCTCCCCGTTTTAGAGTATTTTTTTTCGCCGTCGCGACACTCTAGGTGTCTCAGGCGGTACGCACCGCAAGAGCGGTGTGATGTACGCTATTTGTGTTCTAAGCCCGGTGGAGTCAACCTCACCTCCGTGCCATTCGAACTACAATTCCCTTTTACGCCCGCACCGTAACTTTGGCAAGGGGTATTTACGAATTCCAGGAACAAGAAAATGGGCCAAAAAGGCCCAATTATTCGAGTAACTTGTTTGTGTTTTCTTGTGACTGGGATCGCAAAATTTCTGTTTTACTTTACGAACAGGCCTTCGCGAATCTGATCTCTTCCGACAAACATTTTCGAGGAGCGATAGCGGGAAAACAGATTTGAAATTTCCCGGTTTTGAAAAACGCGCTGTGGCTGGAATGGACAGTTTGCAGGAATCAGTTCCAGGTTTTGAGCATCCAAAACCTTATAGCGATGAAATTGAACTGGTTTCTTGGTGTGGAACATGGCGAAGACAACGCCGCCGTCGCGCAGAAGCGAAGTCATGCGGGTTGCTAGTCTGGTCATGAGTTCGGTGTCCAGATAGTCCAGGTTGTCCCACATCAAGATCGCGTCGAACGTATCGTCGGGAAACAGCATGGTTGTCTTGAGGAATTTTTCCGCGCGGCCCTCCATCGAAAAATCAGACCGGTCGGCATCGGCGGGAAGCTGCTTTAGCTGCTGCCCCTGCTCTTCCAGAAAATATTGCCAGGTGGCAAGCATGTCTTCAGTGTAAACCTTGAAGCCGCGTTCGATGAAGAAATTCAGCGTACTTTGCCTGGCGGGACCGAAATCGAGCAAATGTCCGCGCCCTATTCCATCAAGCTGCCAGAGGAATTCCTTCAGGCCGTTCGATTGACGCGCGGATTTGGAATCTGCTCCGGACGTGGACTTGGAATTACCGGCGGTCGCGATCGCAACCGCCGAACTAGGACGCGCATTTGCCGTCGGCGATGGCCGCTGCGGCGTCGCCGGTTCCTGACCCGGCCGTAATTTACTGAAAAAATTCATCTCAATTACCGGTTTCCACGCCCACCTTCACGGCTGCCGCATGGGCCATTGGCGGCACGTTTGCGGAAGACTTGGTTGCAGAGCGGTTATCATTTTTTTTGGAATTGTCCGGACGGTCGATTTCAACTTTACTATGAATCTGCGCGCCCTCTCCGATGGAAATACGCAGAGTTGAGATGTCGCCGTTCACTTCGCCGGTCGATCCGATTTCCACGCGATCGCGGCCAAGCAATGAGCCCGACACTTTTCCACGAACTACAATTTCGCGGGCATCGACGTCCGCGGAAATTTTGCCGTGCGGGCCGATGGTTACACGCCCGTTCGTCAGTTCGATAGTGCCCCGAACTTCACCGTCAATGTACAGATCGTCGGTGCCCCGCACTTCGCCCTTGATCAAAAGAGTCGAAGTTATAATTCCTCCGGAAGGTTGAACAACTTCCGCAGTTAGCCCCGCCACGCTTCGAACAGATGGTTCTACTCTTGGAGCCGACGCCTGCACGGGCGCCTGTGTTGAGGCCGGTGCCGGTGTCGAGGATTGCGCTGGTGTTGGAACATTGGCGGCTGGAGCCGCTGGTTTTGTTTCTTCTGGTTTACGCCACATAATTTTTTTATCCCCTGACCGAAAACTCCGTAGCCACTAGTCTGGGCTGGGCGGGAAGCAGCCCGGAGAGGACGGTGAAGTGCAAACTATAGTATTTGCAGAGTCCGCGTGTGCACCCTACAGACAGGGAGTGTTTCCAATCAGATACGGGTCTAAGTGTAAGAGATCGGGATAGTCCAAACCGGGGAGCCTTTTAGTTACTTGAAGGGACAATAATCACAGCAGATTCATTTTCGGATGAGGGAGCGCCCCGCAATTCCCACCAGGCAACGACGTACCCCACGATTTCAGTAAAGAACAGCTTTTGTCCCTGTCTCGATTCCCACCAGCGTGACGGGTCGAATTCGGAATCACGCGCGCTGCTGACGCGGAAAGTTACGTTTGAAGGCAAAACCCGTCCATAGATGAAGCGCGTGCGTCGAGTATGATAGTTGGAGGTCACAATAATCACGCGCTTCCATCCACGAGCGCGAATGAGCTTGGCGACCTCTCCGGCTTCTTCCCGGGTGTTTTCGGCGCGGCTTGCCAGCGGCACAATTGACGCGGTGGGAACGCCGAAGGATTCGAGATCATGTTGCATGATTTCCGCCATCCCAGTGTTGCGGCGCAACAAGCGGCCGCTGGCTACGACGAAGGGAGCTACACCTTCGCGATATAATCCTGCTGCGTGGAAGGAGCGATCCCCCGCGTAATTGTCATCGCCGAGCACAACGATCGCATCGGACTGCGCGGCGGGCTCATCGATCACCCAGAATTGGCCCGCGAAGCGCATCAGCGGATGACGCGCCAGGAATAGCAGCGCTAGAAAACCAATGAAAAACAGAATGGAAAGAAGGCGGAAAAAAATTCCGCCACGATCCCTTCGCTTCATATCAGAGGGTCCAGTTTGCGAAGGCGGTCGGCGGCCTCTTCCGGCATGAGTGCGTTGTAATAGATTTCTTTAATGCTGTAGGACTTGCTTCGGGTTTCCACAATCGGCAGGATTTCAATGTGCCAGTGATAATCGGCTGCAATTGTCTTCCAATACTCCGTGGAAGTTTCGCCTTTGGGGTGAATAAGATTGGGCGCGGTATGCACAACAAGATGATAGGCGGGGGCAACTTTGCGAATGCGCCTCAGGACGCGGCGCAATAGCGCGGCCAGATTTCTTCGATTTGAACCTGGACGCGGCTGCTCAAACATATGATTGTGCTTGCGATTGAGAATCCAGACTTCAAACGGGACACGCGAAGCGTACGGGCACAGAGCCACGTATTCTCCCTGCGTATCCACGACACGTTTTCCCTGGCGCTCTTCCTGTTTCACGATATCGCAAAAAACACAGCGCTCTTTTTCCTTGTACCATTCGCGCGAGGCGCGCAGCTCATAAAGCAGCCGTCGCGGCATGAAGGTGGTGGCGCTGATTTGCGAATGCGCGTGCGCGCCTTCCTGCCCCGCAAGAGGACCATAATTTTTGTAAATGGAAACGTACTTGAAACGCGTATCGCGCTTTAAATCCTCGACGCGAGACCTCCACGCATCCATCACCAGCAGTATTGGATCGTCACTTAAGTCTTCGAGTTTGCGATTATGCTCCGGCGTTTCGACGACGATTTCGTCGGCGCCGATGGGCTGCATCTGATCGTAGATTCCGTCGGCGCGGCGCATGGGATCGCCTTCCACGCGAAATAATGGATCGGGATGGGGAATCACAGTGACTTGCGACGGGCCCGCCAACGGCAGTCGAAGAAGTACCTTCCGCGAGTCCGCCTTGTCGGGACAGAAAGGACAGCCACCCGTGGTGGCACACGTGTCTTCCCTGTGCCCGACGATCACCCAGCTGCGCGTAATTGGATCTTTACGAAGTTCCATGAATGAGCCTTAAAACAATCAAACGATTTGTGGACAAGCTCCCTCGCCTGCGGAAGGAACATTTAATCATAGCGGTAAAGGGGATAACTTGCTTGATTGGTTGAAATATCATGCAGGGTGGCGAATCGCAAAAAATTACCGGGTGTATCGAGCAGGCGTGGGGCCTTCTTCCAGGCGATGCCGGTCCCAGATTGCGCCTTCCCGGGAATAGGAAGCCATTTCAAAATCCTGCGTAAGCTCGAGGCAATCCGTTGGGCAGGCATCCTCGCAAAGTCCGCAAAACATGCAGCGCGAAGTGTCGTAGGTGAAATTGGTAAGAACTTTGCGCCGTGTGGCGTCATCGCGATGCCAGCCAACCACGATCAGATTTTCCGGGCACGCAAGCGCGCACAAGTTGCATGCGATACACAGCGTTTCCCCAGTTTCTGGATTCATATTCAGGCGCGGCGCACCGCGGTACCGCTCCGCGACCATGGGCCGCTCGAGCGGATACTGCTCCGTATAAATATTTTTGGGGTTCTGCGTGCGGAAGGTCAGAATCATGCCCTTCCAGAAATCCGCCAGGAACAGCCGCTTCAGGATTGAATTCATGGCGCTAGTCTGTCGGTGAAGGTGTCGATTGTCAAGAGGGACTGAAAAAACTCTAGGTCAATGAAAATCAGGCAACCGGCAGTAGCTGCGCTGAAAAACGCAGTGTATAATTCCGGCCAAAGCTTACCTTTAATTATTTTGTCCGAAACAGGGAGGGATTTCGTAATGCGAAATCGTTTACCGGTCATTCTACTTGGGCTTATTGGGCTCGTCTGGTTGTTGAGTTTTTCGGCCAGCGCGCGAGCTCAATCCAAAAAATCCGAAGCATCGAAAGCTGCCCAAGCAAGCGGCGCACCGGATTTATCAGGAGTGTGGATGCGCGACGCTCCCCCAGCCACTGCGATGCAATATTGGATTTACGAACTGAATCAGGAGGAACCGCCGATGACGCCCTGGGGATTGGAGAAATACCATGCGGCAAAATCTTCCTTTGGCGCGCACAGCTACCCGCTCGAGGATATGAACGATCCGGTTCTGCATGGGTGCTTCCCTGCGGGCGTGCCGCGCGTTTACATGCATCCCTTCCCTTTCCAATTTATTCAGACGAAAGATGAAGTGGTGATGCTGTTTGAGGTGGATTCGCTGCGGCGCGAAATTTACACGGACGGAAAACCGCGTGATCCCGACCTCGTTCCTCTATGGATGGGAAGCTCGATTGGGCATTGGGAAGGTGACACGCTGGTGGTGGACACCGCGAATTTCAACGATAGAACGTGGCTGGACCGCGTCGGCCACCCGCACAGCGATCAGTTGCATGTGGTTGAGCGATTCCGCCGCACCGCCCACGATCATCTTGTCGATGACATCACGATTGAGGATGCGAAGGCGTACACGAAGCCTTGGACGGCGCGGCTTGAATTCAAGTTGCGGCCCTGGAAGCTTACGGAACAGTTTTGCGAGGACGCCGAAAATTTTATGGGCTTGGAAAAGAAAGAAGCGACTCCGGGGAAATAGTGTGTCGCAATTGTGATTTTAAGCATTGACTTAATTTGGCTCGCGACGGATATTTTTGGATAAGTTGCTTTCACTGCAGTCAGTGCCATTTTTACAATCGAGCCTCCGGGCTCGACAGGCGCAATCAGGAGAATCTCGATGAAGAAGCTGGCGCTCTTTCTGCTCACTGTGTTTTGTTCCTTCTTTATTTCGGCCCCCGCCAAGGCGCATCACGGGGAAGCAAACTACGATACGGAGAAGATCAGTTCTGTGAAGGGAACCGTGACGGAGTTTGAGTTCGTGAATCCGCATGTGCAGATCACGATCGACGTGAAGAACGATAAGGGTGAAATCGAGAAGTGGACGGGCGAAGCGCGCAGCCCGGCCATGCTTTCGCGCTACGGCAGCTGGGACCGCAACACCATCAAGGTCGGCGATGTGATTACTTTTTACGGGCACCGAACGAAAAATGGCACGTTTTTCATGCGCCTGGAAAAAATCGTGAAGGCGGACGGCAAAGAACTGGGCAACCTGTAGAACGATGATTTGATAATTATTTTCTAACCTGCTGGCTACCCTTGTGTTTCAAATCGAAATGCAAAACTTGAGTTCTGCTGTTGGCAAACGCTTTTCTAGTGATAAAATTCCCGCTCATGAGCACAGCAAGTTCGCGCCCACAACTTAGCATCCGTCACGCAAAGGAAGAGGATGCTTCGGCTTTGTGCGAAATTTTTAACGAAGCCGTGCAGGATCATCTGGAGACGTTTGATTCCGAACCGCGCGAAATTGACGAACAGCGATTGCAAATTGCCGGGGCCGAAGCAGATCCGAAGCATCCCATACTCACCGCTGAATTGCGAAACTGGGTAGCAGGCTGGGCGGCGCTCACGCCTTACGATAGCCGCATCGCGCTGGACGATATCGGCGAAGTGTACATTTATGTGCGGCGCGCGTTCCGAAGTTACGGAGTGGGGCGACAGCTGATGCGGGCGCTGCAGGAAGCCGCGGGAAAATTAGGATACAGAAAACTGGTTGGTAGGATTCTGGTGAAAAATCAGGATGGCTTGAATCTTTGCCGCGCAACGGGATGGCGCGAAGTGGGCCGCCACACTTCGCACGTGTATTTAAACGATGGGTCGCATGACGTGATGCTCTTGGAATGCCTGCTTCCGCTTCCCTCCCCTGCGCAACCTGCAACAATTCAACAGCCGTGACCGACTTTGAATACATGCAACTGGCCATCGAGCAGGCAGAAATTGCTGCGCAGCGCGGAGAAGTTCCGATCGGCGCCATCATCGTGATGGACGGCCAAATTCTCGCATCCGGGAGCAATCGCACGATTACGGACTGCGATCCGACCGCGCATGCGGAAATTGTGGCTCTGCGCGAGGCGGCGAAAAAAATAAGTAACTACCGGCTGAATGGCGCTTCGCTTTACGTGACGGTGGAACCTTGTGCTATGTGCGCGGGCGCGCTGGTGCAGGCGCGGATCGCGCGACTTGTTTACGGCGCGGACGAACCCAAGGGCGGCTCAGTTCGCACCTGCATGCAGGTCCTGGATGCGCCCATGTTGAATCACCGGGTGGAGGTCGTTTCCGGAGTGCTTGCCGCCGAGTCAGTGCAATTACTGCAATCTTTTTTCGCGGCGCGGCGGTGATCTGCAGCAGAGGTAGATCTGAAGGTGAGGGTGAGATTTGAGATTTGAAATTTGAGATTTACGTTTCGGGCGGCCTTCCTTGATTCATCTTCCACAGCATTTGACGCAGCATACCCAGCCATATCACGGCGTCGCGTTCGTGCAAACGTAAGCGGCGAACGAGGCGTCGAATTCTGTCATCGGCGTCAGACACTTGCCTCCGGTCCAAAAATCCGCTGGTCTGAAGCGCATCCAAAAGAAGGAGCGTAATGCGCTCCTGCTCGGCGGCCGAGGCAAGCTTCGGCTGCTTCGCAGCACGTTCGAGCTTGGATTCTCGAATCAGCTCGTACAGGCAAACGGCGACTGCCTGTCCGAGATTCATGGAAATATTTTCGTCGCAAGTGGGGATACGGATGAGCCAGTGGCAGTGGCTCAACGCTTCGTTGGATAAGCCGAATTTTTCCGAACCAAAAAGCAGCGCCACCTTAGCCGCGCGAAGGCGTTGGCGTATCATGCGCGCGCCGTACTCTGGGCGGCGGATGGGATGTTGCAAATCGCGGTTACGCACCGCGGTGGTTCCCACCACGTGCGTGCAATCCTCCACGGCATCGGCCACGGACTTGAAACATTCTGCGTTAGCCAGAAGGTCGGAAGCGCCGACCGCGGATTTGGCTTCGCAGAAGGATGGAGTGTAGGGATTTACTACGCGCAGAGACTTGAATCCGAAATTGCTCATGGCCCGCGCAGCGGCTCCGATGTTGAGCGGATTTCGAGGAGCTACGAGCACGACGCACAATCGGCTGAGATCGAGAATGGGAGGCACGGGATTTCTATTGTAAGGCATGACTTCCAATTTTCCAGTCCGCGCATGGCGGTTGGAGAGGGATTTCTTATTGAAATTATCGAATAGTTGTATTGGACGAAAACGGAGAAGAGGACTACCATGCTGGGAGTCTAAAGGGTCGCCGGAAAGGGACTCCCATGAGCTCACTTTACGATCTGTTTGAAAAATTCCCAGATGGTTCATCGCTTTGGCGGGCATGCGTAATGGGACTGGAAGGTGCGCGTCTGCATGTATCGGATCTGGCGCGGCGCTCCCCCAACTCGTTCTACGCAATGAATCTGACAAATGGGAAAATTGTTCCACTTAATTTCCCACATGCCCATGCCTTGCGTGAGAGCATGAAAATGGGGAGACGCAGTAAAAGCGCAGTAGCCTAGCGTTCGAACGGCAACTTCAAACCCTCATTCTTACCCCCTGTATGAGTGTGCTTATATCGATTTATCATTTATTCACAATTTACGACAAAAAAATGGAACGATTTCCTTGAGGCTTGGGAATACAAGAAACCGATGAGCCTTCCTCCGACAGGCTCATCTGCGGAGGGGCGCCGCTTATGCGGCGCCCTTTCACTTTCTAAAGTCAGAAAGGGCGCCCACGCGCCAGGTCCGCCCGCGTTTCCAGGCTGCAGTTATGGATTGTTCCCAATCGTATCAAAGAGATAGTATTGGCTGTGAAAGCACAGTCCTAACAAGGCAGTGGACGAATGCCAGCAAATCGCTTATTTTATAAGCATCGAAATAGTGAAAATTCGCAGGCCAGTTTCATTTAACTGACATCGGAGCCGTCCTATGGTGACTGCAGCAAAAGAATGCCGCAACAGCCCGCGAGAAGCGTTATCGGAGCCGGTTCGCATACGTCCCAGTGATCCCCAGTTTACGGAAGAAATCTGCAAGACGGCAAACGTGTCGCGGGGTGGCCTCTATTTCACGACGCCCACCAAGCATTATTTCGTGGGGATGAACGTGGTGGTGACGCTCAATTTTGGACTGGATGACCCAACTCATCGCGAGCAAATTGGCGATGTGGTCCGCGTGGACCAATTAGCGGATGATATGGTGGGAGTCGCCATTCGTATCCTTATGCACAACAATCCTGGAATTTATTCTGGGACCTAACCTCATCCCTGCCTAAATTCACTAATCTGTTTCATTTCTACCCGAAGCCCCATTCGCGTCTACATACTTCCCTGTATATCCCTGCTTAGGTCAGCAAACAATAATCGAAATCGTGGAATATTCATTATCCCGATCTGGATTTATTTTTAATCCTGTTCGGAATATCCCCTCGCCGCGGCATAAACATTTTATAAGGATAGGATCGGACACCGTCGAGATTCCATCACTTACATCATCTGAATCTTCGCGCTACATTGGCACTTATAAAAACTATTTTCGTTTGATCGCTTGGCCAGCCGCAAGTCACCGCAACTTATTTTTTCAAATCTACGTCTAATGCAATGTGAATATATTCTCCAAGACTATGTCGCAACCAAGCCGCCGACGGACAGTAGGAAGGGAGGATTTAAGAGCCGATAAAGAGGGAGATACGGATTGACTACGGAAACAAACGAACTTTCTACGATCAGCCCCAATCAACATAATATTCCTAAGCAAGATCCGGCCGTTCAACACCATGGTCTCCGGAATTTTTTGCTGGTTGCTTTTCTCGCAATCCTAGCTTCGATCGTTTTTTATTATTACAGGGCGCGCGAAGACGGCGCCAAAAAAGCTGCGACTGCGCGGCCCGCGCCCGGCGTAAACATCATGGTCGCGACTGCACAAAAGGGAAATATCGGCGTTTATCTCGAATCCATTGGAACCGTAACTCCCGTGTATACCGATTCCATCACGAGCCAGGTCAACGGGATCGTCACGGCCGTACATTTTACGGAAGGCCAGCGAGTGAATAAGGGCGACCCGCTGATTGACATCGATTCGCGGCCGTATCGCGCGACATTATTGCAAGCGCAGGGATTGCTGCAAAGAGATGAAAACGTTCTCGCGCAGGCGCGAATGGATCAGGCTCGTTACCAGGCAGCGTGGGCGCGGAATGCAATCGCCAAGCAAGTGCTTGACGATCAGGAAAAATTAGTTCTGCAAGATGAAGGCACGGTAAAGAACGATCAGGGCACGGTGCAGTTCGACCAGGTGCAGGTTGACTACTGCGAGATTAAATCCCCGATTTCGGGCAAGGTGGGTCTGCGGCTGGTGGATCCGGGAAACGTAGTGCAGGCCGCAGGCAATGTGACGCTCGCGGTGATTACTCAGATGGAACCCATCACCGTTATTTTTACGATTCCGGAAGATAACCTCGGTCCGGTGGAAGCGCGGCTGCGCAGGAATGCAAAACTTAGCGTGGATTCATTCGACCGGACCGCGCAAGCCAAGATTGCCAGCGGGACGCTCCTGACGATCGACAACCAGATCGACACGACGACCGGCACAGTAAAAGGGCGGGCCATATTTGACAATAAGAATGACGGGCTTTTCCCAAATCAATTTGTAAATACGCGTTTGCTGGTCAACACGCTGCAAGGAGTAACACTCGTTCCGGCTTCCGCGATTCAGCAAAATGGGCAAGCATCCTTCGTCT
The DNA here is from genome assembly GCA_035486415.1 of Saccharimonadales bacterium (SeqCode). Taxonomy (GTDB): domain Bacteria; phylum Acidobacteriota; class Terriglobia; order Acidiferrales; family UBA7541; genus Palsa-360. The sequence continues at coordinate 10,828 of DATHNC010000138.1, forward strand.
ACGTTATTCAAAATAATACAGCGCACATGCGTCCCGTTAAACCGGGAGTCACGAATGCTGGGATGACTCAGGTTGACGGAATTAATCCAGGCGACGTGGTCGCCAACAGCAGTTTTGACAAATTGCAGGATAACATCCCCATCGTTATTTCCAGCACGCCTGCGCCGGGAGCCCCCGCCAGGAGCAGTGCTCCTTGAGTCCGTCCCGCCCATTTATATTGAGGCCAGTGGCCACCGCGCTGCTCATGGCTGCGATTCTTCTGATTGGAATCGTAAGCTATACGCAGCTTCCCGTTTCCGCGCTTCCTGAAGTCGACTATCCGACGATTCAGGTGCTGACGTTCTATCCTGGCGCAAGCCCGAATGTTGTCGCTACAACAGTTACAGCTCCTCTTGAGCGTCAATTTGGACAGTTGCAGGGTTTAAGCCAAATGACCTCCACCAGTTCCGGTGCGACTTCGGTCATCGTGCTGCAATTTAATCTTTCGCTCGCAATCGATGTAGCTGAGCAGGAAGTACAGTCGGCGATCAACGCATCGCAGAGCTTATTACCAGCGCTACTTCCCGCTCCTCCCACTTACAGCAAAACAAATCCGGCGGATGCGCCAGTTTTGACTTTGGCGATCACCTCGGATTCCATGCCGCTCTCGCAGGTTGAGGACTTGGTGGACACGCGGCTCGCTCCAAAAATTTCGCAACTAAGTGGAGTAGGCCTCGTCAGCATCAGCGGCGGGCAAAAACCCGCGGTGCGCATTCAGGCGAATCCGACGGCCATGTCGTCCTATGGAATTAATATGGAAGACTTGCGCACGGCGCTGACGCAGGCCAGCGTGAATGCGGCAAAAGGAAACTTCGACGGACCTCGCCAGGATTATCAGATTGATGCGAACGATCAGCTGATCACGAGCAAGGATTACCGCAACGTGGTGGTCGCCTATCGAAACGGCGCGCCCGTAATGCTCACCGATGTGGCCAACATCATGAATGGAGTGGAAAACAATTATCAGGCGGCATGGATGAATCAGACTCCCGCCGTGATTTTAAATGTGCAGCGGCAACCCGGGGCAAACACGATCAGCGTGGTCCGAAGCATAAAAGGACTTCTGCCGCAGCTGAAGGCGAACCTGCCCTCGGGCATCCAGGTCACCACACTTACCGACCTAACCACGTCGATTGAAGCATCGGTCGCCGACGTGGAATTTGAATTGATGCTCACGATCGGCCTCGTGGTCCTGGTCATTTTTCTTTTTCTGCGAAGTTTGTACGCCACGATTATTCCCAGCGTCGCCGTGCCGCTGTCCTTGGTTGGCACGTTTGGAGCGATGTATATCCTGGGCTACAGCCT
>DATHNC010000139.1:0-10973 GCA_035486415.1 Saccharimonadales bacterium (SeqCode)
CGCCTTCCGCAGGATCGTATGCGCTCACCAGTTCCGCTCTCTATACGCCCTCGGCGACCACGCTTACGCCTCCGCAGAATGCGCTCACGGCCAACGCTTCCACCCCTTCCAATAAGGCAACCAGCACTGCGCTGACCACGAGCTCTACATATAGCAATGCCGTGCCGCTGAGCGCCTTCACGCATTTTGAAAACACGACAGAGCCGCTCTCGATTAATCACCAGGGACAATTCCCGGCCATCACGGTGTCATTCAATCTTGCGCCCAACGCTTCGCTGGGAAGCGCGATCACGGCGGTCAATAGAGTGCATGACGACATGCATATGCCTGCGAGCTTGCAGGCAAGCTTCCAGGGAACGGCGGCGTCTTTCACCAATTCGCTTTCAAACGAACCAATATTGATTCTCGCCGCTCTCGTGACCGTATACATCGTGCTCGGCGTGCTGTACGAAAGCTTTGTGCACCCGATTACAATTCTTTCGACACTGCCATCCGCCGGCGTTGGCGCTTTTCTCGCGCTGATTATTTTTCACCAGGATCTGGATGTGGTCGCCATCATCGGCATAGTGCTTTTGATCGGCATCGTGAAAAAGAATGGAATCATGATGGTCGATTTCGCCCTGGAAGGAGAACGGAACCAGGGGAAAAGCGCGACAGATGCAATCTACGAAGCCTGCCTGCTGAGGTTTCGTCCCATCATGATGACCACGATGGCGGCGCTGCTCGCGGGATTGCCGCTCGCTCTTGGGACCGGGTTTGGCGCTGAATTGCGCCGCCCACTTGGTATCTCGATGGTTGGCGGCCTGTTGTTGAGCCAGGTACTTACGTTGTACACGACTCCCGTCATCTATATTTTCTTTGACAATCTGGGAAAGAGGTTCTCGCACAAGCTGAAAAATGCCCCAGCCGGAAATGCGCAGAGGCCTGAGCCTGCATGAGTATTTCCGAACCATTTATTCGCAGGCCGGTAGCGACGACGCTGCTGACGATTGCCATCGCTCTTGCAGGAGCGGTGGCATATGGCGTGCTGCCCGTTGCTCCGCTGCCTGAAGTTGACTTCCCTACCATTTCCGTCGGTGCAGCCTTGCCGGGCGCGAGCGCTGACATCATGGCCTCTTCCGTCGCCACTCCCCTGGAGCGCCAGTTCGGGCACATTGCGGGAGTCACGGAGATGACTTCGGCGAGTTCGCTCGGAACGACTTCAATCACCATTCAATTTGACCTGAACCGCAATATTGATGGCGCTGCGCGCGACGTCGAAGCAGCAATCAACGCGGCGAGAACCTATCTTCCCGCCAACCTGCCGAGCAATCCTACCTATCGAAAAGTGAATCCGGCCGACGCGCCGATCATGATTCTCGGACTCACCTCGGACAAGTTCGGGCCCGACAAAATGTATGACGAAGCTTCCACCGTGATTGAGCAGAAGCTTTCGCAAATTCAGGGTGTGGGACAGGTGACCGTCGGTGGCGGCGCGCTGCCCTCTGTGCGTGTGGATGCGAATCCCACTCAACTGGCCAATTACGGGCTGACTCTTGCCAATGTGCAGTCCGTGCTCAGTCTTCAAAATTCGGATTTGGCCAAAGGACAAATTACCGATGGAAATGTATCGGCGGATATTCTTTCCAATGACCAGATCTCGCATGCGGAAGAATACAAGCCGCTGGTCATCGGCTACAAGAACGGCGCCGCCATTCGATTGTCGGACGTCGCTGAAGTCACGGACTCCGTGCAAAACATTCGCACCGGCGGGTATTTAAACGGCAAGCGGGCCGTGACCGTCATCATATTCCGCCAGCCTGGCGCTAACATTATTGACACTGTCGACCGTATTCGCAGCGAACTTCCCTCTATCCAGGCCACCGTTCCCCTTGGGATCGATACGACCATCGTTCTGGATCGCACGACAACCATTCGCGCCTCGGTGAACGATGTCGAGCGAACGCTAATGATTTCCATCGTGCTGGTGGTCTTCGTCGTTTTTGTTTTCCTGCGCAATGGCCGCGCCACGCTCATCCCGGCCATCGCCGTGCCCGTTTCGCTGGTTGGCACGTTTGCGGTGATGTATCTCTTCGGCTATAGCATTGACAACCTTTCGCTGATGGCTTTGACGATTTCCACTGGATTTGTGGTGGATGACGCCATCGTGGTGATGGAAAATATTTCGCGGCACCTGGAAAATGGCATGGCGCCTTTTGCCGCCGCGCTCAAGGGCGCGCAGGAAATCGGTTTCACGGTCTTCACGATCAGCATTTCGCTCATCGCCGTATTTATTCCCCTGCTTTTGATGGGGGGAATCGTTGGCCGCCTCTTCCGTGAATTTGCCGTTACGCTTTCCACGTCCATCGTTGTGTCCATGGCCATTTCGCTGACCACGACGCCGATGATGTGCGCGTATCTGCTGAAAAACGAGCATGCGGAAAAACATGGGCGCATTTATGCGGCGAGCGAGAGATTTTTCGATTGGGTCCTTTCTGTTTATCGCACCAGCCTGGAATGGGTGCTTGAGCATCCGATTTTTACTCTGGCCATTCTGTTTCTGACAATCGTGCTCAACGTAGTTTTAATCGTAAAAATCCCCAAAGGATTTTTTCCGGAAGAAGATACAGGGGCCATTGTTGGGGCTGTGCGCGGCCCGCAGGACGCGTCGTTCCCGTCGATGAACGATTCGATCCAGAGAATCGGCGCGGTAATTAAAAAAGACCCCGCGGTAAACAATGTAATTGCGTTTATCGGCGGGAATGGAGCAACGAATACAGGGTTTGTCTACATAGCGCTGAAGCCCCTGGCGCAACGGGACGCGAACGCCTCGCAGGTCATCAACCGCTTGCGCCCTCAGCTGAATCGACTGCCGGTGGCATCCACTTTTTTACAAGCGGTGCAGGATTTGCGCATTGGCGGGCGCTCCTCCAATGCCTTGTATCAATACACAATTCAGTCGGACACCGAAGAGGACCTTAAGACTTGGGGGCCGGTTCTTCTCGCTCAAATGAAGAAATTGCCCGGTTTGCAGGACGTTAGCGCGGATCAGCAAAATGGCGGGCTTGACGAGCTTCTTCAATACGATCGCGCGACTGCCGCAAAACTTGGGATTACAACGCAGGCGCTGGATTCGGCATTGTACGGCGCCTTCGGCCAGTCTGAGGTTTCGATTATTTATACGCAGTTGAATCAATATTACGTGGTGCTCGAGGTTGCGCCACAGTTTTGGCAAAGTCCAGATGGATTGAAATATATCTACCTGCATACGCCATCGAACAACAGCAGCATTCCACTGCTCACCGTGGCCAAAACGCAGGCGAATACCACTCCGCTGGCCATTAACCATACGGGTTTATTTCCTTCGGTGACGATTTCTTTTAACCTCGCGCCAAATGTTTCCCTCAGTCAGGCGGCCCTGAGCATCGACCAAATGCAAAGGCGTCTCGGCACTCCTTCCACGATGCTGGGTTTCTTTGCGGGAACGCTGCTTGCTTACCAGCAGTCTCTGGGGACCGAACCCCTACTGGTCTTAACGGCGCTGCTCGCGGTTTATATTGTGCTTGGAATTTTGTATGAAAGTTTGATTCATCCGCTGACGATTATTTCCACTTTGCCGTCAGCCAGCGTGGGCGCGATGCTAGCGCTGATGATGTTCAAGGAAGATTTGAACGTGATTTCGATTATCGGAATCGTGCTACTGATCGGAATCGTAAAAAAGAACGCCATCATGATGATTGATTTCGCTCTTCAGGAAGAGCGGCAGGCAGGGAAATCCCCGTACGATTCTATTTTTGAAGCGTGCATGCTGCGTTTTCGTCCCATCCTGATGACGACGATGGCCGCGCTATTGGGTGCGCTGCCGCTGGCGATGGGAACCGGCACGGGCTATGAACTTCGACGTCCATTGGGCATCACCATCGTCGGCGGATTGATTTTGAGCCAAATGCTTACTCTGTACACGACGCCAGTTGTGTACCTGACGTTCGACCGGCTGCGGCTCCGCATGCAAGGAAAGAGAAAAACGGTTTTTGGCCACGAGCCCGGACCGGCGCCCAGCGCAGCCGATTAATGGAGCCATCTTGAATATGAAGTTGACGAATACTATGACTATCTTCACTCGTTGCATTGCAGCGCTTCTAGTCGCTGCCATGTGCGTATTCACAGGCTGCATGGTCGGGCCGAAGTACCACACGCCCACCACGGTGGCACCGCCGGCCTACAAGGAGTTAACTCCTGCGGACTATAAAAATACCGACGGGTGGAAAGTCGCGCAGCCGAAGGATGACGCGTTGCGCGGAAAATGGTGGGAAATTTTCAACGATCCCGAGTTGAATGAGCTGGAGGTAAAAGTTAACGTTTCAAACCAAACCATCATGTCGGCTACGGAAACCTTTTACGCATCCCGCGCTTTGGTCAAAGAGGCGCGCGCGCAGCTTTTCCCCACATTGTCGGCCAGCCCGAGCGCTACGCTGCAACGGACACCAACCATAACGCGAACGGTAACCACCGGCGGCACAGGCACGGCAAATTCTTCCAGCGGCATGTTTGCCACCTATTCTCTTCCCTTCGATGCCTCCTGGCAGCCGGATTTATTCGGCCGTATCCGTAACACGATTCGATCATCGGCTTACGCAGCACAGGCATCGGCCGCGGACCTGGAAAACACGCGCTTGACGTTACAAGCCGAAGTGGCCATCGATTATTTTGATCTTCGCGGGCAGGATTCGCTCAAGCGATTGCTCGATTCGACGATCGACGCATTTCAAAAATCACTCGACCTGACGACCGCGCTCTACCAGACCGGCATTGGCGACGCGGAAGCTGTCGCGCAGGCTGAAACTCAGCTGGAAGCGACAAAAGCCCAAGACACTGCGCTCGGCATTCAACGCGCGCAGTTTGAGCACGCGATTGCCATGTTGACGGGCCAGCCGGCGTCCACGTTTTCCATTCCCGAAAAGCCGCTCATTCCGAATCCCCCGGCAATTCCCATTGGCCTTCCTTCGCAACTGCTGGAAAGACGGCCGGACGTCGCCGCAGCGGAACGATTGGTCGCGCAAGCCAACGCACAAATCGGAATCGCGAGAGCCGCATATTTTCCCACCATTACGCTGACCGGCTCGACAGGACTCGAGAGCACTGCTGCATCCTCATTGTTTAACTGGCAAAGTCGATTTTTCTCCATCGGCGCGGCGGGGGCGGAAACTCTATTCGATGCGGGCCTACGCCACGCGACGGTTGAGCAATTTCAATCTCAGTACAACGCCACGGTAGCCAACTATCGACAGGCGGTTCTCGTGGCATTTCAACAGGTGGAAGATAATCTGGCCATGCTGCGAATCCTGTCTGCGGAGATTCAAGACCAGGATAAGGCAGTCAGCTCAGCGCAAAATGCTTTGACCTTGGCGACGGATCGCTACCAACTCGGAATCGATCCCTACTTGAATGTGATTACCGCGCAAACCACACTGCTGTCTAATCAGGAAACCGCCGTGAATTTGCGCATCCAGCAGATGACTGCTAGCGGGGGATTGATCGAAGCGCTCGGTGGAGGATGGAACTCGTCTCAAATCCCCTCCCCCGCGCAACTGGTCAGTAAAGCTCCGTAAGGTGCGGAAATGACTTAAGCAACGGAACTCTCTGCAGTTATCCTCATAGAGGTATTGAGGATCGGCGGGAGGGTTCCGGACTCCTATGCCCACCATTCAAAAAAACGATTTAGATTGCGTCCGCGGGTCATTGAATGCAGTGTAAACTCGTAACTGAAGTTATATTGTTGCAGCTGAAGTAGAAGCTTTCCACGCGGCCCTCCAATGCTGATACGCCTCGGTTACGACATCGGATTCAATATTCCGCAGCCTGTGGCGATGGTGGCGATGCTGAATGTTCATCCATCCCGCGCGCCTGACTTACTCGAATCGGACAACTTGAATATTGAGCCGTGGGTTAGAACTGAAACTTATTTCGACCGCTTCGGCAACCGCTGCACAAGATTTCTGGCTCCTCAAGGCCAGCTTCGTATTTGGAATTCCACACTAATTCACGACTCCGCTGAAAAAGATCCGGTTAATTATCAGGCGCGGCAGCATCCGGTGATCGATCTTCCCGCGGAAAACCTTATATTTTTAATGAGTAGCAGGTATTGTGAAGTAGATCGTCTTTCGAACATCGCAGCGGAATTGTTTATGAACACGCCGCCGGGTTGGGCGCGTGTGCAAGCCATCGTGGATTGGGTACACCGAAGCGTGGTGTTCGGGTATCAATACGCACGCGCAACCAGGACGGCCCTCGATGTTTATACGGAACGAGTTGGCGTCTGCCGCGACTTTCAGCATCTGGCCATTGCCTTCTGCCGGTGCATGCATATCCCCGCTCGCTATGCCACCGGTTACCTGGGGGATATCGGCGTGCCCATTTCGTCCGCTCCCATGGACTTCAGCGCGTGGTTCGAAGTGTTCTTGGAAGGAAGATGGTGGACGTTTGACGCGCGCCACAACAATCCTCGCGTAGGACGCGTCCTGATGGCCACCGGACGCGACGCCGCCGATGTTGCGATCACGACTTCATTTGGCATGGCCGAGCTGGCCAATTTCACGGTCGTGACGAACGAAGTCAATGATGCGGCTTCCGAAAACGGTATCCGTTCGCAAAGCGCATAATCGGGAAGAGCTTAGCTCGGTTCATTATTTGAATCTGAAATAGCAATCCATTTCGTTTGAAATCAAACTTCCCCGTCAGATCGTTTCACTTTTCTCGCGGATAGGCCCGGTATATAACAATGCCTGATCTCCTCTGCCCGGTTCGGCCATCACATGGCCGCAAGGTTTCGGGAAAGTGCGAGGAAATGTTACAAATTCTCCAATTACGCGGACCATGGTAACCATCCCCTCAGAAAATAACACGCCGCAATATTTTACAAGCGATGTAGCGCTCCTGTTCCTCACGCGATTCGTACGCTTATTTGCGTATGGCTCTTTGTCTGTCGTTCTAGTGTTCTACCTCACGGACCTTGGCCTAAGCACAGCCCAAACAGGCGTGCTGTTTACGCTCACCCTCGTCGGGGATACGGTCATTTCATTTTATCTTACGACTCGCGCCGACCGAATTGGCCGGCGACGCATGCTCATCGTCGGCGCTTTGCTGATGATTGCCGCGGGCGTAATTTTCGCAATCACGCATAGCTTCCTGTGGCTGACGATGGCCGCAACCATAGGCGTCATCAGCCCGAGCGGTAACGAAGTAGGACCTTTTCTGTCGATCGAACAGGCCGCTCTTTCCAGCGTCATTTCCGATCAAGCCAGGACGCAAATATTTGCTTGGTACACGCTTGCCGGTTCGTTCGCCACGGCTCTCGGTGCTTTAGCCACGGGCGCCATCACCCACGCATTTCATAAAACCGCAGCAACACCCCTTGGTGGCTATCGCGCGATTGTTGTGCTCTATGCAGTACTCGGTATTGTTCTGTTGCTTGCCTTCAATCGACTCACACCCGCAGCGGAAGTGAATTTGCACGAAAGCCCGGATCTTTCAGCGGGCATGCGCAAGTTCTTTGGCATCGGCCATTCCTACAGTGTGGTGCTCAAGCTATCTTGCCTTTTCGCGCTGGACTCCTTCGGCGGCGGCTTCGTTGTGCAGAGCTTCGCCGCGTATTGGTTCTATCTTCGTTTTGGCCTGACGCCGGCAAGCCTTGGCGTCATTTTTTTCGTCGCGAATTTACTTTCCGGAGTTTCCGCACTCTTGGCATCGCGTTTGGCATCGCGCATCGGCCTTGTCAGGACAATGGTTTTTACGCATCTGCCTTCCAACATCCTGCTCATTCTTATTCCGCTCATGCCAAATCTGCCGCTGGCGATCGCAGTTTTATTTCTGCGCTTCAGCATTAGCCAAATGGACGTGCCTACGCGCCAGTCTTATACGATGGCCGTTGTCCCACCCCACGAACGTTCAGCAGCGGCCGGCATCACGGGCGTCTCACGCACCACAGGAGCGGCGCTGGCGCCAGTCCTGGCAGGCTTTCTGTTTGCCCGGCCATCACTGATCAGCGCACCATTCTTCATCGCCGGTACCCTGAAGATCATATACGACCTTCTGCTCTATCAGAGTTTCAGCGCCATTACACCGCCTGAAGAATCGGAAACCGCCGTCAAATGATATTTTCATTGCTTGCAAGATAGCCGCAGATAGACTGCGGAGATGTGATACAAAAGACACCGAAAGATCTTGTTTTTGGAAATTCAAATACCGCTTCCGTCCCTGCCCGTTGAACCTTCGGAGATGGAAAGAATGGTGAAGATCATCCTGTGCTTTTGAAACTTGCGGAAGAATTGCCGCTCAATGCCCCCGTTGATCAAGTCTGGAAACTTTTGCGCGACACGCCGCGCTTGACGGGCCTTTTGCCGGGCGTTGAAAATGTCGTCCCCTTGAAGGAAGACGGCAGCGAAGCGTATGGGGCCTCGGTGAGTGAAAAAATAGGTCCGTTCAAAATCACGATGAATCTGGAGGTACGCATCGCCGAATTAATTGAGCCGTCACTCTTGAAAGCGTCGCTCAAAGGCGGCGATTCGATGGGCCTCAACCGTATGACCGGATCGATGCAAGTCGCATTGAGCGCCGCGCCCTGCGGAACGCAAATGCATTTTGAAGCGTCCATTGAAGTATTGGGGAAACTGGCAACGCTTGGAGCTGTTCCTGTCCGGCGAAGGACGACGCAACTGTTTGCCGAATTTGCAAAACAAATTCAGGGGCAATTTCCCGCAGATGCAAAATCTGCTTCGAATTCACCAGAATAAAATTTGGAATTCCTGAGAGCTCAGTCAAATAGTCAGGAGAAGTTGTGAAGATAGGTTTCGAGTTAAACGGAAAGCCGACCACGCTGGAAATTGAGCAGCGCGAGTCACTCGCCGAAGTTTTGCGAGGCCGCTGCCGCTTGACGGGAGTGAAAATTTCCTGCGAAGCGCAGGTCTGCGGCAGTTGCACGGTCTTGGTCGATGGCCTCCCTGTCAGCGCCTGCACGTTGCTTGCGTACGAAGTTCGCGGAAAGCGTGTCACGACGATTGAAGGCGTGGCGGACGAAACCGGGAAACTGCATCCCTTGCAGCAGGCATTCCTGGATCACTTTTCATTTCAATGTGGATTCTGTACCCCAGGAATGATCTTGGCGGCGAAAGCGATGCTCGACGAAAACTGCAACATGTCGGACACCGAAATCGTCGCGCACATGAACGGCAACCTGTGCCGCTGCACCGGCTACTTGCCGATTCTGAAAGCGATTCGCCAGGCCGCTGACGAAATGCGAGGCCACAAGTGAAGCCGATCAGCGAATTTCAAGTGGTCAATCATTCCGTCCCGCGCGGAGACGGCATTCCGAAAGTAACAGGCGGCGCGATCTATACGAGTGACATGGCTCTCGAGCATATGGCCTGGGCAAAAGTTTTGCGCAGCCCATTCGCGCGCGCCCGAATTCTTTCCATCGACGCCTCTGTGGCGAAGAAACAGTCTGGCGTGATCGATGTGTTAACCGCCTACGACCTGAAGGGTCTTCATCCCTATTACGGCCACGGCGTAAAAGACCACCCGCTGATTGCCATCGGCCAAGTGCGTTTCGTTGGCGAGCCAGTCGCTGTTGTAATCGCCGAAACGGAATTGGATGCACAAGAAGCGCTCGGAAAGATCAACGTCGAATACGAGGAGATGACCGCAATCCTCGACGTGGACACCGCGATGGCGGAGGGAACGCCGCGCATTCATGAAACAGATTTCGCCGATGGATCCTTCCGCGGCTTCGACGATTTTCCGGGCGCGGCGGGAAACATCTGCCAGGCTGTGCATGTCGGATGGGGAGATGTGGACGCGGCGTTCGACTCAGCTGCGCATATTGCGGAAGGCGAATTTTACTTCCCGATGGTTTATGCCTACGCGATGGAGCCATATGTAGCCATCGCCGATTTCGATGCCAAGGGACACCTCACCGTGTATTCCTCGGCGCAACATCCGTTCATGGTGCGCCACGACGTAGCGCAAGTGTTTGGACTGCCGCTCAACAGTGTGCGCGTGATCGTGCCTTACATCGGCGGCGGCTACGGCAGCAAGTCCTACACAAAAATTGAGCCGCTGGTTGCAGCCTGTTCGTGGAAGGCGGGGCGTCCTGTAAAACTGCAATTGAGCGTCGAAGAGGCATTCCTCACGACGCGAGGGGACGACGCACGCGTTAGGATTCGAACGGCGACGGATGCAAATGGAAATCTGGTCGCGCGGCAGGCAACGATTCACCTGAACACCGGGGCGTATGCGGAAAATAGCCCCATGGTGTGCAGAAAAGCTGCCAACCGCATCGTCGGCCCTTACCGCATTCCCAATGTGAAGATCGATTGCTTCGCGGTGTACACAAACACAGTGCCCGCGAGCTCCTATCGAGGATTGGGCGGCGCGCAAGTCACATTTCCCGGAGAATCGCAGATGGATGAACTCGCGGAAAAAGCGGGCTGTGATCCGGTGGGGTTCCGGCTGAAAAATTTGGCGCAATCCGGCGAATCGATTCATCCCGGCATGCGCCCGATCGACGCGGATATTCCCGGCGACATTCGCGCAGCCGCGCAAATGCTGCATATGGATCGTCCAGTAAAGCCGGGGCATGGGCGCTCGGTGTGTTGCTCAGCGAGCGACGCAGGAGCGCACCCGGTAACGCTGGCGATGGTGCAGGTGTACGCGGATGGCGCGGTGTCTGTGTTGAGCGGAAGCACGGAGATCGGCCAGGGCAGCCATACGGTGCTCACGCAAATTGCCGCGGAAGAAATGGGCGTGCCGCTGGAAAAAGTTCGCCTCATTGGATCGGATACGGCCGTTACCTTGTTCGAACGCTCTACGGGCGCCAGCCGCACAACCACGTTGATGGGGCGCGCCGTGCTGGAAGCGTGTCGTGAAGCCATCGCACAAATAAAAGTGATGGCCGAGGAAGTGTTCGCTGCCCCAGCGGAAAGGCTTGTGGAAGAGCGCTG
>DATHNC010000140.1:0-21684 GCA_035486415.1 Saccharimonadales bacterium (SeqCode)
TGGCTCCGCCTTTGCCGTCAAAGATGACGCGGTTGAGCGACTGGGTCCCCATGCCGCTGATGAAGCCGTTGCCGTCCCATTGCGGGAAGGTCTGGGTGCCGCGGTAGAACATCAGATTGCCCGGCGCAACCACCGGCACCCAATAGATCACCGGCTTCGCCAGGTCGGGCCGAGTGTCAGGGTTGGGAACGGGCACACCGTTATAGTTCGGCGCTTCGCCGACGAGCGGCCAGCCATAATTCTTGCCCTTCTCGATCAGGTTCAGCTCGTCGCCGCCGCGCGGCCCATGCTCGACCTCCCACAATTCGCCGGTGGGTGAGAACGCCATGCCATAGGGCGTGCGATGGCCGCTGGTCCAGGTTTCCGCCGGTGTGAGGTTCGGGCCAGGGAACGTATAGGTGCTTACGATCGGCGCGTTTTTGGCGGCTTCGGTATCCTTTGGCGGATCGATCAGGGGAATGGTGGCAGCGCCTTTCTGGTCGGAAAAGGGATTGCCGGGAGCGGGCTTGCCGTCAAGAGTCAGGCGCAGGATCTTGCCTTCGGGCTGGTTGGGATCCTGCGCGGGAGTGAAGCGCTGGCGGTCACCAACCGTGAGAAACAAATATTGGCTATCGGGTGAGAAGGCGATCTGCGCGCCTTCCTGGCCGCCTTTGCCCTTGGGCATCTGGTGCCACAGTACTTCGAAGTTTTCCAATTTAGCTGTCGTGGCCGTAAGCGTCAGCTTGGCGCGGCCCAGCGCAAGGCCGCCGCCGTAATCTCCCGGTTCGGCATAAGTGAGATAAATATTCTGGTCCGTGGCGTAATGCGGCGAGAGGAAAACGCCGAGCATGCCGTTCTGTCCCTGCCAATAGACGGCGGGCGTGCCGGCCACGGGCGCGATCTTCTGTCCCTGCGGGGACACGAGCCAAATGGGCCCAACCTTTTCGGTGATCAGCATGCGTCCATCGGGCAGAAATGCAATCCGCCAGGGCAATTCAAAAGTGCTAACCGTGGTCATGTTGAAGGGCACATTGGCATCGGGCTTCTGTTCGCCCACATTGACCTGCGCCCGGGCCGCAGTAGAGGCCAACGCAGACGATAAGATGATAAGCAACGCCGCTTTCGCCAATTTCATCATTAATTTCATTTCTCCTTGTTTCTCGTAGCTTCGCAAGCACACCACTTTAATTAATCCAGTGCGTATTTAACGATCTTATACTACTGCTGGGGTCGCGCCAAATAATTGACCTATGCAAAACTGTGCGTTGAGAGTCTTGAAAAAAGAGCGAAGCAGTCGAGATCAAGGCAAATTGCTGGCAACACTTTCACATCAGCCAGTATATTCGCCCCATTCGTCCAGAATCTCGCGCCGTTATTTGTTGATTTTTTCCTTCAGCCAGTCCGCCATTTGCGGGATCACAACGGGCCAATACTCCACGGCGCAATGCTCGCCGCGGCCGAGCAGCCAAAGGTCACCCTCTTTCACTGACTGGTAGGTCGACATCAAGTCGGGGACAGTGTTGCCGGCGTCGCGCGTCCCGTTGACCACGAGCATTGGTCCGTTGATCAGCTTGTCTCCGGGTTTTGCATCCGGCGCGAGCGAATTCTTCTCGCCCAGGTGCAAACCAGCGCACATGGCCACGATGGCCTTCACGCGCGTATCGTTTCGCAGGGCCGCGCGCAACGTGGCGCCTCCGCCATAGCTTTGTCCGAAGAAGCTGACACGGTTGGTGTCGATATCGCTTCGCTTGAGGTAAGCGTCCAGGACGGCGAAATTGGCGTCCGCCTTCATATCCCGTTCCCACTGCCGGCTTTCGCCGAAGCCTGGTAAATCGAGCGTGGCGACGGCAAACCCTTTGGCCAGCATGTCCTGGATGGGGCGCCAGTGGTTCGCTTTATACTGGTCGACGCCTCCGCACCAGATGACGAGCGGCGGATTCTGGACTCCGAGCGGCTTGTGCAAATACGTGGTGATCATGCCGTCCTTGTAAGGAACCTTAACCACTTCCAGCGGCACATCGAACAGCTTGCCGCCCTTCTGGTACACCTGCAGTTGCGCGTCATAAGCTTTGGCTTCCTGCTGCGAGGTGACATTCGGGAACCAGGCGAGCGCATAGTAGACGCTCGAGGTCATGTAGGCGTCGAGCGCCGGGTGACGCAGTCCGGTCTTGAGGAGCGTGTCGCCACGGTCCTCGTAATACTTGCCGAGGCGGCTCCACTCGTAGACCCAGCCTCCAGGCTCGTCGCCTTCCTGCCTCACGATGCGCTGAACCGTTTGGCGGATGATGTTCTCATCGCCGCCGAGGTACGTATACGCGCGAATGCGGCGCTCCTCGAGCAGCACCTTTCCGTCCTTGAAATTAGGACTCTTGGCCGTTGTCTGAAACGCAGGCAGTGCCGGCGCCTGCGCGAAGCTGGCCGAAACAGCGAAGAGTGAAAATAATGGCACCGCGAGACCCATCACCACTGATCCGCAAAGTGACCGCGTAAGGGCATTCCTGAATCGAGGCATAAGCATAAATTTGATCCTTCTTACCGCCAGATGAACCGATTGGCGGAGCGTAGCACTCGATGCGCGGAGAGGCAAGACGGTTTCACCGAATTGGCGGCTGAGATTCTCGGGATTCCCAGAATGTGAGATTCTTGTGTACTCTTGCCAAGCGAAGGAGAGCCGGTGCATCAGATGGACATCGAAACGCAGGGCTTTGCGATTATTCCGGACGTCGTTTCTGAGGCAAGTATCGATTGTCTTTTGGAGAAGCTGCGCGACGGAAAGTTGCGCAGGAGCAGAGCCGGAATTCGGCATGCACTCCAGCATTTCGCAATCATGGAGTTCGCGCAACATCCTCGATTTCTGGATATCGCGCGAGCGACCTTGGGCAACGGCGCATCTCCGTTTCGGGCGACATTGTTTGACAAATCTTCGTTATCGAATTGGCTTGTAGTTTGGCATCAGGACACTGCTCTGCCTTTGCGCGAGAAAATAGAAGCTGCGGGTTGGGGCCCCTGGTCAGTAAAGGACGGTGTCATCTACGCGCACGCGCCAGCCAGCGCTCTGAATCACGTCCTTGCGCTGCGGATTCACTTGGATGACTCCACCGGAGAGAACGGGCCGCTACGTGTGCTGCCGGCAACTCATAAGATGGGCCTTCTGAGCGACGAAGCAATTCATGAGCTTGCTGCAAAGCTGGAACCAGTCGAGTGCACAGTTGCCAAGTGCGGAATTGTGGCGATGCGGCCGCTAATCGTCCATGCTTCGTCCAAATCGGTATCTGACAAAGCACGACGAGTTCTGCATATTGAATATGCTTCGTCGCGTTTTATCGGAAATGGATTCGTGCTAGCGCAGGCATAGATAAGCTAGACAGAAGTTGAGCAACTGCGCCTAATTGTCAGTGGCTTCGAAGCGATCTTCGATTTCCGCGTCTATTTTTTCTTCTTCGGGAGTTTCTGAACGCGGCGTGCCGGCGACGCGGTCTCGGTACGTGCAATTGTTTTCGTGCTGCCGCGCTTCTTCGGCGGTGTCGAATGTTTTGCCGCAGAACGAGCATTTATTTTTCGCTTCTTGAGTGGCTGTCGACATGGTTGCCTCCATTTCTTCGCTTTCAGTGATCATGCTACGCGCGAGTTTCGATCCGCTGTATCCGGCATTTCCGGTAGTTTTCGGGCTGAGCAGTTTTAGGAGAGGAAAAGTTGTAGGGGCACGGCATGCTGTGCCCCTACTATCGAAGGCTGTCGAGCAATGGTCGAGGTTTTTGGTTGTTGTAGCCCGCCTCTGAAGAGGCGGGCTACAGCAGATCGGGTGGCCCCGTCTCTCATGCAGAATTTGGGAGGCGCTGTGGTTCAAAAGCCACAAGCTCTGCGCATCCCAAATTTTCAGATCATGATGAAGTGTAACCTTGCTGCGAAAAGTTAAAAATACAGAACGATGCCCGTCCCGGTGGAATAATTGGATTGCAGAGCAGACTGGAAACGCGTTCCTAGATAATCGCCCTGAACGCGCCAGAAAACTTTAGGGATTATTCTGATATCCACGCCACCGCCAACCATGTAACCGAGCGTGGAATTGGATCCCAGGGTTGCGCCTTGTGTTAATCGAAAATGCTCCAGGCCTATGAGCCCGTGAATCCAGGGCTCAAACCGTGTCGTATTTTCGAGAGCGACGTGTGGCCCTGCCCCGGCAAATAATGTTTTCACGTCCAGAGAGTTGCTGCCGCCCGTATGCCCATCGAAACCCGCTGTAACGGCTCCCTCGGCTCCGAGTGTTAAACGCCCGTCGCCACCGGTTACCAGGTCAATTAAATGCATCCCAAAATCCACGCTGTAGCCGTTGGTATGAAATGTGGATGCGAATTCGTTCAAGTGTTGGTACTGATATCCGACACCCAGACTGAAGCAGCCTCTGTCCGGGACAAAGATTCCCGGGGCTTCATTATCTTCCTTGCAAGGCCCCGCCCATGAAAACACCGTTGAACTTAGAATTAGAAATGAAATTGCTACACAAATAGTGACAAACCTGGTTCGAACATTCATTCATCCCCCCCACAGTGGACTCGTCTTGCCAGTTTTTAATTTTAGCATTTGAATTGGCGGCATTTGACTCAGATTTTCGGGACTCCGCTGTTGAAGCGCGAGGGCGAAAGACCATCTCCGATTTACGGTCCCCCCAAATAAACGTGGGGGGCGAGCACGGAACAGGACGCAGCGTGACTGGTCCATGCTCAGAATTTCCTATATACTCGGCTGCGAGTATTTGGTAGAGTATATCCCATGACGGATAGATTGAAGCGTCCTTTCTCCAATCCGCTGGCCCTGGCCATCCTGGTCCTCTTGTACGAGCGGCCCATGCACCCGTACGAAATGGCCGCCACCATGCGCGAGCGGCACAAGGAGAGCAGCATCAAGCTCAACTACGGCTCGCTCTACACGGTCATCGAGCAGCTCCTGCGCGAACATTTCATCTCCGTGCGCGAAGTGCTGAAAGAAGGAAAGCGCCCCGAGAAAACGGTGTACGAGCTGACAGCGACGGGCGAAGTGGAACTTGTGGACTGGATGCGTGAGTTGGTCAGCTCTCCGGTGAAGGAATATCCCATGTTTGAAGCGGCCATCTCGCTCCTGCCCGTGCTGCCGCCGGAGGAAGTCATCAGCCTGCTCGAAATTCGATTGGGGCTTCTGCAGCGGACGTTGCAGGAGTGCGATGAGGAAGAGCGCAAATGCCGCGAGATGAAATTGCCACGACTGTTTTCACTGGAGAGCGAATATTTCCGGGCCATGACGCAGGCGGAATACAAATTCTCCAAGGATTTGCTTTCCGATCTGAAGCGCGACGCCGGCGGAATGCGCAGCGGCTGGTCGGAAATGCGCAGGCAGCATATGGCCGGAAAATCGGGAGCGCGCAGAAAACAGGGACCCGCCACGGCAATTCGCAAATCTAAAAAGAAAGAAGGAAAACCATGAATCACGAAGCTGGACGGTGTGTTGTGGCGCCGGCGTCTCGCCGACGGTTTTCCTATGCGCTGGCGCAACATTACAAAACCCGCCGGTGGGACGCCGGCGCCACAAAAGCAGTGCGCTCCCTGGAGTGCGAAAACGCAGAAAATTTGGCAAGTGAATTTTGAAAGGAGAATCAATCATGCAAGCTACTGCAAGAAAACCTTATCGCGGCATTTCCATGGAAGGCGGGCTCGCAACCTGGTATGCAAAAATCACGCGCAAAGATCTTGCGGAATTCGAGCGCCTGGCGCAAGAACTGGCCAGCGATCTCCCCGCAAATGCGCGCGTACTGGAAATTGCGCCCGGCCCCGGATATTTGTGCATAGCTCTGGGAAAACTCGGTTCTTACAAAATTACCGGACTGGACATCAGCCAATCTTTTGTGCAAATGGCTTCCGAATCGGCGCGTCGCGAAGGAGTGACAGCGCGATTCATCCACGGCAGCGCTTCGGACATTCCCCTCGAAGACGACCTGTTCGACTTGATCGTGTGCCGCGCGGCCTTCAAAAATTTTACCGAACCGCTGAAAGCTTTGAACGAAATGCATCGCGTGCTGAAGCCGCAAGGCAGAGCCGTGATCATCGATCTGCGAAAAGACGCTTCGTGGCAAGAAGTGGAAGCCTACGTGAACGGCCTGCACCTCAGCGCAACCAACACGTGGATGACGAAATTCACGTTCAAGCACATGCTCCTGAAACGCGCCTACACCGAAGCGCAAATGTCGGCTCTGGCGGGGCAATCCGATTTCAAATCCTGCGAAATCGAAAAGTCCGCCGTAGGCATGGAGGTCACGCTGGTGCGCGAGAAACCGCTGGCGGAGCAAGCCGCGTGAAGGTTTGACGTATGATTTAGGATTGGCTGGTGTAGCGCACGCCTTCAGGCGGGCATTCGGCGCGCATTGATAGTTCAACCCGGTTGCTCCAGCCTTAGGGAAATTCAAGTCACACGGAGAAAAAAGAAGATGACTCCGCCGTCCAAAGAAGCATTGCACGAACTCGCGCCCCACGGAATTCTGCGCGCGGCAATTAATTTCGGCAACCCCGTGCTGGCGCAAAAAAATCCTGAAAACGGCGAACCTTGCGGCGTCTCCGTGGATTTGGCGCGCGAGTTAGCAAAACGCCTGGGAGTTCCGATCCAGCTGGTTTTGTTCGATGCTGCCGGAAAAGTGTTTGAAGCTGCCCAGTCCAATGCGTGGGACATCGCTTTTCTAGCGGTGGATCCGGTGCGCGCAGCGGATATTCTCTTTACCGCGCCCTATGTGTTGATCGAAGGAACTTACATCGTTCGCGATGCCTCGCCTCTTCGTGCCATCGAGGAATTCGATCGGCCGGGAGTGCGCATCGCCGTGGCCAAAGGCGCTGCCTATGATCTCTTTTTAACGCGCACAATCAAACACGCCGAGCTAGAGCGACACGAGACTTCTGCTGGAGCCATGGAGTCGTTTCTCGACGCCGGTTTGGAAGCTGCCGCGGGAGTGAAGCAGCCACTTGTCGAGTTTGCGCGGGCGCGCCCCGGGCTTCGCGTAATTGAGGGACGTTTCATGTCGATCGAGCAGGCCATGGGAACACCGAAAGGGCGTCCGGCAGCGAGAGAATTCCTGCAGTCCTTCATCGAAGAAATGAAGCGGACCGGATTTGTAGCGTCAGCTCTGGACCGAAGCGGTCAACGCGGTGCGAGCGTAGCTCCAGCGAGGGACTCGTGGCCAAAATTCTGAAACGTCAATTACGCAGCAGCGCAATAAAATGAGCAGTGGGCACTCAGCGCTGTGTCTGCGACACTTGCTCAGAATTCAGACAACGCGCACTGAGAGCACTGGCGATGGCCAATCCAATCGCGGCCCACAGAACAATCCGATATCCCGACAAGAACGACTCAGCGATGGCGCGATTCACGAGCGGATTGGCGGTCTCGGTTGCGGCAAGGCTGGGACGCGCACGATCCACATCTTGGCGTTCCGCGGGCGCAAGCGATAGAGCGTCGAGTCGTTGATTCAGGGCGCGATTAAACCCCGCATACAGCATCAGGCCAAAGACGGCAACCGCAAGCAGTCCTGCAATTCGCGAGACGGCGTTGTTGATTCCCGACGCTATGCCTGCCTGGCTTTGAGGGACCGCGTTCATTACGGTCGTAGTCAATGGCGCGACGCTGATTGCCATTCCGAAACCGAGAACCACTACGGCCGGAAAAAATGTCATCCAATAGGTTCCGCCAATTCCAATCCGCAGCAAGAGGGCAAAGCCAAGTCCGGCAACCAGTGGTCCAATGGTGAGCGGCGTTTTTGGTCCGTACCGGCTGATCAAACCACCTGACCATCGAGAGAGCACAAATATCATCAGGATTAATGGAAGCAGCGCGGCGCCGGCCGCAGTGGCCGAATAGTGCTGTATTTGAATCAGATTGAGAGGCAGAAAAAATAATATTCCGCCAAAAGCCGCATAGAGAAAAAAGGTGATCAGATTGGCGCCGCTAAAATTGCGCGAGCGGAAGAGCGCCATCGAGACCATGGGCAAAGGAGAACGAACCTCAACCAACAGAAATCCAGCCAGAGTTAACACACCAACAACCGCAGCCAGGGTTACGGCGATTCCTCCGCGCGGAGCTTCAATCAAAGAAAAAGTGAGCGCGCCAAGGCCGACGGTGGCAAGCAGGGCGCCCGCCCAATCGAGATGGTTGGGCATTCCATCATTGCGACTCTCCGGCACATGCCATAGCGTGATACCAATCACGATGACCGCCAATGGAAGATTAATGAAGAAGACCCAGCGCCACGATGCATGATCAACGAGCCAGCCGCCAAGGACAGGCCCGATTGTGGCCGTGATTGCCGTGAAGCCTGACCAGGTGCCGATCGCTCGCCCACGTTCGCTGGCTGGAAAAGATGCGCTGATGATTGCCAGGCTGCCGGGCACGAGCAGCGCCGCGCCCACACCTTGCACACCTCTAGCGAGGATCAACAAAGAAATGGAATCCGCAAATCCGCACCCGGCTGATGCCGCGGCAAACAGGAGAACGCCATAAATAAAAATCTTTTTTCGCCCGTAGCGATCCCCCAGCGATCCACCCACGAGCAACAAAGACGCAAGCAACAATGCGTAGGCCTCCACCACCCATTGAATATCGCTGACCGTGACATGAAGCGCGGTTTGCAGTGCGGGAAGGGCCACATTCACAACAGTGCCGTCAATAAACGCCATGCTTGTGCCGAGGATGGTGGCAGCCAAAATCCATCTGCTCTGTACAGAGGTAAGCGCTGCCGGGGAAGCAGCGAGAATCGCCCCTTCATCGCAGGGTGGTCTGACCATCACAGCCGTTACTCTACACTTCGCCTGACTCGTTCACAATTTCCATGGCTGGATTTCAGATGCGAAACTTGATGTGGAGAAATGTCCTTCAGTTCAGAATTTGCGGGGGCTAGCACTTCATATCAAGAAGCACTCGCCTCACACGGAATGCAGCGCGAGGTGATCAATTTTGCGGAATGGCGTCAGTGCTGGTTGTGCCGCCAGGTCCAATACTCCCTCTGCTCTTTGTCGCTGCGGTGACGAAAATCCTCATGCTTGCGATGGGTTTCATCTTCCCACCTGCCGTAAAACACCACTTCATTGTTGTCCCAAACGTGTTCATCATTATAGTAACCGTCATGAACTCGATAGCCAGTAGACACGCGCGCGGAACAGGCGCTCATCAAAACCACGGAAGCGAATGCCGCGCTTAAAACAATGCAACTCAAATATCGGAATGGAATTTGCATGCGAAGTCTCCTCGAATTTGCAATCCACAATAAAGATAGCTCTTTCGTTGGATGCAAAAATGCCCATTTTGGCAACGAAAATACTGAAGCTTAAATGCTTCGCTCATCGCGTTCAAATTTGTCGAAAAAAATCCGAAAATGAAGCAGCGAATTCGTAATCCCAATAGCCGATCGATGTTCCTTTATTGAACCGTAACCACGATGTTGACTGGAGCCGGATTTGTCACCGTAACGGACCCGGCGGTACTCGACGATGCCGTTGGAGTCATTGTCACCATGTATGTCCGAGCCCTTTGCGTGGGCGACGTGGAGGAGGTTGAATAGCCCGTCACGCCGCATGCCGTCAGGAATCCTGCCGCGGAGATTGCCATCACTAGCACCCACGCCCCGATGAATCGTTTTCGCCGAAGCGTGAAGGGCGCTCCCAAAAGGGCCGCAAAAAGCATCATCGTTCCGCCATTCCACGGAACCGGTGGCGTGTGATTGGCGGCGCTAGCATTGGCTGAAATGGTTACGGTGGAGGTTCCCGCACCGCCCGGGGTCAGTGTGACTGTGGTTGCGGCGACGCTTATATTGGAGGGCGAACCATCGGTCGACGTGACAACTGTTGTGAAAGAAACTGTTCCTGAATAGTTGTTTGAATTTAGTGTGAGTGTCGCGCTCCCACTGGTTCCCGCGGTAATTGTGACCGCAGTGGTTTTGGCAGTGAGCGTATAAGTCTGTGCTTGCAAGGCCGTGGTGCCATTTAAAGTGATCGTTTGTGAGGTTGGATTGGCGTTATCTGTAAGTATAATGCTGCCGCTCAAGCTACCTGCCGTAGCCGGCTCGAACTGAATGCCAAGGAGGCAGCTTGTCGCTGGACTCAGAGTCTCGCCGGAAGTGAGATTGCATGAAGTATCGGAACCTCCCAGCGAGAAATTCGCTGGCGCGTTGATCGCGCCGATTGTCAATGGAGCGTTGCCCAAATTCATTACGGCCACGTCCTGCGCAGCGCTGACGGCTCCCACCTGGGTATTTGTAAAAGAAAGCAAAGGCGCATCGGAAAAATCCACCTTGCGAATGACCGCACTTTGGGAATCGGCGATATAGAGATTGCCAATTCCATCCAACAAAATGCCGCCCGGAACATTCAATTGCGCGCTGGTCGCCGGGCCGCCATCACCAGTGTCTCCGGCCGTCGCAATACCCGCGACGGTGGAAATTTTTCCATCACTCACATTTATCTTACGTACGATGTGGCTGTCGGAGTCCGCGACATAGACGTTCCCTGCGGGATCTACCTGCACGCCATCTGGGTTGGCCAGTTGAGCGCTGGTGGCAAGCCCGCCGTCGCCGGTGTTGCCGGCAGAGCCGGCCGTGCCCGCTATGGTTGAAATGGGTTGGGGAGTGGTTCCGCTCAGCAGAGTCTTGCGAATAATGTGATTGCCGCTGTCGGCGACGTAGATAAAGTTGGCGGCATCCATCGCCATACCGGTTGGCCCATTAATTTCTGCGCTGGTATTCAGCTCGCCGTCTCCGTTATATCCGGCCACACCGTTTCCCACCTGCGTGATGGTCTGGTTCGTTACCCGCATGAGAGTACGAACTCGATTGTTGAGTTTGTCGGCCACGTGAATGTTCTGATGAACACAAAAAACCAATGCGACGGGCATATTCATGATCATTTGATTGCCGGGGCAGCCATCGCCCACCGAGTTTGTCGCCGCTGCGCAAACGGGCGGAGGAGTTGTTCCAGGCGCATAAAATTGACCCATATAGGTCGAGATAACGCCCGAGGTATCCACCATTCGGACCACATTGTTCCCCGTGTCCGCGATGTAGACAAATCCAGCCCCGTCCACAAGAACCGCCATGGGGCCGCTTAGCATTGCGCTGGTGGCGGGTCCGCCATCGCCCGAGTAACCCGCAGTCCCGGTACCGGCGAACGTAGAGATGACTCCCGCGGGAGTAATCTTGCGGATTTTATTGGCCTTTTGGTCGGAGATATAGTGGTTCCCAAACCCATCGACCGCGATGTCCGTGGGGCCAATCAGCTGGGCGCTCGCGGCTGGGCCGCCATCGGCTCCCGTTCCACCTCCGGCAAACGTGGAAATTATGCCCGGCCCAAAACCCGCCATCGGCCCGCTACCCGTCCCGTCAAGAGACACCGTCAGCAGGAAGTGGCTGCTGGAATCCTTGAGCGCTATCATTCCCTGCCGTCTGCCCGGCGCCGTGGGCTGGAATTGAACTTCAATTTTGCAAGTGCCGGCGACCACGTTGGGGCATGTGGTTCCAGATGGGATCGAATTGAAATCAAGGTTCGGCGCCCCTAGAGTCAGAACCGAGAAGCTTCCGAGCGTGGTGCCGGATGAGACAGTAATGGTAAATACTTGCGTCCCTCCCGGCGCAGGGTAGATTTCGAAAGCGGGGTTCGAAGTTACCTGGGCCGACAGTAGCGGTGCCATCAGAAGCACTGACGCGAAGACACCGAGTGAAATGCAGAGGCGTACTCCGAAACAACGTGGAATAAGTATTCGCCTGATTTTATTGAACTTTTCAAAGGCTCTTACGGTACTGAACGGAGTCGAAATATCACTTTTCTGTAAATCAGACCTCAGGGTGGTTGGGTCCGCGCGCATTTCTTTTCTCCTGGACGTTGCTGAAATTCGCATTTGAGCATCGGGCAGGTCGTCAAATCTCTCAATACAGTTAAGTGCCTAAACTGCTTAATTGCTTCCTCTATATTCGCCACGGAATATTGGGGGAAATCACGCGGGAAGAATTTCTAGTGAACATCAGGGGATAAAAGCCGCGAACGAAGGGATGGCTTATGTCGCGTCTGAACCCGCGATTCACAAACCTGGCGACTTTTCCGCAAACTGTGAAGCGGCTGAACCTATCGCGCGGTGCTAAAAATTGCTTTCGGCAGCATCATGTGGACTCCGTTGTTACCGTCGACTACTTGCGTGACGTGCAAGTCCGCGGCGACACTTGCGAGCATATAGGCGTCGTCGCGATTCAGATGTTTCTCTCTTACGAGAAAATCGATCATCTCGCGGACGGCGATCTTCGTCGCCTCCGTCAAATCGGGATGCATTCCCATGGTAATGTAGTGCGTGGGCGTTTCGGCCTCGGGCCAGCGAAGATGCATGTCCTTACGCACAACAAACTGGAACGTGCCGATCAAAGAAGTTTCAAGGGCGGTTACGTCTACCTCTCCATCCCCCTGGCCCGCATGTCCGTCGCCGGCCTCGAACAACGCTCCGCGCGTATGCACCGGAATATACAGCGTCGTGCCCGCAACCAGATCTTTGTTGTCGATATTACCCGCGTGAATCCAGGGCGGATTACTACTGATGCGCCCGGTCACATCCGGCGGAGCAATGCCCATGCTGCCGAAAAACGGGTGCAACGGAATTTCAATCCCATCGGCGAAATGCGCGACCATGCGTTTCGCGTCCAGTGGAATCACTTTCGTTTTCGCGTACGGGTAATCGTCCGGAAGAAATCCGCGTCCGGGCATAAATGCATTCAGCGCATACGGAATGGCCAGTTGAATTTTCTGGATGCGAACTTCCAGCACGTCGCCCGGCTCAGCTCCCTCAATGTAAATAGGGCCGGTCAGAATATGCGCTCCCGGGCCCTTCTCCTTGACCTCACTGAAAATATCGCGCATCGACTGCTCGATTTGATCCGGTCCAATGTGCGCACTTTCAAAACGCTCTGGGTTGGATGCGAGCAACGTCTGAATTTCCACTGTGTCGCCGGATTTAATTCGCAGCACAGGAGGAGTCTTGGGATCGTAATAGCCCCACGTCACGGTCTTCGGCGTGGGTTTGAGCTGATAGACGGTCCCCGCCGATCCCGCAGGCTGCTGCGCGCGTAACGCCGTCGCGAGACACACGAAAAGAAGAGCTGCCAAATATGAATTTCTAGTCATGGTTTCCTTTCAGTGGCCTTATTCGTGGGTGCTTTCTTGTCTTTGTGATTCGGTCTCATCACAAAGATGTGGTACGTGACGGCATCCCAGGCATTATGAATGCCAGTGATGAGTAACAGCAGCGCCGCAGCGGCAACCGCAAACAGCGCTCCCCTCTCATGCGAGCGGGCGGCGAATGCGGATGCGGCCAAAATAGTGTACGCCGCAAATGGCAGCAGAAAATGAAAAAGCAGATCTTCAAACTCGGGTGAGTAGGCGGTTTGGGTACTCATGCGGCGGGCTACGATGATCTCGTAAATCACTCCAGCCAGGCCAAGCACTCCCCAGGAAATTGCAGCGGCCGTAATTCCGTACCACGGGACGCTAAGGATCGCCGCCAGCATCAGCACCGCTCCGAAATGAATGATGGTCGGTGTGGCAAACGCGCTGCTTACGCGTTCCCCATCTCTTATGCCCGGAAGGTCTGCGATCAGCGTGATGGCGACAAACTGCAATCCAATCAATGCACCGGCAGAAGACCCCACGATGACATAAAAATTTTCCCATGCGGTGAGCGCTGGCAAGTTTTCTTCCCGTCTTTTCTGTTTGCGAAAGAATCAGAATCCGAGCCGAGATTCTTCCACAATTTACTACGTCATCGCGAATTCAAAAACTCTTATCGCGCTGATTGATGCACAAGTGCCGGCAATTCCGCGAAAAATGCCTTCCTACAATGATTTACACCTGATTGGATACCTTCGGGCATTCTAAATTTCGGTACCCCCTTTGGCGGCCGTATTACCCCAATAAATTAACGAGTCGTAACTAGAATTGGCTCATTAATCACACGAAGTAACGTTTTTGCGTCATTTTTGCCTTTGGGGGAGTTACCCTATAAAGACCACCTTACCCTGCGAACCGCCGACTTAAGTTAAGGCCGCGCGATGAGCCAGTTTTTATGAAAACGAACGACTCGCGAACTAAATCAGACGCAGATCTCGCACAACCTGAGATCGGGTCTGGCCATGACCGCGCTCCCGATTGGACGGGTCTTGCACTATTAGGCCTTCTCGTCGCCGTGTGCCTGGCAGGCTATGAGCGTTTGGTACATCTCACATTTCCCCACTTGAAGTCCTGGCAGTACCAGACTGTGACAGTTGCCGTAGGTACGATAGCTGCAATCGTTGGTAGCCACTATTTGTCGCGGAAGCTTAGACTTGCCCTTTCGGCACACGCCGAAACGGAGAAAAACCTGGCGCTTGAGCGCAACGTCCTCCGCACGGTCACGGATAACATTCCCGACAGTATTTTCGCCAAGAACACGGAAGGCCAATACCTTTTTGCAAACAAAGCTTTCGCGGCGCTTCATGGAGTGAAGTCTCCAGATGAGTTGTTGGGGAAGACAGCCTTCGATCTATTTTCGACAGAGCGCGCCATGGCCTTGAAGGCGGATGACTCGGCGGTCATGCGATCAGGCCGTGAAGTAACGGAAACTGAGCGAACGGCAGTGGACGCTGAGGGAAATCTGAGACTTCTTCAGACGACCAAGGTTCGCATGGTCGATGCGAACGACAATGTTTTGGGTGTCGTCGGCTTGCACCGGGACGTTACCAAACGAAAAGAGGCGGAGCAAAAGTTACGGCAGAGCGAGGCCAACCTGGCGGCTGCTCAGCGAATTGCTCACTTTGGAAGTGTTGAGCTGGATCTCGTCAACCTCAAAGAACCTGAAAAAAACCCCGTGCGCTGGTCAGACGAAGTGTTTCGGATCTTCGGTTATGAACCCGGTTTGGACGAGCCTTCGCGGTGGGCGTTCTTTCGTTTGGTCCATCCGGACGATAAGGATGAAGTACGTAAGGTTTTGGACAGCGCCCTCTGCAACGTCAGACCATACGCCATTGATTTCAGGATTATTCGACCGGACGGCGTGGAACGAAATATCCATGAACGTGGCGATATTATTTTTGACCAGAAGACTCAAAAGCCTCAGAAGCTGGTTGGAAGTGTTCAGGATGTTACCGAACGCGTACAGGCGGAAATCCAGCTTCACAATGCCAACCAGGAGTTGGCTCAGAAAGTCGAAGAATTGGAGCAGCGTTCGAAGGAAATCAGTCTCCTGAGCGAAATGGGGAGCCGCCTTCAGGCTTGTAAGGGTGAAGTGGAAGCTTTCAAAGAGATTGGCAATGTGGCGGAGCAGCTATTCCCCAAATGGTCCGGCGCTCTATGCATAACCAGCGCTTCCAGGACAGCGGTCGAAACCGTTGCCGATTGGGGTGAAATGTCCGGCGGAGAGCGCGTATTTGCCCCGGATGACTGCTGGGCGTTGCGCCGTGGCCAACCGCAATCCTATCGGCGCGGAGAAAAAACGACGCCTTGCCACCATATCGATCCGACAAATGTGATTGAGTCGCTCTGTGTCCCCTTCATGGCGCAGGGGGAAGCACTCGGAATTGTAAGTTTGCAAAGGAGAGCTGGTCAGGAATTGCAAGAACGCGGGCTCCGTTCCTCGGGCGAAGCGGAACGCCGGCTGACGGCAGTTCTGGTTGAACAAGTTGCACTGGCGCTGGGGAATTTGAAACTGAAAGAGAGTCTTCGCAATCAGTCTATCTGCGACCCACTGACCGGACTCTTCAATCGCCGCTATATGGAAGAGACTATGGAACGGGAGTTCAGCCGGGCAAAACGCAACAAGACCTCAATTGCGATTGTCATGATGGACCTTGACCACTTCAAGCAATTTAACGACACGTTTGGCCACCAGGCTGGCGATGCTCTTCTTCGTGCATTGGGAGATCTCTTGAAAAGGGACTCGCGGGGCCAGGATATGGCCTGCCGCTATGGTGGCGAGGAGTTCGCGCTTGTGCTCACAGATTCCAATCTAGCCGGCGCACTCCGGAGGTCGGAAATTCTGCGCCAACAAGTGAAACTTCTGAGCGTAGAATATGGTGGCCAGCTTCTGGGAGCTGTTAGCGTTTCAATGGGTTTGGCTCTTTATCCTGATCATGGTGCCACAATAGGTGATGTTTTGAGAGCTGCCGACCAGGCATTGTATCGAGCCAAGCGCGAGGGGCGTGACCGCGCATGCGTGTGGGCCGCGGAGTCATTAGTCTAATCGGCCAAAATGCGATCTCCTGCGTTTGCTTCTTCCATGTGGAATCGAATTTTGTAAATCCCAGGACAATGCCGAGCCGCAGTGCCTGATTTACTTTCGGTATTGCTCATCGCTGACCTGTTCCATCCAATCGACCACCCTGCCATCTTTTTTTTCCTGAATGGCGATGTGCGTCATGGCCGTTGTTCGCGTGGCGCCATGCCAATGTTTTTCTCCGGGCGAAAACCAAACCACATCACCGGGACGAATCTCCTCGACCTGCCCGCCTTCGCGCTGCGCCCAGCCGCAGCCTCCTGTGACGACCAGAGTTTGCCCGAGCGGATGCGTGTGCCACGCCGTCCGCGCGCCCGGCTCGAACGTTACGCTCGCGCCTTGCACAAACGCCGGATCGGGCGCTTGAAATAACGGATCGATGCGCACCGTTCCGGTGAACCACTCGGACGGCCCCTTGCCAGAGGGTTGCGAGCCAACTCTTTTGATTTCCATTTTTCTGCTCCTTGAACGGAATGAGATGGGACGAAATGAATCTCCTGTTTTATTTTGCAAAGCGCACGAATTTCTGTTCATCCCGCGCGAAAATTCTTTCCGGGACCGCCAATCAGGAGATTGGCGGTCCCGGGTTTGCCCCCATCAAATCTGAGCCCGCGATGCCGACTCGCATTTCGGTCCGCCTTCCTTATCGTCTGCTTCTCGCTGCTCACAAACCCGTCATTTGCTCCAAACGCTCCGGGTATCGAGCCCCCTCGACTTTAATCTTTGAGGCGGCGCTGTCTATGTCACGAAGATCCTCGGGCGTCAGTTCAACTTTCTCCGCTCCGATATTTTCCTCAAGGCGATGTAGCTTTGTCGTGCCGGGGATCGGAACAATCCATGGCTTCTGAGCCAGCAGCCAGGCAAGCGCGATCTGCGCCGGCGTCGCATTTTTTCGCTTCCCGATTTGTCCGAGCAAGTCAATCAGCGCCTGGTTCGTCTTGAGAGCTTCGGGCGTAAAGCGCGGGAGAGTGCTGCGAAAATCGTTGCTATTGAATGTTGCGTCTTCCTTGATCGCTCCCGTAAGAAAGCCCTTGCCAAGCGGGCTGTACGGCACGAGACCTATGCCAAGTTCCTCCAGAGTCGGGATCACTTCAGCTTCCGGCTTTCTCCACCAAAGTGAATACTCGCTCTGAAGCGCTGTGACCGGCTGGACCGCGTGCGCGCGACGAATCGTCGTTACGCCTGCCTCGGAAAGTCCGAAATGCTTTACCTTGCCGGCTTGAATCAATTCCTTCACCGCGCCTGCCACGTCTTCGATTGCCACGTTCGGATCAACACGGTGCTGATAGAGCAGGTCGATCGTCTCGATCTTCAGCCGCTTCAGCGAACCTTCGACGGCCTGCTTGATGTGCTCGGGACGGCTGTTTACTCCCGGCGCGCCCTTCATTCCCCTGGGGTCGGAATTAGGACTAATGTCGAATCCGAATTTGGTTGCGATCACCAGTTGTTTGCGAAGTGGAGCGAGAGCTTCGCCCACAAGCTCTTCGTTCAAGAACGGGCCGTACACCTCAGCAGTATCAAAAAATGTGACGCCGCGTTCCACGGCTGCGTGCAGAAGATCGGTCATCTCCTTCTTATCTTTCGGTGGGCCGTAGGAAAAACTCATTCCCATGCAGCCCAGGCCCATAGCGGATACTTCCAGATTACTTTTTCCAAGTTTGCGCTTTTGCATGCCGCTCCTCCTTCTTAAACTCTATGAATTCCATCCTGC
Organism: Saccharimonadales bacterium (SeqCode); assembly: GCA_035486415.1. Taxonomy (GTDB): domain Bacteria; phylum Acidobacteriota; class Terriglobia; order Acidiferrales; family UBA7541; genus Palsa-360. The sequence goes on from DATHNC010000140.1 coordinate 17,975, forward strand.
GCTTGTGCAAGCTTTCATGCCAGCTTGCTCCGGCGGCAGGGTCGTGTCCCAAAGATTTGCGGTAATGCGGGCGCCGGTCACTCCGCTGGACTCGTCTGAAACGAGCCACAGGAGCGGTGGAATCATGATGTCGGGCTGAATTAATTTCTGGCGCACTTCGGGAGCCAGTTCAGCTGGGACCATGCCGGTATCGGTCGCTCCTCCGGGCAAAAGTGAATTCACCGTTACGCCCGTGCCGGCCAAATCCTGCGCCCAGATAATGGTTTCCGATTCGAGCGCGGCCTTCGATGGGCCGTAGGGCGAAAAACCGCGGCGCCGCATGGTTTCGTGGTTCATCGAAATATTAACGATGCGGCCCCAATGTTGTCTCATCATGTGCGGCGCAACGGCGCGAGCCATAAGAAACGGGCCGTTCACATTGGTGTCGATGATCATTTTCCAGACAGCCGGATCGGTTTCCCAGAATTTTGTCGGAGTATCGAAAAATTTCTCACTGACGAAGCGCATACCGCGCCCCGCGTTGTTGATCAGAATGTGCACGCTGCCAAATTCGCGCACAGTTTCGTTCACCACGCGCGCGCAATCTTCTTCGCGCGAAACATCGGCCACGTGCTGGCGGATTTTGCCCGCCGCCGGTTTTTTTGCTGCTTCCTCCGCGACTTGATCTATTTCCTCGCGATTGCGTGCTGCGGTAAGCACCACGTTTGCCCCAGCGCGCGCAAGGCCCAACGCCATTGAGCGGCCCAGCCCGCGGCCCGCGCCAGTAACGATGGCCGTCTTTCCCAAAAGTTTTCCATCCGTCATAAAGTGAATAAAACCTTTCCGCGCTTGGTGAATGCGTGGGCGATCACTTTTGACAAAGCTATCCCACAAGATTCTACATCCAGCTAGGATTTGCAGCTTCACTTCAATGCGCATAGGCTGGCACAATGGTTTGCGTGGCGCGGGCTTCAGCCTGCGGAATTTAGTCGTTGGAAAATTCAAACCACGCGGGCTGAAGCCCGCGCCACTTAAAACCATGCCCACACGCCACGACAAAGCCACACTCCTTATTGTGGAAGACGAAGCCAAGATGCGGCGCTTGCTCGAACTGCGTCTCGGCGAAGAAAATTTTCTGGTGCACACCGCGGGCGACGCCGAGACAGGTCTGCAGCTTTTGGTACGTGAAAAACCGGACCTCGTGGTTACCGATCTGCGCTTGCCGGGAATGAGCGGTCTCGAATTTTTGCAGGCTGTGAAGCGCGCGAACGCCGCTCTGCCCGTGGTGGTGATGACGGCGTACGGGACCGTCGAATCGGCCGTCGAAGCCATGAAAGTGGGCGCGAGCAACTACGTCACAAAACCGTTTTCGTTCGATGAACTGGTGCTCGTGATCCGCAAGGAACTCGATTCTCATCAGTTGCGCGAGGAAAACCGATCATTGCGCGAAGCGCTGGGCCGCCGCTACTCCTATAAAAATATCGTCGCGCAGAGTGACAAAATGCAGGCCGTGCTAGCTCTCGTCGAGCGCGTCGCACCCACGAATTCGACAGTTTTAATCGGAGGCGAAAGCGGCGTCGGAAAAGATTTGATCGCGCGCGCCATTCACGAGCATTCGCAGCGCGCCACCGGCCCCTTCGTGAAAATCAACAGCACCGCCATTCCAGAAAATCTGCTGGAAAGCGAACTGTTTGGATACGACAAGGGCGCATTTTCAGGCGCCACGGGCAGCAAGCCCGGAAAATTCGAGCTGGCCGATAAGGGCACGCTTTTTCTGGATGAAATAGGCGACGTTCCCGGCGCAATCCAGGTGAAATTGTTGCGCGTTTTGCAGGACCGCGAATTTGAGCGTCTCGGCGGCACTAAAACATTGAAGGTCGATGTGCGACTCGTCGCCGCCACCAATCGCGATCTGCGCGCAGCTCTCGAAGAGGGCACGTTCCGCGAAGACCTTTACTACCGCCTGAACGTTGTCGCCATCGACATTCCGCCGCTTCGCGATCGCAAGGAAGATGTTCCCGCGCTGGCCAATTTTTTTCTGGAGCGCTATGCAAAAGAATCCGCAAAGACGATCACGTCGATTACTCCTGAAGCCATGAAACGCCTGATGGATTATCACTGGCCGGGAAACATCCGCGAGCTCCAAAACATTATTGAACGCGGCGTAGCGCTTTCATCATCCCCCACTCTCGACGTGGCCGACATCTATCTCGACGATCCCGCCAAGCGTTCCCACGCTCCCGGCGCCTCGCCCTATGTTCTTCCCGCGGGCGTAACGCTTGAGCAGTGGGAAGATGAAACCATCCGCGAAGCCTTGCGCCACGCCAACGGCAACAAAAGCCAGGCCGCGCGCGCTCTCGGTCTCTCGCGCAACGCGCTGCGCTACCGCCTCTCAAAACTAGGCGTTCCCGATCCTGTCGATCCGGAAAACTAAACTTTTTCGGTTTGAATTAGAATCCCAAGGTTCAACTGAGAAGAGCGGAAAGTCTTCGCCGAGCCTCTTCAAGCGATATAGGTTTTATTTGTCCCGAATTCAGATCGTCCATGCGACGGATATTTTCCTCGCCCCACGCGGATTGGACAGATTCATCTCCTGCTTCATCCAGGCTCTCAATTAACGAGCCTGCAAGTTCCGCCCGTTCCGCCACTGGAAGATCAAGCGCCTTCTTGAGAAGTTCCGATGCTTCCTGGCTCATGGAACTAATTATACCCCTAGAAACATGGCAAATTGCACCGTTCATGGTTAATAGTACTGACCCAGCTTGGGTTCTTGCTTTCTAGCCTTTGCCGATTGATTTGCCCTGCCAGAAGATATGCAAATAGAAGCTTACTTGAACGTTGCGCTACGACTCTCAAAACTCGGAGTGCTTGATCCGCCGGAAAAAGAACCCGTGAAGTAAAATCTTTAAAGATTTTTCTGATTGGTCCTCAACTTAAAAATGGCAGGCTCAACAGGCTGCGGAAAAACCCAATACTCTGTCATTCTGAGCGAAGCGAAGAATCTCTCCTTGTTTCTTTTCCTATACTTAAATCGAAGAGAGAGTCTTCGCTTCGCTCAGAATGACAGAACAAGGCCTTTTTTCTGCAGCCTGTCAAGGCTGGATGAATTTATTTTATTTATTTCTATTGACCTTGCTTTTGAAAGCTCCTCTTCGATTTTAGAAATCAACGCCAGCCTTTCTTCCGCATCCATCACAGGATGCTCAATGCGCAGCGGAACTTCATCGCAGGTTTTGCCATCAAGCATGCGTCCCGAGGCGGATTTTCGCACGCCACCCCACTGCTTGAAAAAGAATGCCACGCCTGCTCTCTTGCACTGATCGCGTAGGGAAACGACCCACTCCTTTTTCATGGGCCTTGCCCCGTGCCCACTTTCGCCGCCAACAATGGCCCAATCAATCCCAGCAAGATTTACGGTGCCAAGGTCTTCGAGCAAAGGCTCGATGGAAAGAAACCGCATGGCGACTCGCGCGTTCTGCAAATCGACAATTCGCGGAAGCCCATATTTTTTATTTTCGACGCTCACTCCCCACCAGATATGTTTTTCTTGTGCGCCAAATTGCAATGACGCGTTAAGGAGTTCGCGCAACCGGTCCGATCGCTTCGTGAGCACCTGATATGTATGCCAATTCGCCGCTACCATCACTCGAACAACGGCCGCGATATATTCCTCCGGCACGTCTTCATGAAACAGATCGCTCATGGAATTCACGAAAATCATTTTCGGATTT
>DATHNC010000141.1:0-7022 GCA_035486415.1 Saccharimonadales bacterium (SeqCode)
CTCGGTATCGGCTTGTTGTTTGCGATGAGGAAGCGCGTGAGCCTGGGCCTTCCACAGGCCAGTTGAACACAGCAGGACGCTCTTGCATACCGCACGCCGCTGAGCGCCATAACTTTTGGCGTCGAACGTATTTCCCAATGCGCCGCAGGGTTTTCCCCTGGGGCGCATTTGCATTTTTCCCGCGCAAGTGTTGCGCCGACCCTCCGAACTCGCACACGTAACCGGACATTTGACAATGGCGCTTCACTTCACCGGCGCCTGCGAAAATCATCCGGCTTGACAGGTCAATCACCCCTTCACTAATATCCACCTCGGAAAACGATCCCAGCGTCGTGAAACCTGCAGCCGAAACCCGGCCCGGCCACAGGATACCGAAAACTCAAACGGGTTGAAGACGCAGATTCCCCACACCACAGTAGAGTTCCCGCGACCCCTGCTCATCTTCATACGGAGAATTACAGATACAAGTAAGAACACACCGACGCCAGAACACAGGAGGTATATATGACAAGTCTGATTCGCATCGTTGCGACACCGCTGCGCTTCGCGACCACAGTCCTGGTGTTCGCGATGGTACTTGTTATAGGGGGAACCATCACGCCTGCACAAGAGTCTCCGGATTTCACTGTTCTTTATTCATTTAGTTCCGGGCGCGGAGCCGCCTCGATCGCGTTGCTGCCAACGTCATCTGGGGTGCTGTACGGTACCTCCGCTCTCGGCGGGTGCGCGACCTGCGGCGGCGTGGCGTTCAAACTGGTTCTGTCTTCCAGCAACGCCGTGTATGTGTTGCATACTTTTGGCGGAGGGTCAGACGGCTACATGCCGGAGGCCGGTTTGGTGCGGGATTCGTACGGCAACGTCTATGGCACTACCTTGGAGGGCGGCGGCTCAACGGTATGTGCGGGTGGATGCGGAATTGTATTCCGAGTGAATGAGTGGGGCAGCGAGACAGTTCTTCACCAGTTCGCGGGCGGAAGCTCGGACGGCGCAAATCCCCGTGGCGTTTTGGTGATCGACGAGGCGGATAACCTCTACGGCACGACTCTAAATGGAGGTGCTTTTGGAAGAGGAACGGTGTTCATGGTGGACAAAGAGGGCACGGAGACGGTGCTGTACTCGTTCACCGGCAAAGAGGATGGAGGAGGTCCCTACGCTGGGTTGGTACGTGATGCGAGCGGGAACCTGTACGGCACAACCGTCTATGGCGGCCTTCCCGGGTCAACCTGCACGTTTCGGGGAGTACCTGGCTGCGGAACCGTGTTTATGCTGGATAAAGCAGGCAAAGAAACAGTGCTCTACAGTTTCGCGGGAGGGCCGGACGGGGCAAACCCGCAGGCCACTTTGGTAATGGACACTGAAGGTAGACTGTATGGAACGACGACTTTCGGCGGGGCTTTTGGCTCCGGAACGGTTTTCATGGTGGAAGGCGAAGGCAGGGAGACGGTGCTGTACAGTTTCAGCGGTGAGACGGATGGCGGACTTCCCGTCGCTGGTGTGGTGCGCGACTCAGCGGGTAATCTCTATGGAACAACCCTCCAGGGAGGTAGTGCTCCAAACCGTTCCGGAACGGTGTTCAAGGTAACTCCCAGCGGACAGGAGACCGTGTTACACAGTTTCACTGCGGGGGAGGACGGCGGATTTCCGCAGGATGGCGGTTTGAGTGAGGATGCAGCCGGTAACCTTTACGGAACCACCGAAATCGGCGGTGCCTATGGCCCAGGGGTTGCGTTCCGTATCCATCCCTAATTTTGCTGTCCACCCGCATCCTATCTCAGGCTTTAGATTCTGGTGCCCGAGGTTCAGACAAACATCAGCACGCGTGTAACCCACCGACACCAGCTCGCGCTGAATTATATTGATGCCTACACCGAAGTCTGTCCCACAGCACTCGTTGTCGCGGCAGCCCAGTTTTGTAAGAAGCCATTTCACATCGCCCACAGACTCGCGCAGTGGCCGCGTAGATTCAACGTAGATCCTGATAAACGCTCCTGTGCTTACCAATCCAATCCCACATGGCTGATTAATCGCGTTACCGAACAAGTCCCGCGCCTCATGCCACATATGAGTTCACTGCGCAAATTGGGATGCCCAAACTCTGTTAACAATAGCGGTAGTTTGATGTTAGAAATGACTCTGGGAGCATGCATACATCGGCCCGGCTACTGGAGATTTCGATGAAGATGCTTGCCACGGCTTTTTGCGTCCTCGGCGCCGGAATGCTTTTCTCAACAGCCGCTCAGGCAATATCGACGACCCCAGAGCGACCTAAATTCAAAATCGAGATTCGTGCCACCGGTGAAAAAGGACAAGGACCAAGTTTCGCGGTCACGAATCTCACTGCCAAGACCGTAACCGCCTGCGTCTTCGAACAATCCTATCCGCCGGAAGGCGCAAGGAAAACAACGACAGTCTGGGATACGCTGGTGCAAGGTCAGACTCCGATCGAACCGGGTCAGACGGTCTTACGTCCTCTCAGTCCCATCATTGGAAGCGCTCTACCTAACAGTGTGGAAGTAATCGCAGGTGTCTGGGCTGACGGCGAATCGTTTGGCCCACCCAAATGGGCAAGCAATATCTTCAACAACCGCGCTCTACGCGCGGCCGAGAACGAAGATGCTGCCGCGATATTACAGCGGGGACTGAACCAGAATTGGAACCGCGACCAGTATCAGCAGGCGTTCAGTGACAAGCCCGACTCTGGCCCGGTCTATATCGTTCGCACGGCGCTGACTGCGACCCAGCAAACTGGTAAAACGCCCCAAGAATTCACCCAGACCATGCAATTCTTGTTGCAGTCTTTCAAACAACAAGCTGACAAACTCCGCAAATCGATTCCACACTAGGTGCTGCAACTCCTGATGAGTCGTGTCAGCTCAACCGGTCAATGCAACACCATTTAGCGCGTTGACTCGACGATGCTTGCGCTGGAGAACCGTCTATTTGGCTGCACTCGGTGGAAACCCAGGCGGAGCAGCGTTCCGGCTGGTCTAGCCTCAACAAACGATCATGGCTTTTGTTTTCAATGCCAGGTGGGTTCTAGCTCAGTGTTGCGTCGACCCATCAAAATCGCGCGCGCTACCGGGCAACTGGTTTTGGGGCACACGTCAGGATCTTCCCTGCGGAGCGTGGCAATTTGGAATTCTTGGGACTATAATCTGCCAAATCCTCGACTCTTAAGATTACTACGCACCCCTGCCCGCGCACTGATCTTGAGAAGGAGACGCACATGAAAAAGTTTCCCCGGCTTTTTCTTCTGGCATGTCTTGTGGTGTGCTTCGCAATCCATCCGGCTCTCGCCCAGGATGCCAAGAAGGCGCCGAACATCCTGGTGGATGACGACAAAGTGCAATGCCCCACGGCTGCATACACTTCCATTCAAGCTGCAGTGAACGCCGCACAATCCGGAAATGTAATCCGCGTCTGTGCGGGCACTTATCACGAGCAGGTGGTGATTGATAAATCGCTGACGCTAGAAGCGGACAACGGCGTAATTGTGATTCCCAGTGACGTCGTCGCGAATTCAGCTGGTTCGAGTGGTAGTCCGATCGCGGCCATCATTCTGGTCCGGAACGCTGAGAATGTTGACCTGGACGGATTCATCGTAGATGGCAGCGCCAATGGCCTTACGGGTTGTGGTCCGACGTTCATCGGTATCCTTTACCAGGATGCTTCCGGCACAATAGAACACAACGCCGTGCGGCGCGTGCGGCTGGCGCCAGACTTGCCAGGCTGCCAGAGCGGCAACGCGATCGATGTGGAGAGTAGCAGCGGCGGGCAATCCAGCGTGACTATCGCGGACAATAGCGTGGACGGCTATCAGAAAAATGGAATTACCGCTAACGAACCCGGGACCACGGTGGAAGTCACCGAAAACGCGGTGACGGGCATAGGCCCAACGACAGGTGCCGCACAGAATGGCATCCAAATCGGATTCGGGGCGAAAGGTCACGTGACAAACAATTCGGTGGCGGACAACATCTATTCGCCGTGTGAATCCGCGGCCAACTGCCCGTCCAACGCCGCGGGAATTTTGATTTTCCAGTCCGACGGAGTTCGCGTGGAACGCAACACCTTAGGCTCGAATCAGGTGGGCGTTTTTGTTGCGGCAAACAATGTCAACATTGGAGGGAACACCGTATTTCATTCCGTAGCGCTCGACGGAATAGCGTTAGTGGGCAACAACAATTCGGTGACGTCCAATGACATCAAAAGTAGCGATGACGCCGCTGTGTTCATTCAGGGCAACGATAACACTATTCTCGACAATGAATTTACCGGAGCCGCATTCGGCATATTCAAAGTATCGGGATCGAGCGGTACTGATCGTCACGGCAACCAATTCCACGCCACGATGGTCCGGGTGCAAGACCCAGCGGCTATGAGGAGCTTGACGCCAAGCCCGTCGCGATAGCCGAGTTCTTCGCGAGCCGAGTTGATCAGTCTCGCCTTTCGCCGTTGTAATTTTTTGGGCTTCGAATCCCGGCCTAGTCTGGCTGCGTTGCGTTGTGGTTTGCCTACGGCGCTGGTGCGGAGGTGGGCGGGTTTTTTTTTGGCTTTTGGCGGCGGGTATCTTTTCGGCTTAACCTTCTATTAGTGACGATAGGAATCGCATAGAGTGTTCGCTACTGTCGATCTGTTTAAGGAGCTATTCGATGCGATTGGGCATTCTCATCCTCTTAGCGTCCGCTGTGTTCACGCCACAAAGCCGTGCACAGGCTCCGGTTTTCGTGATTTCGCCGGAACAAAGCACGATCAAGTTCTACGTGAAATCATCAGTGGATATACAAGGTGACTTCAACAAATGGGACGCCACTCTAACGTTTACGTCTCCTAAAGTCTCAACAGCTGTGTTGGACATTGAGATTCAGGCAGCCAGTGTGAATACTGGAAGTGAAATGAAGGACGACAAGCTGAAGAGCAAAGATTTCTTTGACGTCAAGCACGATCCCCTGATCACCTTCAAATCAACGAAGATGGTGCGAATCAGCCCAGGCGTTTATCAAGTGCAGGGCAACTTTACGATCCGCGGCGTGAGTAAACCGGACACTCTAACGCTAACAACCGACAGCGAAGGCAAAGGCGCAGGCGAGATTAAAGGGACCATGGCGTTTGACCGGAAAGACTACGGAGTGGACGGTAGCATTCCCTTTATCAAGATCGCCGACCGTGTCGAGGTAACAGTCGTTTTTCAGGCGAAGCGAGTCAGCGGGCCTCCGGTGATATTCGACCGGTAGCCCCCGTCTCACCGGCTCTACTTTTCTACTGGCCATAAGTCCCGAGCGGTTGCGGTGCCAGAGATGTGACCGACTAGAACTTCACTTTTACGGTAAATGCGTATATCAGGAGTTGACCGGCAGACAGCTAAAACCGGGGCATCCTCACTATTGACGAAGAGCGGCGAGAGTTTCGGCCACTTTTTCTGTCACTGTTTCACGTAATGAAGCGCAACAAATCCTGAATTAAAAACCCTGGATTCAACAAGTTTCAGGCGTAATTTCTGTTGCAGGCTAATATCTTCCAGCAGCCGTCTCCCTGCTCCTGCAATTATTGGCATAAAGACAAAACGGTATTCATCAATCAGGCCAAGCTCTATCAGTTGTGAAGGAATGCTCACACCGCCGACTAAAATATATTTGCCTTCCTCGTGTTTCAGCCTGACTATTTCGTCTCGAAGGTTCGTGCGAACAAGTGTCGTATTTTTATCTTCAGCGCTCTTTAGTGTTTGTGAAAAAACAATTTTTGGTTTGGAGACAAATGCGTCCGCAAATTCGCGATCTTCTTTTGTCTCGGAAGGATTTTTCGCGATATCCGGCCAATAAGGAACCATCAATTGATAGGTTTTGCGCCCAAAGACGAGCAGGTCAGCACCTCGAACCAGCTGCGTACCATATTCAAAGACATCGTCATCGGGAACCCCATTGGTGTGGTCGCAGCCGCCATCCAAAGTAAGATTGATTGAGTAGATTAGCTTTCTCATTGTTTGTCCTGACCTCCTTTAGGTTCCAGTGCGTGTGAGTTGAAAGTATAGCGATCGGCGATTCACAGTATCTCACTCACGTCGATCAGCCACAGCCGGCGTAGCGGAGAACGACCGCGCGTTTGCCTCGCTGAGCATCGCGGCTCAAAGCGCCGAATACACCACCTGCGCAAAAAAGTCGCCGTTGAAAAAGCCCTTGCCCCAAGTGGCGTCCAGGTCCGCAAACGGTTTGCTCGCCGCTATTTCGCCAGCTGATTTGCCGGCGGTCTTCAGTTTTTGCACGCGATCGCGGCACACAACCAGCATGTCGCGGTACTTGGTCAGATCAACTTTGTTGCCCAGCGGGCCATGCCCCGGAACGATCTTAGTGTTGTTGTCGGCCAGGGGGAGAATTTTATCGGCGGCGAGGATCATTCCGTTGATTTTTCCGCCGGTGCTGGCGTCGATGACCGGGTAAAAGCCGTTAAAAAAAGTATCGCCCATGTGAATCACGTTGGCCGTCGGGAAGTGAATGTAGATGTCCGTGTCGGTATGCGCCGGCTGGAAATATTGCAGCATTACATTTTCACCGTTGGCGTGCAGTTCTTTGCTACTGCTAAAGGTCTGCTGCGGTAAAGCATCCGCAGGAGATGCCGGAAAGTGCAAACCGAAAAGTGCACTGTCGTGTGGCTCTGCCATGCGCGTCTTGGTGTTTTCGTGGGCCAGCACTGTGGCGCCCGCGGCGTGCAGATTGGCGTTATTGTCGGTGTGGTCGACATGCCAGTGCGTGTCGATCACCGTTTGCAGCGGCGCATTGCCCAGCCCATCGAGCGTTTCTTTCAACTTCGGCCAGGCCGGCATAAGAAACGTGTCGACCACGATTTTGCCGTCAGGCCCGTTCAACACCACAACATTTCCGCCAGGACCGGAAAGTAAGGTGAGATTTTCCGCGAGCGGTTGCGAGTGGATAGGTACGGTGCCCATCTGCGCGCGCATGGCCCCCAGAGAGTCGGTTGGAGGCGTCGCCGCCTGCTGACAAAGAGCAGGAACGCCGGCGTTTAGAAGA
>DATHNC010000142.1:0-9924 GCA_035486415.1 Saccharimonadales bacterium (SeqCode)
TCTTAAAGCATAACTTGAAGTATCCAACATCGCTTCTGTCTGAGGTTAGGAAGAATGTCGCGAAGCTCGAGAAAGTAACGAAGAAGAAACTTGGAGATGCCAAGGATCCGCTCCTTGTCAGCGTGCGCTCAGGCTCTGCCAGGTCGATGCCTGGGATGATGGAAACCATTCTCAATCTCGGACTCAACAGCAAGTCGGTGGAAGGCCTCGCCCTCAAAACGAAAAATGAAAGATTTGCATGGGATGCTTACCGCCGGTTCGTTCAGATGTATTCGTCGGTCGTGATTGGATTGCCTAAAGAGGAACTTGAAGAAAAGCTTCGCGAAATGAAGGCGCGACGCGGGGTTAAAGATGACACGCAAGTTCCAGCTGAGGGCTGGCGCGAACTGGTCGCAGCCTACAAGGAATACTTTAAGTCTAAAACAGGTAAAAATTTTCCAGAAGACCCTGAAGAGCAATTGTGGGGAGCTATCGGCGCCGTTTTTAGTTCATGGAATGCCGAGAAAGCAGTCACCTACCGCCGAGTTGAACGCATCACCGGACTATTAGGCACGGCCGTGAACGTCGTCCAGATGGTCTTCGGCAATAATGGTGATAACTCCGGAACGGGCGTCTGCTTTACGCGTGATCCTTCTACGGGCGAAAAGACTTTCTATGGAGACTTCCTGATCAACGCTCAGGGCGAAGACGTGGTCGCCGGAATTCGTACTCCCATGCACCTGACAGAAATGGCTTCGCGCATGCCGAAGGTTTACAAGCAACTCGAGAAAGTCCGGCAACTGCTCGAAAAGCATTACCGTGATATGCAGGACATGGAGTTCACGGTCGAAGAGGGAACGTTGTACATGCTGCAAACGCGCGTTGGCAAGCGCACTCCTACCGCCACGTTCAAGATGGCTGTCGATATGGCTAAAGAAGGTCTCATCTCTAAGGAAGAAGCCATCGATCGCATTAAACCCGAAGATATCGACCGTCTGTTCTATCCAATTGTCGACCCGTCGACACCGAGAACTGAGCTTGCCAAGCGACAAATTGCCTCAGGTATCAACGCTGTTCCCGGCGCGGCCTTCGGGAAAGCGGTTTTCAGTGCGGAAGAAGCCGAACACATGGTCCAGAAGGGTGAAAAGGTGATTCTTGTTCGCCGTGAAACGAGCCCGGAGGACGTGGGCGGCATGTACGTGGCCCAGGGAATCCTGACTGCGACCGGCGGAAAGACGAGTCATGCGGCGGTTGTTGCTCGAGGCTGGGGCAAGTGCTGCATCGTCGGATGCGAACAGCTGGACATTGACTATGCGACAAAAATTGCGACAGCCAATGGCAAAAGTTTTCGCGAGGGAGACTGGATCACCCTGGACGGAAACGACGGTATCGTGTACTCCGGGCAAATAAAACTGATCACTCCCGAACTCCCGGAATCTTTTTCCGCGCTTATGGGTTGGGCGGACTCCATTCGCAAACTTCACGTCAGGACCAATGCTGACACGCCGCACGATGCACAAAAAGCTTTGGAGATGGGAGCAGAGGGTATTGGCCTGGTTCGGACCGAGCATATGTTCTTTAAGGATTTTGAGTTTCCGGAGAAGAGCATCGAACGACAACTTGCGATCCAGGAAATGATCATTGCCGATTCATCCGCTGCCAGAAAAAGGGCTCTCGATAAACTCTTGCCGTACCAGCGCCGTGACTTCATCGGGATATTTAAAGTAATGGATGGATTTCCGGTGACGATCCGTTTGATTGATCCACCACTACATGAATTTGTCCCGCACGATCCAGAGAAGCAAAAAGAGCTGGCAGACAAAATTGGAGTAGATGTTGAAGTTATTATCAGAAGAGTTGAACAATTACATGAAGCTAATCCAATGCTCGGTCATCGCGGATGCCGTCTTGCCATAACCTATCCAGAAATACTTGAGATGCAGGTTAGAGCAATTATTGAGGCTGCCGTCGAGTGTCAGAAGGCCGGAATTAAAGTGATACCTGAGATCATGATTCCTCTTGTTATGGACCGCAAGGAATTGAAAATCCTCACGGACCGGACGAATCAAGTGGCACAAGAGGTTCTCAAGGAATCTAAGGTAAAGCTTCACTATATGGTTGGCACGATGATTGAAATTCCGCGTGCTGCTCTCTTGGCTGATGAGATTGCAGAAGTCGCGGAATTCTTCTCCTTCGGTACCAATGATCTCACACAAATGGGAATGGGGCTTTCGCGCGACGATGCCGGCCGCTTCCTTCCTGAATACGTGGATGAGAAGAAGGCTGGAATCTTTGCCGATGATCCGTTCCAAACGTTGGATGTCCACGGAGTTGGCCTGCTGATTCGGTGGGCTACAGAGCGTGGACGCTCGGTTCGCCCAAAGCTCGAAATAGGGATCTGCGGCGAACACGGAGGGGATGCGCCTAGCGTCAGGTTCTGCCATGAAGTAGGCATGGACTACGTCAGCGCGTCGCCATTCCGTGTGCCCATAGCCCGGTTGGCAGCGGCGCAAGCCGTGATCGAGGAACGGAACGCAAAGAAGGCCAAGGGTAAGAAGAAGGGCAAGTAGTGTAAGGATGGAAATGGCTAGGAGCTGCTTGCATCTATATCGGCAAATGGAGTTGCATGCGCCAAATATATGGAAGCGGCTCCAACCATTTCGCCTGGTTCATCGGGAGCATTGCTGTATTGAGTTTTGATTGGACAGACTTACTTAGTCACAACTTTGGCAAAGTCGGCACGCCGACAAATTCTCACAAAACTTTTTGAGGTACTCTCTTGGCAGACCGATTGGTCATCGGAATATGTGGCGGCACAGGTTCCGGAAAGACGACCATTGCCAACCGGATTATTTCCGCGTTGTCTCCCGAAAGCGTCCTCATCATCCAGCAGGATCATTACTATAAAGACTTTCCGGACCTCCCGCTGGAGCGCCGTGCGCGGCAGAACTTCGATCATCCGGACTCCTTTGACACTCCTCTTTTAATTCAGCATATCCGTCAGTTGAAAAATGGAGAGGCGGTTGATCGGCCTGTTTATGATTTCACGAAGCATGCGCGGGCTTCTGCCACATCACGCTTGAATCCGTCTCCGGCCATTATTCTGGAAGGCATCCTCATCTTTGAGAATAAGCTTCTCCGCGACCTGATGGACGTAAAGATATTTGTCGATACCGAAGCTGACCTGCGATTCATCCGGCGACTCAGGCGCGACATTCGGGAAAGAAACAGGACGGTCGAATCCGTGATCGATCAATACCTTTCGACGGTGCGCCCCATGCATATGGAATTCATAGAAACTTCCAAGCGACACGCCGACGTAATCATTCCTGAAGGCGGGCACAACGAGGTCGGGATTGACCTTGTCATTCAAAAAATTAGATCACTTGTGACAGCGATTCCACCGAAAGCTTAAACCAAAACTGGAATGTAGGAGTGGAAATCAAAACTGGTAGATTAGATATTTCGATTCGAGCTCTGAATATTAATCTATAAGTTTAACTTTGAATATTTTGATGGCTTGGTGATCCGTGGGCGGGAAGAATTAACGAGACGTGGATCCAAACTCTGGAAAATTAATTATGTTAAGTATTGGTTTAGGTGGGCATCTTCAAGAAGAAATACAACCCTAAAAACCCGAATACAGTGTCGGGAGCCCATGCCGCAAGTAAAGGTGGAAGTTGTCCCACAGCTCCCATCGCCTCCGTGAGGGCTGAAGCTGCCCAATAGACTATGGCAATGCCGACGCCTAGAGCCAAGCCCCCAACAGCGCCACGAGTTCCGACGAGAATCGAAAACGGAATCGCCAGCAAGATAATGATTGGCGCCACCAAGGGGAAAGAAAGTTTCTTTTGCAATTGCACGGTCAGGCGCGCTACATCAAAGCCGGCCTGATGTAAATCGGCAATGTAGCGTTCGAGTTCCCACCACGTCATTTGATAGGACTGGCGGACTTCCCGGTTAAAGTAAGAGGGTGGTTCGCTAAGGTCATTCAAGGCAGTTGCCAGGAACGGCGTGTAGTGAGTCAGTTGCCCTTGGTCAAAGTCGCGTATCCAGCCCGATTCGAGGATCCAGAGACGCTGCTGGCCGTCCCAATGCGCCCGCGCTGCGTAAATTCGCCGCTTGACTTCGAAGGTCTTAGGGTCAATTTCAAATACGTTCAGGCCGCCGAATAATTCGCGATCGGGATCGAAGAGTTCATAATTATAAATTTTGGAGTGCTCTCCGAAGATCCATTCCCGGCTTGGCTGGTAAAACGTCTGTGCCGGGCGGCCCTTGATCTGGTTACGAAGAGCGTCTTGCCGCTGATTGGCATAGGGAAGGTAGGTGTCGTCCAGAACCAGCAGGCCGGCGGCCAGAAACATACCGCCCAGCAATAGCGGTAGCGCAATTCGATACAGGCTCAAGCCGCTAGCCTTGAAGGCCACGAGCTCATTGTTTTTGGTCATCACACCGAGAGTAACCAGCACGGATACGAGCGCGGCCAGAGGCGCAAGCTGGTAAAACAGATAGCAGGCGAGATACACAAAGTAGAGCACGACTTCGACAAATGTGGTTCGGTGTTGCGCGATATCGTCGAGCAGTTCAAAAAACGTAAAAACCTCAAACAAGACAATAAATCCTACAGTTAGCAGTACGAAGTAATAGATAAAGCTGCGAAGCAAGTAGACATCCAGCAATTGAGGAATGCCGGTTCGTCGCTTTTTCCTGGTGTAAATATTTTCCCGGGAGTTCACAGAATTCGATCCCGCCGCCGGGGCTTCTCCTTTGGGCGAGAATATCCTCCAGATACGCCACGCGGCGACCGATTCCCAAAGCATGTTGGTGCGGCTGCTGCCCGGCATACGCTCAAGCCGAGGCAAGAGATATAAACCAAGAGCTGCTGTGACCAAGTTCGGTGTCCAAATACCAAGCCAAATCGGAACTGAACCTTGGCGGGCAAGTCCAGCTCCCAGCGTAAATAATAGGTAATAGCCGGAAATCAGCACCAGCGTAAGCAAAAAACCGCCGGCGCGGCCGCCACGGCGTGGTCGGGAGCCAATGGGCATCGCGAGCAATGCAAACGATATGCAGGCAAATGGGAACGAAAGACGGCGCTGGAACTCCACATTTGCGTCCATTTGCTTTTTGCGCTCCTGCCAAAGGGTCGCCATTGTCCTTCCCGGAATACCGGGCTCAGAGACTCGAGTATCATCCGCTGGCTTAATTTCAATCGGTAAATCCCGCTGTCCAAACGCCGATAAGGAATAGTGGGACGGATCGTCGGATGTAAACTCGTGCACACTTCCGTTACGCAGGTGCAACTCCAGCTTGCCCTCATTGCGGTCGGGAATTACAATCGCTTCCTCCGCCAAGGTGAGGCGTGAGACGTCTTTATCGGTGGCGGCCAGGAATACGCCCTTCCAGCGTGTGGCGGCGGAATCGATGTCATTTACGTACAGAACCATATGGGGGAATCGTTCATCGAAAACTCTTGGTGATACCTGGTAGGAAGCCTGCCCGGCGCGCAGGCGGTCTTCAATGACACGAAACGTGCGCACTGAAAGCGGCGCCAGCCAGATCGTCATTAGAAAAGTGATGGCCGTCGCGCCCACCGCAATAATGCCTACGGGAACCAGCAAGCGTCTCCGTCCCATGCCGAGCGCGCTCATGGCGATGAGCTCGCTATCGGCTGACAAACGTCCGAGCGCAATCAGTACGCCGACGAGAACGGCCATAGGAATGGTTAAACTCAGGATGCCGGGAAGCGTCGAAAGGAACAGGATCGCAATGGTCGACCAGGATCCCGGATGGCGAACAACCAAATCCATCAGGCGCACAAGTTGCGGGACAAAAAAGACGAACGTAAATATGGCCAGCCCCAGGAATGCGTGGGAGAAGACTTGCCGGCAAATATACCTGTCAATAAGGCGCATAGTTCAAGCGCGCCATTCTAACATGCCAGAGATGCGGAGAATGATTTTGCGTGCTGCTGAATTTTTTCAGGGAACGCTTGCGGGATTTTTGCTCATGCGGACGGCCTCACGATGAATCGCGTCAACCTGATGATCTTGTGGCATATGCACCAGCCGCAGTATCGCGATCCCTCCACCGGGCGCTACGTTCTTCCCTGGACGCGCTTGCACGCGCTGAAAGATTATTGGGGAATGGTGCGCGTGATTGAGGAATTTCCCCGCGTGCACGCTACGTTTAACGTGGTTCCTTCGCTCGGCATGCAGCTGGAAGAATATGCCAGCGGAAAATTCGATGAGACCTGGTTTACCGCCGCGTTCCGTCCGGTTGCAAACCTTACGCCCGAAGATAAATCGGAGATCATGCAGCGCGCGTTTCAATTGAATTATGACAATCTTCTCGCGCGCTGGCCGCGCTATATCGAGCTGCACGGGTGGGTGAGCGCGCAGGGCAGCGATCAGGCGACGCGCACGTTTGGCGAACGGGATTGGCGAGATTTACAAGTATTATCTCAGTTAGCATGGATGGACGAGGAGTATCTGGCGAAAGATCCCGTAGTGTCCGCGCTGGCGCGAAAGGGTGTTGACTTTACGGAGCAGGACAAACAGGATCTTCGCGAAAAGCAGATTGAGCTTCTGGGAAAGGTTCTGCCCGAATACCGCAAGGCGGCAGCCGTGGGGCAGATCGAAATTTCGGCGACGCCTTTTTATCATCCGATTCTTCCACTGCTGTGCGATAGCGATATCGCGCGCGTGTCCAATCCTGGGACGCCATTGCCCGTGCCACCGTTTCGCCATCCGGAAGATGCTCGCGAACAGCTTTTTCGCGCGCGCGCCTACCACGAACGCGTGTTCGGAAAAGTGCCTGACGGACTGTGGCCCTCGGAAGGTTCGGTTTCGGATGATGCGCTAGCGATCGCCGCCGACCTTGGATTCAAATGGTTTGCCACGGATGAAGGCGTCCTGGGCAGAACCCTTGGCGTGGGATTCGGCCGCGACTCTGCCGGCGTGCCCGACAATGCGGACAAATTATATTCGCCCTTGCGAGTGCGCGTGGCCGGCAGGGAAATGGTCGGATTCTTTCGCGACCATTATCTATCGGACCTTGTGGGCTTCGTTTACAGCCGCATGGATACGTATGCGGCCGCCGATGACCTCTATCATCGGATCCGCGTCATTGGTGAGCGGGTCAATATCGGGCGTCCGTTGACACTTTCGCTGATCCTGGACGGTGAAAATGCCTGGGAATATTTCCGCGGAAACGGGCGCGAATTCCTGCGGCAATTTTACAGAAGAATTGAAAACGATCCGGATATCCGCGCATTAACAGCCACGGAAGCGGCCGCTGCGGCGGGAGAAATTCCGCGCAATAACGGAATATTCCCGGCGTCCTGGATCAGCGCCAACTTCGACGTATGGATTGGCGCAGCGGAGGACGTCACGGCGTGGGACTATCTGCGGCGGGCTCGGGATTTTTACGCACAGCAGGCGGACAACGCGGCGCGCGGTTTTCCGAAAGCGCCCACCACGGAACAACTCCTGACGGCACATGAATCCTTGCTCGCGGCCGAGGGCAGCGACTGGTGCTGGTGGTACGGCCCGGAACACAGTTCCGCGAATGATGCGGAATTCGATGCGTTTTACAGAAAATTGTTAACCGAAGTATATCGCTCGCTCGGCGCTGACGCGCCCGATGTTCTAGCCGAGCCCATCAAGCGACAGCCCATGCTCGCCGTAGTTCTTCCACCATCTGAATTTCTGAAAGTAAAAGTCGATGGGCGGGAATCCACTTATTTTGAATGGATGGGCGCAGGTATGTATTCGGCGGATCGCCGGAGCAGCGCCATGCACGGCCGGTTAATGTTGCTGCACGAGCTTCGCTACGGATTCGACCAGAACCGGTTTCACCTGAGAGTGGACGTCTTCGCGGAAGCGATGAAGGAGCTTCGCGACGCCGAATTCCGGATTACGTTCCGGGCGAAGCAGGAATTGCGCGTTGTTGTCCGCTTTGAAGGGGGCCGAGTAACTGGCTACCTCGTCGAGTCGCGCGACCTGTGTCTCCTTGGGCCGGACGAAGTCGTGAAAGTGGCATTTGACCGCATCCTTGAAATATCCGTGGCTAAAGAAATGCTTTTCCTCGCCAATCAAAAATCGATCTCCCTCGGAGTTGCGCTCTGGGAGGGTGGCCTTCCGATGGACTTGCTTCCGGGCGAAGGGATGCTCGAAATCCAGCTCGGTGAAGAGAATTTCGCGTGGAAAGTTGAGTAGCGGCATTTCCTTCCGTTCATCCAGGCACGTTGGTTCTCCCTCTAAAATAAACTGGTTGAAAACCAGCGTTCCTGGTTGAATACAACCAGCTTCCTGAAATTTCACATTTAAAGTACAACTTTAATAAAGCTTAAGTTATTGATAGTAGGTAAGTTGTAGTAATGGTACGGAGACTGCCACTTTGGCATGGCCATTGCAACGGTAACTGCGTCTGATGAGTTGGGACGGCGCGAAGCAAAATTTTGGCACCTGCCGCGCCTTAGTCGAGGAGGCCTCGATATGCGCTATTTAAAATATGCAGTTTTGATTGGGCTTTGCATGGTCGTTGCGGGGAGTGCACACGCGCAGGTGAGGGTGGGAATAGGCGTTGGGCCGGTTTACGGCGGGCCAGCTTATGAGGGGCCACCACCTGCGTGTGAATATGGCTATTACGGTTATGCGCCGTATGCCTGCGCTCCTTACGGTTACTACGGTCCTGACTACTTTGAAGGCGGCGTTTTTATAGGCGCTGGCCCTTGGTTCCATGGTTTCTATGGCGGGCGCGGATATTATGGCGGGCGCGGATATTATGGCGGCCGCGGGTATTATGGTGGGGGCCGTGGGTTCTATGGTGGTGACCGGGGATTTCGTGGAGAAGGTTTCCGAGGCGGCGAAGGTTTCCATGGTGGCGGATTCCGTGGCGGTGAAGGCAGCTATCACGGTGGCGGCGGTAATGCTTACCATGGTGGCGGAGGCGGTGGCTATCACGGCGGTGGTGGAGGCGGGTACCATGGTGGAGGCGGGTCTCATGGCGGTGGCGGGTCTCATGGAGGCGGCCATCGGTAGTTAAAGAGCAACCTTAAATAATAAAACGGCTGGCAGCCTGGGCTGCCAGCCGTTTTTCATTGCATGGTTAGAATAGTTTTAAGGCGAGGGAAGTTGGACGGCGGCCAACGGGGACCATGGTGATCAAGCTTTGGGTGCGCACACGGATGACGGCCAGGTCGCCCGAATCCTCATTGGTCACGAGCAGCAGGTCACCACTGGGATCCAGCGCACAAGGGCCGGGGTGGCCGCCAGTAGGTATCTGAGGAAGTAGATGGCGTGTGGACATTTCGATGGGCGTTACACCATTGGTCGCAACATCGCTCACATAGACGAGGGAAGCATCGGAGGTCATCGTCCCGTCGGTGGGGGCTGAGCCCAGGACCATAGATTCAGATATTTCGGTGCGCCAAGTGTCGACTATTTCCAATCCATGTGAAGTGGGGACGTTGACGTAGAGTTCGCCGCCATCCGGCTTCAGCAACATCGCGGCGGGCGCGCCCGTCAACTGCAGGTTGGCAATCAGGACATGCTTTTTCAGGTCCACAGCGGACACTTCGTTCGACCCTGTAGCGGAAACAAACGCGACGGAATTATCCGGCATGACCACAACCTGCTCGGGATGAGAGGCTACGTTGATCGAGGCCAGCAAAGCGAGAGTGCCGGCGTCAAATATTTGGACGGTGGAGTCTTCGCGATTGGGCACGATGATTTGTTTGCCATCGGGCGTGACGCGCGCGAGCCACGGGCGGCGTCCCGTTCGTGCACGGGCGACGACCTGTCCCGTGTTGCAATCGATGGCGACGAGTGTCGAGGAACCCGACGCGGCTACATAAGCGCGGTTGCCGTCCGGAGAAAAATCGAGCGCGAACGGTGACCCACCAACGGAAATATGCGCGATCACACGTCCGGTGGAAGCGTC
>DATHNC010000143.1:0-30067 GCA_035486415.1 Saccharimonadales bacterium (SeqCode)
TGGCCGCGTTGATGTAGTTGTGCGGAACGTAGGGCTTGATCGAATTGTAGTTGTTGGCGGGGAATTGGCCCTGCATTTCATCGTAAAAACGCAGGCCCGCGATATTCACCAGAATCACGTTCTGGTAATTCCTCACAAAGATGCCGGAGGCGCGAGCCTTGGCGAAAATGGGGCTGTCCGGCTGCCAGGACAAATTGACGTAGCCGTATTGGCAGCCGATCCATCCGGCTTTCGTAATGTTCTGTCCAAACTCACCTGTCTGATTAAACGCGCCCCAAAGCGATGCGCCGACGGACATGGCCGCGATTTCTCCGCTGCCGTCCTGAAAGGAGTATGGCTCGCCGGCCACCTGATACTCCTCGGTGAGGCGCGGATCGAAAATGCGGCGGAAATTAACGTTGCTGCTGTGCCCGCCGGAGCCGATGATCACACCTTTGCGCGCGCGAATGTTTACTGTTTTTCCTTGCGTGGTCGCGGAAATTCCCAGGACTCTACCGGATGTGGGATTCTCGCGCACGATGCCCGTCATTTTGTGCTGCAAAAGAATCTGCACGCCGAGTTTCCTGGCGCTGGCCTCGAGCGGACGAATGAGCCCCACGCCGGATGAAGTTGTCGCGGCCTTATCGGGAGGCATCGGGCCGCCATTCTGCACGAGCGGAAATGCCATGGGCGCGGAATGGCTTTCGCGCGGCGCGGAGTTTCCGCAGGCATGGCCGCCCAGGGTGTCCGGAGCTTTGTCCACAAACGTGACGCCGTGGTCGACCAGCCATTCGTAAGTTTTGGCGCTTTCGTCGGCAAAGGCGCGGATAATTTCCTTGTCGTTGTAGCGGTAATCGGGAAAGCCGTTCGGCTCGACGACGGACCAATCCGTGAGGTCAGAAAACAAAAGATCGGGCGAATCGACGACGCCATATTTTTTCTGGCGGCTGGTGCCGCCGCCGAGGGCCACATTTCCTCCGCTCAAAATTGCGTGTCCGCCGACATCCGTATTCGCTTCAATTAAGATTACGGACGCGCCGCCTTCCGCCGCTTGGATGGCAGCAGGCAGCCCCGTGGCGCCCGCTCCAATTATGACGACGTCTGCTTCTTTATCCCAGTGCGCGGGGCGAGCTTCGGCCTTCGCCACTTCCACGCCAAGGCCGGTGACGGCGGCCGCGCCTGCTCCCGTGGCGGTTGCCTTTATGAATTCGCGGCGCGAGAAGCGATTCCCGGTTTGTTTGTCTTTTTTCATAGTCGAAGTCCCAATAAATGTTTTGATTTATGCCTCGCGCAAGACGATATGCCCGAAGGGGAAAAGTGTCAACCGTGCAACCATGCGCGGGTGCCGAGGATTTGTGGTGCTTGGAGTATGGAAAAAAGTTAGGATTGGCTCATTCGTGCCGTTTAAGTGGCGCGGGCTTCAGCCTGCGGAATTTAGATCTTGCTTGGACCAAACCCCGCAGGCTAAGGCCCGCGCTACTTAAATTAACTGGAGATGAGCGTGCGATTACAAATAAGAATTTTGGCTCTCGTGGCCATTACCTCTGCTCTCGGTATGTCCTGTTATGGCGCGACGATTACCGGGACGGTGCATGGCGTGGACGGGGCGCCGTTTCAGGGCGCGTTTGTTGAGGCGCAAAATTCAAAGACGAAGATTACGGTCATCGTGCTGTCAGACACGCAGGGAAAATATCGCATTCCCAATTTGCCCGCCGGCGATTACCGCGTGCAGATCAAGGCGGTGGGGTTTCGCGCTGAACCTCGTTCGGGTGTGACACTGTCCGCCGATCAGAATGCGCCTTTGGATTTTGCTTTGCAAAAAAGCGCTGTGCGCTGGAATGAAATTTCACAGAACCAGGCGGCGCAGCTGTGGCCCTCGTCCAAGGGAAAAGAATTAATTTTCGGCCACTGCAATATCTGCCATCAATTTCAGAGCCGCATGGCTTCCGTAGGGCGCGACCTGGACGGATGGAAAGACCGCGTCGCTTTCATGCGGCAAACGATGCACTTCAGTATTTTTCTGGGACCGAATTTCAGCGACGAAGATGCGAACACGGTGGCAACTTATCTGGACAGCTTGTTCGGGCCTGATGCCACGCTGCCCAAATCTCCCGCGGACATGCCCGGCTACCAAAAAACTGTCAGGCCCTTCAGCAGCGATGCGCTGAACATTGTCTACGTCGAGTACGACATGCCCGGGCCGAGCCGCATGCCTTTCAGCGCGGCTCCAGACAAAAATGGATTCTTGTGGATTCCCGATTTTGGCCTGGCGAACGAGATTACGCGGCTCGATCCGAAGACCGGCGAGATGAAAGATTTCTCGATTCCGTTTCCCGGGACGGGCGGGGTGCATTCAGCCGTGCCCGCGCCGGACGGTTCGGTATGGCTTGCCGAGCAAGGTTCTAATCGGATCGGGCGATGGGATCCGGTAACGGAAAAGATTACGGAATTTCAGGATGCGTACTTGCCGGGAAAAGAAGGAATAGAAGACGGCGGATCGAAGCATACGGTGCGAGTGGAACCAAGCGGGAAAGTTTGGACGAGCGGCGTGCCGCTGACGCGCTTCGATCCTGAAACCGGGAAATTCGAGCGGTTCGTGGAAGGCGTCTACGCATACGATGTGAAGCTGGATAAAAACGGGGACGCCTGGTTTACGGATCCGCTGGTTAACAAAATTGGCAAAGTCGATGCGAAAACGATGAAGGTTTCTCAATGGACGCCGCCCACTGCGAATTCGCATCCGCGGCGCATGGAAATTGGTTCGGATGGCATGGTCTATTCCGGAGAATACAACGGCGGCAAAATGCTGCGATTCGATCCGAAGACACAAACGTTCAAGGAATTTCAGCTGCCCGGCCCGGACCCGAGCCCGTACGCGATGGGTTTCGATGCGGATGGCTATCTTTGGTACGACTCGCACAATATGGATACGATCAACCGGTTCGATCCGAGGACCGGGAGAGTGATTGAGTATCCGGTGCCACATTCGGAGCTTGCGATGCGTGAGTTTTTCCGCGATGCGCAGGGGCGCATGTGGTACGGAACGGCGCCGAATAATAAAGTGGGCTATTTTTATCTGGCGGGGAGGTAGGGGATTCGTGGCATAGGCCTCAGCCTGTGCGGGTTTGGAGCTTACAAAGGACAAAAAGCGCACAGGCTGAAGCCTATGCCACTTGCTGCAAAACATCACAGCCAAAGATGTTTGGCATATTATTTCGATTCAGGATCTTCGCGGCGAAGCAATTTGACTCCGATCGTGAAGCCGCCTTTCTCATGGCGTGTATGTGTAACAATTCCCGAATATTGAAAAGTTCCCGATTTAATGGTGATATGCGAGCCGAGGCTGATTGAGTTTTTGATTCGCAGGCTCACGCCGCCGTGCGATCTGTCTTCTATTGTCGCGGGCGTAACGCGCGGGGTCAGCTTATCGTCCATCCACAGGATATCGACCCGCGCCATCAGGGGAATTCGCTTTTCGGTTCTCTTTTCCCTCACGCTTCGTCTATCGGCAAAAATTAGCAAAGCTTCATTTCATCAGGTCGAGCTGTTGTGTTGAAGGAATGGTTTGCGATGCACGCCGATGTATACTCCCGCTCGTCTGCGGCGCCCCCGCAGGCTACTCGGAAAGAGCGCAGTGCTCGGAAAATCTGGAATGGGAAGGGATTTCATGAGAGTTGATGTCCATGCGCATTATTTCCCGGCGGAATATCTGGATCGGATGGAGGTGTATGGCGGAAGCCACGTCACGGGATTAATCCGCAAGATGAAGATGGATTATTCGGGTTTCAGGGGCCTTGATGCGCACCTGCGGAATATGGACCGCTCAAATGTGGATACGCAGATTCTTTCCGTTTCGGGGCAGCTTCCTTATTTTGAGAAGGAAGTTGATGCGGTGGATGCGGCCCGGCTGGGCAACGATATTTACGCCCGCATCGTTCGCGAATACCCCGAGCGATTTGCGAGCTTTGCATGCACTCCGCTTCCGCACGTGCAGGCGTCGATCGAGGAAACGCGGCGCGCGCTCGACGATTTGGGAATGGTGGGCGTGACCGCCGGAACATTTGTTTTGGGGAAAACGATTGCCGACCCGGCCTTCGATTTATTTTTCGCTGAACTGAATCGCCGCAAGGCTATCCTTTTCATTCATCCTACTGGCGGCAGCCTCGGTTCGCAGTTGATCGAAACAACCAAGCTCGCGTGGCCGGTTGGCGCGCCGCTTGAGGATACCGTGTGCCTCTTGCAATTGATGCAGGCGGATTTTCCGAGCCGGTTTCCTGACATTAAAATTATTATTCCGCACCTGGGCGGCTTCGCTCCATTTCTGGCGGCGCGCCTCGACCAATTGCAGGATCACTTCCTGCCTGCATCTGCGACCGCGCCGAGCGAACAGGTGAAATATTTTTGGTATGACACGGTGAACGCCAATCCATCGTCCCTGCGTTGCGCCCGTGAAACGCTGGGATCGGATCATCTTCTGATGGGCACTGATTATCCATTCTGGCGCGATGACGCTTTTAAATTGTGCGTGGATTATGTGGGGGAATCCGGGCTGCCGGCGAGGGAAGCAGAGGATATCCTTGGCGGAAACGCCAAGAGATTGCTAAAACTGTAGGCGAATTGGATTCGAACGCGAATGAAGGAGGCGGCCGTGCGTGAACCGCCTCCCCTTGCTGCTTAAAACCTCAATGCAGCTCCCTTAGAACTTGAACTGCGCCTTGAGTTGAATAATCCTGGGCGACGCGTCAGCTCCCAGACCCACGCCATAAACGGTTGTAGCCGGGGATACTGTTCGTTCCAGTCTTCCAAACGAAGTAGCGTTGCTCACATCGTAGAAGGGATTGTCAAAATTTGGATGATTGAAGATATTGTAGAACTGGAAGCCAAGGTTCAGTTCCGCTTTTTCCCAATGGGGAATTACATTCATCCGTTTCCATATCGAGAAGTCAGTATTGAAATATTCGGGGCCTCGCATGATGTTGCGTGTTGTATTCCCGAAGCCACCAGGAGATATGGCGAACGCGCCGGTGTTGAAGCATGCCTGGGTAACGTCAGGGCCTGGGCCGGAGCAGCTGCCTGGAGCCACGCCCGTTGCATTCGCAAAAACTACGGGTGCAGGGGTTGTGGGGGAGGCTACTTGTCCGTAATTTGTCTGTTCCAGACGGGCTGTAGTGGTCAGGTCTACCACCGAGAAGGGAAGCCCGGTACGAGTCAGCAGCGTCCCGGCAACCTCCCAACCGTTTAGCAAGGCATTTGGGCCGTGTCCAAAGGTAAGTTTCTTGAAGGGCACCTCCCATAAATAATTCAGACTGAAGTAATGCCGCACATCATAGTCTGAACTCGCGTAAAGTCCATTGCGGCTGAAGGGCTGTTCGGCGAAGATCGGCGACGTATTTGTGGAGAGAAAAGCCTGAAAGGCTAAAGGGGAGAATCCGCCATTGGAAATATCGTCGAGAGCGTGGCTATAGGTGTAATTGGCACTGATCTGCCCACTGGAATAGCGATGCGTTGCGGAAATTGAAAGCCCGTTGTAACTCGAAACTCCTTGCGAGGTTATGCCATTGACGTAGCCGAAGGCACCGTCTGGCACTGTGAGCGGCAGACCTATAAATGGCGTGGGACTGTAAGCATTCAGCGTGGAATTTTGTATAACTTCATGGATTCCGTGATTTCCGGCATAGTTGATGTCCACGGAAGTATTCTTCCCGAACTGCTGCTCGATTCCAAGACTCCACTTTGCGTAGTAAGGAACATGAGTATAGTTTTCGACGTAGTTAACGGAGGGCGGCACGAATCCAGGCACGGTTGTTGCCAGAGTTGATTCCGATGCGCCGGCTGCAAACCCGGCTAAGAACGCTTTGTTCGAGGCCGCAGCGGCACCCGGAAGGCTATTGGCTTCCGCAGGTGAAAGGAGCAAAGGAGTTGTCCCCCCTCCAACCGTGAAATTTTGGAACAAGGGAGGATTTTCAGAAATGTTGTCCACCACCTGTCCAGCGAACGCGTCATAGAAAAGGCCAACTCCGCCACGAATCACAGTACTGTGTTCACGACCAAGCGGTTGCCAGGCAAAACCGAAACGTGGGGCCCACTCAATATTGGTAAAGCCCAACAGAGCCGTGCGATTGTTTAACTGGAAAATCTGATTGTAGGGAGCTGTGGTGCCAGCGAGCGAAGGATTAGCCACTAACTGTTCAAATGGTTCTGAAAGTCGTGAGAAACATAGGTCTTTGCATGTTGGATTGGAAGGATGATCCGCGCGCAGTGAAAAGGTCAAGGTTAAATCAGATTTAACCTGAATGTCATCCTCGGCGTATGCGCCAATTGTCCAGAATTTGAATCGTTGTTCGTCCGATGTGGGGAAAGCCTGGGCGAAGGTTGTTGCATCGCCAGTGGGGTTCGTGGGATTGACACCTCCGTTAAAAAAGGCGGTCAGGTCTGGAATGACCGCTGTGCCGCTGGTATTGATCCCGTATACGAAATCCGAAACATCATTCCGTCGATATTTAATGCCGAATTTCAGCGTGTGCCGCCTCACTATTTTTGTTACGTCGTCCGAAATTTGCGCTTGTGTAATTGCGCGACCCTGCGGGCCAAGGCTGTCAAAAATGGCAAAGTTTGCAAACCCATTGATAAAAGCGAGGGAGGTGGGAAATGCAGCCAGGGCCGCCGCCCGGTCTGGTGCGTTAAAAGTCGCTTCGTACCACTGCCCGGCCAGAATAAACTGGTTGGTTGTAGTGGGTCCGAAAGTATGATTCTCTGAAATCTGGCCCTGATATTCCGGCTGATTACTCACAAGATTGAACACGGGATCGATGGGGTCTGTCGCCGATCCCTGATAGCCTCTATCGAACTGGAATCTCCCATACAGATGATCGTTTGTACCTGCGTTGTAATCAACTCGTGCGGAGTAGAGGGACTCGCGGGTTGGAATCGTTGCATTGGAAACAAAATTGTAAGCGCAATTTACACCGGGCCCCAAACCTGTAAATGGATTGGTAGTCCCGACGCCACAGCCGGTAGGGTCAGAAATGTTATTGCTTCCGGGTAACGCGGCGTGGCTAGACCTTGCGGCGTCATAGATACCGAAAAGATTATTGTAGTAGGGAACGGAAGCTGGATGGGTTGCCTGCAGATTGGCAATTGTAGCGGCTTCAAATTGCGGCGACGGCACCAGTTGAGTGGACGGGGACGCGGGAACAATAAGCCGCAATCCTTCCGTGTTGAAATACCAGAATAGCTTGTCCTTTATAATTGGCCCGCCCACGTTGGCGGCGTATTGGTTTGCATTCACAAACGATCTCGGCGCATCATGTGCATTATTGATAAAGCTATTGGCATTGAATTCTCGTCCATTCCAGTAATATGTCGCTGAACCATGGAACTGGTTGGTTCCCCCTCTGGTAATAATGTTTACGTTGGACCCAGCCAATCCATTAAATTGCCCGCCGTAACCATTGGACACGATGGTGGATTCCTGGACTTCACTCTCCCCGAGCATCAACGAAGTTGCGCCAGAATTTCCAATACTCAGGTAGGGATCATTGTTGTCCATGCCATTTATCGTGAAGAGATTGCTTGTCGCGGACATTCCGTTTACCGAGTAATTTCCATATCCGCTCAGGGTGTTTTCCGTGACGCCGGGCGTCATTAACAACGGATAAGTCATATCATTCCCCTGATTCGGCATGGTCTGAATCTGGGTTTCGTTCAGAGTTGCGGAAGTGCTGCCGCTTTCGGTTTGCACGAGCGGCGCTTGTTCGGTGACCACGATTTTTTCAGACGATGTCCCGAGAGTCAGTTTTATATCCTGAGCGTTCACTTGCCCGATGCTGACAGTTGTCGTGACCGTAATGGGTTGGAATCCAGAGGCATTAATACTAATTTCATATGATCCCGACGGGAGCAACGAAAAACGATACACGCCCGCGTCAGTCGTCTTCGTTTCCAATTTTGTTCCTTGCTGAACGTTTCTCAACTCAACAGTAACGTTCGGAATGATTGCCCCGGTGGGATCGGTCACCACACCGGTCAGGTCGCCGGTCGTGGCGGTCTGGGCGGAAGTTTTTTGGGAAGCAAGAGTGAAAAGCAGGGCGAAGCTAAAAAGGAAGCTGACAACTTTCATATAGCGCATTTTTTCTCCTCATTGCGACGGTGGCGTTTGCGAGGCCGGTAGGGAACAATTGAATGTGGAACGGGTATCCCGTTTAAGGAGGCAGGCAAGGCTCTGTGATCCTGTTGGATTGGAATAATGGGAATGATTTGACGAGGACCCATTGCCTGCTCCGTTCAGACGGAAAGCGTTTTAAAAAATAAATATTACCGTCTGATTCAAACCGCCAAATCCATCGGTCAGATCTGGCTTTGAATAATTCCACTAAGGGAATTAATCGCTTGAGTCGGCTCGGACTCGATCAAACACGCTCCCCCTGAGGAGCGACTTAACTAGGCAAGCTTGGCGGGCAAGCTCGCGAAATTTCTCATGCATTCCAATTGCCGTATTTCAGGAATTTGTAGATTTATTTAAACTCAAGAAAATCAAGGGTTTCGTTTTGTGGTGCAAGAAAACGGCATTTCCGTTCTTCCAATTTCTGTAGATGTTACTCAATAATGTATATTTCCTAATTAGTATATCTACAGGTTTCTACGGATAACTCGCGGCTAAAGAGCAGTAGAAGAAAAGGAGTAAGCGATAAGTAAAATTGCTCGAATCGCATCTGCTTCTGACAATCCCTAATCAAAGTTGGTGGGCCAACTGGAGAGGAAACTGTGAAGCGGCGCGGCGGGTGATCTCGCCGGCAATTTGATTGAGAGGAAGAATTTTCTCAGCCAGACCAGCGCGCGCTACAAATCCCGGCATCCCCCAGACGACGCTGCTTGCTTCGTCCTGAATTATGACAGAGGCGCCTGCCGCGCAAAGAGCTTCGCAACCTTTTAAGCCGTCCTGTCCCATGCCGGTGAGAATCACGCCAAGGGAATTGATGCCGAAAGTTTGGGCAACAGATCGAAAGAGCACATCGACCGCCGGCCGGCAAAAATTCTCGCGAGGGCCCTGATTTGTCCGCAGGACGACGCGATTTTCTTCCTTTTGAACGGTCATGTGATAGTCGCCGGGGGCAATCCAAACGCATCCGGGCTCCAGAACTTCTCCAGAAACGCATTCTCGCACAGGAACCGCGCACTTTTCTGAAAGCCGTTTGGCCAGCATCGCCGTAAAAACCGGAGGCATATGTTGGGCCACGACGATGGGCAGAGGAAATTGTGCGGGGATGGAAGGGAGGAGGATTCCGAGAGCGTCTGGGCCGCCGGTTGAAACTCCAATGGTTACGATATGAATGCGGGTGGGGCGAAACGGCGCGGAACGCGTTCGAATCACCGCCCCCAGCTGTTTTGCTGAGGGCAGGGCGGCGACTCCGGTCGAAGTGCGCGGCGTAACAGGCAGATGGCATAGAGCCCTGATTTTGGGGATCAGTTCCGCAGTAATGCTGGAGGAAGTCGAACCCATATCCATGTTGCTAGGCTTGGTGACGTAGTCGGTCGCGCCAAGGGAAAGCGCGTCGAGCGTGGCTTCGGCTCCACGTTCAGTCAAAGTGCTGAACATGATGATGGGCGCTTTTGGAAGAATCTTGCGGATTTCGGGGATGGCTTCGAGGCCATTCATTTCCGGCATTTCGATGTCCAGAAGAATCACATCGGCACGAATCGTTTGAAGCTTGGCGAGAGCCAGGCGCCCGTTGCTCGCAGTTCCAACCACCTCCAGATCGGGATCGTGGGAAAGCCCATCGGACAGAGCTTTGCGAACGACAACGGCATCGTCGACGATCAAGACGCGAATGGAAGGCATTCCTGTTTTGTGCTTTCTTGCGAGGACGCGGCGTTATCGTCGCCGCGCCCTATCGCTGTTGGTTTCTTATCATTTGCGCGATTTAAACTCGATTCCGCGCCGCTTAAATCTTAAAACGTTGCACGAGCTCGCGGAGTTCCGTGGACATTTGCGCCAGGGATTGAGCGGCCTTGAGAGAGTCGTTCGCGCCCTGCGTCGTGCTTTTCGCCGCATCGGCCACTCCGCCTATGTTTTTGCTGATCTCTCCGGAGCCTCTGGCTGCTTCGGAGACATTGCGCGCCATTTCATTGGTGGTGGCGTTCTGTTCTTCAACGGCGGTGGCAATCGTATTGGAAATGTCGTTGACTTGTTTGATGATGCCGCTGATCTGCTGAATGGCGTCGACAGCGTTTTTGGTGTCGCTCTGGATCGCCTCGATTTTGCTGCTGATGTCTTCGGTGGCTTTGGCGGTCTGTTTGGCTAATTCCTTGACCTCGTTGGCAACGACCGCAAAGCCTTTGCCCGCTTCTCCGGCCCTGGCTGCTTCGATGGTGGCATTCAGGGCCAGCAGGTTTGTCTGCTGGGCGATGGAAGTGATGACCTTGATGACCTGGCCGATTTCGGTGCTGGAATCACCAAGCTTGCTCACGATTTGGTTCGTGTCCTCCGCCACTTTCACGGCGGTGGTGGCGACTCTGGCCGCCTCGGTTGCGTTTTTGGCGATGTCCTTGATCGTTACGCTCATTTCCTCGGTGCCGGTGGCCACGGTCTGCAGGTTGGAATTCACCTGCTCGGCACCGGCGGAAACGACGTTGGCTTGTGCGGATGTTTCTTCGGCGTTGGAACTCATTTCCTGGCTGGTGGCGGACAGTTCCTCGGCGGAACTGGAAAGGGCTTGCGAGTTTTGGGCCAGTTTTCCCATGCTGGCTCGCAGATCCTTTAGAAATCCGGAAAGCCCTTCGCCCATTTGACCGATGGCGTCATTTCCCGAAACGGTTATGTTTCGAGTTAGATCTCCCTGCGCGGCGGCGGAAACAACGATCAGAATACTGTCCACCTTCCGTTTCAACTCTTCCGCCGCCACTTTCTGCGCCGTGACGTCAGTCGCGAACTTCACCACTTTGAATGGCTTGCCGTTTAAATCCAGAATGGGGTTATAGGAGGCTTGAATCCAGGCTTCTCTGCCGCCCTTGCCAATTCGCTTATATTCGTCAGACTGGTATTCGCCTCGGTTCAGCTTCGCCCAGAACAGCCGGTAGTCCTGACTTTCTCGATGATCTTCGTCCACAAACATGCTGTGATGCTTGCCTTTGACTTCGGCCAGCGTATAGCCGAGTACTTTCAGGAAATTATCGTTGGCGGTGATGATTGTGCCGTCCATCTCAAATTCGATGACGGCCTGCGATTTCGCGATGGCTGTGACCTGCCCTGCGTAATCCGCATTGGCCAATCTTTGGGCCGTAATGTCCGTGCCGATTTCCAGGTATTTATAAATCCGGTTCATTTCATCTTTTATGGAGGCATAAACCGCCTGGACCCATATCTCCCGCCCGGCTTTTGTAATTTTCTTGAAAACATCGCTGCGCGCTTTTCCGGTACTCAAATCAGACCAAAGCTTGTTGTAGGTATCCGAGTTGGCGTGAAGGGGATCTTCAAAAAGGCGTTCGTGCTTTCCGCGAATTTCTTCGAATTGGTATCCGGATAGCTGGAGGAAATTTCCATTCGCCTTCAGCACGTTTCCTTTGGTGTCGTATTCGACGTAGTAATAGGTCGAATCAATCGCCCCGATTACGCCTTTCATGTCCTGCCGCTCGGTTTCCGCCGCGGTAATGTCGTATCGCACTCCAATGTATTTCTTGGGTTTTCCGTTCTTGCCCAATACCGGAGCGATCACTGCGTCCACGTAGTAAGGATTTCCATCTTTCGCGCGATTCTTGATGATTCCGTGGAATGTGTTTCCGCGGCCGATCGTGGACCACAGCTCTTTGAAGGTTTCCTTGGGCATATCCGGGTGGCGGGTGGTGCTGTGAGGATGCCCAATCAATTCTTCCCGGCTGTATTTCGATATTTCAATAAACTTTTCATTGATGTTGATAATGTCGCCTTTAAGGTCCGATTCGGAAACAATGCTGGTCATGTTCGTAATTCCGGCGCGGACACGGAGATCTTCGATTTCTTCCAAAAGTTTGTGTTGTTTCGTGGCGTCCGTGGCATATGCGACGACTTTAAACGGACGGCCATTTAAATCGAGAATGGGGTTATAGGAGGCATGAATCCAAATCTCCCTGCCACCCTTACCCATGCGCTGATATTCGCCCGTTTGGTGCTCGCCGCGGTTCAGCGCGGCCCAGAATTCGTGGTACTCGGGACTTTCCCGGTAGTTTGCATCGACGAACATGCTGTGGGGCCGGCCGATCACTTCATCGAGGGTGTACCCCACCGCGCGTAGGAAGTTCTCATTTGCCGTGAGCACCGTTCCATCCATCTGAAATTCAGCTACAGCCTGGGATTTGCTGAGGGCTTCGATTTGTCCCTTGTAATCCAGATTCCTTTGTTCCGCGGCGCTTATGGTGGTTTTCCCATTGTGTCTGCCGCCTTCGGTTTTTGTGCGTCGAACGGGTTGCGTCAGGACTGGCATTGTCGCTCCTCAAGGTTGATATTGTTTCTCAATGTGTTGGAAACTGGTATCCCAATGCAAAATTTCAAAAATTTAAAACGGGCCGGAAGGAATTAACGGTTCTGTATTCACTGAAAATGTTCTCAAGAAATATGGCCGTTCAAGTCGTCCGGATTCACGGCCCTTTCAATATCCAGAACGAGCATCAACCTGCCCGGAAGCTTGTGGACACCATGAACAACCTCGCGTGCCAATCCTTGCAAGGTTTCCGGAGGAGGCTCGAACGTATCGTCCTGCACCTCGATTACGTCTCCGATCTCATCCACCAGAAAACTAATTGCGCCATCTTCGGTTCGCACCACCACGTTCATGGGCAGTTCGCCCTCTGGAAGGTCCTTCATGCCGAGCCGGCGGCGTAAATCGATGGCAGTTATGATTTGGCCGCGCAGATTGATCAGTCCACGCACCACCGCTGGAACGAGCGGCACGCGCGTCATTTCCTGGTAGCGGATGACTTCGCGCACTTGCTCCACCTGAACTCCGAAGATGTAACCGTCGAGAAAGAAGGTGCAGAATTGCTGGGTCGAACTCATCAACTCGCTCCTATGGCGGCTGCTAGAGTGATCAGGCCGAAACAAGATCCTCAACGGGAGGCTGTTCCTGGTCAAAATTGATCTGTGCCGAACGCACGATGGATGGAATGTCCAGCAAGTCCGTCACACGGCTCTGGATGACCATCGAGCCCCGAATGCCGTCCCGGTGAGACGGGTTTTGGATGACTACATTTTCCTCGACGATGTCTAGAATGCGGTCCACAACGAGGCCCACCCGGCGGCCCTTTTCTGAATAAACGACCACCTGTATGACGTCGCTGGCATCCTTCTCGCCCGCGGTAATTTGCAGAATGTCTGACACGCGGACCAGCGGCATGATCTCTCCGCGGTATTGCGCAACATCCTGAAAACCTGAATGCTCAATTGCCGCGGGGGCAAACACTTCGAGGCGTGCCACTAAGGCAAGAGGGATCGCCATGCGGCCCTGCTGACCCACTTGTATGAGCAGAAGCGCTTGCCGATTTCCTTTGTTTTTATCTATTTCGGCGGCTTCGTCATGGCTGGAAGCATTGCGGCTTCGGACTTCGGAGACGATATTCGTCTGCTGAGCCAGTCCGAGGACGTCAATAATCAGCGCTACGCGGCCGTCGCCCATGATGGTTGCTCCGGCAAAAATTTTGACGCCTTTCAATTTTTTGCCGAGCGGTTTGACGACAATTTCTTCGGTGTCGATGATCTCGTCCACCACCAGGCCGAGCTGGCGATCGTCGGCCTGCAACACGACAATGGTTGCGGCAGAGCCAAGCAAGGCGGCGGATTCCGGAGTGCGCTCGAGATGCAGCGCCTGATCTAGATATACGAGCGGCAAGAGTCGCCCGCGCAATCGGTAAACAGGAACGCCATGCACGAATTCGATTTTGGAATTCGCCGCGTCCGCTTCGATTCTTACGAGTTCGCAAAGGCTGACTTGAGGAATCGCAAAGCGCTCTCCGGCGCAGACCACGACCAAAGCGGGGACGATGGCCAGTGTCAGAGGAATCTTAATTTTAATGGTGGTTCCCGCTCCCATGGCGCTGTGAATGTCCACGGAGCCGTTCACGCGATCAATGTTGGTCTTGACCACGTCCATGCCAACACCACGCCCGGAAAGATTGGTTACTTTTTCGGCCGTGGAAAAGCCGGGAAGGAAAATCAGGTTGAGCAGTTCGCGTTCGCTCATGTTCGCCGCTTGCTGCGGTGTAATGAGTCCGCGCTCGAGCGCTTTGTTCTTGACGCGGGAAGTGTCGATTCCCGCGCCATCGTCCGCGATTTCGATCACCACCTGGCCGCCTTCATGGCAGGCGCGCAATTTCAAATGTCCTTCGGCGCGTTTGCCGCGCGCGACACGCAATTCAGGAGTTTCAATTCCATGATCCACCGAATTGCGGACGATATGAGTCAGCGGATCTTTGATGGCTTCGAGGAGGCTTTTGTCGAGTTCCGTATCCTTGCCCATCATTTCGATCAGTACTTGTTTGCCGCAGCCCATGCCAACGTCGCGCACGACGCGTGGGAATTTGTCGAAAATGGTGCTGATCGGCTGCATGCGCGTCTTCATCACCTCTTCCTGCAATTCGCTGGTAAGAAGATTCAACTGCTGCGCCGGACTAACCAGATTTGGATCGGTTTGCCGCGCGGAAAACTGCGTGATCTGATTTCGGGTCAGCACCAGTTCACCGACCAGATTCATCAACCGGTCGAGTAAATGGACATCCACGCGAATCGTTTCTCCTGGAACGTTCGCGGACTTCGTTTCTTCGGGAGGATGCGGAGCGGACGAAGCTTCTTCCGGCCCTGCGGAGGAGGAAACAGACGGCGATTCGTGGTGCAGCGGTGCCAGCGAGTTTACTTGAACTGAATCCGGCGACGGCGCAGCGGATTTGGCGAGGATTTTCTGCATGAAATCGGCCTGATTTTGATTGGGAATATCATCAGGCGATGGGGAGCCAGGATTCACTTTTTGCGGACCCGGCTGATCCCGGTCTTGCAGTTTGTTTAATGTTTCAATCAGGTCCGGATAACTTTCATTTCCATCCTGTCCGGTTTTTTGAATTTCTCCCAGCATGTTGCGGATGGCGTCGACCATGGCGAGGAGCCCGGTCGTGAATTCCGGCGTCAGGGAAAGTTTCCCCTCGCGAAGACGCGACAGCAGGCTCTCGCCCACATGAGCGACTTTTTCCAACTTGCTGAATCCGAGGAAGCCGCAACTTCCTTTAATCGTGTGGATCGTGCGGAAAATGCTCGACAAAAGTTCCTGGGAGGACGGATCGGTTTCAAGCTTCACCAGCTCGCTGTCGAGCCGGTCCAGATTTTCGTTGCTTTCAACCAGGAAATCGTTAATCAGATCGTCCATTGCACCACCCGGGTTGCGGTCAGCCGTCTTAAAAAAAATCCACTTTGCGCGGCGGAATAATCGACGCCGGTTTGAACTTGTTATCGGTACGTACGGATTATGAGTGAAGCTTACGCTCGGACTTCTCTCATGCAGTTCATCGTCCATTCTTTCCATTCGCTTTAACTTAATTGCAAAACTGAAGCCATTCCATAAGCACGAACTTGCTGAATGGGAAGGCCGGGATAGTGATCTCCGCAATTTTCATGGAGTTATGAGGGAAATGAATGGGTTGAGGTCGTGCCCACGCGCGACTCGATTTTTAGTTGCGGAGAACGTACGCAATCATGCTTCTACCAATATGTTGAAATTTTTAGAAATGGATAGGCGATTGTTAAAGAAAACTTAAATTCAAAAAGGGAATGCGGAATCAATGGAAATTCCCTGGATCGTCAATTGGATATTTCACGGCGAGGCTAATTTTGATTCTGGCGTCTGATTTTCTTTCCGCGATTCTTTGTGAGGGAGCGCTTTTGAAATGCTTCCCGCGCGATTTGCATTGCGTTGAGCGCCGCTGGAAATCCGGCGTACAGCGCCATCTGCATAATCACTTCCACTACTTCCTGCTCGGTGCATCCCACGTTCAGCGCTCCGTCAATATGCGCGCGAAGCTGCGGCTCTGCGGTGCCAAGGGCGGTCAGCGCCGCGACCGTGGCAATCTCGCGCGAAGCCAGGCTCAGCCCGGGCCGGCAATGAATATCTCCAAAGGCGAACTCCATCACATAGGTTCCGAGATCGGGCGCGACATCTTCCAGTGAAGCCAGAAAAGTCTTGGCCAGGTCGCCGTACATCTCCCCAAATTTTGCCAACCCGCGTTCGTACCGGGCCGAATGACTCATCGCGGCATTCTCCTCATCGTGATGCACTGCGCGGAACTGCGGCAGTTCTTGTGCGGCCGTGCATCCGTCACGTTTATTCTTAATCGCTGAATGATATCACTCGATTCTTTCAACGGCAGGGGACGAACTATTTATTCGCTAAGAGGACGATTGAGGTCTTCGCGGTGCACGGCATAGAGGGCCAATTCGACGCGGCTGGAAACGCCGAGCTTGTCATAGATAGCACTCAGGTAATTTCGGATCGTGTGCTCGGACAGCGCGAGCTTTTGACTGATGTCGCGGGTACTCAGGCCGTCGGCAAGCAGGTGAACGACCTCGGCTTCGCGAGGGGTTAAGCGGGACATTCCGCCACCGGGTTTGATCAAACGGAGAGGTTTCAGTTGAGTGAGGAAGTCGAGAAGATAGACCAGGTTACGCGTGTCCGCCCAGATTTGGCCTTCATGTACGGTTCGAATGCATTTGGGCAATAATTTGATGGATTGGAAGCGGCAAAAAACGCCTCTGGCACCGCCGCGGAAGGCGTCCACGACCAGGTCTCGTTCCGAATCGGGAATCAGCATGATGGCAGAGGTTCGGGGAGAAAGAGCTTGCAGTGTTTGCAGGACGTTGTACCCGGTTAGCTTGCCGTCGCCGAGGTGAACATTGATCAGGGCAACGTCCGGGCGGTTCTTTTCGATTTCCCGAATCGTTTCTACGGAATTGTTGGAAACCCCGATCACATCGATGTCATGACGCCCGCGCGCAAGGCCCTCGGCGATCAGCTGCCCGCTCATGCGGTCGGCGTCCGCGATGAGGACGCGGATGTTTGCGCTAAGCGAGCGTAAGGCGTGTGTCATGAGCTGCTAATTCAGTACAAGGGCCGACGGGCGCAGACTATCTTAATCGTTATAACTAATCAAGTGATATATGCACATAATGTCATTAATCGTGCCAACTTGCCAAGCCTTTTTCCTTTTAGAGATGTCTTTAGAAGTATCTTGCGTTCCTGTCCTGCTGTTAACCGATAGGGCAACTTGTCACGTATGGTGACAACAATGTGTCACGTGTAAGTTGGGAGTGCGTCTTACCCCTGTTCGAACAACCTGAAACTCTTTATCGTGCTGGCCACTCTTTATAGAGGTTTTGAACTTGGATTCGAGAAAGTTTCGAATTGAAGAGCAAGTGTCACTGAATGGCGGAAGCTTTTCTGTAAGTCAAAGGGCGGAGCTCCATGAACCCATCAGAAGACCGCGATCAAATCGTCAGCGCAGCCGGAGCGTTAAACTGGTATGCGCTGTTCACCCGCTACCAGCATGAAAAACCTGTGGCCCTGGCCCTTTCGAATAAGAATTATGAGGTCTATCTTCCACTCTGCAATTCCACGCGCCAGTGGCAAGACCGTTCGAAGCAGCTCTGGTTTCCCTTGTTTCCAAGTTACGTATTCGTTCGCGGGGGGATGGACCGCCCGCTCCAGATCCTCTCGACGCCGGGGGTTATTCATATAGTGCGATTTGGCGGACAGCCGGCAATTGTTTCGGAGACGCACCTCGATGCAGTCAGGAAGATTCTGGGAAGTCACGCCGCTGTTGAACCGCATCCCTATTTGGCATGTGGAGATCGTGTCAGGGTGAAGAGCGGAGCATTGGCGGGGCTTGAGGGAATATTGATTCGCAAAAAAAATCTCGTCCAGCTGATTATTTCGATGCAGATGCTCGGCAGGTCGGCTGCTGTGGAAGTGGGAATGTCGAATATTGAACGAGTCGGGGCAATGCATGCGAGGGTGGTGACCTCTCGCATGACCGCGGTGGCTTGAAATTGAGTGTTGTACTGCATGAAATATTCTTCCGGTATTGTGGCGGGTAAGTTTGGAAGAGGGATTAAGGACATGGAAAGACTGGCAGCCAATTCGCGAAATCTCGATTTGCTCCGGTCTTTTGCCGTGTTGCTGGTGGTGGGCTTTCATCTGGCGAAATTATTTAACTGGCAGCCCGGCGCATTGCGCGTCACGGATTTTGGGTTGCTGGGAGTGATGCTTTTTTTTGTTCACACCACTCTGGTGCTGATGTTCTCGCTCGAAAGGCTGCACGCGGAATCCAGTCAATCGCTGTTCGTGCCGTTTATGATTCGCCGGTGCTTTCGGATCTATCCGCTGGCAATCCTTGTTGTCGCTTTTGCCTATTTATTCCACATTCCATCAGATCTGCAATTCGGGAAATTTAATCTACTTCATCAGTCGACGGGAAACCTGCTGGCGAATCTGTTTCTGATTCAAAACGTGACCCAGCAAAAAGCGAATCCGGGCATCCTGTGGAGCCTGCCGTTGGAATTGCAAATGTACGTGGCGCTGCCCGCGCTGTTTCTATTCGCTAGCTGGGTTCGGTCCTGGTGGGGAATGATCGCGTTCTGGTGGTCGGCGGTAGCGCTCTGGTTCGCAGTAGGTTTTTTCTCCGGCATGTTGCCGCTCAGCGAAGGAGGCATACGTTCACCCGCGGAAGCGTTGCTGAAGTTTACCCGTTTTTTGCCGTGCTTTCTTCCCGGAATCGTGGCTTACAAACTTTGGGGCCGCTCCAGATTTCTTCCAGCTTCCTCGTGGCTGATTTTCCTGGGGGTGTGCTGCGGAGTGTTTTTGTGGCTTTCGGGGAAGCAACCTATCGAGGTTGGATGGTTTATCTGCTTTGCGATTGGCTTGGGAATGAGTTTCTTTCGGGAAATGCGTGAAAACATGCTCGCTCGATTGGCCAAGCGGATCGCGCGGTATTCCTATGGAATTTATTTAATGCACTATTTTGCGATTTGGGTCGGGTTCGTAGTTTGCCGCGGTCTTGGCCGCGGATTGCAGATTGCGATTTTCACGACGGTGCTCACGAGCCTTTCTGTTCTGCTCTATCACGCGGTGGAGGCGCCGATGATTGCAATCGGCGTAAGCGTCTCGGAAATATTCATGCGTCGTGAATATACATTTCGAGTGAAAAACGATTCCGTGGAGAGCGTGGTTTAAATCCGCTCCTGGAAGTTTGAGGTGAAGGTAGAAAATGAAACGGTCACGCAACATGATTGTCATCTTAAGAGTAATGCTGTTGCTTGCATTGATCACCGTGGCAATCTCTGCACTTGCGCAGAGCGTGAGGGATGCGAATTCTGAAAATTCTCCTCTACTGCAAACTACTGTGAAAAAAAGTGCGCTGGTCCAGTCGATGCGCGAAGACCTTGTCGCCCCCTCTACACCGGTTGTTAGCAATGACTCGAGCATCGGGCCTGATGATTTGTTGAATATCAGTGTGTTTGAAGCGCCGGAAATGAATACAACGCTGCGGGTTTCGGCCAACGGCGATATTTCCACGCAATTGCTGGGCGAAGTTCACGCGGCGGGACTGACGCCACGCGAACTGCAATCCGTTCTTCAAGAATTGTTGCGCCGCACCTACATGAAAGACCCGCATGTGGGTGTCTTCATTCAGGAACTGCAAAGTCACGCGGTGTCCGTAGTAGGAGCCGTGAAAATGGCGGGCGTATTTCAAATTCGCGGCCCTAAGACGCTGCTCGAAATTCTTTCCATGGCGCAAGGGTTGGCAGACGACGCAGGCGATACTGTGTCCATCCTGCATGGCGGCGAGCAAGCGGATTTAAATAATTTGAGCCATTCTGAGATGAAGCAGAGTGCGACCGGCCGCGTCCTCCAGAATCACGAAATTCTTATTAAAAATGGTGCGATAGCGCCCTCAACGCCGGACAGAAATCCCAAAATCGAAAACATAAATCTGAGGAAATTGCTGGAATCCTCCGATCCCGCGCTAAACGTGCTGGTTCGCCCCGGAGACGTGGTTACGGTCTCGCGCGCGGGAATTGTGTATGTGGTGGGAGAGGTCAACAAGCCGGGCGGATTTGTTCTGCAAAACAACGAGAGCATTTCCATTTTGCAGGCACTGGCGCTGGCACAGGGAACAACGCATACATCCGCAATCAGCCAGACGCGAATTATTCGGATGAGTTCGCACACTGGGAAACGAGAAGAAATATCCGTAAATCTTGGGAAAATTTTCTCAGGAAAACAGGCGGACATATTGCTGGAATCCGAGGACGTCGTTTTTGTGCCAAATAGCGCGGCAAAAAGCATGTTGTACCGAGGTTCCGCGGCGGCGTTGCAAACCGCGGCGGGCGTGGCGATTTATAAATGGTAACCCATGGGCTCTGACGAAAAAGAAAATAACAAAATGGAGGTGATCTCTCCACGCAATGTCCGCGTGGAGCGGCGGCGGGTGCTGCCGG
This sequence comes from Saccharimonadales bacterium (SeqCode), assembly GCA_035486415.1. Classification (GTDB taxonomy): domain Bacteria; phylum Acidobacteriota; class Terriglobia; order Acidiferrales; family UBA7541; genus Palsa-360. The sequence continues at coordinate 20,483 of DATHNC010000143.1, forward strand.
GAGGGCTTCGTCCTTCCGAGATGGAAAAACCGCCGGACCTCGTCGCGTGGTGGAGAATTGTTCGAAAGCACCATTGGACTGTGCTCACGGCATTCGCGGTCTTGTTTCTTACGGTTTTGATCGGATCCTGGAAAGAGAAGCCAGTTTACCGGGCCAAGGCTCTGATTGAAATTGATAAAGAAGATCCGAATGTCCCAAACCCGCAAGAACTGTTTCAGATGGATGAGGTTTCGGACGCCTACCTCGAAACGCAATATAAAGTGCTGGGCAGCGACGATCTGGCCGAGCGCGTCATCCATCGACTTGATTTGGATCAGAACGGTGAATTTTTACCATCGAGGTTTCGCTGGCCTTGGAATTCCATCGCCCCCCAGGTTTCGGCCGCCGGACCTTCCACGCAGAATAAAAACGTGGATGACCCATTCGTCCAGGAAATGGTCTTGAAACGGTTTCAAGACCGGCTGGATATCAGGCCAGTTCGCCGCAGCCGCGTGGTGGAACTTCGATTCGACTCGCAAGACCCGGAATTAGCGGCGCGAGCTGTGAACACGGTAATCGACAATTATATTCAGAAAAATTTTCAGGCCCGGTGGGACGCTACGCAAAAAGCATCTTCCTGGCTTTCGCAACAATTGAACGACCTGAAATCGAAACTCGAAAAATCGGAAGACGATTTGCAAAAATATTCCACTGACAACGGGCTTCTATATTTAGAAACTGGAAAAGGGGATTCGGAAAGTATCGTGAATCAAAGCGTGCTCGGTATCCAGAGTGAGCTGACCAAAGCGGAGGCGGACCGGTTTGAGAAGGAGTCGATTTATCGACTGGTTCAGGCGGGCGACTTCGGATCGCTCCCCGGGGTTTTTGACAATAAGTTATTGCAGGACTTGACCGTGCGACTCACAGACCTGCAACGGGAACACGCGCAACTGGCCGCCACGTTCACGGAAGATTATCCGAAGGTTAAGGAAATTCAGGGCCAGATTACGGAAATTGAAAATTCCCTGGAGAGGGAACGCCGGCGGGCGGCGCAAAAAATCAGTAACGATTATTTCGCCGCCGTCCGGCGTGAAAAATTGGTGCGGCAATCGTTCAACGAATCTCAGGCGCAGGCCAACCACGTTGCTGAAAAATCCGTGCAATACGGAATGCTGAATCGCGAAGTGGAAACGAATAAAGGTTTGTACGAAGGTTTATTAGAGCGGCTGAAGGAGGCAGGTGTTTCGGCTGGCCTCAAAGCGGGCAACATTCGCGTGGTGGATCCGGGCAGAATTCCTTTCAAGCCCATCGCTCCCAATTTTCCTCTCAATTTGGGGCTGGCGACATTCCTGGGGTTGGGACTGGGAGTTGGCATGGCTTTTCTGAAGGAGCATTTGGACCAGACGATTCGTTATAGCGAAGATGTTTTCAATTATTTGGGAGTGCCGGTGATCGGTTTTGTTCCCAGTTACGCCGCATTAAATAAAAAGAACCGAAAGACGATATCCCGAGGAGAAAAGGAGCTGAATCTTGGCACCAGCGAGACTAAAAATTCCCTGGGCAGTATTTTCGCCGACGAGCACTGCGGCAACGACCTGGGGATTCATAAAGGCTCGGCATTTTCGGAAGCATTTCGCGAGCTTAGGACTTCGGTCATCCTCTCCGCATCGGGGCGATTCGCAAATTCCATCCTGGTGACCAGCGCGCAACCCGGGGAAGGGAAAACGACTGTGGCCGTAAATCTTGCATTTTCCCTGGCGCAACTTGGCCAGCCCGTTTTATTGATCGACGCCGACATGCGGCGCCCCACCATTCAGAAATATTTCCCCCAACGAGGATCCCGCCTGAGTAGTTATTTGCCGGGGCAAGGCGCATGGCAAGAAATGGTTTACCCCACTTCCGTCAGGGGTTTATCCATAATGCATTGCGGTCCTATTCCGGAAAACCCATCGGAATTGCTTTCGTCGGATCGGATGCGGGCCATGTTGCAGGAGTCGATGGTGACTTATCGTTTCGTGATTCTAGATTCGCCGCCGCTGCTGAATCGCGCTGACAGCCGGATTCTGGGAAGCATGGTTAGCGCCACGATACTGGTCGTAAAAGGCGGAGAAACACCGCGCCAGGTTGTACAGTATGCGGAATCTCAAGCGCGGTCGGTGGGCACAAACCTGATCGGCGTTGTCCTGAATAACCTCGATAAATCGATGAACGATTATTCCTATTACAGCGTTCCTCGTCCCAAGGAGGACGTGGTCGAGGCCGAGGCTTAAATTGCGAATGACCCATGCTTTTTTCCAAAGCCAACTGCGGAACATTTTCCACGAGTGTGATCATTCAGGCTTGCGGCGCGGCCACAGGGATTCTGACGGCTCGGTTACTTGGCCCAGCATCGCGCGGTGAACTCGCCACGGTTATTTTATGGCCCACGATCCTGAGTAATCTGGGATTGATGGGGTGCAATTGGGCGGTTGCGCGAGAAGTGGCGAAAAAACCGAAGAACGAAGGCGATTGGATTGCCGCGGGAACAGCGGTCGGACTGGCGACGGCTTGTATTTTTTTTGCGGCAGGATATTTTCTGCTTCCGTGGCTTTTGCCTGCGGACAGGCGTTACTTGCTACCGGTCACGCGACTTTTTCTTTTACTTCTGCCGTTAGACATTTTGAATCAGGTGCTTCTGGCCGTGGAGCACGGACGGATGCGCTGGCGCCGCTACAATTTGCTGCGGCTTTCATTTTTTGTTTTTTATTTCATTATGATAAGCCTGATCGGGATCACTAAGAGGGTTCAGATTCGCTGGTTTGTTGTGGCATTTCTTGCCAGCCAATTGCTGTCGCTTCTGGTGCGCGTTTGGGTTCACAGGAAATCATTCGTCGTGGGGAAATCGTTCCTGCATGAATGCTCTCACCTGATGCGGCAAGGGATGCCATTTTTTGGGGCGACCATCAGCAATCTGATCTCGCTGCAGCTCGATACGATACTGGTTGTGGCGCTGTTCAATGCAGAAGCTGCGGGGATTTATGCCGTGGCCTGCGCATTTGCCAACGGGCAATCTTCTCTGGGCGAAGCTCTGGGGATCACTTCGTTTGCCGTCCTTTCCAATGAAAAAGATTCAAAGAACCGGGAAAAGATCATTACGGAAACGTTTCGGCAATCCACACTAATTTCCTGCGCCGTGGGCATTGCGCTTTCGTGCCTAATTCCGATACTGGTCGGCCCGTTGTTCGGATTCGCGTACGCAAAATCCGTCCGGCCCGCCATGCTTTTGGCCCTCTCCGCAGCAGTCATGGGATCTGCCAATATTTTGAATCAAGGATTGCGAGGCGCCGGGCGCCCGCAGGCAGGGCTCCTAAGCCAACTGATCGGCGCTGGAGTCATGGCGCTTTCTGTTGTTTTCTTCCTCCGCGGGTTTGAGTTGATGGGAATGGCTTTTGCAGTTGGCATAAGCGCCTGCGTGCAATTGCTAGTGTTGATCATCGCGGCAGCGGAGTGGCTGGAAATTTCGCCGTTCCAATTCTGGCCGTTTGGAGCGGGAAATTTCAGGTTGTTTTTCCAGCAAGTGGCCGATCTGCGTTTTAGGTATTTGCGAATCCCAGCCTCAATTTCCGCAGATTGAAAGTATTTCGACATGAATAAAATTCTTGGCTACGTGACTCCCGTCCGCACATATTCCTGCGACGGCGAAATCTATATGCAATCGGCTTCCGGGCGGGTGGCCGAGGCGTTGGCGGAGCAGTTTGAAAAAGTTTATATGTGCGCAAGGGTTATACACGGTCCACCCCCTGTGCCGTTTGATGGCCCGTTGCATGCTCCCAATCTTGAACTAATCGAGCAGCCTTACTGGAATTCAACCGCCGGATCGCTGCTGCATTTCTTTGGCATCACGCGAGCCTATATTCGGACGTGCCGGCGCGTGGATGCATTGTTCGTCCGCGGAATGTGCCCGTACATCGCCGTCCTTTACTTGTGCGCGTGGTTATTTCAAAAGCCCATCTGCCACTGGATTGTGGGCGATCCGGTTGCCCTCTTGCGAACCGGGGCAAGGAAGGGTCGCGCGGCTGATTCTTTATCACTTCTATTTGCACTGCAGGACCGCTTCGTCACGCGCGCGGGGCGCTGGATCACAAACGGAGCATTGATCTGCAACGGCCACGAATTGGCTGAGGCATACGCCTCACCGCGAACTACCGAAATCGTTTCCAGCACAATCAAAGAGCGAGAGTTTTTCTATCGTTCCGATACCTGCCAGCAGTCAGTCGTGCGAATACTTTTCGTCGGATTTGTGCGCCCGGAGAAGGGGATTGAATATTTACTGGATGCAGTTTCACAGCTTGATCCGTGCTTCCCGTGGAGGCTGGAGATTGTGGGGCCGCGCGAATTTCCGGACTATTGCAATAAACTTGGCGAAATTGTTGCCAGGCACGACATCTGCAGGCGAATTCGCTGGACGGACTATGTCCCGAATGGCGCCCCTTTATTCAACATCATGCGCGCCGCGGACATTTTTGTATTGCCAACGCTCTCCGAGGGAACTCCGCATGTCCTGGTCGAAGCCCGGGCCAACGGTTTGCCGTGCATATCGACAACCGTGGGAGGCGTGCCAACCACAGTTACACATGGTTTCGACGCATTGCTTGTTCCTCCCAAAGATGCGACGGCATTGGCGCGTGCGATTGAGCGCGTAATGCGCGATACGGAATTGCGACGCACCCTGATCTTCAACGGCTTGATTCGGGCGCAGAGCCAGACGTTAGATCGATTTATTGTCTCGGTCTTAAAAGAATTGAACGCGGGCGTACAGCTGCACAGGGCCTCCGTGCCACAAGGATAGGTCACAAAAAATTGCGAGTGCTCCAATATCTTTGGTTTCATTTTGTCTGCCTGGCAACGGCATGGCTGCCCGATTTGCGGCCTGTTCTGCAACTACGCGGATTTTTGTTGCGGCCTTCGTTCCAGAGCTGCGGAAAAAATCTTCAAGTGGCGCGGCGCGTGACCATCAACTTTACGAATCGCATGGAAATTGGCAACGACGTTTTCCTTGGGATGGGCTGCTGGCTGCATGCCGTCGGCGGAATCATATTGGAAGATGAAGTACTTATTGGGCCATACGCAATGCTGATTACGGGAAATCACACGCAAATTGACGGGTCATATCGATTCGGTCCCCCGGACTCCGCGCCCATTCGCATTGGCTGCGGGGCCTGGATCGCGGCGCATGCGACGGTCACGAAGGGAGTGGTCGTTGGGAGCGGCGCGCTCCTTGCGGCCAATTCGGTGGCGACGCATGAAATTCCGGCATACACCTCAGCGGGCGGCGTACCGGCGCAGCGCATAGAAAGAAAAACCCGGATAGAAGTTGTGCGTTGAAATTGGTCCGAAAAATAGAAAACGGACATGTACCTCACATCCATACTCTGGCTTGAGCTCGGAATCGCGACACTGATCGCGATTGGCATTCTATGGACGAAGGTTGAATACGGCCTGTTTCTCTATGCTTTTGCGCTCGGGTTTCCTGACGTAGCACTCCCAATAGGGGCAACGATCAATATCAGGATCGATGATATTTTGATTTTTATTTTTCTGGTTCGCACAATTCTTTGGACACCCGCGCCGCCAACTCAAAAACAGAAAAATATCTTCGTGTGGCAGGCGATATTTTTCGTGGCCTGCGCACTATCCATTGTGGTGGAGACCGCGTTAGGAAATCCTCCCGGCGCTTATGAATGCGCGAAAATGGCCGGATGCGTGGTCATCCTGTTGGTATTGCCTCGGCTCATCCAATCGGAACGCAGGCTTCAATTTTTTCTTTGCGGCTTGATGTGCGGGGGGGTTGCCCTGGTATTTCAAATTCGCATACATTTGGGGGACAGCTCATCGGCGAACATTGTGAATTTTCAGGAACTGAAAAGCGCCGCTACTTTCAGCACATGGAATCCGAATACGATGGGGCAGGTGGCAATCTTATTCGTGTTCGGCGCAGGTCTCGGCGCGATCCTGTTTTCAAAATCTCCCGTGAGCAGAATATTGTGGGCCGGCCTCGCCATGGGATTCGCTCTCGTTCCGGCACTCGTGTTTGTGCGCGGCACCACGTTGAGCATCGCCGCCGGTTTCGTGTTGTTTCTTGCCTTGTCGCGACGCTGGAAGTGGGTGCTGGTGTTTGCCGCGGTGTGTGTTTGTGCTTTGCTCTATCTTCACGCACGTCGGCCCGAATTGATGGAAGATGCGACATCCGTCAATCTCTCCACGGGAGAAGGATTCAGTCACCGGTTTGACCGCTGGGGCATGGCCATTCAAGGCATTCAAACACAACCAATCATCGGACACGGGTTCGGGCAGGAATTGCCATACCTGATGCTGATCGGCAGCGAAGGCCGCGCGCATGACGCTTATCTCGCCGTTTGGCTGGAATTGGGCTTGGGAGGTTTGCTGCTTTTTTTGATCTTAATTTTTCAATTCGTCCGGGCTGGATTTGTTCTGTTCAGGAATTTTGGATATCAAGACCAGGGCACAATGATTCTGGCGCTGATTTTTACGTTATGCCTTGATAGCCTCGGCCTGCCAACGCTGTATTGGGAAAAACTTCCCACTATCGCGTTGTCCTTGGCCATCGCTGTCGTCGGACTGTGTGAAAGAAACGTCTTGGAATTGGAAATGAAAGAAATTCAGTGGAGCACGCTGGAGACGGCTGCCCCGCGCGCCTGATTTATTTCTGTAACATCCCGACAAATACATTTCAGAAATTGTCTCCCGGAAAATGGAGGCGGATTATGCATCAAAGCGAACCCATTTGTATCTCGGTGATTGTTTCCTGCCGGAATGAAATCCGGCATATCCGGACATTTCTTGGTTGTTTATTTCACCAGGATTTACGCGGTCTGGAAATGGAAATCCTGATCGCGGACGGCATGAGCGAAGATGGCACGCGAGCAGTTCTTTCAGAATTTGACAAGAAGTCCTCCGTGCTTCGAGTCATCGACAATCCCGAAAAAATTGCCGCCACAGGGTTGAACCATGCGATCGCGGAAGCAAACGGCGAAATAATTCTTCGGATGGATGCGCATTCGATCTACGCGCCGGATTATGTTCGTACCTGCGTCGAAGTACTCCAGGAAACAAATGCGGATAATGTTGGAGGGCCGGCATTAACCCGTGCAGAAGGCTATATTCCGCAGGCGATTGCGCATGCGTTTCATGTGCCCTTCGCGGTCGGAAACGCGAAATTTCGTGACCCGCATTACGAAGGGCCTGCGAGTACCGTGCCTTACGGGTGCTGGCGCAAATCCACACTGGATTGCATTGGGCCATTTGACGAGGAAATGGTGCGCGGCCAGGACGATGAGCTGAATTTTCGCATCCTTGCCTCGGGCGGCAAGTTATGGCAATCACCCAAAATTGTTTCCTGGTACCAACCCCGGTCGACACTGAGCGCGCTTTCTCACCAATTTTTTCAGAACGGGTTTTGGAAAGTCGCCGCTGTTCGCAAGCATGGCAGGCCGGCATCGCTCAGAAACCTTGTTCCGATAAGCTGTTTGATCGCAGGAATCATCTTGCCAATTCTTGCGGGCGCGACGAGTCGTATGGGCTGGACATCGTCGCACGACGGGTTGCTCGCGGCCCTATATATTTTGGCAGGATTATATTTCAGCATTTCCTTATCGTGCGCAATTATTGTCGCGAAACGAGAGGGATGGAGATTTCTAGCTGTCCTACCTGTGGTATTCGCCACTTATCAACTGTCTTACGCGCTTGGTTTTCTGCTGGGACTTTTCCATCGTCCCACATCCGGCAGACCCCCAAGCGGGCCTCAAAAAGTGAATGCGGCCACTACAAGATAAAATCTCATCTCGTTCCCATCTTTAACAAATCCCGCTCAAATTACGTCTGATCCCGGAGGCTATTCCCGTGGCCCTTCCCGTCTATCAAGAAATTTTTTCAATCCAATCGCAATGCGAATTTCCAGATCAACTGCTGAAGAGTGCCGTAAAGTCTCTTTCGACGGTTTCCCTGGGACCGTCAGTCGAGGAGCAGAGCACTGCGGCCAAGACAATCAAATCCTCAACCCGGCCTAAATCAATCGAATCCGAAACGAATTCAGGAGTCGACTGGCGCGCATTATTCGACGAGGCCTGCGCCGCGCTGGGACTATTTGTGATGGCTCCGCTGTTTGTCATGATTGCCATCGCCATCAAACTGGACGATGGCGGACCAGTTTTTTATTCTCACATTCGTGTGGGCAGAAAATTTCAAAAATTCAATTTGTACAAGTTTCGAAGCATGATTCACAGCACGACGGAGGGAAGCACGGTCACGGCGCCGCAAGACTCGCGAGTCACCCGGGTAGGTGGTTTCCTTCGAAGATTTAAACTTGACGAGTTACCGCAATTGGTCAATGTCCTGAAGGGAGAAATGCAACTAGTTGGCTCGCGCCCACAGATGGACAAATTTGTCGAAATATTTTTCGAGGAATATGAAGAGCTCTTGCAAACCCGGCCCGGGATCACCGATCTGGCCTCCTTGATTTTTCGTGATGAGGCAAAATTCTTCTACCAGGGTTCCATTGAAGAACAATATGTGAAAAGAATCATGCCCATAAAACTGGAAATGTCTTTGAAATATGCGAGGACGCGCACTTTCTTTTCGGACCTCGATATCATTTTTCGAACGGTTCTCGGCCTTTCGTGTCCACCCGGCGCTTGGGAAAATACGAGATTCGATCCGGCCAAACATTCGTTTCCGGAAATTATTTCCAGAAAATCTTCCTGATTTTCATTCCTGAATTCGCAAATAATTTTAAATTCCATGTATTCCTGACGTAACTTTCCTGGCGACGTTGCAGTTTCCAGTACTGTTCCAATTGAGTGAACAGAAATCTGATTCAATCCATCAAAACGATGAATTGGACAAAATCAGGACCCTCCCCTAGTCTCACTTATGAGCAGATCGTATTCCTGACCACTCTGGGGCCGAGTGAACACCCACATTCGGCCCTCCTCCCTAAAACCTCAAATTCGTAAGATCCGCTAAGGTCTTTCCCGCCTGCCAATTAGACCCCATGAACTACAGCTCCATTGTCTCGCTGACCTACTAATCACACGCTCTATTTTTTCATCCAATCGAGGCGGCTGAACCTGAGATAATTGATCTGCCGAAATCCGCTTACTGGCTTCAGAACACGGTCGTTACCAGAAGGAAGGAAATCATGCTGAGACCCAAAATCGCCGTCTCGTCCACGGTGAAGTGTCCCGGTTGTGGTACCACGATTGCCCGGCCTGTTTTGGAAGAATGCATATACATTTGTCCGAACTGCAGTCACTACTTAACGATGCCGTCGCGCGCGCGCATTGCGTTGCTGGCGGACAAAGGTACATTTCGTGAGCTCGATCGCGAGCTTGTTTCTGTGGATCCTTTGGGATTTGCGGACCACAAATCATACCGAGTTCGGCTGCAGGACGCTCGCCGCGAGACGGGCGTTCGCGAAGCTGTGACGTCCGGTTTTTGCCGAATCGGTGGGCAGCAGGCTGTGCTCGTCGTTTTCGATTTTGCATTTTTGGGCGGAACAATGGGCTCGGTGGTGGGAGAAAAAATTGCTCACGCCTTTGAAGAGGCCAC
>DATHNC010000144.1:0-27303 GCA_035486415.1 Saccharimonadales bacterium (SeqCode)
GTCCGGGCCCGCTTGCTGAAAGCTCCAGGCCCATTGCTGGCCAATCACGCGCACGGTTTCCTGCGCCGCTGGCATATCCTGCTTGATGTTGTACCAGACCGAACTTGCGCCCACGATGATCACCAGGTCGCAAACCAGAACCAGAGCGTGAGGAATGGTGATCCAGCGCTTCAAATGTTTTTCTTCGCCGGTGATGTACTGCGTGGGGCGGCCATCTTTGGCGCGAAATTTGAAGATCAGCACAAACATCATGGTTTCGGCGGCGATCAGCCAAAAGCCAACAAGCACCGCAATTAAAATAAAGAGGTGATCGATGCTGTGCGCGTAAGTGGATGCAGCCGATAGATACCGCTCGTACATGCAATCTCCCGCTTCCTGACTAGCCTGCTAACGGATTAAAACGATGACTCCCAAAATAAAAGCAATCGAGCCGACTAAAATAATCTGAAAAACAACTTGGGCAACTTGATCCGCGGATGCTTCCGGATGATCCATAAGAGACTATTCTCCCCGCTTGGACTAAGGCTTCAGCGTGCCCACATAGGCAACGACATTGCGTATCGCATCTTCATCTGCCAATCCGCGCGCCATGGGACGCATCAGGCGGCCTCCTGCGTCTTTAGGACTCGTGCCGCGCAGGCCGCTTCTGAATTTTCTGAGTTCCGTGGCGAGATACCAGTCATCGACTCCGGCAATTCGAGGCGCTTTCAAATCTTCATTGCCCGCGCCGTTATCGCCATGGCACGCCGCGCACGTCGCGAAAATTGCCTGGCCGGCATTTGGATCGCCGGGGAGCGTGGCCGCGTGGCGGACCGGGGGCATCGATTCGACATAGTGCGCTACGGATTTCACATCATCTTCGGAGGGCAAGCTGAGCGCCATCGGGCGCATGCGCATGCCTTCCATGTCGTTAAATTGCATGCCACGCACACCGGAGCGGAATTTATCCAATTCCTCTTCGACATACCATTCTTTCATTCCGGCGATATTCGGAGCGCCAACGGCAGGATTCCCAGATCCGTCTGTGCCATGACACGGAGCGCATGTCTGAAAAACATCCTTGCCTCGTGTTGCAGCGTCCGTGCTGCCCCAGCCGCATCCCGATAGATTCAGCCCGCAGGCAAGGACCAAGAGAAATAATGCCCAGGTGGAAAACCGGTTTGGGCAGAATATTTGAGTTTTACACATTGAAATTCGCACAGGACTTCTCAAGGCGCGGATACTAGCAGTTGAGAAAAATGAAAACAAGCAGAACCTGCCTTAAGCTCGCGATTAATTTCAATAATTCGCCCAGAGACAATTCAAAATAATCCCACAATTGAATTGCCCCTGGATGTGACGTGCGTCACTTAGAATATTATTTTTGTGCGACAGCCGTGCGCTGCAGGCGTTCCCCAAGACGAGAGTGTTCCTCGCTGATTTCTTCCGGCAAACGATCTCCGAATTTCTCGAAGAAATTTCCGGTGTCGGCATGTTCCTTGACCCAATCCGCGGGATCGACGCGCAAGAGGTCGTTCATCGTTTCCTTGGAGACGTTAATGCCGTCGAGCGTAATCGCGTTCGTGGTGGGAACCGCTCCAATCGGAGTTTCCGTCGCCGCACCTTTTCCTTCGATGCGCTCGAGCATCCACTTCAGGACGCGCGCATTTTCGCCATAGCCGGGCCATAGGAATTTTCCATCCGCGCCTTTGCGGAACCAGTTCACGTGAAAAATTTTCGGAGGGTGAGGAATGTTCCTGCCCATTTCCAGCCAGTGCCCGAAATAATCGGCCATGTTGTAGCCGCAGAAGGGAAGCATGGCCATGGGATCGCGCCGTGTAACTCCAACGGCTCCGGTGATTGCTGCTGTCGTCTCGGAGGCCATTGTCGAAGCGATATAGACTCCGTGCTGCCAGTCCTTCGCCTCGTAGACGAGAGGAGCGAGGCGCGCGCGGCGGCCGCCAAAGATAAATGCGGAGATGGGCACTCCTGCGGGATCTTCCCAGCGCGGAGAAATGCAGGGAGCCTGGGCAGCGGGCACGGTGTAACGCGAATTTGCCTGCGCTGCCGGACCATTTGCCGGATTCCAAGGACGACCTTGCCAATCGAGCATGTCCGAGGGGACCTGGTCGCTCATGCCTTCCCACCAGGGTTCACGCTGCGGAGTCATCGCCACGTTGGTGAAAATCGTATTTTCGCGCAACGCTGACATCACATTGGGATTGGTTTTGTCGTTCGTGCCGGGAGCAACGCCGAAGAAACCTGCTTCAGGATTGATGGCGTGCAGGTAACCGTCCGCGCCAACTTGCATCCAGGAAATGTCGTCGCCTACGGTCCATACACGGTAGCCTTCGTTTTCCAGGGCAGAAACCATCATGCACAAATTGGTTTTGCCGCACGCGCTGGGGAAGGCGGCTGCCATGTACGTCACTTTTCCGTCGGGCGATTCGAGTCCCAGGATGAGCATGTGTTCCGCCATCCAACCCTGCTCGCGCGCCATGGAACTGGCGATGCGCAGAGCAAAGCACTTCTTGCCGAGGAGGGCGTTGCCACCGTAACCCGAACCAATGCTCCAAATTAATTTTTCTTCGGGGAAATGGGCGATGAGGCGGCGGTCCGGGCTCAGATCGCCAAGCGAATGAAGGCCGGGAACAAAATCAGAAGAATTGCCAAGGCGGTCCAGCGCCACTTTGCCCATGCGGGACATAATGCGCATGCTGGCGACGACGTAAGCGCTGTCAGTTAGCTCGACGCCGATGCGGCTTTGCGGAGAAGCGGCAGGCCCCATGATGTAGGGCACCACGTACATCGTGCGGCCTTTCATCGAGCCTTCAAACAGGGAGCTCATGTGTTTCTTGGCTTCTGCGGGAGCCATCCAGTTGTTTGTGGGGCCGGCTTCTTCACGGTCTTCTGAGCAGATATAGGTTACTTTTTCCGTGCGAGCCACGTCACTGGGGTCGCTGCGGTGAAGAATGCTGCCGGGGTAAGTTTTTTCGTTCAGAGGAAATGTCTGGCCCTCGCGAACTAATTGATCTTTGATGCGGGCATCTTCTTCTTCTGAACCGTCGCACCACTGTATTTGCGACGGGCGGGTCATCTTGGCAACAGATTCGACCCATTGTTCAAGGGGCGTAGACACGGATCCTCCTCCGGATTTAATCGGCGTGGGTGCGTAATATTTCCGAGCGGAAAGAAACCGCGCAGCAATTCACGAAGAGAAAACGCGCCGAAAGAAAAAGTTTAAGGCACGGATGAATCAAACGCAAGGCATGGGCAAAAATCACTCGCCCGCGCAGGCGATATTTTCCGCTTTTTTCAATTAACAAAAACGGTAACCTCTTGTACGGCGTCAGTTTATGCATTTGAGGCCATAGCCTAAAAAAAAAATTATTGCGTTTCCCGTAAGTGTAAGATGGCTGCGCGTGCATTCCGATGCGATTGCAAGGAAGCTAAACGGGCACTCCTCATGACGTTCAATCACTCCAATAGGATATGGCTGGGTTAACCTTTAAGGTGTGACGTGCGTCACAAAAGCCTGTGCTGCTCATCACAGATGTAATTTGGTGCCTATGGCAAAAACATGGCTGTACGTAATGCGGTTTTGAAACTTTGAATACCTTGCGAGGGATAAATGTTAGAAAGAATTTCAAGGAAACACAGAGTTGGCATTTTTGCGCTATTGCCGCTATTCCTGTTCGCATTGCCACATTACGCGGCAGCGCAGTCAGATGGTCAGAAGCTATTTGATACGAACTGCGCCAAGTGCCACGGTCCGGACGGGTCGGGCAACACAGTAGTGGGGAAAGCAGTCGGCGCGAAGGATTTGGGATCGGCCGAAGCCAAGAAACTGACTGACGCTGAAATCCACACGCAAATTGAACAGGGCAAGGGCAACATGCCACCATTCGGCGGCACCCTGAACAAGGCGCAGATCGATAGCCTCATTCCGATCGTTCGTGCATTTGGCAAGAAAACGGCGGGCGCGAAGAAACCAAGTTAGTACACTTGTTTCTGTACATTTGAACTCTTAATTACTTTTCCGAACCAATGAAAGCTGCGGGCGTGTCGAGCGCCCACAGGGCCCCTTCAAGCGCTTACAAAGTTGCTAAGCCCGGGGTGTGCCAAATTAAAGTAATTGAAACAAAAGGAGATATTGTTATGAAAAGTCAGAAGATTAATGTCTTCAGGGTTGGAATCGTAAGCACTATTTTTGCTCTGTTCGTGGCCCTTTTCGCTCAAGTGCCCACGGCTTCCGCTGTTCCGAGTTACGCAAGGCAGACCGGATTTCCCTGCAAGTCGTGTCACTATATGCCGCCGGAACTCACGCCCCTGGGCCGCGCGTTTAAACTGAACGGCTACACGATGTCCGGAAAACCAACAATTACTTCACCGGGAAAAGGAAACGTCAGTAGCCTCAATATTCTGGAATCATTCCCGCTTTCTGTGTTGCTGGATACTTCTTTCACTTCGTTGAAAAGTCCGGAACCGGCTTCCCAGAATGGGAGTTTCCAGCTGCCCCAGCAGGCATCGCTCTTCCTGGCCGGAGCCTGGGCTACTCATGTGGGGAGTTTTGTGCAGGTGACCTATACCAGCCAAGACGATCATTTTACGTGGGATAATTCTGACATCCGATATGCGAATGCCACCAAACTTTTCAAGAAGGATCTCGCATTCGGAATCACGATCAACAACAATCCCACCGTTGAAGATTTGTGGAACAGCACGCCCGCCTGGGGTTTTCCTTGGGTAAGCAGCGATTGGGCGCCTGGACCAAATGCAGGATCGCTCATCAATGGAGGACTTGCACAGGACGTTGCGGGAATTGGGATGTACGCGATGTGGGACAACCATCTTTACATTGATGGAACAATTTATCGTTCCGCACATATTGGAGCGCCTCAGCCGAATACAGGAGTTGGCCAAACCACTAACATTCGCGGCGTTGCGCCCTATTGGCGCGTGGCTTGGCAGGAGGACACGACAAACAATAATCTTATGGTTGGCACATACGGAATCCATATGAAATCGACACCGGGAGGCGTTACCGGGCTGGAAGATGCGTATACGGATTGGGCCGCCGATTTTCAGTATGACCGCGTCATTCCTCAATTTCACGGGGATGTGCTTTCCTTACGCGGATCTTACATTCGTGAGAATTCCTCGCTGCTGTCTACTTTCACGAGTGGAGGCGCGGACCTCGTCAACCATCATCTCAACACTATCCAAGCCAATGCGGAATATCACTTCGGCGATAAGTATTCGGCCACGATTGGTTATTTCAATTTGGACGGGACACCTGATTTTTCACTTTATTCAAACGCAACGACCACACTCGGAGTCACTACGGTCCCCCCTGTAACCGGGAGCGGGAATGGAGATCCCCGAAGCGCGGGGTATATCGCCAATCTTTCGTGGTGGCCAGTGCAAAATATTGGCCTGACGGCTCAATATACAGGCTACACACGCTTCAACGGAGCGAGCATGAACTACGATACAAACGGAAGGAATGCCAGTTCCAACAACACAATTTACCTGGTCGCGCGATTCGTTTTCTAAGGTTCGCGGAGAACGATCGTTACGTTTCAAGACCAAGTAAGTATTACAACGGCGGCCGGGATTTGATTCTCAATGAATCGGATCCCGGCCGCTTTCGTTTTTCGGTTTGAAGAGTTGAATTTTATGAGGGCAGAAATTTTTGTCTGGAAATAAGAAGCGAAAATTTTCTGCCGGTTGGGTTAACAGACTGCGGAAAAATGCACTATTGTTGTCATTCCGAGCGGAGCGAGGAATCTCTCATTCTTTGTTTTCTTAAAGTTAAATCGAAGAGAGATTCCTCGCTCCGCTCGGAATGACAAAATAAAATATTTTTTCCGTGCCCTGTTAAGCCTGTCTGAAAGCTATCGATTATTTTTCGTGCGATGTTCCGGAGAGGCGACCCTCAGGACTTATCTTAGCGATTGGCTTTAGGCTTTCTTTGGATTTCAGTAGAAGTTTCTTCTGCACGGTTTTTTCTTCAATCACAGCGCGAATTTTTGGAAGCGCGGCTCGCGCGGCAGTTTCGCCCGCGGCAATTAGTTCGCCGGTCCTTTCAAAATCATCCCAAAGAAAATCTTTTACCACCGGTTCGATCGTGATGTCGGCCGTGCGTCTCCACTCCAGGTCCGCGTGCCGCTGCAAAATGGCGAAGGACAGACCGATGACGTCCACAATGCTGGAGGGCTTGCGATTGTTGGCCGCTTCGAGGAATACAGCAATCACTATATCCGCTCCGATGATGCGCGCCGCATCCACCGGCACCGGCGCAGCAAGAAACCCGTCGACGAGAATACGGCCGTCGATTTCAACTGGGATAAACATTCCGGGATAGGCGCACGACGCTCGCAGCGCAGGTCCCAACGGCCCGTGCGAAAAGTAAACGGCTTCCCCGGTGGCCAGATCGGTGGCTGCAATGGCGAGAGGGATACGCAAATCCTCGAATGTGCTCACGCCCAGATATTTGCGGGGATAATGTTCCAGTTTTTGATTGGACGCGAGGCCCATCCAGGAAAGTTTCCAGTTGCCGAAATCTTTAAATCGAGTGGCCCGCGCCTGGCGCTCGATTTCCGGAATGGTATGGCGGCTGGCAAAAGAGATGCCCATCAAGGCTCCGGCGCTCGTGCCGGTCAGGCAGTCGACGGGAATGTTTTCCTCTTCGAGGACGCGGAGAACTCCCAGGTGGGCGATGCCGCGCGCGAATCCGCCGCCGAGGGCGACGCCGATGCGGGGACGTTCCACTGCCGGCGGGGGCGGTTCGGTGTAAGCAAATTCGCGAACGCGTCCAACCGCGCTTTGCAGCCAGTTCAGAACTTTCTTTTTAGGACGCTTGGCCATGGCCGGGTTCAGTTAAACTTACCCCTTATTTAGATGCACGGCGTTTCTCGTTGACCGCGCATTGTCGCTTCTGTAACCTGCTCTGGCACCTGTACCAATCCGCTCGGCGAGGATTGGCAGGACAACTATTCCGGCTGTTTTCTCAGTACCCTTATCGTATGCAAATTGACCCACTGCCGTGAAGGGCTTAACGTAACAGACATGCCAAAAAAAATGATCGAAAAAGTTGTGGTGCTGGGTGCGGGCACGATGGGAGCGCGAATTGCCGCGCACGTTGCCAACGCGGGTGTGTGGTGCGCGCTGCTGGACATTGCTCCGAAGGAGCTTTCCGCCGAGGAGCAGAAGCGCGGGTTGACCCTCGCCAGCCCGGATGTTCGCAACAGGATTGTGCGCGCCGGTCTTGCCGCTGCGGTGAAATCAAAGCCTGCCGCATTTTTCAAGCGTGGCGTGGAGAACCGCATCGTTACAGGAAATTATGAAGATGATTTAAAACTTTGCGCGGAGGCCGACTGGATCATTGAAGTGGTCGCCGAAAATCTCGAAATCAAGCGCGCTCTTCTTTCGCGCCTGGCGGCGGTGCGCAAACCGGGCACGATCGTTACGACGAATACATCGGGTCTTCCCGTACACAGCATCGCGGAGGGCATGCCGGAAGAATGGCAACAGCACTGGGCCGGCACGCACTTTTTTAATCCACCACGCTATTTGAAACTTGTGGAAATTATTCCTGGGACGGCGACGCTTTCCGGCGTGATTGAAACCCTGGCCGATTTTTGCGATCACAAGCTTGGCAAAGGCGTCGTGGTCGCGAAAGACACGCCGAATTTTATTGCCAATCGTATTGGAACGTTTTCCATGCTGAATGCGATTCACCTAATGGGCGAGTTGGGCATGACGTTCGAGGAAGTGGACGCATGCACGGGGCCGGCGCTTGGCTGGCCAAAGTCCGCGACGTTTCGCTTGGCGGATATTGTGGGAATCGATGTGTTGCTGCACGTGATTCGCAACATTTACGAAAATATTCCCAACGATGAATCGCGCGAACTTTATAAAGTTCCGGCGCTCATCGAGGAAATGGCGAAACGCGGGTGGATTGGAGACAAGACGGGGAGCGGGTTTTACAAGCGCGTGAAAAAGGCGGGCGGTGAATCGGAAATCCTTACGCTCGATCCCGCGAAAATGGAATACCGGCCGCAGCAGAAAGCGCGATTTGCTTCCATCGAAGCGGGAAAGGCGATTGAAAGCACGCGGGATCGTTTGCGCATGTTGTGCGGGCCGGCGCTGGAAGGGAAAGTGGGCGACAAGGCGCAGAAATTTATCTGGGGCGTGCTATCGGGAATGTGCCTGTATGCGGCGCGGCGGGTGCCGGAAATTTCAGATTCGATTGCGGATGTGGATCGCGCCATGCGCTGGGGTTTTGGCTGGGAGCTTGGCCCGTTTGAAATTTGGGACGCGATTGGCGTCGAAGCGATGGCGAGGCAGCTTGAGAAAGAAGGGAAGGCGAAGCCGCCGCTGGTCTCCGGTCTTTTGACGTCAGCAAAAAAATCTTTCTACGAGTCCGCGAAGGGAGAAACTTCGTATTTCGATTTTGCAGGGAAAGCCTATAAACCTGTGCCGCAGGCTGACGGAATCATTATTTTGAAATCGCTGAAGGAGCGAGGTCGCGAGATTGAGAAAAATTCTGGCGCGAGCCTCATCGATCTGGGCGACGGCGTGATCTGCTGCGAATTCCACTCCAAGATGAACGCGATTGGCGGCGACCTTCTGGGCATGATTCACAAGGGACTCGCGCGCCTGCGCGCCGATTTCGACGCGATGGTGATCGCCAATCAGGCCGAGAATTTTTCCGCCGGCGCGAATCTGATGCTCGTACTGATGACCGCGCAGGAACAGGAGTGGGACGATTTACATGTGATGGTGCGGCAGTTTCAGAACACTACGCTGGCCATAAAACATTCGCCGAAGCCGGTCGTGGTTGCGCCTCAGGGGTTGGCGCTTGGCGGCGGATGCGAAGTGGTGCTGCATGGCACGCGCGTCCACGCGGCAGCCGAGGCTTACATGGGCCTCGTGGAAGTGGGAGTTGGGCTTATCCCGGCTGGCGGCGGCTCCAAGGAAATGATTATTCGTGCGAATGAGCGCGCTGAAGGCGAAGAGGACCTCGACCTGTTCCACGCGCTCAAGCCCGTGTTTGAAAATATCGCGATGGCCAGGGTTTCCACCAGTGGCGAAGAGGCGCGCGACCTCGGCTACCTGCGCCGCGCGGATCTGGTGGCGATGAATCTGGAGCGGCTGGTCGCCGACGCCAAGGAAACCGCACTGGGACTTGTCCGCAGCGAATGGCGGCAAACCGCGCCCTCGCCGAATGAGCCATCGATCCGCGTGCTGGGCCAGGAGTTCAGCGCCGCAGCAAAGCTTGCCGTGTACATGATGCTGAAGGGCGAATATATATCCGAGTACGACGCAATCGTGGCGCGCAAGCTCGGCCACATTCTTGCCGGAGGCGCGCTCACCTCCGCGCAACTCGTGAGCGAGCAATACCTGCTTGACCTCGAGCGCGAAGCCTTCGTCTCCCTCTGCGGCGAACGCAAAACCCAAGAGCGCATCGCGCATACATTGAAAACAGGCAAGCCCCTGCGGAATTAATATTCTTCCTTGTCGCCTACCTGGTTATTGTTTGTGGTTAAGTAACCCAATACGACTCCTGACCGTCGAATATTTGCGACGATTGAAGAAAGCAGTATCGACGTTTCCGCGGTTGCAGGTAGAAGTCAAACCGATCTCGGTTGGGAGGTTATCTTGCGTGGGAATAAACTGATTGTCTTTTGCCTGGCTCTCACTTTCACAACCATTACTCCAACGATGAATGCACAACAATCAAAAGGAGTAGCGCCGGCGCCAGTGCCCATCCAAATCGGCGCTGCGAAAAAAGTATTTGTTTCCAATGCCGGTGGAGAAAGCTTCGAGACGGTCATGGAGCAAACGGTATTTAATGGTGGCCCTGATCGGCCGTACAACGAATTCTATTCGGGATTAAATGACTGGGGCCACTACGATCTCGTGTCCTCTCCTTCCGATGCCGACTTGGTTCTCGAAATTAGTTGGGTCCTTTCGGATACAGGACTAAAGCTTCCTGTCCTAGGCCAGCTTCGATTGCAGATTATCGATCCTAAAACGCACGTCGCGCTGTGGAGTTTAATAGAGTACGTGCGGGGAGCTATTTTGCTCGGAAACCGTGACAAGAATTTCGATCAAGCCATGAGTACAATTCTGGTGCGTTTCAAACAGTTGGCTGTCCCACCTGCCACCCCTCCGGCCCGAAATTGAAACTTGAGCAAACAGACGCCCCGGGATCGTATAGCCGCACGATAATGAAAATAAGCAGATCTGTTTGCAGTTATTGTGTCGCGAAAACTTCACAAATCTTCGTCGGCGAGGCGGCGGTCGTGGCCATTAGCTTCGAGCCAGTGGTATAGGTGGACCTGGTAGAGGTAGGAGGCGACGATTTCCTCGCCGAGTTCGTGTGTTTCGACGCACAGGAACGGGACGCGCAAACCCGCGAGCGTGGCGATCAGCGACTGCGTGATTTGATTTGGATTTGCAGGGCTGTATTCATAACGGGATTTCACCCGGCTTAGCGCGGCGGTGATGACCAGCAAGCGGTCAGGGAATGCGCTCATTCGGCGCAGGCGTGCAACGAAGACGGGGCGTTCCATGTGGAACGAGCGCACCAGGTCGCTGAGGTCCTTGCGCTCAACGACGCAGGTATCTTCCATGCCGGCAATGGCGTAATCGCCGATTTCCAGCGGCCGTTTTTCGATCGCGGAAAACCATCCTGAAAAACGTTCGAAAGAGAACGGATTTTGTTCGCGCGTATCGACGACGATTACCGGCTTTGGAGTGCGAAGTTGTGTGCCTCCGCGTTCGGCAATCACGGGCACGATTGGATGAGCCACCGGCAGGGCGGTCATCTGCCATTCGAGAGGAGAAGTGATCAGTGTGCGGCGGCGTCGCATCGGATTGACGCTCGCTAGGATAGCATGAGGATTTCAGCGGGCAATCTTGTGCGCATTTATCGGCGGGACGAGGAAAGGAAAAATCACCGCTTCTGATCCTTCGTTTTCACTCAGGACAAGAGAGGCGGGCTACAGTTAATGTTCGCGGAAAAGCAAAAATTCAGCACCAGCCCTGGCGCTTTGCGAAACTTGCGGGCCTATGAACTATTGGTGCTCGCGTCATATACTTGGCAGGCGAAAACCAAATGGGATTAACCATCCGCATTATCTCAAGGGCCCTTTATCGTGCAGGCGGATTGGGATTACTAACGCTGGGTATATTCGATTCCTCGCCTCTGGTTTTGCCGTTTGGCAATGATTTGCTGATCCTGGCATTGAGCGCGCGTCACCACGATAGGATGATCTACTACGCCATGATGGCGACACTCGGATCGGTGATCGGCTGCCTGATTACGGATTGGTTGAGTCGAAAGGGCGGCGAACGGCTAAAGAAATCGTCATCGGGCAAGAATCTCTGGCGCGTACAAAACCTGGTGCAGAAAAATGCCGCCTGGACGCTTTTGTCGGCATCCGTATTGCCGCCTCCGTTTCCCTTTACTGCAGTGGTGGCTGCGGCTGCGGCATTTAAATATCCGCGCAACAAACTTTTAAGTTTCGTTGGTGTGGGAAGGCTGATCCGCTTCCTGATTGAAGGCGCTCTGGCGATTCATTACGGACGCTGGATTATCCGGCAGGCGAAATCGCCGATTCTGGAAGACACGATGATTGCGCTGATTGTGATTGCGATTGCCGCAAGCATTTTTTCCTTGTATCAGTGGAGCGAAAAAAGTAAACGCCCCGCAAGCCAGCATGCGTAGCCTTGGACCCCGAAAATCACCCCGCGCAAGAGGTTTAAAATCTTGGGGGTAACCGGCTGGGGACGCTCCTGGTTGCTTTTTATGTCGATTGGGCATCCAATAACCAGGAAGATGGCCCGCGCGGGAAGCGCGAGTCTCTTATCTCAAATTTAAAATTTTAAGATTACGATTCACCGCGCCTGGGTCGCCTATATGAGAGACGCTGTCATTGTCAGTTCAGTACGAACGCCGGTAGGAAAGGCATTTAAGGGAACGTTGCGGGGGACGCGGCCGGATGACCTTGCTGCAATTGCGATGCAGGAGGCGATTCGGCGCGTGCCGGGGCTTAATCCTGCGGACATCGAGGATGTGATCCTCGGGTGCGCCATGCCTGAGGGCGAGGCGGGGATGAACGTTGCGCGCATTGCCAGCCAGCGCGCAGGGCTTCCGCCCGAGGTTCCGGCCATTACCATCAACCGCTTTTGCTCTTCGGGATTGCAGGCAATTGCCATGGCGGCCGAACGCATCATGGTGGGGCACGCCGATGTGATTTTGGCGGGCGGCACGGAATCGATGAGCATGATTCCGATGGGCGGCAACAAAGTTTCGCCGAATCCCTGGCTGATGGACCACTATCCGGATGCTTACCTCAGCATGGGATTGACAGCGGAAAATGTGGCGAAGAAATACGGAATCACGCGCGAGAAGGCGGATGAATTTTCGCTGGCCAGCCATCAGAGAGCTTTGGCGGCGATTGCAGCGGGAAAATTTAAAGATGAAATAGTGCCGGTCGAAGTGCAGACGACCATGGCAGCGGCTTCTGCGAACGGTTCGCACAATGCGCTCACCGCAAGTGGGCGCGGTGCAAAAACCACATCGACCAAGACGATTTTTGACATGGATGAAGGGCCGCGCGCTGACACCAGCATGGAAGCGCTTGCGAAGCTCAAGCCGGCGTTTCATGCACGCGGGACGACGACAGCGGGGAACAGTTCGCAGACGAGCGACGGGGCCGCGGCGACCGTTGTGATGAGCGCTGAACGCGCGCGCGAGTTGGGCGCGAAGCCACTCGCGCGGTTTCTTGGATTTGCAACGGCTGGCGTGCCGGCGGAAATCATGGGGATCGGGCCCGCGTTCGCAATTCCCAAGGTTTTAAAACTTACGGGATTGACGCTGGATCAGATGGATGTGATTGAGCTGAATGAAGCGTTCGCGGTGCAGTCACTGGCAGTGATGCAGGAGGCGGGGATTGATCCTGCGCGCGTGAATCCGAATGGCGGGGCGATTGCGCTTGGGCATCCGCTGGGATGCACGGGAGCTAAGCTTACGGCGTCCATCTTGCGCGAGTTGGAGCGGCGCAATGCTCGGTATGGGATGGTTACGATGTGTATTGGCGGGGGGATGGGAGCGGCGGGGATATTTGAGCGGATTGCGTCTTGAGGGTCGGCAAAAGCTAAAAGGTTTAACACAGAGGACACAGAGGAAAAGAGGAGAAATGCGGAGGATTTTTTCTTCGCGTTCGGCTGCGCAACAAACGAATTATTTCATTTTTTCGATTAGCGGACTAGCAGGTACGCGCCGTATCCTAATCCCACTCCCATCAGGGACCCTACCACTACGTCACTCACAAAATGCATTCCCAGGATGACTCGCGACAATGCGATGCTCACCGACAGGGCAATCAGGATTGCCTGTAATTCAGGATAAAAGATGCACAACGGAATGGCGATGGCGAATGCGCTCATGGCGTGGCCTGAGGGAAAGGAAAACTGGTCGGGCGGAAGGACATTCGCCCAACAGTGCGATTCCATGTGGCACGGGCGCTTTCGTTTGCTGATCTTTTTGATGTAGCGGAAAATTACAACTGTGGCGGCTTCGGCCGAGGCGCTGGCGGCGAAAGCGATGAAACGCATTTCGCCTCCGAACAGTAGCAATGCAATACCTACGGAATACCAGATCCAGCCGTCACCCAATTTTGTGGAAGCAATCATCCAGTAACGCATCCACCGCGGTGCGCGCCATCGATGGACTTTCCTCATGACCTGATAGTCGCGGGCTTGAATGAATTCCCAGACCACTCTGCGTGCTGTCATGGCTGCTCCTTTTCAAAGCGGGCTGCCTATTGGCTATCAATCCAACAATCCCATATTTATCCGCTAGGCCATTTGTTTCTGGCGCAGCGGCATTGTTTCGAGCAAACCCTTTGGCGCGGGCTGCTGCTGCGGGCCGTTGATCGCAGCGCCCCAGCGGCGGATAAAACTCAAGTCAACGAAATAGTCGACGGCGACGCCAGCGGGAACCAGTGGAACGAGCGGGGCAAGCAGCATGGTCCACGGATCTTTGCGCATCATTTCGCCGCAGAGCAGCAAAATATCGCGCGTTAGCTTTAAGTAGCCGCCCGATTCGCCGCATAGCTTGCCGTGACCAGCGCGCAGGCCGGCAAAAAACTCTTCCTTGTTTCTTGCGCCTGGTACTTCCGTGTACGTAGTGCCCACGGAGGCCAGCGCGTGCGCGTCGCTCCCGGCCACCTGCGTCTTGCAGCGCTTCCATGCGAAGTCGGATGCAAGTTTGTTGGCGGCAGGCAGCATCTGGCCGTTGCGGGCTTCGACGGCAGGGAAATAGCCGGAGAACCATTCGTAGTCGTCCGCGTTTCGCTTCCCGGTCACCGAGGAAAAAACGTGGTTGATCGTGAAGAACAGGCGCTGTTCGGACAAATAGGCCAGCAGGCGAACCATGTCCTTCCGGCGGCGATTGATTTCCGTGTGCTGGCGTTCGGTGATGTCATACACACCGACGTGCGCTTCGGTGCCGCTGGGCATGGTGCAGGTGACTTCCTCGCTGATAAAAAAATCAGGATGGCGGCGCAGCTCTTCCGCGCCGGTGATAGAATCGTGATCAGTGAGAGTAATCAGGTCCATGCCGCGTTTGCGAAGCACGGAGTAGACGTCAGTCGGAGCACTGTAGCTCTCCAGAAAAAAATGGCGCAGGAGGGCCACAGGCAGGGTGCCTGAGTGGAGCGAGTGGACGTGCAGATCGCATCTCATTGTGGAAAAGTATCTCAATTCGAGTTTGCTAACTTATTACGCAATGTTTAAAAACTCGTAACAATCGTCTGTTACTAATTGAACACAAACAAGTTAACGATTGGGGAGGCGAGAAGATTGATGGCAGACGGAATGTCCAGCCCACAGGGCCGAAGACGCGCTATCGATCTTATTTTCTTTGATGCAGGAGGAGGTCACCGCAACGCTGCCACCGCTTTGCAGGTGCAAATAGAGAAGTTAGGGCTCCCGATTGATGTAACAATGGTTAATCTTCAGGAAGTACTAGACCCCCTGGACATCCTCCGCAAGATGACCGGAATCCGCATTCAGGACATGTATAACAAGATGCTGCGGCATGGGTGGACGCTGGGTAGCCCGCAACTCATGCGTGTCCTGCAGTTGGTTGTGCGGACGTATCATGGGCCATCGGTACGCGTGCTGGAAGAATTTTGGAAGAAGCGGTCGCCGGATATGGTGGTGTCGCTCGTGCCGCACTTTAACCGCGCCATGCGCGAAGCGTATGAAAAGGCTTGCCCCGGAAGGCCATTTGTAACAGTGCTCACCGATCTTGCTGATTATCCGAAACACTTTTGGATCGAAAAAGAATCGCAATACATTGTGTGCGGCACGGAACATGCCGTGGAGCAGGCGCGCCAGCTTGGCCATCTCGATGGCACTGTGTTCCGAACCTCCGGAATGATTCTTCACCCTCGGTTTTATGAGCCTGTCCAGATAGACCGGTGCAGCGAGCGCAAAAAGCTGGGGCTAGATCCCGACTTGCCGACCGGCATTGTTTTATTCGGTGGATACGGCACGTGGAAGATGCTGGATATTGTGCGGCAAATTAACAAGTCATCATTACAAGTGCAATTGATCCTGATCTGTGGGCGTAATGAGAAATTGGCGGACGCCCTGCGGCGGGAACCGTCCCGCATTCCGTTACATGTCGAAGGCTTTACAACACAAATTCCCTACTTTATGGCGTTGTCGGATTTCTTTATCGGCAAGCCGGGGCCCGGAAGCATCAGCGAAGCGCTGTCCAAGCACCTGCCCGTGATCATCGATTGCAATGCGTGGACGCTGCCGCAGGAGCGCTACAACGCGCAATGGGTACGCGAAAAAGAAGTGGGCATCGTGGTGGACAGCCATCGCGAAACCGCGAAGGCACTGGCCAGGATGCTGGAGCCGGGCGCGCTTGACCAGTATCAGGCACGGGCTGCGGCGATGAATAACCGCGCCATTTTTGAGATACCTCAGATATTTGAAAATATTTTGAATGGCGGCGTGTAGTGGATTGTCGCGGAAGTGCCTTCCTTGAATTTCAAATCCCAAATTTGAAATTCCAAATCTAAAGTTCAAGACTTCAGATCTAAAATTTCAAATCACAAATCCGAGATCCCAAAACTGAAAAGTGAAATTCCGGATCTCAAGTTCCAGATTTCAAATCTGAAATTTCAAATGTGAAATTAAGCAGAGAGCAATTGGAGTTTTCGCGGCAGACGAGATGTATTTGTGCCGTAGAAATTACAATCAAAAATATAAAGTAAAAGTTTTTGAAGTTCCCCAAGTACAGATCACGAGCTACAAATCACAACTAACAAATCACGAATTACAATTCACAACGCACGGTTCAAGAATTACAAATCACAAATCACGACTCACGATTCACTTCGCTTTCCGCACGCGCAAATCGTGGCCCGTCATTTCGGGTGGTACAGGGAAACCGAGGATGCCCAGCAGCGTTGGCGCAACGTCGCGCAAAGAACCGCCGGGGGCGAGGGGGCCGATTTCATTTTCGGTGGCGAGAATCAAGGGCACGGGATTTGTGGTGTGATAGGTGTGCGGGCCTCCGGTGGCTGGGTCAATCATGGTTTCGGCGTTGCCGTGATCGGCGGTGATAATCCAGGCGCCGCCGCGCGGTTGCAAGGCTTGGCGAATGATGCCGAGGCAACCATCTACTGTTTCCACGGCTTTGATCGCTGCTTCCAGGCTTCCAGTGTGTCCTACCATGTCAGCGTTGGCGAAGTTCATCACGACGGCGTCGAAGCCGTCTTTTTCGACTGCTTTTACAACGGTTTCGGCAATTCCCAGAGCGCTCATTTCCGGTTTCAAGTCGTAGGTGGGAACTTTTGGCGATGGAACCAGAATGCGTTCTTCGCCGCCATAGGGCTTTTCGATGCCGCCGTTGAAAAAATACGTGACGTGCGCGTACTTTTCAGTTTCCGCGCAACGCAGATTTTTTAGATTCTGCTCGGCGAAAACCTGTGCGAGAATGTGCGCGATTTTTTCTGGGGCGATTACATAGCGCAGCCAGGACCACGATTTGTCGTATTGCGTTATGGCCACGTAGAAAAGATTTGTCGGACGCTTGGCATCCAGAAAATCCTTGAAGCCGGGTTCAGCGATGGCGCGCGTCATTTGGCGGGCGCGATCGGCGCGGAAGTTGAAAAAAATCACGGCGTCATCATCGCGAATCGGGCCGACAGGCAGCGCGGACGTGGAAGCGCCATTCGTGATGACGATGGGTTCAACGAATTCGTCGGTCACGCCGCGTTCGTAACTGCGGCGAATGGCTTCCACAGGGTCTGCCGATTTTGTTGGCGAATCGCCGTGAACTACCGCACGGTAGGCGCGCTCGATGCGCTCCCAGCGGTTGTCGCGGTCCATCGCAAAGTAACGGCCCGTAAGGGATGCGATCTGCCCGACGCCGATTTCGCGAATTTTTTGCTGCAACTGCTGGATGTATTCGACGCCGCTATGCGGATGCGTGTCGCGCCCATCGATGAAGCAGTGAATGTAAACGCGCTCCACGTGCTGCTCGCGCGCCATGCGCAGTAGAGCGTAAAGATGATTCATGTGCGAGTGCACGCCGCCATCGCTCAGGAGGCCCAGCAAATGCAGGTTTCGCGCGCGTCCGCGCTCCATCGCTTCGAGCAGCAACGGCTGGTTGAAAAATTCGCCGCTGGCGATCATCACATCGATGCGCGTGATGTCCATGTGGATGATGCGCCCCGCGCCCATGTTCATGTGGCCCACTTCGCTGTTGCCCATTTGTCCCTCAGGCAAACCGACAAAGGGCCCGGACGTCTGGATCAGCGTGTTGGGAAAATCTTTCAGCAGGCGGTCGTAATTTGGTTTCCGCGCAAGGGCGATGGCGTTGCCCTTGGTTTCGGCGCGGTAGCCCCATCCATCGAGAACAGTCAGTACAATCGGTTTCGGTCGTTTTGGCATAAATTTAAAAACGATTGGTGAATTATTTTCGTGCAAGCGCGGCATGGCCCGGAAATTTTGCGGCGGCACCCAATTCTTCTTCGATGCGGAGGAGCTGGTTGTACTTGGCCACGCGGTCGGTGCGCGAAGCCGAGCCGGTTTTGATCTGGCCTGTGCCCATGGCGACGACGAGGTCGGCGATAAACGTGTCTTCGGTTTCGCCGGAGCGGTGCGAGACGATCGAGGCGTAGCCCGCTTTGCGCGCCAATTCGATGGCT
Organism: Saccharimonadales bacterium (SeqCode); assembly: GCA_035486415.1. Lineage (GTDB taxonomy): Bacteria > Acidobacteriota > Terriglobia > Acidiferrales > UBA7541 > Palsa-360. Next base: position 18,231 of record DATHNC010000144.1, read on the forward strand.
TCGATCGTTTCGGTGACGGTGCCGATTTGATTGAGCTTAATTAAAATTGCGTTGCCGATATGTTCTGAAATGCCGCGTTGCAAGCGGACGGTATTGGTGACAAACAAATCGTCGCCGACGAGTTGCGTCTTGCCGCCCAACTCTGTGGTCATATGCTTCCACCCCGCCCAGTCGTCTTCTGCGAGGCCGTCTTCGATTGAGACGATGGGGAATTGGCGGACCCAGTCGGCCCAGAATGAGGTCATTTGTTCAGATGTGCGCGCGGACTTGTCTGATTTTTTGAAAATGTATTTGCCGCTGGCCTTGTCGTAGAACTCGCTGGACGCGGGGTCGAGTGCGATGGACACGTGCTCGCCAGGCTTGTATCCGGCTGCAGTAATCGCTTCGAGAACAACTTCGATAGCTTCATCATTCGATTTCAGGTTGGGCGCGAAGCCGCCTTCATCGCCGACGGCTGTGGAATAGCCGCGTTTATGCAGCACGGCCTTCAGGCGATGAAAAACTTCGACGCCCATGCGCAGGGCTTCGTCGAATGTTTTTGCGCCAACGGGCATGGCCATGAATTCCTGCAGGTCCACGGAATTATCGGCGTGCGCCCCGCCATTCAAAATATTCATCATGGGGACGGGAAGCGTGTTGCCGGAAGGGTCGCTCGAATAGCGAGAAAGATATTTGTATAGCGGTTGCCGCGCTGCTACCGCAGCAGCCCGCGCCGCTGCCATCGAGACGGCGAGAATGGCATTGGCGCCAAGATTGCCCTTATTTGGCGAGCCGTCGGTTTCGATCATGCGGCGATCAAGCGCTTTTTGATCTGTGGCATCGAGGCCTGCTACGGCCTTCGCAATCGCGCCATTCACGTTGGCGACGGCCTTGAGCACGCCCTTGCCGAGGTAGCGCGATTTGTCGCCATCGCGCAATTCGATGGCTTCGTGTTCTCCGGTGGATGCGCCGGACGGCACAGCGGCGCGTCCAAGGGCGCCACCTTCCAGAATTACATCTGCTTCAACCGTTGGATTGCCGCGCGAATCGATGATCTGCCTGCCATGCACACGCGCGATCTTCGTCGACATGCCGCCTCCTGGGGAAGTCTAAAACGCCTGGAACCACGGATGCACACTGATAAACACGGATAAAGGCATCTAAAAAAAGTTGAGAGTCAAGAGTTTAGAGTTAAGAGCTGAAGTGCTTTCGCTGGCGCCAAATTGCTTAGATTTTTTAGCAGTCAACTCTCAACTCTCAACTCTTAACTCTCGACTCTAGACTGCCTTTCTCATTCCGGCTCTTCGATCATGGATTCTTCGCGCACGACGACTACGATGCCGCCCTCGGTGACGTGATAGCGCTGGCGATCGGCTTCGAGGTCATAGCCAATTTCGGCGCGCTCGGGAATCGTTACGTGGCGGTCAATAATGGCGTTGCGGATGCGCGCGTGACGCCCCACATTTACGTGATTGAATAGAATCGAATTTTCCACTTCGGAATAACTGTTGGTTCGCACGTCATAACCCAGCACGGAACGCGTGACGCGCCCACCTGAAATAATCGATCCTCCGCCAACCATTGAATCCATGGAGACGCCCATGCGGCCGGGATCGGCGAACACTGTTTTTACCGGCGGATACTGATGTTGCCAGGTACGGATCGGCCATGATTTGTCGTAGAGATTGAAAATGGGCGATACGGAAACGAGATCCATATTCGCTTCGTAATAGGCCTCGACCGTACCGACATCGCGCCAGTATTGCGGACCAACTTTATTTTCATCGATGAAATTGTAGGCAAACACACGATATTTCGAGAAAATGCGCGGCAATATATCCTTGCCAAAATCGTGTTTGGAATTGGGGTCTTCGGCATCGGCCAGCAGCGCCGGAATTAATAGTTGCGTATTAAAAACATAAACGCCCATTGAGGCGTTTACCATGTCCGGGTGCAAATGTGAGCGCTTGGGCGACGCGGGTTTTTCTTCAAAGCCGACGATGCGCCAGTTTGCGTCTGTTTCAATTACGCCGAACCGCAATGCCGCATCCGCTGAAGGAACTTCCAGCGTGGCCACCGTTACATCCGCGCCCGAATCCACATGCTGCTGCAACATTTTCTGATAATTCATTTTGTAGATGTGATCGCCGGAAAGGACGATGACGTAGCGCGAATGCTCGCTGCCAATCGAATAAATATTCTGGTAAACGGCGTCGGCTGTCCCGAGATACCAATTGGTGGAGACTCGCATTTGCGGCGGGAGAACTTCGATGAATTCGCCGAGACCCAGCAGCTGCGACCAGCCTTGCCGAGTGTGACGATTGAGAGAAAGGGCTTTGTACTGCGTGAGTACGAAGACACGCCGCAGATCGCTGTTAATGCAATTCGAGAGGGTGATATCAATAATTCGGTAAACACCGCCGAAGGGAACAGCCGGCTTGGCTCGGTCACGAGTGAGCGGCCAAAGCCGTTCGCCTTGCCCGCCAGCCAGCAGCACGCCGATCGCGTCACGCATCAATGACATTAGGGAATCTCTTCGCCTGCTCCCAAATTACCCGGAGCATAGGTATGTGCTTCGCCATTCTAGCAGGTGAGCCAAAAAGTTTAATAGCCTCTGCCACATATTGTCAAAAAAGCTCCGGGATGTGTGTCCCAAAAACAACACTTGACTTCGGTGGGTAGGTCCGATACAAGTGACTGCCAATAAGCAGTAAGGGCCGTGTTTGCCCTATAATACTCCTCATGGTTATTTGCAATCATTGCCACATGCATCGGAAGGACGGTGATTTTTAAGTGGCTGAAGTCAGCATTCAAGAAGGTGAGTCTCTGGAAAACGCACTGCGCAGGTTTAAACGCAAAGTGCAACAGGAAGACATCATCAAGGAAATCAAGAAGCACAGCTATTACATGAAGCCTGGCGAAAAGCGACGCGCAAAACAAGCGCTATCGCGCAAGCGTCTCCGCAAAAAGCAGCGGCGGGAGTTAGATTAACTCCCCCCAGGCAAGCACGATGACCCGGGATTTTCCAGAGCACCTTAGGCCAGTCGGAATTGGGACCCGCATTCTTCCCCGGCGAATCCCTGCATGATCTGACAGGCCGGGGTGCCGTGGGCTCTATCCAGTTGGAGCCTCGGAGTAGTGTATGGAATATCACGATAAGGTCCTGAAGTGTGCGGAATGCAATCAGGAATTTGTCTTTACCGCCGGCGAACAGATGTTCTTCGCCGACAAGGGCTTCAAAAACGAGCCCAAGCGGTGCAAAGACTGCAAAGCCAAACGCTCTCAGAGTCCGGGTCCGGCCACCAATACATTCCAAAGAGCTGAAACCAAGACAACCTGCTCGCAGTGCGGAAAGGAAACTACTGTTCCTTTCCGCCCGACGCAGGGCCGTCCTGTGTTCTGTCGCGAATGCTTTCAGCAGCGGCGGTCCATGAGCGCACCGGCCTAGCACGCGTAAGGGAAACGCGAGGGCCCTCCGCCATTGGAAGACTCCCCTCGGTGAATTATTCTCCTTCGTGTGACGATCGGATCTGACATCTCCTCTCACAAGGATAATTGTGTTCGTGTGCGCTTTTACCTCGTTCTGTTAACTCCTTCTGTTTCTGGTTTTAAATACGATCGAAATTGAATATTGGGCACGGCACCGTTTACTATGAGCGAGGCATTCTTTTTGCCTGCCTTGCCGGATGAAAAGCGTTTCAGATCAAATACCAGGATCATTGAAAAAATGAAAACTTCCATGCCGGATTCAGCCATTCGAACTGCTTTGCAAATTCTGGAGGGGCCGTCGGCGGTCTTCGCGAGCCGTTACCCGGGCGAGACGGGACGCCGGCAGCCGGTTCATGTTGTGTACGGTGGCGCCCATTTGTTTCACGCGGATATTTCAAAGCGGTTGGGTGAAGGAGCGCTGGCGGCGCTTGCAGAATTCGCGCCGGATGCTTTCACTTTCGCGCGGGCCATTGGCCTGCCAGGAGCCGCATCGCTTCCAAAATCGGGCAAGACTGCCGTTGCGGCCGAGCGGCAATTCGCAAAATCATATGAAAAACTGAGGCTGGAAAACAGGCCCGCCTGGCTGGCTCAAAAAATTTACGGCCTGGTGCTCGAAAAATTGCACCGTGAGCCGGTGGAGGATTTCCGAATCGATTTCGAGGATGGCTATGGAAATCGTCCAGACGCGGAAGAAGATCGCCACGCAATGCTGGTGGCCCAAGAGGTTGCCAAAGGTTTCGCGATGGGTTCGCTGCCGCCGTTTATTGGGATCCGCTTGAAGCAATTTTCGCCGGAGTTGCGGGATCGAAGCATACGGACCCTGAATATTTTCCTGAGCGAGCTCTGTGAATTTACGGAAGGGCGTCTTCCGTCGAACTTCGTTGTCACCTTGCCCAAAGTTGTAATTCCGGAGCAGATGGCTGCGCTCTCGCACTTGCTGGCGGCGATGGAGCCGGAATTGGGACTGAAAAAAGGAGCGCTCCGGTTTGAGATGATGATCGAAACGACGTCGGCGATCCTCAACGCGCGTGGGGAATCGAATTTGCCGCAATTCCTGGATGCCGCCGGCGGGCGCTGTATCGCCGCGCATTTTGGGACCTACGATTACACGGCAAGCTGCAGCATCACAGCCGCCTACCAGACGATGGACCATCCCGCCTGCGACTTTGCGAAAAACATGATGCAAGTTGCGTTTGCAGGGACTGGCATTTGGCTTTCTGACGGCGCGACCAATGTAATGCCTGTACCTGTGCATCGCGCAGCAGAAGGAAATCGTCTGACGCGAGCTCAGCAGACGCAGAATCTTGAAGCCGTGCATCGCGCGTGGAAGCTGCACTACGGACACATCCAGCACTCGCTTGTCACCGCCTATTACCAGGGATGGGATTTGCATCCCGCGCAACTGCCTACGCGCTATGCCGCCGTATTTTCGTTTTTTCTCGAAGGACTCGATACTTCGGCGGCACGCCTCAAAAATTTTGTCGAGAAAGCGGCGAAGGCGACGCTGGTTGGCGATGTGTTTGACGATGCGGCAACCGGGCAGGGCCTGCTGAATTTTTTCCTGCGCGCTATCAATTGCGGAGCAATCAGCGAGGCTGAGGCGGAGCGCCTGACTGGAGTAACAATCGAGGAATTACATTTCGGTTCATTCCTGAAAATCCTGAAAAATCGCACGAAATAAATCGGGCATTGTTTTCTCTGGAAGTATGCCGCGCTAAAGGCCCACAAAAAATAATATTGCTTCGGGTGAGCAGATATTGTGGCGCCGGCGTCCCGCCGGCGGTTTTCCTGCACGTCGATTCAAAGCCAAGCCGCCAATTCAAACGTAAAAGTCAGCTCCCGCGATAAGTAGAATATCCAAAAGGGCTAATCAATAAAGGCACATGGTAGTGCTGGTCCGAATCAGCGACTTCAAAAATAACAGGAATTTCAGAATAAAACGTCTTGGCGTTCTGCTCACGAAAATATTCGGCAGCGTGAAAAATTAATCGGTAAGTTCCAGCTTCGGACTTTGCATCTCCCATCAAGTCGCTACAGCGGCCATTGGCATCTGTACGCCCTTGTCCGACCAATTTCCATGCATCATCAGATTTACGATGAAGCTCGACGCGAATCCCTGCGCCGGGGCGGCCGAGCGATGTGTCGAGGACATGTGTTGTGATCGCGCTCATGTGGATCGCTGCTCTCCGGGCAAAAGTTTATCCAGACGAATGCGCGTGATTAAACGCTGCTGTTCCGCGGCCACCGAAAGTTCGCTGGGTAAATCATTCTGTAGGCGCTGATTCAGAATCGCAAGCATTCCTTCGGCGGTTTTGCCGGTTGCGCATACGATGTAGATGTAACCGAATTTTTCAAAATAGGCGCGATTCGCTCTTGCCAATCGCGTTCTGACATCGTCGCTTGCGGCGCGCGCGCGCATTTGTTCGCCCTCAGCCCACTGGCGCGCGGATTCTGAACCGGTTGCGGGTTTGTCGCCAATTTGCGGATGATGGCTGAATGCCTCCAGCCAATCGGCGCGATCGAGTTTCCACCAGACGGAGTCAGCGGCTTTATGCAAGGCTTCTGCGTTTATATAGGGACGCCGTGCCGCTACAGTTGCTGCCCAACGCGCAGAACCGCAACAATCCATCAATGAGGACTCCGCTTGCTCGGATGGTAGCGCGTTAAATTCCTCGAGTGTCACTTTACCCGGGCCTTTTTATCGGCGTGCCAAAGATGCGCAACCGCGCAACTCCGCCATCTGGATAAATGTTAAAACGTGCGTGAGTGACTTCTCCTGCCTCCCCCAATTCTTTTTCGTAGGTGTGCAGGGAATCCGCTTTGAGTTTTGTTTTGGGCAGCATTTCTTTCCATGGCAGAGTTCCCAGCTTTTCCGGATCGACGAGATCGCGCGGTGCGTTGCACACTTCGACTGAACAACTTTCCGGAAAATTTCCTTTGAAATGCGAAGTGTCGACTTCGATGCGCCTGATTTTTCCCGCCGTGCCCAGGCGCAAGATGCACCAATCGTGGCCGGGGCCGCGGCGGCGGCGCGTTTCCCAGCCGTCATGCATTCCAGTGGAGCGGCCCGGCTGAATCAGGTTGTTCCGTGAGCCATAAAACATATCGCTCGAAACGATGAACCAGCCCCCATGCTCTACAGCAGCAAGATCAATCTCGCCGCCCGCGCGATTTAACGTCAGCCAATCGGGAATGACTTCTCCGTGAACACGAAGGCGCGCCACGCCGCCGTCCGGATAAATTTTCAGACGCAAATGTGTGATTCGAACTGATGGCGCGAGCGGAAATAAATTTCGTGAATCGCCGTTGAGTTGAGATTTGGGAAGAAGACTGCGCCACTGCGTCGCGGGTTCCGAAAGTTGAGAGAGACTCGGATCCCCATCCATAGCGCACGCTTCGATCTCGCATTGCTCCGGATAATTTCCCGTAAAATACGCGGTGTCGACCACCACTCCATGAATTACGCCTGGCAGGCCCAGTTTCACGATGCACCAGTCGTAGCCGGGAGTTCTGCGGCGGCGCGTTTCCCAACCGTCCATCCACTTGCCGACGTCCGTGTATTTGTCAGCAATCCATACCGGAGCTGCGGCCTTTAAAAGATTTTCCTTGGGGGCGAAAAATTCGTCGTTGGCGGCAAGCACACGCCCGCCAAGCCGCTCCGCAGCCATATCAATGTATTCGGTGAATTCCATCAGCGTTCGCCTCGCCGCAAAAGGGCCCCTTTGGGTTTGCCGAGAAATCGGCCACGATCATAAATCATCTCGCCATGAATAAATGTTGTTTCCACGACTCCGTGCAGTCGCTGTTTTAAATATGGAGTTAGCTTGTGCCGGTGTTGCAGAAGCTTGGGTTGCACGATGAAACTCTTCTCCGGATTCCACACGACGAAGTCGGCATCGTATCCTTCCACAATCGCGCCCTTGTGCTTTTCGAGTCCAGCGAGTCGTGCGGGTCCGGCGCACATCCACTGTGCCAATTGTTGCAGCGAATATTTCTGCGTGCGCATTTTTGTCCACATGGCGGGCAAGCCGAGCTGGAGAGATGATATGCCGCCCCAGGCCTTCAAAAAATCGCCGGATTGGAGACATTTTAAAGAGGGCGGTGCCGGGGCATGATCGGAAGCAACGAAATCGATTACGCCTTTGCCCAAAGCCGCCCAGAGTTTCTTGTTGTTTTGCGAATCCCGAATCGGCGGCGCGCATTTGAATTCCGTGCGTCCGTCCCCAATCGAACCCGAAGCAAAAAAGAGATAGTGCGGGCACGTTTCCACGGTGATCCGCAAGCCTTCCTTTTTTGCGCGTCGAATAATCGGCAAGGAGAGCTCCGAGGAAAGATGGACGATGTGCACTTGCGCTTTGTATTCACGCGCGAGGCGAATGACCGTCTCAATGGCTTTGGTTTCCGCGGATGGAGGGCGTGAAAGCAGCCAGCTCTTATACTTTGCGGCATTGGATTTGGCGACCTTCTTGCCCGCCTCGTCGATTGGCTCTGGCAATTCCGCGTGAACCAGCAATGGCGCATTTAGTTCCGCAAGAATGGGGAGCGCGGCGCGCAAATCTTCTTCGTTTACGTTTGCAAAATCCGATACACCAGAAGGCACAAGAAAGCATTTGAAGCCGAGTGCGCCTGCGCGATGCAGCGCAAGAAGATCAGCAGCATTGCCGGGTACGACGCCGCCCCAGAAACCTACGTTCACCCAACATTTGCCCTGGGCCGCTGTGCGTTTCGTTTCGAGCGCGGCAACAGTGGTGGTGGCGGGAATGCTGTTGAGTGGCATGTCGATCAGCGTCGTAACTCCGCCGGCGGCTGCCGCACGAGTCGCGGTTTGAAAACCTTCCCAGTCGGTGCGCCCCGGTTCGTCGATGTGGACGTGGGTGTCCACAAGGCCCGGCATGACGACGGAATTTCCCGAGTCGAAAATGTGTTGGCTTGAAAGGGAATCGTCGTAGCCGGAAATGGATTCGATGACGCCATCGCGAACGTATATCGTCGCCGGTTGAACTCCCTCTCGTGTGACAACCCGTTTGCTGCGAATGGCGTGAATGACGGTCATTTCGTGAGCCCTGAAAGAAATTCTTCGAGCAGATTTTGCGCGACACGTAGGCGGTATTGAGCGGTCGAGCGAATGTCGTCGATCGGCACAATTTCCCGCACCAGCATTTCTTTCGCCGCATTGATCATGGCGGGTGTGATTTTATTTCCTCGCAGCATATCTTCTGTTTTTACCGCGCGCTGAACGACAGGAGCCACGCTGCCCAGCGCGATGTGCACATCTTGAATCGCGCCGCATTCCACAAGCGCCGTGCCCGCAAAGCAAACCTTGGAAATGGCCTGCGCTTTGCGTGTGCCTACTTTACGGTAATACTGCCGCCAATTTTTAGTGCGACGGGGAAGCCTGATTGCTCGCAATAATTCGTCGGGAGCAATTCGCGTTTTTTTGTATCCGGTGTGGAAACCGTGATAAGGCATCCAGCGAATGCCGCGTTGCGAAACAAGCTCGATTTCCGCGTCGTAAACGAGCAACGCGGGCGGAGTATCGGCCGCCGGCGATGCATTCATAATATTTCCGCCCAGTGTGCCGCGATTTTGCGTGGCGATGCTGCCG
>DATHNC010000145.1:0-28114 GCA_035486415.1 Saccharimonadales bacterium (SeqCode)
TTCCATCAGGCGACTTCTCGTCATGTGTGAAACGACGCTTAGCCGAATAGGGGGCGTTGAGAACCCTCTCGTCAGGGTTGACCGAAGAAGTCCCCTGAGGGACGGCTGAAGACAAAGCTAGGACTGCGGCCAATGGGAATGCCGCGAGCGTAGATAAGAAAAGCCTTTGGCGAGTCTGTGGCATGGCAGGCCAGTTTGCTGCTGTTTAATGCCGGCGACAAGGGAAAACTTCTTCTTATGGGTTCTTTGGATTTGCTCCATGGCCAAGTCGTCTCATCGGAATCTGAGCCTTAACCGAGCGCCGTTAATCTGGAGTGAACGTACTCTAAGCAGGTAGGCTTTTATAGACCTTGAATCAAACCACCGGGTCGCCATGAATCTCCACTTCGCTCAGATCCACGCCTATCGCTTCCGGCAGTGGCAGGCGACCTGTCCACTCCGCCCAGCCCCAAAAAATTGCTGTGCAGGAACTGAGCAAGCCCGCTACCGTGCCAATCGTTCGCGGACTGTAATGCGTTGAGGCTATGCCCGCGCCCATCATCGAAAGCATCATCATGGTCCAGGTAAATGTCTCGATCGTGGAAAAAACGCGCCCTCGATATTGGTCCGCTACGGTTTTCAGAATATACGAATAATTCAGGACGGAATTTACGGCAATCGCCGCGCGCGAGATAAAAATAAATACGAGCGCCAGTTGAAACTGCTGCATGCGGCTGAACAAAATGTATGTCCCACCGTGGACGATGTAGTCGACGAAGATGACCACTTTATACTGGTCGAAGGAAAGTCTCTTCCCCATCCAGTGAGCAATTGCGCCACCAAAAAGGAGGCCCAGTCCAGCGCATCCCCAGATCGTCCCGATTCCCGCGGCACCCCGATTGAACACGACTTCACCAAACAGCGTAAATAAAATCTGTGCCGCACCGCCTCCCGTGGCCCAACCCACGGCGAGCATGGCGATGGCAAACACCAGCGGAACGGAGCGCATGTAGCGCAATCCTTCGCGATATTCGTGCCACGGGCGAATCACTTCCGCTTCCGTCAGATCCCTGTGCTCGGCCCGAAACTGTTTGCCCTCCGGAGGAAGCAATTTCAGGATCGCCCATGCGGACAATAGAAACGAAATCGCGTTGAAAATAAATGCCCATTCGTAGCCGATTCCAATAACCGTGGCTCCCAGAAACGTGCCAATCGTCAGGTTGGTCCACTGCGTTGTCTGCGTCAGCGAGTTAGCGGTGTGAATTTCGTTTTCGTCCGCGATAGTCGGCAAAATCGCGGAGCGCCCCGCCGTAAAAAATGGCGACGCAACCATCAGCAAGGCGCTAAAGGCGTAAAGCAGCCATACTTTTTGTTCGCGATAAGCCAGAATAAATCCCAAAGCCACAAACGCCCGCGTGAGGTCGCTGGCAATCATGATTTTCTTTCGGTCGAAGCGGTCCAGCAGAACGCCCGCCAGCGGCCCAATGGTAATGGCCGGGATAGCGCGCGACAGCATGATGCCCATGATGACCAGTCCTGAACGCGTCAGGGACATGGCCAGCGCGAACACGGCAATGTTATTAAAATTATCGCCGATTTCGCTGACCACCTGCCCCATCCACATGTTGCGGTAGTTGCGATTCCGGCGAAGGAGTTCTAGAAATTCGCGCATCAGCCTATCTGTTCCCGCGGCAACCCGATTTGCTCAGCGAGGGTTCGATGAATAAATAAATATTGCAATCCAATACGATAGAAATTCTGACATACTTCGCCCCGGCATTCACCTTGTTGCTCAGGGCAATGTGACCGACAATCACTGTCGGGAATTTATGAGGGAACCGCAGCATGGACCGTGACTGAGTTCTGTGCGATTTCCTTTTGCGGTAGAGTACAATGACTTCGGTTTGAAGATTATTGGGAGGGAAGACATATGGCGGAACCGACATACGATGAACTCAAGGCGCGCCTGGCGGAATTGGAAAAAAGCGGCGTGCGGCACACCGGCGAGCTGTCATTAAAGGTGGGCGAAAAAGGCGGAGTGAGCGTCTACGGCCTGGGCAGGTTTCCGGTCACATTGTATTACGAGCAGTGGAACAAGCTGCTGGAAGCTGCGCCGAAAATTCGCGAGTTCCTCGAAGAAAACAAAAGCCGGCTGAAGCTGAAAGAAAAATAGTAGTCAACCGCGCATTCATCATTGCCCAGTTCTATCGAAAATAGAGCGTAACCCGCATTCCCCAGCAACCAATTCTCGGTGGCCCTCCGTGGCATTTCTCTGTGTCCTCTGTGTTAAAGCCTTTAGGTTTTACGCAGAGGATACTGAGAAACCTTCCCATGCGGATTGATGCAGCAACTGGATAATTATGGCCGCGTTTTCTCGCGCTCCGCTTTCCCTTCAGCCATAATTTTTTCGATCTCATCAACCGAGCGCGGCAGACGAGCCGTAAGCAATTTATAACCATCAGGGGTGATGAGCACGTCATCCTCAATCCGCACGCCGAGATTTTCTTCCGGAATGTAAATCCCCGGCTCGACGGTAATCACCATTCCCGGCTCGAGCGGCCGAGACGGTCCGCTCGAATCGTGCACATCGAGCCCCACATGGTGGCTAAGCCCGTGAATGTAATACCGGCCCAGCGAGTGCCCTTCCTTGTCTTTGCCGTGCGAATCGATGTAATCCATGGCAATTTTCTGGAGGCTGGTCGATGCCGGCCCGCCCAGCGTCATGCCCGGCTTCAACGCTTCGAGGGCCGCATTTTGTGCGCCCAAAACAATTTCATAAATTTCCCTCTGCCGCGGAGTAAATTTTCCGTTCGCCGGAATTGTGCGTGTAATGTCCGACGCATAGCCGGAATACTGCCCGCCAACATCGAGCAAAACAATGTCGCCATCCTCTATTTTCCGGTCGAGCTTGTTGAAGTGCAGCACGGTGGAGTCAATTCCTGTTCCGACAATGGGCGAATACGCTTCGGTCTCGCATCCGGCGTACGCATGAATTTCCACCATACGCGCGGCAACCTGATATTCATAAAGTCCCGGCCGCATCGTTTTCATCGCGTCGAAATGCGCATCAACCGACGGGTCGATCGCCTTCTGAATCAGCCTCAATTCCCCAGGCGATTTTATTGCGCGTAGAGTGCCCACAGCCGATGAAACATCTTTGATCGAAGATTGCGGCGCGGCCTCTTTTACCCATTTGTACCAGTTTGCGGCGTGAGGATAGCCTTCGTCATGCGGTCCGGGCAGTTCCGTGTAAATTTCGGGAGAATTTTTTGCCAGCGCAGCAAGCGTGTCATGCAGTTTTGAAAAATTCTCCACATGCGCAAAGCCAGTCTTTTCCTGAATGCCAGGATCGTCCGGCCCCAAACGAGGGCCATTCCATCTTTCTTCATCCAGATTGCGCGTCGGAAGATATAAAATTTCGCGCGGCCCGCTCCACCCTTTTTGATCCGCGGATTCGGGCACAAGCAGCAGGGCGGCGCCCTCTTCATCATGCCCCGTCAGGTAATAGAAATTTTCTTCCTGCATAAAAACGTAGGAAGGGTTCGCTTCTTCATGGCCCGTATAACCGAAGAGCACGATCGGGGCGTTGAGCGTTGCTGCGAGCTTCGCGCGCCGCTCAGCGAAAACGCTCAGCGGCTCGCGCTCCCAAGCCCTCAACACGGGTGCAAGAAGCGCCACCAGCAGAAATGCACACACGCCGCGCACCAAAAAAATTCGCCTCTTCATCGGGTCACTCCTTGCGAATCCTGAAGCCTTACCGGCACTTCTCCAGTCCGCTCCATCATAAATTCAATACTTCCACGAATCTCACGAATCTTTGATGCGTCTTAAGCTTCCAAAGCATCCGTGCGCCCCGCGTTTCGAATGCTCAACAATGCTACAAATGCAATTATTCCCGGATAGCACGAAACGACGTAGCGAGGCTCAGGCGCTTCCACAGTGGTGAGGAACGCCGTTCGAAGAAAAAAGTAAACCAGCAACAGCGCTATTCCCCAGAAATTTGGGCCTGCGGAGAAATCGGAAACGGAAGTAGAAGCGCCATGCCCTGGCCTCGCGTTCCATGCCATCCAAATGCCACCAGCTGCCAGCGCAACGTAAAAATATCCAAGGAAGCCAAAAGCCCCCGTCACAATCACATCCGCGTGGGAATCCTGCCATTGCTCTCGAATGGGCCAGAATTTGCCATCAATCGGCAAGAGTTCCGTTCGCGGCGTGAACCAGATCGTCAGCGCCCGTTGAAATGGCACTTGCAAATACGTCCGCAAGGGATGCCTCAGCGTCCTTTCATGAGCGATTTCCGCGAATTTTGCGTCGACCTCGGGAGTGATATCCAGGTCAGGATTGTTGTTGTACTCCGCAAACAGTTCCGCGACCCGGGCTTTTTCTTTCGGAGAATCGAAAGCAGAAGAAGGGAGCTCATCGACGATCAGCGGCTGGTCAGTTTCGCCAATTTTCCAGACCGTGAAATACACGTCGCGGTATCGCTCCAGCCAGGTTTGCGTCCAGGCATAAAATCCCACCGGGGCATATTCCCCAGGAAGGTTCACGTAACGCGGCGCGATAATCCCTACCTTCTTCAAAGTAATGTAGTTACGCGCGGCCCACGGCAAAACCGGAATCAGGAATATGCCGGCCATGGCTGCGGCCAGGATTATTGTCTTTTGAAACCGCAATGACCTGATGGATCGAATGGCATAAATAATCGCGGCAACGACCAATAGCAAAGGCATTTCAGGGCGGACTAAAGTTGTAAGGCCTGTGAGAAAAGCTCCCAGCAGCGCGAATCCGAAGGGTGTAACATCACCCTGTGCGTCGCGTAAGTCCAATCGAATGATCTCCCGCCTGAGGCCCCATGCGAAGCTGCAAAGCGCTGCCGCAGCAAGGAAAGTCACCAAAGTTTCCGTCAAAACCACCGCCGAGTAGTTCGCAATAAAGGGGCAAGTGGCGGCCAGCCATAGGGCTACGATCCACACGCGCCGCCGCGCCGCGGAGGGCGCTAACGTTGCTGCCAATGCAGCCGTCAAAATACAGGTGAGGACGTCAAGTACTGCTTGGGACAACTCGATGGCTCGGATAGAGCGTCCAAACAGTATTCCTACCCCGGCAAGGAAGGCTGGATATCCTGGCATTCGGAGATCCGTCGGAATCAGCTGGCCGTTAAGCCAAAAACCGTATACGTGGTTATCGACAAGTGTGCGGGCAAACTGAATGTACATTTCGCTGTCGTCGGAGGGACCCGGGAATCGCAATACAAAAATGAGACGCAACGCAAGGGCTACGGTGATTGCCAAGAACGCGTGCACGCAAACGCTCGTGACGTCATCGCGCCGTACGGGTATGATCATCCCTTCCCGGCTGGTTGATGCTGAATCAGATGGATTTGTCATCGATTTCGTTTGGACATAATGGCTACCTTGTGATGAAAGTATGAAGCCGCGCAAACCTATATTCTACGATGCACAGCGCCGCCGCTGGAGGCGCACCAGCCGTATTCTGGAAGTGTGCGGCGCGCTTTTTACTCTACTTTCCGTAATGTTCCTGATCAACGTTCTTGTCAGTCCACGGTTGCCTGAACCGCTCCTCCCCACCAACCGCTCGGCACTGCATCCGGTACGCGAAAAAACCAGAACCAAAATTACGCTGAAAAGAACGGGACGGCAACGCCGTATCGAGGCGCTGGGACAGATGCCCGCCACGTACGATCCCCTGCGAGCCGCATTTTATGTCAGTTGGGATCCGACGTCGCTGGCCGCGCTTCAAGCGCATTTCCGCGACATCGACTTGCTGATTCCAGAGCGACTGCATTCGATCACCTCAACCGGCCGCCTCGATGTGGAGGCTGATCCCAAACTCGCCGCATGGGAACAGACGCTGCAACAGCAGACGCCGCCCATCAAAATTCCCACCATGCCCCTGCTGAATAATTCCGACGGGACCAATTGGCTCACGGACGAAATGGCCGCCATGCTCAGGAATCCATCGGCTCGCGCCAACCTCGAACAGCAATCGATTCAATATCTCACGCAAAATCATTTCGCGGGACTGGTCATCGATTTCGAAGAAATTCCGGATAAAAGCCAGAAAGATTTCAGCCAGTTTATTTCTGAGCTCGCCGTGGAACTGCACAAATCGGATTTGAAACTCATGGTGGCGCTCCCCGCGGCGGATTGGATTTACGATTACGCGGGAATCGGAAAATCCGCAGACGCCGTAATTCTGATGAACTATGACCAGCACTGGCGCACTTCCGCGGCGGGCCCGATTGCCGGTCAGGACTGGTTTGTAAAAAATATTGAGGCGATTACCAAACTCGTCCCGCCCGCAAAACTTGTGATGGGCATCGCCAGTTACGCCTATGACTGGCCAAGCAAAGCAGGGTTGAAAGCGCATGAACAGGCCAAGGTTGAAAGCTTCCAGGAGTCGATAGTCACGGCGACGGAATCGGAAGCCACAGTTCAGTTCGATTCTGATTCTCTCAACCCGAATTATTCCTATTCGGATGAACACAACTTTGTTCACCACGTCTGGATGTTAGATGGAGTAACGGCCTACAACGAATTGCGCGCAGCGGAGCGAGTCGGAGTGCAGGGCACGGCAATTTGGCGTCTCGGGTCGGAAGATCCCTCCGTATGGCCGATTTGGGATATCGCGCGGCCAACCGATGCAGACCGCGCCAAGCTCGAAGATATGCCCCCGGGCTACGATCTGATTCTTGAAGGCGACGGTGACATCTGGAAATTCGCGGACACGCCGCAAAAAGGAAAACGCGACATCCGCTTCGATGCCGCGTCCGGAAATATTGTGGAGGATAATTACGAAACGCTTCCTTCCTCCTACCGCATTTTCCAGATGGGCGCGGCTCCTTACAAAGTGGCGCTGAGTTTCGATGACGGGCCGGACACAACTTTCACGCCAAAGATTCTGGATATTTTAAAAGAGAAAAAAGCGCCTGCGACTTTCTTCGTAATCGGAAGCAGCGCCAATGATGCGCTGGGAATAATTCGCCGCGAATACGCCGACGGTCACGAAATCGGAAATCACACTTACACGCACCCGAGGTGGAACGAAATCTCGCGTACCCAAATTGACGTGGAGCTGAACGTAACCGAGCGCCTGCTGAACAGCACTCTGGGCGTAAAGACACTTCTGTTCCGGCCTCCCTACGGCATCGACCATCAGCCCGAAACCGCGGACGAAGTTGCTGAACTGCCCATCGCGCAATCCATGGGTTATTTAATCGTCGGTGCGCGAATCGATCCACACGATTGGGGCGAACCCAACGGAGTTCCTCCTGCCCCCGCGGAAGTAATCGTGCGGCGCGTGCTGGAACAGGCGCGTTCAAACGGCGGCAATATTGTGCTCCTGCACGATGGCGGTGGAGACCGCACGCAAACCGTCCTGGCGCTGCCGCAAATTATTGACGGCTTGCGCGCGGCTGGCTTTCAGATCGTTCCCGTCTCAGAGCTTGTCGGACAGACGCGCGCGCAACTGATGCCTCCGCTTACATTCCGCGAACGCCTGGTGGCGCACGCGGATGGGCTGATGTTTACGATGTACGAATGGTCCCGGCTGAGTGTTGCGTTTATTTTCGTGCTGGGAATCGGCCTTGTAAGCTGCCGCGCAATTATCGTCGGGCTGCTCGCGGTGATCGAACGCTTGCGGCCCTCGCCTGCCGACCAGCCGGATTTTCAACCGGTTGTCAGCGTCCTGATACCTGCGTACAACGAAGAGGATGTCATTGTTTACACGGTCAACTCCGTGCTGGAATCCGATTATCCAAAGCTTGAAGTAATTGTCGTGGATGATGGTTCGAGCGACGGTACGGGGGATTTGCTGGATGCGCAATTTGGGCGAAATCCCGCCGTGCGGATTATTCACCAGCCAAACAGCGGAAAATCGGCGGCGCTATCGCACGGTCAGGCGGAAGCCTCAAGCGGCCTGATCGTGACGATTGATGCCGATACAGCGATTGAGCCTAATGCGATCAGCAAGCTCGTCCGGCATTTTGTCAATCCGCGAGTTGGCGCTGTCGCTGGAAATGTAAAAGTGGGCAATCGCATCAGCTGGCTCACGCGCTGGCAGGCGCTTGAATATGTGACCAGCCAGAATTTGGAAAAGCGCGCCTTCGATTTGCTGAATTGCATTCCGGTAGTTCCCGGAGCTCTCAGCGCGTGGCGTGCGGAAGCCATCAATGATTCGGGCGGCTTCAGCGCGGATACTGTGGCGGAAGACACCGACCTGACTATCACGATTCGCCGCTCGGGCTGGAAGATCGACTACGAAGAAGAAGCAATCGGCTGGACGAACGCTCCCGAAACAGCCTCGACATTAATTCGTCAGCGCTTCCGCTGGACGTTCGGAACCTTGCAGGCATTCTGGAAGCATCGCGATACTCTGGGGCGGACGAAGTATGGAACTCTGGGATGGATTGCGCTTCCCAACATGTTTTTGTTTCAGCTTCTGTTGCCGTTGTTCTCTCCAGTGATTGATTTGCTCTTTATAGGTTCGCTCGTGTTGTATGGCGCTTCGTTCATTCACTTCATGCATCTGCCGCAATTCTACACAGCGGCCGACGTGCAGCGCTCGCTCGTATTCTTTATCGGCTTCATGCTCATCGATTTCCTCACCTGCATTGTTGCGTTTACACTGGAGCGGCATGAAGACTGGTCTCTCCTGTGGCCGCTACTCCTTCAGCGCTTCTACTATCGCCAAATGATGTACTACGTCCTGTTCCGTTCAATCATGGGCGCGGTGCAAGGCAAATCTGTCGGCTGGCGCGGAGTCGAGCCTGAGGTGCCGGCTATCCCCGCCATTGCACAGGTAAAGGCCGAAACTCAACTAAAAATCTGAACGGATTTGAACCCCTACGTTGGTCGCAACAGCAGGTCGCGGTATAATCTCCAGATGCCAACGAGCCATAAGTTTCCGCCGATGCATGGAACCACAGTGTTGTGCGTGCGTCGCGACAATAAAGTGGTGATTGCCGCGGACGGACAAGTCACCATGGGTGACCACGTCATGAAACACACGGCGAGAAAAACGCGCCGCTTATTTAACGAAAAAATTCTCGCGGGATTTGCTGGGTCCACCGCGGATGCTCTCTCTCTGTTTGAACGTTTCGAGGGAAAGCTTCAGGAACATCAAGGCAACCTGGCCAAGTCTGCGGTCGAACTTGCGAAAGAATGGCGCAAGGACCGCGCACTGCGCCACCTGGAAGCGCTCCTTGTGGTAGCCGATCCCAAATCCACCTTTCTCGTATCTGGAAATGGTGACGTGATCGAGCCCGATGACGGTATTTGCGCTATCGGCTCCGGAGGCCCCTACGCGCTTTCCGCGGCCCGAGCCCTCGCGAAGCACACCAAAATGTCAGCCAAGGACATCGCGCAGGAGGCGATGAAAATTGCCGCAGACATTTGTATTTACACAAACGCGAATTTCACACTAGAGGAATTGTAGCGCTGGCAGATTGCCGGCAATTTTTAGTCTTAGAATTTGATATGGAAAGATCGCCGGAAATGACCGGCCCTACACGATTTCGGAAGGCGGAAAGTAAACTATGGTGATCTATCTTCCCGGGGAACAGCACGAACCGGAAACCGCGACCGAACCGTCATTCGACGAACTCACCCCGCGCGAAATTGTAATCGAGCTGGATAAATACATTGTCGGACAGGCCGCCGCAAAACGCGCTGTCGCCGTGGCCCTGCGCAACCGCGTACGCCGCCAGAAGCTCACGCCTGAAATGGCGGAAGACGTTCTGCCCAAAAATATTTTGATGATCGGGCCTACCGGAGTGGGAAAAACGGAAATTGCACGACGACTGGCTCGCCTTGCGGGTTGCCCTTTCGTCAAAGTGGAAGCCTCCAAATACACCGAAGTCGGTTACGTTGGCCGCGACGTGGAATCCATGGTTCGCGACCTGGTCGAAACCGCCATCGACATGGTGCGCGAGGAAAAATTGGATGAGGTGGCAGAGCGCGCGGAACATGCAGCGGAAGAGCGCGTCCTTGATCTGCTCCTTCCTTCATCTCCTCCCCCGCCTTCCATGGACCCGCCAAGCGTGCCTGCTCCGCGAATCGAGGCGCCGAAGCCGGACCAGATGGATCGCACGCGTGAAAAACTTCGCTCGCAGCTGCGGGACGGCAAGCTCGATCAGCGACTGGTGGAAGTCGAAGTCCGTGAGCGTTCGACGCCGGCGTTTGAAATCATCTCCAGCCAGGGCGTTGAGGAAATGGACATCAACGTCAAGGACATGCTCTCTGGAATTTTTGGACAACAAAAAAAGCGCCGCAAAATGACGGTCGCCGAAGCCTTCGATTACCTGATCCAGGAAGAAGAAAATAAATTGCTGGACATGGATCAGGTGACGCGCCTGGCAGTCGAGCGCGCGGAGCAGATGGGCATCATCTTCATCGACGAAATCGACAAGATTGCCGGGCGCGAATCCGGACACGGCCCGGACGTATCACGCGAAGGTGTGCAACGCGACATTCTTCCCATTGTCGAAGGAACGACGGTCAACACGCGCTACGGCATGATCCGCACCGACCACATTTTATTTATCGCCGCGGGAGCGTTTCATATCAGCAAGCCGTCTGACTTGATCCCGGAACTGCAGGGCAGGTTGCCCATTCGCGTCGAGCTCACAGCGCTGACCGAAGCGGACTTCGTGCGCATTCTCACCGAGCCGAAAAATGCACTTATCAAACAATATGTTGCGCTGCTGGACACCGAAGGAGTGAAGCTGAATTTTTCAGAAGACGCCATCGCCACCCTCGCTCGTTTCGCCGTCACGGTGAATGAGCAGACGGAAAATATCGGCGCGCGCCGCCTGCACACCATTCTGGAAAAAGTGCTCGATGAAATTTCATTCGATGCGCCGGACCTGAAGAAAAAGAATGTGAAAATAGATGGCCCGTATGTCACCAAGCAGCTCGCGGATATCGTGAAGAACCAGGACCTCAGCCGGTATATTCTCTGACGCAATGGTGAAACGATGATTCGCGCCGCCGCGCGCCTCGCCTTCGGATGCTGTGTGCTTTCGAGCGTTCTGGCAATCGCAGGCTGCGCCGCACCAGGCGAACCGACAACACGCCATCCGGTCGTTCCCGTCGCGGTCTCGGATCTCACTGCCCGCCAGTTTGGCAATTCTTTCTCCCTCTCTTTCACCCTGCCAACACGGTCGACGGATCACGAAGCTCTTGCAGAACATCCTGCGATCGAAATTTATCGCGCGGAGTTGCCTCCCGGCGGGATTCCGGTGAAACAAACTGCTTGGCGACTCGCATACACAATTCCCTCCGAACGGGTCGACCAATATTTAAAGGGAGAGCACTTTGAATTTCGCGATCCACTGACGGCGGAAGATTTCTCGCGCGTACCAGGGACATCTGCGGCATATAAAGTTCGAACCCGGGCCACCAGGGCGCGAGCTTCCGCCGATTCCAATATTGTCACGGCCCGAATTTATCCCGCGCCGGATTCGCCGCGTGAAGTGCATGTAGAGGTTACCGAGCCGGCATTGATTGTTCATTGGGCCGCCGTAAATCCGCCAACTGGAGCTTCTTCTGTGACGTATCGCGTTTATCGCGGCGCAAAGGAACCGGGAGAACCAAACATTTCCCAGGACCTATCGAAGACAAAATTGAAATCGCCACTGGAACTGGAAGGATCATCGTCCGAAACGGAATTTCGCGATATGCATTTCGAGTTTGGAACTCCGTATGTGTACTCCGTGAGGTCCGTCGCGCAATATGGAACGGATTCCGTCGAGTCCGCCGATTCAGTACCATCGCTCGTCACGCCGCGGGATATCTTCCCGCCGGCTACTCCCACAGGCCTTGAAATCGCTGTTATTCCCGCGTCTCCACAAGTTCCTGCTTATGTGGAAGTTTCCTGGGCGATCAGCACGGAGGAGGATTTAGCGGGATATTTTGTCTATCGGAGTAATCGAGAAGACACACCCGGGGACCGCATCAACGCGGATATATTGCCGAGCCCCGCATTTCGTGATATTTCCGTACAGCCCGGCAAGCGGTATTATTATCGTGTATCCGCGCTGGACCGGGCAGGCAACGAAAGCCCCATGAGTTCCGCGGTGGTGGCCGATGTTCCATAAATAAATGCACTGAATAGGCCCTAATTTTTGTAAATGCATTCAATCCTGGGAAAGAAATTTGCTCATAAATCTCCCGGGCATTCATAAATTTATTAAATTCGGAACGAAGAAAAAGGGAAAAAGACACAATGAAACTCTGCCGTTTTCAATTAAAAGAAAAAGCTTCACATTCCGCGGACGCGGAAATTTTTCAAGGCATTATTACTGACGAAACAGTTCGCCAGGTCTCAGGCGATATCGTCGGGAAGTGGGAAGAAACAAATAAGTCATACCCGCTGGCGGATGTGAAACTCCTCCCGCCTGTCCTGCCAAGCAAGATCGTTTGCATGGGCAGGAATTATCTCGACCATGCGGCGGAATTCAACAATGCCCCGCCGAAGGAACCTTTGATTTTTCTCAAGCCCCCCTCCTCGCTTATCGGTCAGGACGATGCCATCGAGTTGCTGCCCGAAGTGCAGCGTATCGATTTTGAAGGCGAACTTGCCGTCATCATGTCGCGCCCCTGCCACATGCTGCCCGATGGCGCCGATTACAAACCCTACGTGGCAGGCTACACGCTACTCAATGACGTCAGCGCGCGCGATTACCAGGCCTTTGACAAGCAGTGGACGCGCGCGAAAAGTTTTGACACTTTCTGCCCGCTGGGCCCAATCATGGAAACGGAGTTCGATGTTACGCACGCTACAATTGAAACCCTGCTGAATGGAGTAAGGAAACAGTACGCGCCATTGACTGATATGATCTTTCCTATTGATGTTATAATCCCTTGGATTTCGCGAGTTATGACGCTGCTACCGGGCGACGTAATCGCGACAGGAACGCCGGCAGGCGTGGGACCTATGAAGGCGGGCGATGTGGTCGAAATTTTCGTTCCTGGAATTGGCACGTTGAGAAATCCAACTAAGAATCGTACCGTCTGACCCTTGCGGTGCCCTCCCCACCGCGCTCGTGGCGGTCAAGGCACTGGAGGCTACAAAATGAAGATTTTTCTCGACACTGCAAACCTGGATGAAATTCGTGAGGGGATGTCGTTTGGAGTCATCGACGGCATCACCACGAATCCCACTCTCGTCGCCAAGGAAAAAAAGCCCTTTCGCGAGCACCTGATTGAAATCTGCAACATCGTAAAAAATGGCGAGATCAGCGCGGAAGTTGTGTCCACCGACACCGCTGGCATTTTGCGCGAAGCGCGCGAGATCGCCACGTGGCATCCGAACATCATCGTGAAACTTCCCACGATTCCCGACGGTGTGCGTGCTTTGAGCATCCTCTCCAAGGAAGATATTCGCGTTAACATGACGCTTGTGTTCTCATCGCCCCAGGCATTGCTGGTGGCAAAAGCGGGCGCATATTTCGTCAGCCCGTTTCTCGGCCGGCTTGACGATATTTCCGCGGATGGCCTGACGGTTCTCCGCGAGATCATGGATATCTACCAGGCATATAAATATCCGACGCAAGTGTTGGCCGCGAGCCTTCGCCACCCGTTGCACGTGGTGGCGGCTGCGCGGATGGGTGCCCATATCGGCACCATGCCGTACAAAGTTTTTGAGATGCTCTTCAAGCACCCGCTTACGGACAAGGGACTTGAAGGATTCCAGAAAGATTGGGAGAAAGCGCGCGAAGCAATGGGCGATATTTTTCTTCCCGCTGCGGCGCGCACTCAGGCTCGTTGAAATATTATCCCATCGATTGGCGGATCGCTGCCGGGGCCGCGGCCATCTTAGTGGCCGTTGGCGTATCAGTTTTGCGTCAAGTTTTCAAAAAACCTGAAGATCCCGAAGACGAAGAGAAGCGCCGCCGCTCTCAACTCAATCAAGTTGGCCGCATTGTGGAAGGCTTGGTTGTAGAACTAGTGGAATCGCAAGCGGGAACTCCCCCGGAAACTCCCCAACCGATGTTCTCGCGCGGTCGTGCCCCCAGCGCTGCAATTGCCGGGAACGGCCTGCGGCGGCTTGTCCGCTACAGCTATTCGATTGCCGGCGTTACGTATGAAACCGCTCAGGACGTTACGGGGCTCGAAGAGCGCCTGTGCCTCGAGCGCATTGCTTCCGGCCAGCCCGCCAGCGTGAAATATGATCCTTCCAATCCCAGCAATTCCATTCTCGTTGCGGACGATTGGTCAGGCCTCCACTAGAGTTTCCTTGAAAACTCCTTCTCATTTTTCGTGTCTTTCCGAAATGAAATCCAGCCGTGCGCGAGAGGCCTCGTGGGCGTAAGAATTCTTTCGTCCACCGCAGCCGTATTCGGCTCCGCGGCTCTGACCCTTGCTTGTCTGATCGCCCTGGTGCAAGGGACCATCTATGCTTTATCCCTTGAGCAGACCGCTCTGCGCTTCATTGCCATCGCCGCCGATTTTGTAGTTGGAACTTCCGCGCTTGTTGGCTGCATTTACCTGGCAACTCACCTCGCCGTACGTTTTGTTGGAGTTGGGCAAGCCGAATTTCCCCCGGCTGATACATATTCAAGCAATGTAAGTTCCGGCGACTCGCCTAAAATTTAGTAGCATACTGTTTCGTCCTTATGCGAAAGTCTCGAAGATCACGCGCCGCAGTTACGCGCGCTCATTTGAAACTATGACTAACGACCCCAAGACAAACCCTGCAATTGAAGAACTTCGCCGGCGCACCGCCGAAGCCGACGCAGGAGGCGGCGCGGAGCGTCGCGAACGCGAACATAAAGCCGGGAAACTCACGGCTCGCGAAAGAGTCGCGTTGCTTCTCGACGAAGGCTCGTTTGAAGAGCTGGACAAATTTGTCACGCACCGCTCGGATGATTTTGGAATGGACGAGCAGCGGCTTCCGGGCGACGGATTTATCACCGGCTTCGGCCAAATCTCGGGACGCTTGGCATATGTCTTCGCGCAGGATTTTACTGTCTTCGGCGGATCGCTTTCGGAAAC
Source organism: Saccharimonadales bacterium (SeqCode) (assembly GCA_035486415.1). Lineage (GTDB taxonomy): Bacteria > Acidobacteriota > Terriglobia > Acidiferrales > UBA7541 > Palsa-360. The sequence goes on from DATHNC010000145.1 coordinate 14,997, forward strand.
CAACGCACTGAAAATCTGCAAAATTATGGATCTGGCGATACGCAACGGCGCGCCTGTGATTGGCCTGAACGATTCGGGCGGCGCTCGCATTCAGGAAGGCGTGCGCTCACTTGCAGGTTACGCTGATATTTTTCTTCGCAACACGTTATCCAGCGGCGTTATTCCGCAAATCAGCGCCATCATGGGACCATGCGCGGGCGGCGCTGTTTATTCGCCGGCAATTACCGATTTTATTTTCATGACGCGTGATACGTCGTACATGTTCATCACCGGGCCGGATGTAATTAAAACGGTGACGCACGAAGATGTATCGAAGCAGGATCTTGGCGGCGCAATGACCCACAACGCGGTCAGCGGCGTCGCGCACTTTATTGCGCGTGACGATGCCGAATGCTTGGCCATGATTCGCGAACTTTTGAGTTTTCTGCCGCTCAACAATCTGGATGATGCTCCCCGCCGAGCCACTTCCGATCTCGTTGATCGCGCGGACTCTGCGCTCAATTCCATGGTCCCTGCCGATCCCATGCAGCCGTACGACATCAAAGACGTCATCCACGCCATCGCGGACGACAATTATTTTTTCGAGGTGCAGGAACATTTCGCGAAAAACATTGTCATCGGTTTCGCGCGGCTCGGCAGCCAGCCTGTTGGAGTGGTAGCCAATCAACCCGCGGTGCTGGCCGGCGTGCTGGATATAAATGCCTCACTAAAAGGCGCACGTTTCGTCCGCTTCTGTGACGCGTTCAATATTCCACTGCTGACGCTCGAAGATGTGCCCGGCTTTTTGCCCGGCACGCAGCAGGAATGGAATGGCATCATCAAGCACGGCGCAAAATTGCTGTATGCCTTCGCCGAGGCAACTGTCCCCAAACTGACAGTGATCACGCGGAAGGCCTACGGCGGCGCGTACTGCGTCATGTCCAGCAAGCACATTCGCACCGACGCGAATTTTGCCTGGCCCACTGCCGAAATTGCCGTGATGGGTCCCGAGGGTGCGGTCAATATTGTTTACAAACGCGAAATCGAGCGCGCGCCGGAAGAAGACCGCGAGCGCCTGCGACGCGAAAAAATCGCCGAGTTCCGCGAGCGCTTCGCCAACCCCTATGTCGCCGCCGAGCGAGGTTACATTGATGCCGTGATCGAGCCCTCGCAGACGCGCGCAAAATTAATCACCGCCCTGCGTTCGCTCGAAAATAAGCGCGACACCAATCCAAAAAAGAAACATGGCAACATTCCTCTCTAGAATAGGAGTAAGATTGCGGAAGTAGTGGTGGAAGAGGTGTTGCCGTGAATAAATTAGTCTTCGCCTCGGCACTTTTATTTCTTGCCCCACACCTGTGCGCTCGGCAAGCGGAAACAAAGACAGACTCACCCCAAACCGATACTCAAGCAGACCCGCAACCAACGCCGCAAAATTTAAATTCCCAAAGTAATTTGCCCGCGTCGCTTCGGCCAGGCCATCCGCTCGATCCAGCTGACGTGGATATTCTCACAGGCAAAAGAGACAGGGAGATCCAAGCGTCTCAAGCGGCGGCTGGCGCGTATGTAACAGTTGGCATGTCCGGCGATATTGGGGAGTACGGCCGTGCGTTCGATGTTGGGCTGCTGCCGCTGACGCGGATAAGCAACCCATTTTTCTTTTCCAGATTTGGGGCACGCGGGTTCGGCCGAGGCAGCTTTGGACGCGGCGGATTCCGCGGCAACCGCTAATTAAAATTTCCTGCTGCACTCTCTCTTACTTACTGTACTTCGGTCTTGGCCATGTCTCCGACCTTGAACCCGGTTCCATTCACGGCTTTGCAAACCGCGGAAACATCGTCCACATCGGTCACAACCAATTCTCCCAGCCTGCTGGTCATTTTTCGCAGCACCGCGCCGGTTGCCGGATCTTTAATCGTGCTGGTGATGCGTTCTACCGACATGTGATCGCCAACTTTAATGCCCGTCTTCGCGCCAACATTCAGCACAATTTGATCTCCGTCAACTGCCGCGACCAATCCTTCGACCTTCACAATGCGCGCTTGCAGCTTGGGCGCAGAAGCGATTACCCCTGAGGTCATCTGATCGACCGCAGATTTGGTGGCTTCGCCGATGATGGTTTGTTGGAAGTCGCTGGAACCAAAGTCCACCGCGCCGCCGCCAAATCCGTGCCAGTTCCCGCCGCCGCCCAAAAGCGAATTGCTGCTGCGCTTGGATTCGCCTTTGCCTTCCGCAACGCCCAGAATTTCCGCGGTGTCGATATCCACCAGCCGCGCATCGATCTGCACGTTTGCCTTGGATTCCTTGTGGCCGACCCCGCCGATCCCAAATCCCCCGAACCCACCTCCGCCGCCTCCGATATTCCTGTTCTTGGTTTCGTTTCCAAACTCAGTGATGCTGCCCACAATGATGGCGTCAAGACCAAGGATCTTGCCGATCTTCGCTGCCGAAGCCGGGTTGGCGCGATCGCTATTTGAAAAATTTTGTTCGGCGAGAATTTTATCGAGCTGCTTGCGCTCAATTACGCTGTACGTTCCATCCGTAACCAGATTCTTTACCAGAAGATCGGCGATTCCTTTACCGACATCGATGTCCGTTCCAAACAGGGCCGCCGTGCTGGTTTTTACCGTCGCATAATCGAAATCGAATACCGCTACGCGCTTCTTCCGGCCTTGGGGAGCTTGTGGAGAAGCAGCACCCGCGGCGCTTGCCGACATCTGAGTGGCAGGAGCGTTGCTCTGTGCCCGCATGGCCAGAGGCGTGAACATGACGATTAACAGAAACACTGCGGCGATTCGTTTCATGGCGATCTCCTGTCTGAAACTGTTAAAACGTAAAAGATTTACCGGGGCCGAAAGCTGATCGAGTGATTCTAGTTATGTACAATTCATTGTGTCAATAAAGGCTTTGGAAAAGTGCCCACAGGAAGGTACATATACGATTTCTAATCCTTGATTCTTCGTTCGGTAATTATGCGCCGCAAGGCCCACGCGCCTGGGATCACTGAAAAAATACCAAACAATTGCGCGGTTATTATCAGATCTTTGAATGCCGGCGCAAAATCGCCGCCGTGCCGGACCGCAAGGACGCCAATATAATAGGCCGTCGGCGCGGCCAGAATCACTTCTGCAATGAGGTAAGCTTTCAAAAATCTTCCGCGAAAGAAAATCATAATGGCCACGAACGCGAGCCATGTCGCCGTGACCCATTCCACTGGATAAATCACTTTGTTGTCGAACGCAAAATGATTGATCAGCAGAACAGGGATGCCCGCACGCGGATCCAGAATAAATGGCGGCCCGCTGGGCCAACAGTAGATTCCAATTTGGTAAATGCACAGAGCGAAAAGATACGCGCCGAGCAGGCGCTCGGGTCGAGATTCTCTTTTGGAGTTTGCTGTCATAGTTCCGGGACGGAAATTATCGTCCGCCGCGTCTTCCATGTCCATGAGAGCTTTCTAGAAGCTATCTATCACTGTTGACATCCTAAACTTCTGCGCGGTCCGCTGTTGTTCGACCTGCTGTAGCCCGCCTCTGAAGAGGCGGGCTACAGAACAGCGCCTCCCGGAATGTAAAACCCAGCATCTGATCCAGGATGTCAACAGATCCAAGCTTAATATTTGCCGATTTTAAGGATGACCCTGACCTCCTGAAACCGCTTGCCCGCGCCGTGTTAGAATGCGCGTCGAGCGAAACACAGACGCATGTTCAAGAAAATTCTCATCGCGAATCGTGGGGAAATTGCCGTGCGCATCGCGCGGGCTTGCCGCGAGATGAATATCACATCCGTCGCCGTTTTCAGCGATGCAGACCGCTCTGCGTTGCACGTTAGGCTCTCAGATGAGGCCTATCCTGTGGGACCCGCCCCGTCGTGCGAAAGTTATCTTCGCATTGACAAGCTGATGGACGTTGCCCATCGCGCTGAATGTGACGCGTTGCATCCTGGATATGGATTCCTTGCCGAGAATCCTGCACTCGCACGCGCATGCGCGGAAAACAAAATCACGTTTATCGGCCCTTCGCCCGAAGCGATGGAAGGGCTTGGATCAAAAACCGCGGCGCGTCAACTCGCCGAGCGCGCCGGCGTTCCGATGGTTGCTGGAACGAAAGAGTCGATTGAAAATCGCGAGAACGCCGCTAAAATTGCGAAATCGCTTGGCTATCCCGTGCTGCTCAAAGCTGTGGCCGGCGGCGGCGGGAAAGGCATGCGCCTAGTCGCTGCAGATTCAGATATGCCCGCCGCGTGGCGCGACGCTTCCTCTGAAGCTCAAAACGCCTTTGGCGACGCGCGCCTTTATCTGGAAAAGTATGTGGACCGGCCGCGCCATATTGAAATTCAAATATTTGGAGACACCCAAGGTCACATCGTTTATCTCGGCGAACGCGAATGCTCGGTCCAACGCAGGCACCAAAAAGTAATCGAGGAATCTCCGTCGCCCGTCATGACGCCGGATTTGCGCCGCGTCATGGGCGAAGCCGCTGTGCGTCTCGCGAAAGAAGCCGCGTACACGAATGCGGGCACGGTGGAATTTCTGGTGGACGCTTCACGCAATTTTTATTTTCTCGAAGTGAACACTCGCCTGCAGGTGGAGCATCCGGTCACGGAAATGGTAACGGGCCTGGATCTGGTAAAACTCCAGATCCGCGTCGCTGCCGGCGAGCCAATTCCCTTTTCACAAAAGGACGTCACTCTATCCGGACACGCCGTCGAGTGCCGCCTCTATGCGGAGGATCCCGCCAATCAATTTTTCCCGTCGCCCGGAAAAATTCTTTCGCGCCGTACGCCTTCCGGCCCTGGAATCCGCATGGACGATGGTGTGTACGAAGGTTTTACGGTTTCCACCGAATATGATCCGATGCTCGGCAAACTGATTGCCTTTGGGCAAGATCGTGCAGAAGCAATAGCGCGGCTCGATCGCGCGCTCGAAGAGCATTCCGTCACTGGAATAAAAACAAATGCGAGTCTGCTGCTCAGCATTCTGCGCGATCCCGATTTTGCGAGCGCAGAAATTTATACCCGCTGGCTCGACGAACGGCTGCCTCAACTCCTGGCAACACAGCAAGCGAGGGAAAAAGACACCGTTGCCGAAGATGCTGCTGCACTTGCGGCATTGTTGCAATTTCTAAAAGCGCAGAAATCATCGAGTCCTGACGAATCCGTTCGGGCCACGAATTCACGATGGAAACGCCAGGCGCGCACAGAACAGATTGACCGCAGCGAATAACGGAATAAATATAAGCCAACGAAATGAAGCGATGAAATATGAAATCGTGATCAACGGAGCCAGTCGCAGCGTGGAGTTCACTCCGCCCGCGAACGGTTCCTCACGCGTAAAATTCAAGATCGACGGACGGCAAATAGCCGCCTGCGCTGTGCCCGTTTCGCCCGTCGCGTATTCCATTCTTCTCGACGGAAGGTCGCTTGAAGTCACGATCGAAGAAAGCAGCAATGGCCTTACAGTGCGCGTAAACGGGCGCGAATTTCAAGCGCAAGTTGTGGACCCGCGGTCCTGGCGTCGTGCACATGGCGCAGGCGTCGAACTGGAAGGACGCCAGCAACTGGTCGCGCCCATGCCCGGAAAAATTGTTCGCGTTTTGGCCGCCGTTGGTCAGAAGGTAAGTGCCGGTGAAGGACTACTGGTGATCGAAGCCATGAAAATGCAAAACGAAATTCGCTCGCCCAAATCCGGCACAGTAGAAAAATTAGCTCGCGAAGGTCAAACCGTGAATGCGGGAGAAATCCTGGCCGTCGTGGGTTAGGTTTACGTGGCGCGGGCTTCAGCCTGCGGGGTTTGGTCCTTGGAAGGACTAAATTCGGCAAGCTGAAGCCCGCGCCACACAAAACCAAAATTCCAATTATTTATTAGGTGTAGAAGCCGAGGCATCGCCCGCTGCCTTAGGCGCAACAACCACGGGCATTTTACCCGCCGTCTCCACCACTTGCTGGGCAAGATAATTCGTAATCTTGGCGTTGTTCCGCGCCGTAGCCAGGTAGGCGGCGCGCAGCAACTGTTCCTTACGGTTGCGCAGGTTATCTCGAATGGATTGTTGCACCGTCGGATCGCTCATATCCCGCTGCCCCGGCGCTTCCTTGGAAACAAGCTTCAGAATGCGGTAGGAATCCCGCAACACGATTATGCCGCTCACTTGTCCCGGTTTGAGAGACATCACCATCTTTTTCAGCGCCGGATCGCTCTGCGAAAGGGATGACTCCGGAACGTAGCCGAGGTCTCCGCCCGAGCCCGCTGTCGCCGGATCTTCCGAGTAATCCATGGCCACTTGCGAAAAGTCCGCGCCGTTTGTGATTTGCTGCTCAAGCGCCACAGCCTTGCGTTTCGCTTCGGCGTCCGTGGTCGCGTCGTCGTTTTTGCGATTCCGCAAGCCTGGATCTTTGTGCGGGGTGATCACAATTTGCGCGATACGGTATTGAGGCTCCGTCACGTTAAATTGCGCGCGGTTCTGATTGTAAAAATCCTGAACGTCCTGGTCCGTAACAGCAATCTTGGCCACGACCTCGTGGTTAATCACTTTTTGAATAGAGAGCTGCTGCCGGATGTCATTCCTCAAATCGTCAACCGTGTAGTCGCGCGATTTGAGCTGTCGCTGAAATTCTTCTTCGGTATAGGGGCTTTTAAATTCGGTGAATTTGTCTTCCACTTCGCCGTCCGCAGCCTGCAACCCTAGCGCCTTGGCTTTCTCCAACAAGATATGATTGTTAATCAGCTCGTCGAGAACATTCAGACGAAGCGATAGCGCTTCATCCTGCGAAGGCTGCGGTGCTTCCGGGTTCAACTGGGACCGGTAGTATTTATCTACTTCCGCGCGCGTAATGGGCGCGCCGTCCACCATGGCCCACACACCCTCGGTAGGTTGAGACGCTTTCTGGCATCCAGACACCACCGCCAATGCCGCGGCCAATACAAACCATCCCCGCGCGCGTATCTTCACGTCGTCTCCTTGTGCCGAGTAAAACCGAACGCAGGCTCCGCATGGAGCCTGCTAATGCGATTTTTCGATGCGGAAATAGCCAGTTAGGCTGCTTTCGTGACGCGGCCGGACCGAATGCAGGAAGTGCACACGCGGATTTGTTTGCGAGCGCCATTCACCACAGCGCGGACACGTTGAAGATTCGGGTTCCATCGGCGGCGGCGCGTATTGTTCGCGTGACTGATCACGTTCCCGAACGAAGGGCCTTTGCCGCAAAGCGTGCATTTCATAGCCATGACAACTCCTCACCCATTTCTCACAATGTTAAACAAAGTGAGCAGTTTAGCAGAATTTTCAGCAATTCGCACTTGATTTGATTGTTGGGGGAATCGCCACCACCCATGTGGCGTGCAAATGGCAAAGCGTTGCACGGACTGTGCTCATTCCGTCCCAAAGATCGTGAGACGGAATGCCCTCTTCGAAAACCGAAGCGTATGGAATTGCTTTTGTAGCGCCCGCCCGCTTTCTCGGGCGGGCAGCCTTCTTGATGTCCAAATCCATTGGATCCAATAGATCCGTTGGCGACTGATAAATTTCTCAAGAACCATGCGCAGTTAAGCGCAGGCAATTAGCTTTTTCATACCGCTTGATGTTCCACCAGTGAATAAAGAAAAACCAAAATGCCGGCGCCAACCAGTGGGCACCCGACCATGGCAAAGCAGATAAAGGCCAACGGATGAGTCGCCAGCAGGGTCAGCATTTGCACAATCAATCCTGCGGCAGTCAGTCTCCCGCTCCAGCGAATACGCCGTTCGATCAATCGCTGCGTCATTGCGGGTCCGCCTTCGGAGTCCAGAACGTCGCGTCGCCCAGGTCGCCCACGTTATGCACGATATCGTGGCAGCCGCTGGACGTGCATGACAGCTGATTGCTGGCCGCCTTGGCAAGCATATCCGGAGTCTTGTGGTGCGATGAGGCTTCCTCATAGGAACGCGCGCCGGCATGGCAATGCAGGCATTCGCGATTGTTGTATGGCGTGTAAAGCTTGATATCTTCCGGCTTGGGAATTTTTCCGAAGTATTGCACGATCACGTGGTGCACGCCCCGCCACTTCGCCTTGTAGTCCCCAAACATCGTGTAGTCCGTATGGCAGGTGAAGCAGGCATGATCGCGCGGAACAAAATTATTTTGGAAATGGGCGGCAGGAATAAAGCTTTTGTCATCCACCGTAAGGCTTTTTCCAAAGCTCGACATTACATGGCAGGAAAGGCAGAACTGAGTGGAAGTCGAACGCTCCACCTGTTCGTGAAAGCCCGCCCAGACAGAAAGCACAGGCAAAATGCACAGCGCCACGAAGGCCATGATTTTACCTCCGCGCGCCGCCGTAAATTCCGGCCGCATGGATGTGAAAAGCCCGAGCAGCGCCACCATCGCAGTGAAGAAAATCAGAATGGTTGTTGTGCCACCCATGGATATCGAGCAACTCCGTTCGGAGAAGTCATTTTCGAACTATGAAACGTTCAGCTGCGAGCTTTGTTTCGAACCAGATTTGGCCTATGTGACTTAATATCGTCACTGCTTCGCCAGCGAACGACAATAACCAACGAGCTGCTTCACCATGTCCGCGCCTAATTCCTTTTCGAAGCCATCCATGTCCTTGCCTTTGCCTTGGCCAACATCGTGAATTAAGTCGGCATCAGTCATTTTCTGGATCTCGGCGGAACGCAAATCCTTAGCTTTCACCTTGCGCCCTTTTGCCGTATTGCCGGATCCATCCTTGGCGTGGCAAACGGAACATTTATCCAGATACACGTCTTGCGCACTTTTTTGAGGCGGCGAAGCCCGCAACGAACCCCCAAAGCTCATTGCAAAAATACAGGCGAGACTCGTGCCAATCAAAAGCCTGGAACATCCGAAAGTTTTCGTCATTTTTTCTTCCCTCTTGTTTGCAAAATGTTTATCGCGACAGAAATATGCAAAACTTAAAACGCCTTGGTCCATCGGATAGTCAAAATGTTGGCGCTGAAATTATTTACTGTCACGATTTGTTCATCATAGTAGGCGCGCTGCAGGTCCACTCCCAACTGACCTACGACTGGAAATTCGTAAAAGGCCGTGCCCGTGACGAGCGGCGAGACAGACGGCCCGTAAGCGGGGGGTTCTCCGCTAATTGCTCCCACGCCGCTGGAGCGATCGAAATTCCCCGTGAGGCGCAGGCCAATCCGCTTGGCCGGCTTGGCTTCGATACCGCCTGACCATACGCGGTTCAACTCCTGGTCCCGCAAACTATCGGACAGTGGTGGCGTACCTCGCGCGTAGAGAATATTTCCTTGGGCGAGGTAGCTGTCATAGCTGAAACCTCCGAACACCGAGAATCGCTCCCTGAGCGAATAAGAAACAGTGATGGCGTTGGAACGGATATTGTTTTGAAAATTGGTGACGAGCAGTTTGTTGTTGACGATGCTTACTTCGTCCTCGACCGTAAGCTTCTCGAGCGGATGCACCCGCACGACAAAGTGCGTGGCCTCCTGAGTGTGCGGCGTTATGGCTGTGTACGAAGAACCGTTATCCGTGCTGTGGAAGTCGCCGCGAATGCTGAACAGTTTCGATGGCTCGTAACCGACGCTGATTTCAGGCCGGGCCGTATTCGTGCGCAGAGTCAGCGAGGGAACGGCGACACCGTTGGTCAATGATTCGACGTCAGACCTCAAGAATTGAACGCCGGGCCGGATGATGAGGGCGCGTATGGGAGTGAAATCCATGCTGAATGCAAGTTCGCTCAACCCATCACGCCAAATCACATTGGTCGATCCCGCACTAGGCGTAGTGCCATTGAACAAGCTTTGATAATTCCCTGTGGAATCGCTCGTAAAGCGCGTATAGCGATAGTCGGCGTCAAGGCTCCACCATGGAAGAAGATGGTAGGTGAGGCCCTGATTGATGATGTGATTCGGTTCCGTGACTATCGCACGCGCGGACTCGCTGACCGTGTAAGCAGCAAGCGGCCCGCCGCTGCTCGGCGCGATTCCATTGAACGCTTGATTGAACGTGACTGGCCCGTCGTAGCGGTAGAACATATAACCGCCGCGCCATTCCAGTTTCGGAAGCGGCTTGCCAATGAATGAAAATTCGCTGATGGGCGTCGTTAATCGACGAAATTGAGACATGGAAAAATTTGCCAGCGGTTCTGTCGTCGAGCTGGCAATCGGATTGATACTCAACTCGGGCGAGGATACATTATTGAATCCGATATTTTCGGTGAACGTCTGATACCCGATGGTGTAATGGAAATTCCAACTCTTCAGGCTGTAATCGAGTCCCCCGGTAATACGGTTCGTGTTATCCGTAAGCGGCGCATTGAGAACATATGGATTCGCACGCACATAGGTGCCCCAAAATCCAGGTGAACCAAAAAAATCAGGCGCCCTCGTCGTAAACGTCGTGCCTTGATCAGAGGGACGGTAATAATCGAAGTGGAAACGCAGGTTATTTGTGGCGTAAAGAGTCAGGTCCGCTGAGCCAAACTTGCGCACCGTCGCCCAATCCTGGTTCGAAGTCAGCCCTTTGGAAATTCCCACGGTCGCCGCTGCAATGGGCAAAACCACATTGTCATTCTGGTTCCAAAAGAAATAACTTTGCCGCCAGTCAACGCGGAAATCGTAAACTTTCTTTTTTGAGATCGCGAATTGCGCGGTCGGAAAGGGATCGCCTCCAAGACTGGTCAGCTGCAAAGAAAAATCGTCCGCAAAAGCATTCTTGGCGCTCTCTGAATCTCCGTACAGATCAAAATCGAGCAGCCGAAGCCCTTTTCTCAAATCGTACATTTCCTGAAACTCTGGCTGGTATCCCTGCACGTCGGTGAAACGGTATCCCGCTGTTGCCGAGCCGGACAAGGTGAAGTCGCCGAGTGCCATGGGAACGGGTTCGGCGCTATCCTGCGCATAGGCAAACGGTGCAGAAACCAGCAAAGCTACAGCGATCAGCGCGGATCGAGAGAACGGATTCATGGAATCACCCTCATCGCAAAAAATTCGGATCCAGGCTCGATCCGTGAATGGTCACATGGCAGCGAATGCATTCTCCGCTCGTCTGAAATCCCAGCCGGCTGTGCGGAACTTGCGGCTGCGAGTGAAATCCGGTGTGGCATTGCAGGCATAGCTGGCGGCCTTCGCGGCGCACAAGAAGCATGCGGTTGGAACTTCCGTGCGGATTATGGCAGGTAACGCATCCCTCGATTTTTACGGCCGGGTGTTCGAATACGAACGGCCCGCGTTTTTCCACATGGCACTTGACGCAGGTTTCCGATCCCGGATTGTTCAAGCTCGCCATATTTCCCGACCCGTGCGGATTGTGGCAGTCCGAACATTTCATCAGGCCTTCCGGAACGCGATGATGCTCGGGCAACGCAAATTGCGCCTGCACCGTTTGATGGCATGTGAAGCACAGGGCAGGTTCCGCGAGTTTGAGCAAACTGTTACGCCGCCAGCGGGCATCATCCGTCAGATGGGGAAGCTGGAAAAAATAATTTTGCGGGTAACTCAAATTTCCCTTGCTCAAATCCTTCACTTCATCGACCAGGTGCGCGGAATGGCATTCGCCGCAGGAAATTCCATGGCCAGCGTGCGCAGAGTGCTCGAATAATTCCTGTTGCTTGCTGCTGGTATGGCAGGTCAGGCAGCGGGCCGCGTTTTCTCCCGAGCTCCCTTTAAAGGCAAAAATAGGATGTTCGACTAACGCTTTTGCAACCTCCGCATCATCTCCATGCGCCGCCTGAACTGCATCGCCGTGCGCTTTTCCCGGCCCGTGGCACGTCTCGCAGCCGTGAATGTAATCCTTACCCGGAAAGACAATTTTGGAGTGGCCAGTCTTCTCATATTGAATGGTTTCATTCTTGTGACAGTCTTTGCAGGCCTCGGGACCGGAAAATTCGGAGGCGGGCGCTGAAAATTCCGGAGCCCGGCTGGCCACGGATGGGCCCTGCGAAGATTCAGGACGCTTCTGCGCAAGGCTTCCAGTGGCAAAACAAGCGGCCAAAGCCATGGCCAGGATAGACGTTCGCAGACAAACAGGCATCCGATTTACTCTTCCCATAAAACGCATAGGCATCATGTGACGAACGTCATTCTTTCTGAAGGGGGACGAAAAATTCAGGACCCGCAAATGTATTTCGACAATTACTTTCAAAATCCGCGAAACCCGCCCAACGAGGACCTCACGGGAATCACTCGGCGAACATCACCGGAAGACACAATTGCCTGACATTTCCTCTAGTAAAGCCATTCCTAATAATCGGGAGTTCTTGATTCCCGGACGTTCCGCCTAGATACAAGGAGTAAATCAACAAATAGATAAGCCAGCTTTAGACTGCGCCCCGAAAAGTTCTCACAAGTCCTTAGGCAAACTGTACAAAATTAGACAGTTCTAATCTTTGCGATCGGGTATTCTGAAGTGCATCCAACATTGACCTCTATGCACGAAACGTGCCATCCCTACGGCCACTCATAATTCAGCTGCGGTTACCCTGGCAAGGAGAGACTCTGGAGATTATTCCAATGTTCAAGCGGGTTTAAAGGCTATTTGGCTTCTGCTTACAAAGTTATAAGCCTTGCAGAAAAGTTACAATCCATTTTCCCGAAATGGTGAAAACGGCCGGTAAACTTCCCGCACCGGCAATTTGTAATCAAAGTGCTTGTTAAGGAACTGGTAATGCCCGTTGCTCTGATTGCAACCGCATACAGGATTCTCATTCAATTTCTAGGAGATCGCGTGCGTTACAATTAAAGTCCCAGCGAGCAGTCGCGGAAGGATAATCATGGCATCCTTGAAGAAGACTTCTCGCAGAGAACTTCTGCAGTTGGGTGGTGCCGCAGCGGCTACTGCGTTCGGCGCCTCGGTTTTAGGGGGTTGCGGCGGCATTGCTTCCAGTGTTCCGCCGATCACTTCTGGCTGCACGCAATTATCCGATGTCCAGCACGTCGTAATTTTCATCCAGGAAAATCGTTCCTTCGACCATTATTTCGGGAGCTACCACGGCGTGCGTGGATATGCAGATCAAAGCTTGGCGTTTCAGCAACCTTATCCGGGCAACATGAATATTCCTCCCGTCGGCAAATTATTGCCCTACCACCTAGATACCAATACGATCAATGCGGCCTGCACGCACGATATTACCCACGACTGGGTCTCTCAACATCAAAGCTGGGACAATGGCGC
>DATHNC010000146.1:0-6308 GCA_035486415.1 Saccharimonadales bacterium (SeqCode)
ACAAGATCATTCAGGCGAGCCACTTCCGACTGCATGGACGCGGCGCTTGCCTGCGGCCCATTTTGTTGTGCGATAGCAGCCGGGCGTTCCCACATCAAAACGAAAATGCCCCCGAGAATCGCGCCAAGCGCCAACATCTGCAGATTTTTCATTTGACCAAGATTCGCCATAGGTAAACGTTCCTCCCACAAATAAAATGAAAATGCAGATGCAAATTTAGGGACTTCGTTACCGTGCGCATCTCCACCCAATTGGAACTGCGCGCGATCCACACCCCATTTCTGACGCGCATTATAACTTAGGCGGGCGGATCAATCTTGATAAATGGAATAGGATTATTTAAACGGGCAGCAAGACGAATAGGCCGATACAAAACCGGTTTTCGTAGCGGCCGCCCGCAGTTTGGGCGGGCAGCTTTCTTACTAGCGCTATAAATGCTGCCCATGTGGACATCCCCAGGAATGAAACAAAACTTGCGATCACGCACCCAAGGAAGCAGAATGTGTCAGTTTCCGTTCCACAAAAGTCCGCAGAGATTTCCGGTCTCCGGACAATGAAGTCAGCTCTCGCGCGAAAAAGGATTCTGGATGAAAAAACAATTTCTCTGGATAGTCGCGGCCATTTTGGTTTGGCATTCTAGGTCCATACTTTCTGCGGGACAGGAAAAATCCCCGAGCCGCCCGCCTCGCAATTTCGTGATCGTGGTCTTCGATGGAATGCGCGCGGGCTCAGTGAATGCGGATGATACGCCGACCATGTTTTGGTTACGAACGCACGGTGTGACGTTCGCGAACAGCCACTCCCTTTTCCCAACGTTTACCACCGCGAATGCCTCCGCAATCGCCACGGGCCATTACCTCGGCGACACTGGCGATTACAACAATCAAATTTATATTGGGCATCCTGTATTCATGGACGGAAATTTCGGAATGCCGCCAGGAAGCTACGCTCCCTACGTCGAAAATAATCGCGTGCTCGGCGATCTTGACGCCCAATTTCAAGGAAACTATTTGAATGAGGAAACTTTGCTGGCCGCGGCCCGCATGAATGGATACAACACAGCCGCCATCGGCAAAATGGGCCCCGCAGCGATTCAAGATGTAAGCCAGCTGAATCCCGTGAATGGAAAGTTTCCGATTCCCCAGACGGTGCTGATCGATGATGGAACGGGCAACGCCGATGGAGCGCCGCTTTCGCCCGAAGTAACCGCTGCGCTCCAAGGCGCGGGGCTTCCGTTAATCAGCCCTGGCCGCGGCCAACCAACTGGAAATAACACCACGCCCGGAACTAAAATTCCCAATACCGTCCAGCAAACTTATTTTGCCGATGCGACGACCAAAGCAATTCTTCCCATGTTCGTTAAAAGCGGCAAACCATTCGCATTGCTTTACTGGTCGCGCGATCCGGATGGCACGCAGCACTTTCAGGGCGATAGTTTGAACACGCTCGTGCCGGGCATCAACGGAGCAACTTCCAAAGCCGCACTAAATAATGCCGACAACAATTTGAAGCAAATTCTGGATTTTATACAAGCGGATCCAAAGTTGGCCGCGAACACGGATGTTTTTTTGAGCGCCGATCACGGCTTCGCGACCATCAGTAAACGTGACGTTGATGCCGAGGGGCATTCGACCACGAGCTATGCTGCCACAAAGGTCTATAAAGATCTTCAGGGTCGGCAAGAGGTGAACACAGGATTTCTACCCGTAGGCTTCCTGACGATCGATATCGCTCACGAATTAGGCCTCATGATTTTCGATCCTGATAGTCAGATCGATTCGGCGAACGGAAAGAAAATGTTTGAGCCCGTGGATCCATCGATCGCGCAACAAACGCCAACCGTCCGCCAACATCCGGTTTCGGGCAATGGATTGCTTGGGGGCACAGGCTCCATTTCCAAGGATACGGACTCCAAGGTTGTCGTGGTCGCAAACGGTGGCTCGGATCTGATCTATCTTCCCGCGCATGATCCCATCCTGCTGAAAAAGATCGTGGCGTTTCTCGCACAGCAAGATTACGTGGGCGGAATATTCGTGAACGACGAATACGAAAATGTGGCTGGCGCTTTGCCCTCAAGCTCCATTCGCCTCATTGGCTCTTCGCTTACACCCTCGCCAACGATTGCAGTGACTTTCAAAACTTTTTCCACTGACGCGAAGAATCCGGCCATGACAGGCGTGCAGATTACGGATTACCCGTTGCAACACGGCCAAGGAATGCACGGGAGCTTCGGGCGAGCGAATACGTTTAACTTCATGGCGGCATTTGGTCCGGACTTCAAAAAGGAATATGTGGACGAAGCGCCGATCAGCAATGCGGACATTGCACCGACCCTCGCACGGATTCTGGGCCTTTCATTGAAGAGCAACGGGAAGTTAAATGGGCGAGTTTTGACGGAGGCTCTTGCGGGCGAAAAGCAATTGAATATTTCCAAGCATCGAATCGCAATTTCGCCGGCTGCAGCCAACGGAAAAGTAACCGTGCTGATGTATCAGGAATTCGGCAAGCAAGTTTATTTTGATCAGGCGTGTTATGAAAAACCAACCGCGCCGAAATCCAAAGTTGCATGTCCCGACTAAAACACTTGTGAGTTGAAGAAGGAAACGGGCCTTATATATGCGCTTTATTTGCCGGACCCATGGTCCAATCCCAGTGCTGTCCCGCTGCCTCCACAATCGATTTCACATCTTCAGGCAGCAGATAACGCTCCTGAGCAAGTCGGTTGGCGGCTTCTTCCACTTTATGCACATACGCAGCGCGAGTCCCGTAGCGTTCTTCCACCGATAATCGTGGATCGTGATTTTTATCTCGATCAGCGCGCGTCTGCGCAAAAGGTATATAGGAACCCGCCATGGCAATCAAGGTGTCCGGCGCGCCAAATTGTTCGCTCCGGAACGCCCAGTCTGTATAAGTGCCGAGCGGGACAGCCTGTTCCGGCAAACGAATGCCGCCCATATCGTTTCCATCGATATCTACCTGCGGAACAATGAAAGGCAAGACCGAAAAAACGCCAGGCAAATCCGCGCGGTATCCGCCCGGAACATGAACGGGCCACTGGACTGCGGAAATATTCGGAAATTTGATGTCGCGCTGGGCAACGAGAGTTCGATCGGAAAGCTGCGGGTGGCGGCTGGGCGGAGGCACAACCCCTTTTCGAGTCCACTGATCCAGAGCTTCGAGAAGCGCTCGCTGTGCCCATCGGTAATCGTTTGGATTGACCTTAAGCGGCTGGTCCGCGCTATCCGCAGGCGGCCACGAACCTGCACCATGCTTTGCTCCTGCCAGTGTAAAAATTCTCACGTTGGGCGGGTCAGGCAAATCCTCCAAGCCGTCCATCGACAAATGTCGCAAAGCCGCGACGCGGCCTCGATCCCAATATTCGGAGCCAGAGTCCACAAAAAATATTTTCGGATCGAGGCCGGGAGGAACGCGTGCGCCGAGGCCATCACGCTTCCCTGTCGCCGGGTCCGTAGTGATCTCATAACGAATTGGGAAAACAGTTTGCGTAAAGGACCCAAGCTCATTAGGCAACGCAAAGCGCTGATTAAAGCTGCCCAGCGATGTGCCGCCCGTGTGGATAAAAAGAGCGTCAATCGCCTGCCTTCCCTGTTCGTCCGTCGTAAAACCTTCGTACACCAACTGGCGCTCGTAGCGGCCCACTTGCGAAGCGCCATATGTATACACATAGCGCACGTGGACAATGGAATCCGAATTGTTTTTCATAGCCGAAGCCATGTCACGCAGCGCGGCAAATCCAAGTCCGGCCACCGGCGGATTTTTGCTTTCATAAGTAAGCTGGTAGGTCATGCCGGCCTTAAAGCCGCCCTTCACCGTAATCCAATTGGGATTGAACGCGACCTGCCCATTTTCCATCCGGCCAAACTGCCAGTCTTCGCGTGGAATAAGATGCTGCGTAGCCACCCAACCCTCGCGAACCGTTAAACGGTATTCCTGATTTTTAGTATCGAGCGGCGGGTAAACATCCGTGTTGTATTCAGCAGTGTATTCGTAGGAGTCGGATGATTTGCCGGGAATGAACCACGGATTGATCCACCCGGTGATTGGTTTTCCGTTATCCGTGGCGATTGGCGCCTGAAGGGCAATGAGATTTTTGTCCTTCTCCTTGTTCACTTCAAATTCCCAACCAACGGCCACGATCGTGTACCCTTCGCGCATGAGCAAGCCGTCGCCAAAATCGGCTTCCACGGTGGGATCGGTTGCCCCCTTCCCGCGATTGAATGTGTTAATCACGCCCAATCTGCCGCGATTCACCACATCCAGCAGCGCAACGCCATTTCCATGTGTTGGATCTTTCGGCCTGAGAATAAACAGGTCCGCGGAATATTCCACTTTGCCCTGACTGTTTTTCGGCGCCTTGTTGAGATCCGCGATGATTTTGTTGTGAGCATTATTCGGATCTGCGCTGAAGTAAACCTTGCCAACCAGCTTTTCATAAGGCCCGACCGCGCCGAATGATTTTCCGTTCAATACATCCTGGTGGCTGGAAATTTCAACTCGTGTGACTTCAGCGCGCATGGAAACCGGCGCAATCGTCAGTCCGAAACAAACCAGCCAAATGGCTAAACAGCTGTCGCCAATTCGGTTCATGGTTCCCCCCATTGTTTCCAAGCAGATCTTATTGCAAAACAACTTTGTCGAAACGGAAACTGAATTCCTCAGCTAAATACAGTGTTTTTGCGTCGGGACACGCAAGCGCGTGAATCGAGTCAAACCATCCCGGCAGTCTCCCGAGCTTGCCAAATTGGCCTAGCAGTTTGCCGCTCAGATCGTATTCGTAAATACGCCCGACGCTACCGACGAAAATGACTTGATTCGGAGGGGGCGTGATGCATAAAGACCATGCGAGTCCCCCCACTTTCCATTCCTGCTTAAAGTTTCCGTCCGTATCGAATACCTGCACTCGGCTATTCTGGCGATCGGCCACGTAGAGAATCTGATTCGCGTCCATGACAATGTTGTGTGGCGTATTGAATTGGCCGGGCTTCGTTCCGCGATCGCCCCAATACTTCACTAGATTGCCTTCGCGAGTAAATTTCACAACACGCGAATTTCCGTAGCCGTCGGTAACGTAAGTGCTCCCGTCGGGGCCGACCACGGTATCTGTCGGTTGATAAAAACTCGCAGGAGGCGGAATAGCGCGTTCGATTCCATGCGTCATATAGACCCAGTCCATGTCCCCCTCGCGCCGTCCCAGAGCTTGCTCGACTCTCCGCTTCGGATCGAACTTCACAACGAGATTGTCGCCTGCTCCCACGAACCACAAATTATCTTGCGTATCGAAGCGGATGCTGTGGGGCCTTCTGAAAACGGGAGACCCTTCACCGAAAGAACTGACGAAGTCGCCTTCGTTCGTAAATTCCAGCAAGGGATGATTGCCACGATTCAGGATAAAGATGTGGCCCTTGGAATTGAGGGCAACGCCGACAGCTTCAGCCATAATCATGTCAGAGGGTATCTTAAAGAAATCGGGGACAACACGAAAAGCGAGTTCCGGCGCCTTCGAGGATTCTGCCTGCTTTGGCGTTTCTTGAGCCAAGACGGGCAAAGCAGCCAGCCACAATCCCAACACCAGGAAATATTTCATCATTTTCTTCTCCTATTTTTCCCGCGTTCCCGATGCGTGCCGATTCCTTATTGGCGCTCCGTGGGTGAATTTTATTTGCCGCCTTGTGTAGCGGTCGGATGGAGCGTGAGTTTCTGCACGCGCCAATTGGAAATTTCGCCCGCGTACACTTCGTTGTCGGTTCGGCAATCGAGTTCGTGTACGGCCATGAACTCCTTCATCTGCTTCCCGCCCTTGCCAAATTTTCCAAGGATGCGGCCGTCGAGTTCCATCTTGTAAATCTCGCCGCCGCTGTCCATGTCTGTCGTTCCGGTGGAGTTTGAGCTGTAGAGATACTGGTGTTGTCCGGGAGTAATGCAAACGGCCCAGGGAGAACCGACGTTGATATATCCAGTCTTGTAATTTCCGTCATTGTCGAAAACGGAGAGCCGTTTATTGGCGCGGTCACCCACGTACACGTTGCCCTGATGATCGACCTGGATCGTGTGCACGTCTTCAAATTGCCCGGGCCCTTTGCCTCGCGAACCAAAATCCTTCAAAAACTTTCCATTCTTATCGAATTTCAATACTCTCTTGTTGTTGTATCCGTCGGAGACAAAAATATTTCCTTCAGCATCCCACGCCACATCGGTTTCGCGATTGAACATGGCGAATGGCCCCAAATTAAATCCTTCTCCGCCGCCACCCTGTCCAGGCGTTGCAGGCGCGCCTCCGGGGCGCGTGG
>DATHNC010000147.1:0-9596 GCA_035486415.1 Saccharimonadales bacterium (SeqCode)
AAGCGAAGAATCTCTCCTTGTTTCTTTTCCTATACTTAAATCCAAGAGAAATTCTTCTTCCCTCAGAATGACAGAACAAGGCCTTTTTTTCCCGTAGCCTGTTTAGCCGCTGAAGTTTTAGTTTTGCAGTCCTCGCATGGACTCTTTAGCCCCTCAGAACCGGTCGAGTTTGCCAACCGCTTATTTATCGGCTGGCTGACCGCAAGCGTTGAGGCGGCGATCAGTTAACTATAATTGTCGCCGATGCGGAATGTTCCACGCCGCCGGATGTTGCCGTCACAGTAATCGTGTAAGTCCCTGCCGGAGTTCCCGTTGCCGGGTTCACTTGTGGTGCAGATGCTGCGCCACCAGTCGAGCACGCCATCATGCTTGCGGCGCAGATCAGCAGAATCACGACCGTCGTTCGAGGGACAAATCGCCTCCATCGCATCGCCACATTTTCCAAGGCGAGCCAAATGAATCCAATCAGCAATACCGCGGTCCCGACGAGACTTAGGCAGGTTACAAACTGTCCCCACAAGCTGGGGACCCGCGGTACGAAAGATGAAGCGTGAGCCGTGGTTGTAACCGAGAGACTGATGTTTTGAGAAGAAACTCCGGGGGTAATTGTGGCGGACGGTGAAAAAGAGGGAGCCGCTCCCGGCGGCAAGCCTGTGACGGAAAACAAGACCGGGTTTGAAAAAATTCCGTTCGAAGGCGCGACGGTCAGATTGAAAACAGCAATTTGCCCCGCGCTTACTGCCACGGCCGGAACCGGTATAGCGATTGAATAGTCCGATACGGCAAATGGCATCGTTGGTGATACCCCGCCGCCCGGGGCCGGGTTGCTGACCGCAACATTGAGGGTTGCTCCTTGCATCAGATCGCCTGCCAAAAGACCTGTCTGAAGGAGCGTTGAGCTCATATAAACGGTCGTGCGCGCTGCACTATTAATCAACACTTTCGATGACGGGTTGAAATTGGACCCACTTACGCCAAGCGTCAATGCAGCACTGCCTGCCATGGCGCTTGCGGGCGAAAGAACATTTTCTTGCGGCACCGGATTATTCACCGTAAAGCTGACCACCGCAGTCGGATTCCCTCCCGGATTCGTCACGGCAACGAGATAGCTGCCTGCTGTTGCGATGGCGTTTGCTGGAATGTTCGCCTGCAACTGAGCACTGCTGAGGAAAGCGGAGGGCACGGGGTTTCCTTTAAATGTCACAGCCGAATTTTGCGTAAACCCGCTGCCTGACAATAAAAGCAAAAACGCAGCGCCGCCGGCGGTGGTGCTGGCCGGAGACAGATTGCCAACGACCGGCTGAATGTTCGCGGCCAAAATGGTCAAAGTCAGGGAATTCGATGTAACACCTCCGGCAGAACCACTTGCAGGGTTTGTTACGGTGATTGTTATAGTCCCTGCGTTGGCAATATCAGCAGGCAATATGGCAATGCTGAGTTGCGTGCCTGACACGAAAGTTGTCTGCCGGGCAACGCCATTGAAATTCACAACAGAATCGCTGACAAAGTTTGAACCGTCGACCAATAGTGTAAATCCCACGCCACCGGCGGTGGTGCTGGCCGGAGACAGAGTGCCAGCCACCGGTTGAATGTTTGCAGCCGAGATTGTCAAAGTAAGAGGATTCGATGTTGCTCCCCCTGAAGGTCCACTCGCGGGATTGGTCACCGTGATAGTTGCGGACCCTGCGGTGGGAATATCACTGTCTAAGATAGATAAATTGAGTTGCGTAACGGAGAGAAAAGTCGTCTGCCGTGCGGCGCCATTGAAATTCACAACAGAATTGCTCACAAAGTTTGAACCGTCTACTTGCATTGTAAAACCTGCTCCTCCGGCGACAACTGTAGATGGAACAATTGCAGAAAGAGTTGGAGCGGGATTAGAACTGGCCACTGCGGGCACATAGAATTCCACCTGTGCAATTCCTGCTCCCCCTGCGACCATAACTTCATGATTGGGAAGCGTGTACAAAGTGGGCCGGCTTCGAAAATATTGCAAGGAATCGGACAGGGAAAAAGTTTGCGCAGCAGGGTCGAACACGTAAGTAGTGTAGGAATTGCTGGTGGCAAGCACCTGACCGCTGGGGAGAAGCGCAAATTCATAGTCCTGAAGAATCGTCTGCAAATTAACCAACGAAGAAAGTATGGTCAGTGAATTTGACGCTGGATTAAAGATAGACTGATTGTCGGCAAGGACCTGACCGTTTTGCATAAGGATCGAAGCGGCCGGCGACGCGAAGTTATTTCTGATTACCTCTTTCGGTCCTGCTTGCGTGAATTGACCGCTACTCGGATCGTATATTTCGTCAAGCCCAATTCCATTTCCAGGCGTTCCGGCAATCGTGAGGCCGTCTGAAATCAGAACGCGCCCATCATTCAGCAACGCTGCTGCCTGGTTGTCTCGTACCGCAAACATGTTTCCTGCCTGTGTAAATGTTTGTGCCACTGGGTCATAAATCTCGATGCTCGAAGTGGGCGATTGCGATTGTGCAGCAGTCACACCGCCGGCAATTAAAACATTCCCATTCGCCAAAAGTGTTGCCGTGTGATAAGCACGCGCAATATTGGGGCTCGAAGTCAGACTAAACGTCCCAGACACGGGATTGTAAATCTCGGCCGCGGACACAAGATTGTTTCCGTTTTGTGGCCCGGCGCTGTCGCTATAGCCGCCTACAATCAACACGGTTCCATTGCCCAGTAGAGTCGCCGTATGTCCATGCCTCGCTTGCAGCAGAGGGCCAGTAAAAGAAAACACTCCAATCGCAGGGTTATAAATTTCAGCGCTGGAGAGCACGTTCAAAGAAGCGTCTTCCCCACCCGTCAGCAAAAGCCTGCCATCCGCCAATTCCGCGGCGGCGTGATCAGAACGTGCCGCCTTCAGGAATATGCTTTTGCTGCTAAAACTTTTCGCTGACGGATCATAAACCTCTAAGCTGCTTACTCCTTGAAAAGGACCGTTACCTCCCGCGATGATTACAGTTCCGTCCGGAAGCAGGGTTGCCAGTTGGCCCGTTCGCGCCTCTTGCAAACCACCCGTTAGGGTAAATGTGCCCGCAGCCGAATCGAACAATTCCGCCGGGGCCGTGGAAATTCCCCCAACGATCAAAACCTGCCCATTGTTTAACGAAGTCGCAGTGTCAAAACTGCGAGCGAGTTTAAGATTTCCAGTCGGCGCGAATGTTCCTGCCCCCGGATCGTAAATTTCGGCTGTTGACGCAGCCACACCGCTGACGCCGCCTGCTACGAAGAGCACTTTTCCGCTCGGCAAAAGTGAGGCTGAAAAAGCGTCGTTTTGATTGACCAATGCTCCCGTTTGCGTAAATAGGCCAGTGGCGGGATCGAACAGCTCAGCGGCCCCGTTGATGCCTCCTCCGCCAATCAAAACTTTCCCGGTGCTCAAGAGAATTGACGCAGCGCTGCCCGGAGGGCTAAGCATGCTTCCTGCAGTCGAACTAAAAGCGCCCACGCCGGGATCGTAAATCTCTGCCGTAGTGTAAGAGCAGGACGCACTGCAGTTCCCCACTATGCCGCCCACGATCAGCACTTTTCCGTCTGGCAAGAGCGTTGCCGTATGCCCTTGCCGCGGAACCGTCATACTTCCCGTAGCCGCAAACGTTCCGGCCACCGGGTCGTAGAGTTCAGCTGTGGCAGTCGTTCCACCCGAAGTTTTCCCACCTGCAAATAAAACCTTTCCATTGTTGAGAAGAGTCGCTGTTTCGAGCGTGCGAAGAATCGTCATGCTCCCCGTGGCCGTAGAAGTGGAGTTGGCAGGATTGTAAATCTCAGCGGGGCTGGTCATATCCCCAGTGGACCCTGCGTCTGTGTAAAGCACCATTCCATTCGGGAGAAGTGTCGCGGTGTTGGGAGCGGGATTCAGCAATCCCGTATGGATAAACCCGGCCACGGATACCGTTGCGCTGGCACTCTGCGTGTTATCCGCATTGCTCGTGGCGATTATGTTGTAAACACCCACTGTTCCCGGAGCCGTGTACAGTCCCGAGGCGAGAATCGTTCCGCCTGTTGCGTTTTGCTGAATGGTCCAGGTCACAGAAGTGTCGCCTGCTCCTGTAACCGTAGCGGTGAACTGCTGCGTACCGTTCGGAGAAAGATTTACGGAGGCAGGTGAAATTGTGACTGACACTGCGGCAAACATTTGCAGCGGCGCCGAAACAAAAATGACGGCTGCAAGCAAAGCCATGGCCACCATGGGGCGCGGAATCATGAATTTCGGCAAATTTAAACGGAAGCAAGTGAATAAGGAACATGTGGTCTGCACGAGCGCCTCCCGACGATGAGTCCGGGAGGGCAAGAACGAACACCATCGCGGACACGGGAGAAGTCCGACAAGAACAATCTAGCAAATCAAGGCACGCAAGTCTGGCCCAGGGTTACCACTGCCAGGCATGAATTCACTTTGATGCTAGTAAAGCAAGGAAAGGCTTCCCACGCGCGGACAATATAGCGCAATGTCACTAATAATGACAACTTTTGCATTTTAATTACCCACGTCGCGGAAGGCCCGTTGAAGCGAGCGCTATTTTAATGTGAATTCAGTTCGCGCCCTGTGCAGCGGGATGGAAAACTCGCCAGTGAAATTCAAAAGAAGCGCTGCGATGCGCTACCAAATAAGATGTGCCGTGCCCTCCCGGATACAGGTGGAATTCATGAGGTATTTTCAGGGCGTCGAGAGTTTCGTGCAGTTCGGCGGCTCCAACATTCAGCCCATACGTATCTTCCGTGCCGCAATCAAAGTATATTTTCGTTCTTTTCAACTCCTCCGCTTTTTTCCTGGCCAGCACGAAGGGGCTGTTCTGAAACCAATATTGCCGGTCGACCGGATCGCCAAATGTTTTTCCCAAAACTTCGGAAACGAAATTCCCGGGAGACTGGACTCCATTTACTTGATTGGGCGGATCGCGAACGATGGCGGCGCTATGCGCGCTGACTGAGCCAAAAAGTTCAGGGTGCAAAAATGCAAACCGAAACGCGCCGTAACCCCCCATGGAAAATCCCGTAATTCCTCGCGCAACCCGGGTGCCTTGAACCCTGTAAATGCGCTCCACATACGGCATGAATTCATTAAGAAAAAAATCGCTGTAAGGTGTTTGCCCGTCACGCGAATTAATATAAAAAGTGTCCCAGCCCTCCGGCGAAACAACTATAAAATCACCCACTTTGTTTTCGTGCCGCAGATCCTGCAGTTCAGTCCACTCTCCATCCACGGCCATCGATTGATTCGTGCCACCAAGGCCATGAAGGAGGTAGAGCACGGGATATTTTCGCGTCTTCGCACCCGGGTCTGAATAGCTGGCGGGCAAAAAAACACAGAATCGCACGGCGGAATGAAGGACGGTACTGCGCATCGCGCGGCAATCCGCGCGGTCCTGCGCGCGGGCATCGCACGCAAAAACAAGCGCGATAGCCAGCAAAAACGCGAATATCGCCGTGTGCCGCTTTTTGAAATGCAATGACATAAGGAAATCAATAGGTATTCTAGGGGTGTTCCTTCGCCTTAACAAGCAACGTAAATCCACGGTTTCCGTCTTACAAAATCCTTACGACATGCGCACGACTTCCTAACTCCGGAAATCGCATGATTCATTTGTAAAACGGCAACAGATGGCAGGTTGGAAGCTTGGGACACGTGATGAGACGCAAAGATAAGACTCGCGGCAATCGGTTTGAGATGGCGGCTGGACGCGCCCTCGTGACCCGCGGAACTGATGATGCACGCAAGCCGCGACCGGTTAACTCGCCTTGCCCCAATCAGATAATTCCCAGCTGCCGAGGGGAGAACATCCAATGGCTATAAACATTTTTCTTTTCCTGGATTGCCTTGGTCTGGTTTTCCTGATGTACGCGCTGGTGAATTTCTGGCAGGAGTGGCGCCGAACTAAAAGCGGCCGCCATTCACCGATTCAGGTCGATGAGCACAATTTCGGTGTTAGCATTGCCACATTCCCTGCTGTTCATACATCCAATGTTCAGAACTCGGTAATCCCATTTCCAGCGCGTCACCGGCAAACCCATCTTTCTCCTGAGCACCAAAAAGGATTTGCCAAGCCAATTGAAATGCAAAGGCGACTGGAATCTGAACCAAGAGTGAGTCAAGGCGGCAAATAACAAATTACCGGTCCGCCGATAGCCAGGAAAGGAAGACCGCAATGCTGGATACAATTTTCACGATTTCCACGATTGTATTTTTCGTTTTGTCCGTGCTCTATGTGAAATTTTGCAGTGGGATGAGGTACTAAAAATGTTCGATACGATTCTATCTCTCGCAGTGTGCGCCGCATTGCTCGTTTACCTGGTATACGCAATGTTGCGCCCGGAAAAGTTCTGACCATGACAAACAACGGCTGGTTCCAAATCATATTTTTCCTGTTCGTCGTCCTCGCGCTCACGAAGCCCCTAGGGATGTTCATGACGCGTGTATTCAACCGCGAGAAAACTTTTCTCGACCCGCTTCTTCGCCCGGTTGAGAAGCTGGTGTACCGGCTGACCGGCGTCGATGAAACCAAAGAGATGCGCTGGACCGAATACGCCGGCGCTATGCTCACGTTCAGCGGCGTCACGATGGTGGTGCTGTATTTAATTCAACGGCTGCAAAACCATCTGCCTCTCAACCCGCAGAAACTCCCCGCCGTGGCCCCGGACCTGGCCTTCAATACCGCCGCGTCCTTTACCACGAACACAAACTGGCAGGCCTACGTCCCGGAAACGACCATGTCTTACCTGACGCAGATGGCAGGCCTCGCCTATCACAATTTTATTTCCGCCGCGGTGGGAATCGCCCTCGCCATTGCCATCGTTCGCGGCATTGCACGCCGCGAACAAAACACTCTCGGCAACTTCTGGGTGGACATGACGCGCGCTACGTTCTGGGTCCTCCTTCCCGGCTGCGTGCTGGGCGCAATTCTACTTGTCTGGCAGGGCGTGCCACAAAACATGAAGCCCTATGCGACCGCACAACTTGTCGATCCGCAAACCGTGCAGACCACCGACGCCAGTGGAAAAACGACCACGCAGATCGTGAAAGAGCAGACCATCGCTCAGGGTCCCGTCGCCTCCCAGGAAATGATCAAGGAACTTGGGACGAACGGCGGAGGTTTTTTCAACACCAATAGCGCCCATCCCTACGAAAATCCTACTCCCCTCACAAACCTCTTCGAAATGGTTTTGATTTTCGCCATAGGCGCCGCGCTTACCTACACCCTCGGGCAAATGACGGGATCGCCGCGCCACGGCTGGGCGGTTTGGTGCGCGATGGCCATTCTCTTTCTCGTGGGAATCACGGCGGCCTATTCGGCGGAGGCCCGTGGTAACCCGCTTTTACAGGGCTCGGGGAGCCACGTTCAGCGGGCCGGAAACATGGAAGGCAAAGAGGTTCGCTTCGGAATTGCAAACTCTGCGCTGTGGGCCGTGGTCACCACGGACACGAGTTGCGGAGCCGTCAATTCCATGCATGATTCCTTCACACCGCTCGGCGGAATGATTCCGCTTATCAACATACTTCTGGGCGAAGTCGTCTTTGGAGGAGTCGGCTCCGGCCTTTACGGAATCATCGTCTTTATTATCCTTTCCGTATTTATCGCCGGACTCATGGTGGGCCGCACGCCGGAGTACCTTGGCAAAAAAATCGAAGCCTTCGACGTGAAGATGGCCATGCTTACGGTTCTCATTTACCCGCTCATGGTCCTCACCTTCACTGCCATTTCACTTGTGGCGCCCAAATTTGGCCTGAGCAGTCTCGCCAATGCCGGCCCGCATGGGCTCTCGGAAATTTTTTATGCCTATGCAGAAGCAGGCGCGAATAACGGCTCCGCCTTCGCGGGCCTCAACGCCAATACGCTTTGGTACAACACAACACTGGCCACGACCATGCTCTTCGGCCGCTTCTTTATGGTGATTCCGGTGCTGGCGATTGCCGGTAGCCTGGTGCAGAAAAAACACGTTCCGGAAACCTCCGGCACATTCCCGGTCACCACTCCACTTTTCACTGGCTTGTTGATTTCAGTGATCGTAATTGTCGGCGCACTTACGTTTTTCCCGGCCCTCAGCCTTGGCCCGATTCTAGAACACTTGCTAATGCACGCCGGGAAGACCTTCTAAGGAAAAAACAAATGACAGCCCAAGTAAGAAAGAATAAATCGATCTGGGACGGACCCATCGCACGTCGAGCCATCGGGGATTCTTTTGTGAAACTGAATCCCGTAACGCTCATGAAGAATCCGGTCATGTTCGTGGTAGAAGTCGGATCGGCATTACTGACCGTGGAACTCATCAGCCACTTGATACACCACACGCAGGGTTTTGCTTTTGAATTCCAAATCACAATTTGGCTGTGGTTTACCGTGCTATTTGCAAACTTCGCCGAAGCTATGGCCGAAGGCCGCGGCAAAGCACAGGCCGACACACTGCGCAAAGCACGCACGGAAACCGTTGCCTACAAGCTGAAGGACGATGGAACCAAAGAGGAAATCATCGGCTCCAAACTGCGCTCCGGCGATGTGGTGGTTGTCACCGCCGGAGAATTTATTCCCGGAGACGGCGAAGTCATCCAGGGAGTAGCTTCGGTCGATGAATCCGCCATTACGGGAGAATCCGCGCCGGTGATTCGCGAATCCGGCGGCGATCGCTCGGCGGTTACGGGAGGCACGCGCGTGCTTTCCGACGAAATCAAAGTCCGCATCACCTCCAATCCTGGCGAAACATTTCTCGATCGCATGATCAAAATGGTGGAAGGCGCATCGCGGCAGAAAACCCCGAACGAAATCGCGCTGAATATTCTGTTGTCGGGCCTGACCATTATTTTCCTGTTGGCAGTTGCCGCCCTGCAACCCATGGCCATTTATTCAGGCGCGCCGCAAAGCGCATTTGTCTTGTGGTCGTTGCTGGTCTGCCTGATTCCCACGACGATTGGCGGATTGCTTTCCGCCATTGGAATCGCGGGAATTGACCGCGTGATTCAACGCAACGTCATGGCTATGTCCGGCCGCGCCGTCGAGGCTGCGGGCGACGTCGATACCCTGTTGCTCGACAAAACTGGAACGATCACGCTGGGCAATCGGCAGGCTACAGAATTCATTGCCGCTCCTGGCGTAACGGATGCGGAGCTGGCCGACGCCGCGCAACTCGCTTCCCTGGCGGATGAAACTCCCGAGGGTCGCTCCATCGTGGTCCTCGCCAAAGAAAAATATGGCTTGCGCGGACGGCCAATTTCCCATGAAACGACGTTCGTTCCCTTCACCGCGCAGACTCGTATGTCTGGCGTCGATTTTAATGGCACGCAAATTCGCAAAGGCGCTGCCGACTCAATCAAGAAATATGTGCTCGAGCATGGCGGCCTCGTTCCCGTCAAGGTCGAAGAAGACGTTCAAATGATCGCCACTTCCGGGGCCACCCCTCTGCTGGTTGCCACCGCGAATCGAATCCTTGGCACTGTGCGCCTGAAAGACATCGTCAAGGGCGGCATGAGAGAGCGTTTCGATCACTTGCGCGCCATGGGCATCCGCACCGTGATGATCACGGGAGACAATCGCCTCACCGCTGCGGCCATTGCTCAGGAAGCAGGCGTTGACGATTTTCTCGCCGAAGCC
>DATHNC010000148.1:0-29845 GCA_035486415.1 Saccharimonadales bacterium (SeqCode)
GAAATCGGGGCTCGATCCGGAAATGGTTTTAAAGGTGGTGGCGGACGGCGCGGGCGGTTCGCGCATGCTTCAGGTCCGCGGCCCCATGATGGTCAAGGGAGATTATTCCGACGCGACGATGAAAGTGAAAACCTGGCAAAAAGATATGACCATCATCGGCGACTACGCGAGAAAAATCGATTGCCCCACGCCGCTGCTTTCAGCCAGCGCTTCTATTTACACGGCCGCAATGGCCATGGGTCTGGGCGCGGAAGATACGGGAGCGGTGTGCGCCGTGCTCGAGCGGATGGCCAATAACCCGCGTCGGATGCGCGGCAAGAAATAGCGGGGCAGTCTCAATTGGCGGAACAGAAAAACCCCGCCTCTGATCCTTCGTTTTCACCCAGGACAAGAGTGGTGGCAATAAAAGCCGCTGTAGCCCGGGTCTTCAGACCCGTGGGTTTAGATTGAAGCGTGCTATAAGCTGCGTGAACTTTCGAGATCCTGCTCAATCTTCTCCAGCGACTGACCTTTCGTTTCCCTGCCAATAAAAATATATGCCAGCCCGGCAATAGCAAACCACGCTGCCAGGTAAGAGAACGCCGGGAACAAAGCATCCACCGATGCCTTCGGCGTAATAATGTTCGAAGAACCCACGATCAGCGCCAGCCCCAGCGGACCGATTACTTTACCAAGCCCGCCAAATCCATAAGCCGAGCCCATCCCAGTGGTGCGCAAGGCTACTGGCCACACTTCGGACGCATACGGGCCTACGATGGCAAATCCTCCGTCGGCAAACGCGTTATTCACGATCAGGATGAGCCAGAATACGGAGAACGTCCCGACAAAGGCGCTGTGGTAGATCGCAGCCAGAATGGTCAGAATAGCCGCGCCAAAGCTGGCAATGGCTCCGGCACCCTTACGCCCAATGGAATCAGACAGATAGGACAATCCTATGCGTCCAAACAGGCCCGCAAAATTGACGAAGATTAAGAGGAATGACGCGCGGGCCGGAGTAACGCCCAAAAGCTGCACCATGAGCGTGGGAACCCACAGGGTGAGCCCGTAATAACCGGTCTGGGCTCCCAAATTCGTGATCCAGGAAACTGCCAGGCTGCGCGGATACTTGAAAATGTCAGACAGCTTGGACATGGGCTGCTTCGTCCCCTCAGGCGCACCCATTGGAAGCTTTTCAGGATCCATTTCGAGAGCCCAAGCCAGAGAGTTGCGAGCTTCGTCCATGCGGCCCATTTGGATCAGCCAGCGGGGTGATTCCGGCACCCAGGCCCGAATCAGCAGCGTCAGAAGCCCTGGAACCATTCCTATTGCAAAGAGACCTCTCCAGCCCACATACGGCGTGGCATAAGCGCCAAGTGCCGCCCCCATGAGCACGCCTATGGGCACGGCTGCCGTAACGAGGCCGCCGACCATGCCTCGCTTCGAGGCCGGCACGAACTCCTGGACCAGAGGCAGGTCAACGCAATACAACCCGCCGACGCCAAATCCGATCAGAAAGCGGAAGACGGAGAGGAAAACCCATGCGTTATCAGGCGTAAATGTCAGAATGCCTGTGGCGATCGAAAAATTGATCACCGTCATGAGAAAAACTTTGCGGCGGCCAATCTTGTCCGCGAGCCAGCCATAAAACACCGCGCCGAACATAGCGCCAAATCCTGAAGATAAAAGGATTACGGATGATTCACCGAAGGTAAGCTTCCAGGGACCAGCGATAAACGCGACCACGTAGCCGATCAGGAAATAATCGAAGAACTCAAGCATGTCGCCCAAAACCGCAGCGGCAATTATTTTACGCTGATTGCTGGTTAGCTCTTTTTGCTGCTCAAGATATTGGAGCATGTTGGATTTTGGCCCGGCGAATCATACACCATTGCAGAGATAGAGGCACAGCCCTGAGATTTTCACAATTAGACAGCAAAGAATTATTGTCTTTGCGAGATTCCCGCGCAATGCTGTGCATTTGGATTTTGCATTTCCATTCGCTTGCCGCTTCGTTATGATTCGCTGGGACGCTCAGGCGCTGGGACACATGGGCGCCGAGGCACAGGAGCGAATTGGCGAACGCTAAATTGGAAGGGCGGCTAAAAACGCAGCATGCATCTCACGCCACGAGAAATTGAAAAACTCATGATTGCCACGGCCGCCGAACTGGCGCGCAAACGGCGGGCTCGCGGGCTGCGCCTGAATTATCCTGAGGCGGTCGCATTGATTACGGCCGATCTGCTGGAAGGCATTCGTGATGGACGCTCGGTGTCCGACCTGATGGAATTCGGAGCCACGATTTTGAAACGCGATGACGTGATGGAAGGCGTCCCGGAAATGGTGGATGAAGTGCAGGTGGAAGGAACTTTCCCGGATGGCACCAAATTAGTGACCGTGCATCATCCCATCCGTTGAGAAGTAGCACAGGCTTCAGCCTGTGGATTTTTTATTGCCAGGCTAAGATCAAAACCCACAGGCTGAAGCCTGTGCTTCTGAAATGATTTTGCGCGGGGGAGGTGTCCGATGATTCCCGGTGAATATTTATTGGCGGAGGGCGACGTGATCGCCAATGCGGGACGCCGCGAGATCGAATTGGAAATTGCCAATTCCGGTGACCGCCCCATTCAGGTCGGTTCCCATTTCCATTTTTTTGAAGTGAACCGCGCGCTCAAATTCGATAGGGCCGCTGCGTTTGGCATGAGGCTGAATATTCCCGCGGGAACGGCAGTAAGATTCGAGCCTGGCGATTCCAAGAAAATTGCGCTGGTCGAAATCGGCGGCACAAAACATGTGTACGGTCTCAACGGATTGACGAATGGCCTGGCCGATGAATCGACCAAGCCGGCCGCGCTGAAACGCGCCACCGACCATGGATTTTAGAAACTCGTAGGGACCCGGCATGCCGTGCCCCTACGGAAATGCTGCACAATTAAAATGCGACAAACAAAAACATGAGCCTGAAAATTCCGCGCCGCCAATATGCCGACCTCTATGGACCAACCACAGGCGATCGCGTCCGGTTGGCCGACACAGATTTATTCATCGAAATTGAAAAAGATCTTACGACTCCCGGCGAAGAAGCGAAATTTGGCGGCGGCAAAGTCATTCGCGATGGCATGGGGCAATCATCGACGGCGACTTCCGCTGATGGCGTCCTGGATCTGGTGATCACCAATGCGGTGATCGTGGATCACGGCGGAATCATCAAGGCTGATATCGGGATCCGCAATGGGCGCATCGTGGGCATTGGCAAGGCCGGCAATCCGGACATCATGAACGGCGTAACGTCCGGCATGATCATTGGCGCGGGAACGGAAGTAATTGCGGGCGAAGGAAAAATTGTGACGGCGGGCGGCATCGATGCGCACGTTCATTTTATTTGCCCACAACTTGTGGAGACCGCGCTCTCCGGCGGACTCACGACGCTGATCGGCGGCGGCACAGGCCCCGCCACCGGCACGGACGCCACGACGTGCACGCCCGGCATCTGGAACATGCATCGAATGCTGGAATCGGCCGATGGGTTTCCGATGAATCTCGGATTTTTGGGCAAAGGAAATTCTTCTTCGCCCGAACCGCTGCGCGAACAAATCGAAGCGGGCGCGATTGGCCTGAAGCTGCACGAAGACTGGGGCACAACTCCCGCGGCCATCGATCGCGCGCTTTCTGTCGCGGAAGAGTTCGACGTGCAAGTTGCAATTCACACGGACACGATTAACGAAGCGGGCTACGTGCAGGATTCCATTCGCGCGTTCAAGGGCCGCACGATTCATACGTATCACACCGAGGGTGCCGGCGGCGGGCACGCGCCGGACATTATCAAAGTTTGCGGCGAACTGAATTGCCTCCCCTCTTCGACGAATCCCACGATGCCGTTCACGATCAACACGCTGAACGAGCACCTCGACATGCTCATGGTGTGCCATCACCTGAGCCCATCGATTCCGGAGGATGTGGCCTTTGCGGAATCGCGCATCCGCGCGGAAACGATTGCCGCCGAAGACGTTCTTCACGACATTGGCGCGATCAGCATGATGTCTTCGGATTCGCAAGCGATGGGCCGCATCGGCGAAGTCATCACGCGCACCTGGCAAACCGCGGACAAAATGAAAAAGCAGCGCGGCGCACTGCCCGGTGAAAAATCCGGAAGCGACAATATTCGCGTGCGGCGTTATGTCGCGAAGTTCACGATCAATCCTGCCATTGCGCACGGAATTTCGCATGAAGTTGGCTCGGTGGAAACGGGAAAGCTGGCGGACCTTGTGCTGTGGAAGCCCGCATTTTTCGGCGTGAAGCCAGAAATGATCGTTAAGGGCGGCATGATTGCCTGGGCCGCGATGGGTGACGCCAATGCTTCGATCCCCACGCCGCAACCCGTGATTTACCGGCCCATGTTCGGGAGCTATGGAGGCGCGCTGCACTCGACCTCGCTGACGTTTCTGTCGAGGGCGGCTGTGCATTCCGAGTTGCGCGGCAAACTTGGACTGAAGAAGAAAACCGTTGCCGTAAATCATTGCCGCGGGCTCACCAAAAAAGACATGATCAACAATGATGCTCTTCCGCGCATCGAGGTCGATGCCGACACATACGAAGTGCGCGCGGACGGCGTGCTGCTCACGTGCGAAGCCGCACAAGTATTGCCCATGGCGCAACGCTATTTTCTTTTCTGATGTGGGGCAACACACTCATCATCGACCGCATTGCTGCTGCCGCGAACCCGGAAGATTTAACCGGCAAGCAGGAAGATAAACTGATTTTTACGTGGGAGCAGCGGCGATGGATGCGCGGGCGATTTACCACAGCGCAGGGACGCAAGATCGGCATCGCTCTCCCCACTGGCACAACTCCTGCCCCGGGCACGATTTTGTATGTGGGAGCGGATTGGTATCTGCGAATCGATGCGGCCCCCGAAGCCGTTCTGGAAATTTTGCCGGCGGATTGCGCGGAAGCCGTGAAAATTGCTTTTGAAGTCGGCAACCTGCATTTTCCGCTGGCGCATGTAGATGGAAAAATTCTCGTGCCCGACGACAAAGCGATGATTCGCCTGCTGGATCGTCTCGGCGTACGCTTTGAACGGCGGGAAGCTATTTTTGATCCCATCGCAAACGCACAATTGCACCAACATGGATAAATTTCTTAGCCTTCTCCAATTTACAGACGGACTTTTCCCGGCGGGAGCCTATGCGCACTCGTTTGGCCTTGAGGCCAGCGTGCAAGCGGGCGATGTCAGCGATGCAAGTGGAGTCGAATGTTTTTTAAGCGCTTATTTGGAAGGCTGCGCTGCACCCACCGACGCCGTTGCCTTACTGTGCGCTCGGCGAACCGCGGCAATCGGGAATCTCGCTTCCTGCTTGACGCTCGATGAAATGCTCGACGCGATGAAAACGCCGAGCGAATTACGCGATGCCAGCCGCCAGATGGGGCGGCAAACGCTGCGCGTTGCGACGCACCTTCCCTGCCATCCGCTGTTGGAAGAATTTAGCAAGTTTGTCACCGTGGAAAACACGCCGGGGCATCACTCCGTTATTTTTGGAATCATCGGTGGCGTTCTCGAATGGGATGCACTGGAAATGACCTGCGCCTATTTATATTCGACAAGCGCGGCTATGGTTGGCGCGGCGCTACGGCTCCTGCCGCTTGGCCAGCTTGCCGGACAACGCATTCTCTGGAATGTTCAAGCTATCATCGCAGCTCTTGCCGCGGAGGCACAAAATAAAAACGAATCGGACATCTGGTCGTTCGCTCCCGCACTTGAAATTGCGAGCATGCAACACGCTCTGCTCGATGCGAGGCTTTTTCGATCCTGATGACAAAACCACTTAAAATTGGAGTTGGTGGGCCGGTCGGTTCCGGAAAAACCGCCCTCGTTGAAGTACTTTGCACGCGCCTGAAATCCACGTATCAACTCGCAGTGATCACCAATGATATTTACACGCGCGAAGACGCGGAATTTCTGACGCGCCGCGGTGTGCTTCCGCCCGAGCGAATTGTTGGCGTTGAAACAGGTGGCTGCCCCCACACCGCGATCCGCGAAGATGCATCCGTGAATCTCGAAGCATCAAGCGCGCTTATGCGCCGTTTTCCAGATCTTGATATTTTATTTATTGAAAGTGGCGGCGACAATCTTGCGGCCACGTTCAGCCCAGAACTGGTAGATGCCACATTTTATGTGATCGATGTGGCCGAGGGCGAAAAAATTCCGCGCAAAGGCGGACCGGGCATCATGAGGTCCGGGATGCTGGTGATTAACAAAATCGATCTCGCACCTTATGTTGGCGCGGATCTCGCGGTGATGGATCGCGATGCAAAACGCATGCGCGGAGAGAGGCCTTACGTCTTCACCAATCTCAAAAACGGTACCGGAGTTGACACGCTCATCGATTGGATTCGACGCTCCCTTCTCTTTGAGCAGTGATCCGCAAGGCGAGCGAATTCCCGGTCGCGTGGGGCGCGACGGATTTCTCCGTTTGCGATTTGCGCGGCGTGGCCCAAACACAATCCTCGCGCAATCGCGCTTCTCACTTCCCTTGCAGACGCTGACGCCGCTCACGCTTGCCGACGGTGCCGCTTACCTGATGCTGCTCAACCCAACGGGCGGAGTCCTGGGCGGCGATCATCTCGTCACAGAAATTGTGCAGGAAGCGGAAACGCATGTTTGCCTGAGCACTCCTTCCGCGACGCGAATTTATCGCACCCTGGAAAAGCCGGCGATTCTGGAAACCGTTATTCGTGTTGCCGAAGGAGCCACGCTCGAATATTTTCCTGACCACGTCATTCCACACGAAGGCTCTGCACTTCACCAATCGTTGCGAGTGGAAATGGCGGCGGGTAGCAAAGCCATCGTATTCGATTCCATGGCCTCTGGCCGCGTGGCACACGGCGAACGCTGGAAATTCAGGGAAATGGATTCTCGCATGGAAGTGTTTTCCTCTGACAACCCGACTTATATCAATCGCGCGAAAATTATTCCCGCAATGCAGCGCCCCGATCGCGCAGGATCGATGGGAGAATTCGATTATCTGGGATGTGTGGGATTTTTTGCAGGCGAATTTTCGAGCTGGAAGGAGTTTTGTGCCGCCCTGAACGAAGAATTAAGCACCATACAGAATGTGAAAGGCGCGGCAAGCCTGCTTTCACGCGATGGCTGCATTGTGCGTTTTCTGGCGCGCTCCGCACCCGATATGACACTGGCCAACAAGCGGTTGTGGGATGTGGGGCGGCGAACCCTTCTCCGCCTTCCTCCCTTTGAACAAAGAAAGTATTAGAAGACATCTGGCTCTGTTGACATCCTCAAACAATGGCCAGGTGTGCTGTAGCCCGCCTCTTCAGTGGCGGGCTACAGCAGTTCGGCAACGGAACCAAGGATGTCAACAGAGCCAAGACATTTCATTAATAGCTTTTTTCTTGTTTCACAAGGTCAACGTAAGGCCACGGTCTCGCGCCAACGGCTCGGAAGATGCCAGCCCGGGGGCAACGCCCCGGGAACTGTGGCGGACGGCGCTTTCAGCGCCGGAAGACTTGGATTTTTTGGAAGCACCCGTTGATTGCTTTTTGATAATGGAACCCGGGCATTTGTGAGATAGCTTATCGCGGAAGCAAAAGCATGCCTGAATAACCTGATTACCCGCTTTACGACGTTCGTGCCAAAATACCTAAGCCGCCAATCGGAAGGCACCATGTTCAGAGAGAATTTGTCCGTTCAAGATTTTCGGTGCCGGCACAGCCAATGATTACACCTCTCGCTATTATTCTCTTAGGATTCTTTCTCGGCATGCGCCACGCGACCGATCCCGATCACGTCGTGGCCGTGACCACCATTGTCAGCCGCGAACGCACCATGATGAACGCCACGGTAATCGGCGCGCTTTGGGGATTGGGACACACGTTCACGATTCTTGTTGTGGGCTCCGCGATTATTTTATTCAAGCTCACGATTCCGCCGCGCATCGGCCTGAGCATGGAATTGTCGGTAGGCTTCATGCTGATATTGCTCGGCGCTTTGAATCTGACGGGAATCTTGCGCCGAGCGATGGAATGGATCACCATTCGCCGCCTCGGCTCCGGTGCGCATTCTCATTTCATGTTTGGCCGCAGAATGATCCACACGCACGACGAATATGGGGAAGCGGTTTCGGTGGATTCATTTTCCATCGTGGGCTGGTCTCCTCAGTGGTGGAAGCAGCTAGGCGTGTTTCACTCCTTGCGGCCTCTGGTCATCGGAATCGTACACGGCCTTGCGGGATCGGCAGCAGTGGCGCTGCTCGTACTCACAACAATCAGCCGGCCATCGTGGGCAATCATTTATTTACTGATTTTTGGATTGGGGACCGTTGCAGGCATGATGCTGATTACCGCGGCCATAGCGCTGCCATTCGCTTATTCGCTGCAACGTTTTACGAAACTGAATCATGGACTGGCGATGGCTTCGGGCTTTGTAAGTATCGCGTTCGGATTATTTTTGTGCTACCAGATTGGATTTGTGGACGGTCTATTTTCCGCGCATCCAAGCTGGACTCCGCACTGAGTTGTGATTCGTGAATTGTGATTCGTAATTCGTGAATTGTTCTTAGCAGGACAGGTTGAAGCCTGTCCTACTACTTTTTCGATCGCAACTCGACAGGCTTGCCGTGCGGTGTGTGACGATACGCATCGGCCCAGGCTTCCTTGCGGGCGAGAAGATCTTCCGGGTCGCTCAAACCTCTGGTTGTGACCAAGCGTTCAAGAGTCACAAGCCAGTGCTCATAGTAGTGCGAGCCGTCATCGGGCTCACCGCGATCAGCTGCGGCCTTTAACTCGTCGGCAAGCGCGGCGGCCCATTCTTTCCAGGTAAAATGTCCTTGCTCGGAAAGCTTCACGGCCAGTGCAAAAGCCTGCGCCTGCCATGGCTCGGCGAAAACCGGGCCGCCTTCGTCACGCGGGAGACGCGGCAAAGCGGCTAAACTTTCCGCACTGGGAACAGAATTATGCTGGCTCAAGGTAGTCATCCCATAAATCGACATATACAGAATCACGCGGTGAGGATTGCTCGCCCCATAATTCGCGTGCGTTGAAACGTACCGAGTAAAGACGCTGCGGTTTTTCGCCAAGGAACTCGGCGTTGGTATCAGGAAAAACGAAAACACCGCGGTCGATCTCGATTGTGCCGAATCGGCCGCGCGCGTAACGCGGCAAACGGGTGTGACCGAGGGGATTGATATTGCGAGCGCGAACGCGCTGCCCGACTTGAAATTGCGGCGCCACCGGCACATTTCGGTTCGCGGGAGTCCCGTGCGCAACAAGCAGCGGCACTTTGTCAGCAGTGAGCGCTGGAGTCAGCTTTGGCGAACCTCCCGCAGGTTTCCCAGTTTCGATTTCCGCACGTGCGACCAGTCCACTTTTTACCGAAAGCTCGAGAAGACCCGTCAGCCAAATTTCGTAATAACTCATGGTCAGATACTCGGCGGGAGGAATCAGCTCGCGCTGAAAGCGCAAGGTGTCGATATTCCATTTTCGCCAAGCCGACATGGAACGCGTGATCGCGAATACGCGTCCTTCCCAGGGATGGTGAAACACAGGCTCATTTTTTTCTTCCTGAACCGGCCCCATGTCCTGCAAGCCGCCCATGTCATGCACGCCGTTCACGCGGCACCTTCTTTTTTCCGCGCGGGAACTTTCGCAACGCCCACCATCGAGTCGCGCGTAACCAGCGCCACCAATTCAGCCTCGCTTAAGCTCTCCGTTCCGGATGGTCGCTCCGGGAGGACCAAGTAGCGCACCTCTGCTGTGCTATCCCACACGCGCACTTCAATATTTTCGGAAAGCTCCAGCCCAAATTCGCGAAGCACGCCGCGCGGGTCAATCACCGATCGCGAGCGATATGGCGCGGACTTGTACCATACCGGCGGCAGACCAAGCACAGGCCACGGGTAGCAGGAACAAAGCGTGCAGACGACCATGTTGTGCACTGTGGGCGTATTTTCGACCACGACCATGTGTTCACCCTGCTGGCCGCCGTAACCGAGTTCGGCAATCGCTTTGTCAGCATCGGTCAACAGTCGCTGCTTGTAGGCGGGATCCGCCCACGCGCGCGCCACGACTTGCGCGCCATTACGCGGACCAACTTTATGCTCGTAGGTATCGATCAACGCGTCAAGAGCTGCCCGATCGACTAATCCTTTTTCAACAAGAAGCGATTCGAGAGATTTCACTCGCAAAGCCATATCTGAGGGAACCACCTGATGTTCATGGGCATGGCCGTGGCTTTGTCCATGATCGTCCACCTTGGCAAAATTTCCCGTCGCGGCGGCTCCAGCGGCTGTTGCGGCTGTCGTCAAAAAATCGCGCCTCGTTGCTTTCATACGGTCCTCCTTACCGGATATTTGCGATTGCCTTTGCCCGATGGATTTCGTCGAATCTGGAATAGTTGTTTCTATGTTTATGGCCTTAACTTAAATTATTTGCAAATTAAACATGGCGAAAGTGGCATAGGCTTCAGCCTGTGGAATTTGGTCCCTGCAAGGACTAAACCCCACAGGCTGCAGCCTATGCTACTAAACCGGCTGTCGATTCCAGCTGGGCAGCGAATGCCTGCGCGCCCATGAGGCAAGGCGCTCGAAGAATCCTTTGCGCAGCGCGACTTCCACAATATTCAGGAGCAGCGCAAGCACCAGCCAGTAAGGCCAAAGAGGTTGGCGTTCGCGCACAATTGCTCCTCTGTCGTTCAACAATTGATCGATGGAAGGATGCATCGCACCGCCGGTGACGCGGCTGATTTCGCCGAGCAGCGTCGTGTTGACCGCCTGAGGTTTTGTTTCCTGCGACTCATTGTAGAAACCCGCGTCGGGAAGTATAAGCTCGGAATTGCCGGAAATGACGTGATACAGCCCCGTCTGATCGGCGGGAATACGCGCCTCGTAGTGACCTGGCGCGGTCTGCTCCAGCGGAATGCTTCGCGGAGCCGATCCCTTCGATTCGACCAAAATGTGCGGGGGCCCTGATTTATCCAGCGTATCGCCGCCGGGGTTGTCGGCATCGGCGAGAACGTCGTAGAACACCACAGCCTCGCCTTCCTGATTTCCCGGACGCACGCCGGCGCGAATTGTGCGATCGCGGTGCGAAACGTCGCGCACCATTTGCGGCCACAGCGTGCCAAATGCTGCCCAACGCACCCAGGGCGCGGCCCAGCGGCTCTTCGCGTCAGACATGAATGCGATCACGCGGCCAAGGCCATAGCGCCAGCGAACCAGCAGCGGTTTTTTGTCATCGACGCGCAAAATAACCTCTGATCCTTCCTTCGCCTCCGCCTGAACAAATCCATACAGCCGCGGCGCCTTCGTAAAATCTATGCCATCCGTGAATTCAACCGCGCGGACACGCACCACCCGGACAGGCCGTTCCTGAATCGCCAGATCTTCCGTGGATTTCACTTCGGCGTTGATGATTTGCGGAATCGAATCGGGATTTTCCACGAAGTGAGATTTGCCCTTGGTCTTGTGCGCAAGTTCATCGAGCAAATCGCGATTGATGTAATCGCCCACGCCAATCGTGGAAATGGTTACGTGCTTCGCGAGCGCGTCCCGCTCCAGTTTCGGAAAATCCTCCTGCGTGCCGGGAGTCGAGACGCCATCCGTCAGCAGGATGATGTGCTTGTGCGTGGCCTTTTCGTTCACAATCGCTTCGAAGCCGGACTCCACCGCCTGATAAATTTTCGTGCCGCCATTGGCCGTAATCTGACTGATGAGTTTGCTTTTGTCTTCGAGTGAACCTGCCGGGCCCATCGGAATCACCCAGTTAAAAGTTTCGTCAAACGAAATGACGCCGATCATGTCGATGGGACGCAGCGTCCGGATGCTGGCACGCGCGGCATCGCGGGCCATTTCAATTTTCGGCCCGCTCATGCTTCCCGATTTATCCAGCACGAGAACCACGGCGGTGGGCTTTTGCGGTGGCGGCTCAGCGCGCACAGGCAACATTTTTTCAAATGGCGTTTTGGGTTCATCGGGAAGCTTGGCGTTGCTGTCGCCGGCAATAAAAATTAATCCGCCGCCCGCATACACATATCGTTCGAGGGCCAGGTCTTCATCCGCGGCAAGTTCGTGATCGGGATAATTGTCGAGTAACACCGCATCCCAATCGCGCGCCGGCCGATTCACGGGAAACGAAGTTGCGGATTCGACATCGACGTCACCCTGTTTCAGGGTATCGAGCAGCGGACGAGAGGTCTCGTTGCCTCCCGCAACATAAAGTACGTGCGGCTTGCGAACGGTGATCGCTCGCGATACAAGGACCTGCTCCGCGCTTCCGCTGGAAATGTGAACCTCTAGAAGATTTATACCGCTGCGCGCGATTCGCGCTTCGAGATCGACCACATTGCTTCCCGCAACCAGATCCGCGTTGGTCGTGGCGATTTCCTGCCCTTCGGACGTCATCCAGATTCGCGCTTTCATCGCGTTGCCGCTCGTCAGGCGCACGGTCAGAGGAAACCGTTCCCCAGAAAAAACATCCTGAGGCGACGCGACGTTTTCCAGCTGAACAGAAAGTGGCGCGGTTCCACCGGCGGGCGCAGTAAATACCGCAACGCCGCTTTCCCGGGCGCGCAGCGCCTCTGTCAGCGCGTGGCCTTGATTTTCGTTGCCATCGCTTATCAATAAGATTCGTCGCTGGCCTTGCAGGGGAAAAGTGCTCAGCGCCAGTTGCAGAGCCTCTTCCAGATTCGTGGCCATTCCTTCTTTCGGATCGACTCCTTCCGGAATCTTCACCTGGTCGGCCTGCCCGGGCACGTTGAGAAGCTTCGCGTGCTGTGCAAAAGTAATGAGGCGCAGATCAGCGCCCGAATTTTTGTGCACAAGGTCGCGCAACATGGCCTCGCCACGCTGCAAGGATTCGCGCGGCATGCTCGCGGATGTATCCATCAGAACGGTGACGGCCAATTTTTCCGTGCGCAGAGGAGCCCAAGGACTTGCCAGAGCAATTACCAGCGCAGTGAAGGCCGCGCATTTCAATGCAAGGCACGTCTGCGAAGCTCCCGGCATTTTCCGCATCACAACCCACAGGACGGGAAGCAGCCCGATCATCACAAGAAAAATGGGTTGATCAATCGTCACGCATTCACCTGCCCACCAGATTTGTTTTGCGAGGTGCGGATTCTTCGCCTATCTCAAGCTCTTCATCGAAATCCTGTTTCGGCTGGTCCGCTGGACTTTCACTGACTTCCGCGACGCGCTGCCGTTCGCGCGCCATGTAATACAACGCCCATTCCAGCCACAGCGCCACTATTGCCGCGATCACCAGCCAGCGCCACATATCCCACGTCGCGGGCGGCAGCGGCTCGCCCTCCACTTGCGCGGTTTCCGCCGCGGTTAATTGCACGCGTTGCGCAGGCAGGGCCGGCGGATTTATCGCGATATTACCTTCGCCGCCCGGACCAACGGTCCGATATATTCCTGTTTCAAGAGCGAGCAAATGCAGATTAGCGCCCTTACGCGCGAATGGCACTTCTCTCCCGGACGGCGCAATGATTTTCGTAGCGGGGCCGGGAATATCAACTTCACCTGTCGA
Source organism: Saccharimonadales bacterium (SeqCode) (assembly GCA_035486415.1). Classification (GTDB taxonomy): domain Bacteria; phylum Acidobacteriota; class Terriglobia; order Acidiferrales; family UBA7541; genus Palsa-360. The sequence continues at coordinate 13,516 of DATHNC010000148.1, forward strand.
AAGCGAATCCGCAACTTCATCGACGGAGTGCGTCATCCACTCCACGCTGCCGGCCATCATCAGGGGATATGCGGACTCCAGCGGAAAATTGGAATCCTGCGGGTTGAAGCCAACGATTAAAATTCGGTGTCCGCCTTGTTCGCGCGCCACGATGAGCGGCGCCGGAGGATCCGTTTCCGCATAAGCGAGCACGGTATCGCCCGGCTCGGCTTTAATCGTTGCAGGGTTGCGCACACTGATGTCGCGCGTGCGCACCCACCGAGTGACCGGGTGCTGGAAATTCCATCCTGTGATGCGCACAGGTTTGGCTCCCACTGCGGATGGGGCGCTCAAAAACCAAATTGAATTTGAGGCCGGCTGCGCAGGCAAATCTTGTCCTTGATGGATCGCCACGTCGGGCGAAACGCTTGCGCTCAGTTCTGGCGGAACAATTTGCGCCTGCACGTAGGGATTGCTGGAAAGCACTTCGAGCAGGTTGGACGCGAAGGGAGAAGCGTTATTCGCAAAGACCGCCACGCTCACCGTGCGGAAAGTCGGAATATTTACCGATGCTCGGTCATCCGCTTGCAGCGCGTCAGAAGGGCTGATTTCCGCTTGCAACATTCCGCCCTTGTCCCAGTTGAATTCATCCTCGGCATTGGAGAGAGCCTTTGGAGCTAAAGAAACTTTACGCTGGCCGATCGGCTGCCCATTCACTGAAAACGACAGCACGACATCCGCTTTTTCGCTGGCGTAATTTTTTAGCTGCGTCAACAAGTGCCAACGGTCAGGTTGCGCGGCATCCCTCCGCAAAGAGAGTCGCGAGATGCCGCGATTTTTCGCCGCAGCAAAATCGCCAACCTCTCGCATCAGAAACTGCGGCTGGCCCGCATTATTTTCCGGCATTTCCAGTTGCGCGCGGAATTCATCGAAGCCCTGCTCCTCATCCGCATTGATCAGACCCGGGCCCACATACACCAGAAGCCCGCGCCGTGCTCCGCCTAATGCTGCGCGACCCGTTTCAAGGGCGCGAGGAATATCAGCAGGAACGCTCGAAGGCTGCACAGTTTGAATCGCTCGACGAAGCGTAGCGCGATCCGTGGTAAACGGCAGAATTGGCGGCGCGCCCGCCTCGGCGCGAAGTAGCAGAACGCGATCGCCGCTCGGAAGCGAGTCGAGCACGCGCAGGGCTTCGGCGCGCCCTTGATCGATCCATGCCGGTTCTCCGGCCGGATGGGTTTGCGACCAGATGGATGCGTCCAGCACAAGGGCGACGCTGCGGCCCTCGAATGCGGGACCCCAGCGCGGATTCGCCAGCGCCAAAATAAGCAGCAGCAAAAATAAAATCTGCGCTAGAAATGCCCACGGCTCGCGAAGCTTGCGGCGGCGCGGTTGCGAAATCGGCTGCACGCTGGCCCAGAATCTGAGCGTAGAAACTTTCCTATGCTGCGGCCGCCGGTGATGCAAATAAAGCCATAACGCAAGAGCCGCGAGCCCGGCCCAAATCGTGGCAACCCATGCGGGACTGAGCGCAAGCCAGTTCATGCCAGCACCTGCCCGCTGCGCAAGCTGCGCAACACAAATTCCTGGTAGGCGATATTTGTAACCGCGCGCGCATACCTTCCCCCGTTGCGTATGGCGAGCCGCCGCAAGCGCGCGGAAAATTCCTGAAATTTGCGTTCGTAGAGCGCGGCGCTTTGTGGAGAACACTCCACCGTGCGATGCAATCCGGTCTCCGCGTCTTCGAGAATTAATTCGCCCGTCGCGGTGGGATGCTGCTCCTCGGCGCTATGCACCTGAAGCAAGACGAAATCGTGGCCGGCCGAGCGCAACAATTCAACCGCACGCTCGCTGCCCTCTTCATCGAAAAAATCAGAAACCAGAATTACAATTCCGCGTGAGGGAAAATTGCCCAGAAATTCCTTTACGGACGTGAATACATCCGTCAATCCGGCGCATTTCTGTTCCCCGAGGAATTGAAGGACAGGCCACAAACGATCGCGCCCACCGGAAACAACCAGCGGTTTCCTCAACCGATCCGCGAACGGAATTACGGCTGTGGTATCCAGATGCAGTAACGCGAGGTAGGCAAATGTTGCAGCCAATCGCTGGGCATAGAGAAATTTGGATTCACCGGCATCCCCGAAACACATGGATTCGCTGCAATCCAGCAGAATTCTTACGGGGATATGCTGCTCAGTCTCGTAAATTTTCAGGAAAAGTTTTCCGAAGCGAAGGTAGGCGCTCCAATCGAGCGAGCGTGGATCGTCTCCAAAACTGTAGCGGCGGTAATCTGCGAATTCCATTCCCGGTCCGCGAGTTCGTGAACGGTGTTCCGGCCCCACTGCACCGGACAAATTGGTGCGGCACAGCAGCGTGACCTGCTCCAGCGTTTTCAGAAATTCGCGGTCTAGCAACAGCGCAGAAGTGGTAGCCATTTGTTTCACTAGTAGCGCGGGGCTTCAAAGTCCATGTGGAAACTCTGTTTTGCCCAGTTTTTGTAGCGCCCGCCTTCAGGCGGGCATTGTGTATTCAATTGGATGCCCGCCTGAAGGCGGGTGCTACATGAACCAAAGGGAAACCGCCCCCCTTAATTCGCCGAAATTTTCCCGGCAATCTCTATAAGCAAATCGTCAGGAGTGCGGCCGTCCGCCTGCGCCTCAAAATTAAGTATGATGCGATGACGCAAGGCCGGGAGCATCAGCGCGCGAATATCTTCCAGACTCACGTTGTAGCGTCCATCGAGGAGCGCACGCACTTTCCCGCCTAAAATCAAAGTCTGCGCGCCGCGCGGTGAACTTCCGTACCGGATGTACTTGCTTGCCAAAAGATTCTCGCGATTCTCGGGATGCGTGGCCAGTGTCAGCTTCACCACATACTCCTGCACGTGCGGCGCGACGGGAACCGCGCGAACCACTCTGCGCATCTCCAGAATTTGGGCGCCGTTCACGACGGGATTGACTGTCGCGCTCGTTCCCTGCGTCGTGCGATCCAGAATGTCATGCAAATCCTCACGCCCGGGATATGGCACGCGCAGTTTAAAAAGAAAACGGTCGAGTTGGGCTTCGGGCAGCGGGTATGTCCCTTCCATTTCGAGCGGGTTCTGCGTGGCCATCACGAAAAACGGTTCGTCGAGCAGATGCGAAGTATGCGCCACGGTCACTTGCTTTTCCTGCATGGCTTCCAGCAAGGCCGATTGCGTTTTCGGAGTCGCGCGATTAATTTCGTCCGCAAGAAGCAGATTCGTGAAGATCGGTCCTGGTTGAAAGCCCAGCGATTTCCTGCCATCGCCATTTTCCTGCACGACGGAAGTGCCGATTACATCCGCAGGCATCAGGTCTGGAGTAAATTGAATGCGCGAATACTTCAGCGCCACGGTCTGCGCCAGCGTGCGGACCAGCATGGTTTTCCCAAGCCCCGGCGCGCCTTCCAGCAGCACATGCCCGCCGGCCAGCAATGCGATCAGCACGCCTTCGACGACTTCCGTCTGGCCCACAATGGCCTTGGAAATTTCCTGGCGCACCTCCATCATTTTTTCGGAGAGAAGTTCCGCCTGTTCCCCAAGAGGCTGATTGCCGGGTTGACCTTCTGTTCCCACAGAACTTGTCATGAATTTGTCCTTGTCTTCCACTTCACGGGCGATCAATCGATTCGCACATCCCGGCCTGGCATGGCGTTCCCGGGGAATTCTAACTCAATGCTTTCCATTATCGGCATGCTCGAAATATCGCTGGACGTAAATGCGGTAGCGCGCGGGAATATTTTCCTGTTCCGAGCCATTGGTCACCGCATCCTGCTGCGTCGCTTGATCGTGTTCGGCAAGTTGCGCCGATCCTGCTTCCGTGGCCACTTTCATGCGAGTCTGTTCTTTAAAGCCGCTGGATTCAAGCGCAACACGATCAGGTACCGCATTGACCGGATGGGACTCCAGATCCGTGCGCAATTCTTTGCTCCCCTGCTGGCTGCCTGCGCCCTCGTTGGCCGTTTGCGAAGCTTTTTGTTTTGCGTCCGAGTTCCCCTTGGAATCGCCGCGCTTATCGCTTTCGGTGGCTCCCGGCTGATTGGAGTTTCCCGACTGCGGCGAGCCCTGCGAATTCGGCGGCTGCTGATTCGGTCGATTGTTGTTCGATTGCTGATTCGGCGACTTGGACATCATGTTCTTCAGAGCCTGCATAAGTGACTGGCCCACGGACTGGCGCCCTTGCGGACCCGTTTGTTCGGACTGGTCCTGCGTTTTTCCGTCGTTGCTTTCATTTCCATTCTTGCTTTCCTGGGCTTGCGAATTGCTGTCCTGCTGGCGTCCATCGGCCGAAGGATTTCCCTCCTGATCTCCCGGAGGCTGCAACTGATCCTGCTGCTCTCCCGCGTCCATCGTATTTTTCTGCTGGTCCGTGCTGGCAGACTTATCATCGCTCTTCCACAAATCCTCGGTGGAAGCTTCTTCCGAGCGATGGGTTTCTTCGCCCAGCGCATCCTGTTTCACAGTAACGAGCGCAATCGTTCGCTGAATATCTTTTTCCATCGCGCGCGCAATCGGAGAAAGGATCGATTGCACAAATTGCGAATGCGCTGTGGTTTGCAGTAGCGAAATGAGGGGTGGTCGGTGATGGACGCGGTAGGCAAATAGTCCTGCCACGATCAAAACAAGCGCAACAGCGCGCTTCGCGTTTCCGGGCCACTTGAGAGGAAACAGTTCGCGGCGGTCTCCTTTTCCAACTCGTGCGAGCGCATCCTTGCGCTGCTCGCCAACGATTCCGTCCGGATTCTCAACCTCGCCCAGATAAATCGCCGTAGATACGCGATCCTTCAAGCCAGCGGCGGAATCAAGCCGCCTGGCCACTTCGTAGTGAGAAGGCCTGTCCCGCCAGATTACCGCCAGAATTCCCAGAGCAACCGCAATCGCTACAACGCTTACCAGAATTGTCATGCCCGCAAGCTTGCCACTGACCCCCGCAACCAACGCAAGCGCGATCAAAATCCACCCGAACCATTTCACCCAGCCCCGTAGAATGGAATTGGCTAAAATTCTCTGACGAATCGGTTTGAGATTATCGATCAGACCATGCAATTCAGGCGAGCGAGATTGCCGGTCAAAAATCCGGGCGAGTAAAATTTGTTTTTCGTGGGGACGAACCGCATCGTTTGTGAACAGTTCCCGCCAAAAACCTCGCAAAGCGGAAAAAGAGGCCCTCCCGGTGGACCCACCGGGCATGACCAATTTGATTTTCTCGCGAAGGAGCAATGGCAGCCTCCCCAGAGGTTCGGCCAGGGCAAATACTATTACAAATCTACCCCAACATTACCGCTTTCCATACTAAATCCGTGGCGACTCAGGAGCAAACTCGGTGATCGGTCTGATAGCGAAAACGAATCGGCAAGAGGCGCGAAAGAAAACAAGTATCCATATGCTTTGGATGCAAATTGCGGCTTGAAGGTGGTGCAAAATCAGAGGGCTACGTTCGAACGCAGTCTCATCCACGGCGAGGTTTACCAAAAAATTGCGGCTTGGTTGAAGAGAATCCCTACAGTGGTCGAGATAAACTCCCCAGCGACGGCGCTTTCATGGTACTCGCGCAACAGGAAGAATCAGCTCAAGATCGGGAAAACATAGGACGATGCGTTCGATGCCGCTGAGTTCGCGCCTGCCAGAGAAAATGCGACTTGGTCATCGGCAAGGCTTTCGAACGGGCGGCCATCGAGCGTTATCGCGGCAACAGCCAATCCAAGTCTCCGGGTGTCCGGGGAACCGTACACTTCCTTTGGACTATAAGTAGGCGACAGAATCGTCAGCCGGTAGAGTGTGTTATTGCGCAACTTCGCCGGAATATCCACGCGCATGAGCGAATCCTTCCTGCCGTAGAAGTCTTCGGACACTTCAAGAGAAAACTGCTTCGTGGCCGGATCGTAAGCGCTTATGAGAATTTGGAATTTGGTGTCCGATGGGAACGGTGACCGAAAATCCATGGCGATCACATCCGATTCAATTCGGGTATAAAAATAGGATTTCGCGCTGCCCGTAGTCCAGCGCGCGCCGACTCCGAAAAGATAGGATTCGTATGCATGCCACCCGAATCCGAATTTATCGACGGACTGCGAGGCGCCCCGGATCGGCTTGGTGTCAAGAATCATGGTGTTCCCCGCGCAGCGGCGGCAAACGCGCGAAGTCGCGCAGTTCGCGATAATTTCCTCACGGCGGGCGGATGCGAAGGCGGTGTGAGGATCCATGTCGGCAATGTTCCCCATATCCATTTGCCCTTCGACATCCTGGCAACAGAGCGTGTACGTTCCATCCGAAAGAATTCCAAAGGTTAACGCACCGACGCACGTGAAAGGCTCCTGGCGCTCTTCGTGAAACACAAAGCGGTCCGCTTGCGCATGCCTCTGCACGAACTTTTCATGATAAGCCCACATGCCGAATCCTTTGCGCCGGACGACCACGCCGGGCGCGCACATCCAGCCGGAAAGTTGAGTTTCCAGCCGCCATTCCGGAAGTTCTTCCGCACGGAAGACAAGGTCGCCTTTCTTAATCAGATCCGCATGCTCGCGCCGCGCGATTTCCATTCCCTCCGCTTGAGCTTCCGGGTAGTCGCGCGCGATTTTGGCGCCAAGTTCAGTGAAGCGTTTCACGCACAAGTCCCAACCTTCCTTGTATTCCGCGGGTTCGTCATACATCGTCCACAGCCGCGATCCGGCGTCGTTTTGCATCAGGTTTTCGATGAGTTCGCAGGCCAGATAGATTTCAATCCAGGACTTGCTGCGAGCGCGGAATTTTGCTTCCACCGTGTTGCATACCATTTCGAGATATTCCCTGAAGTTGTCAATTTTCTTATAGCCGCGGTTGGCAAATGCCTTTTCCGTCGGCGTGTGCAGGCTCATGTTTAAATGCACATTGCTATATTGAAAAAGCTTCTGCAAACGCTCCTCTGTCAGCAGCGTAATGTTGGTGATGATCGCGGCGGGAACGTTAAATTTTTCGCACAGCGCGATGTAGTCAAACAACTTCTTGTTCAAGAAGGGCTCGCCGAGCACATTGAACATGATCGGAACTCCGGGCGCCAGTTCGGCGGCCGCGCGGATCAGCTGTTTTGCATGCTCGTCGCTCACGTTGCCCTTCTTCCGGACCAGGTCGTCCGATGGGCAAAATGTGCAGTGCATGTTGCAATGGGAAGTAACTTCGAGCATCAGCAAGTTAACTTTTGTCATGTGCACCCCCGTAAATTCAGAAGTTCGCGGAACCCCGCAGGAAATGACTGGATTCCTTCCCTCACGGAATTGCCGAGGTCCTCACTAAAGACCTTCGACGAAACAAAGCTTGGGCTTTAAGGGGTTCCGAAAAAAGTTGCGCAGGAGGGACTGAAGTTCATTCTGAAACACGCTTCCACTCAGCGGAAAGCGAACCGCGCAAATGGCAATAGAAGTGCTCCTCATCAATCAGGCCTCTGGACTCAGGTAGGAGCCAGAAAATACGTTGCTTTCGTCTTCAATAGGAAGACGAAGGAGAAGAGGAGTTTTTCATGTCTAATAACACACAACACGAATACGCCGTGTACTTGTTTCAGCAGGGATACTACGAAGACGCGATCACGCATCTCGACGAAATCATTCGTGAGGAAGAGACTGGAGAACGCTGGAGCGATTGGGCCACCGCGCAATTCGCCCTCAGTCATTTCCCCGACGCGGAACGCGGGTTTCGCCGGGCTCTGGAGCTGAATCCAGATTTGCCCGAAGCCGCCATAAACTTCGGTGCGATGCTCGTAAGCTTAAGCCGATGGAGTGAAGCGATCACCCTGCTTGAGGGAGTTCTGCCAAAATTAGAACCGGATTCGCGCGCCGTCGTCGATGCTCTTACGGAAAATTGCCGGGCGCAGATAGGCTCGATGGCGCAGGGAACAGCTGGGCGCTGAGCGCTTTCCCGAAGAACTCACATCAAAGCAGCGCGATCAAATCAATTTCGACGCGCACGTTTTTAGGAAGCCTCGCCACCTCGACCGTCGATCGCGCGGGAGCGTTCGCCGTAAAATAGCGCGCATACACTTCATTCATCGCCGCAAAATCGTTCATGTCAGCTAGAAAAACAGTGGTTTTCACAACGTGATGCAGGGACGATCCCGCCGCTTCCACTACCCCTTTCAAATTTTCCATGACGCGCTCCGTCTGTACTGTCACGTCACCTTCGACGATCTGCTGCGTCTTTGGATCCAGCGGAATCTGCCCTGATAAAAAAACGAATCCATTGGCGCGCACCGCCTGAGAATAAGGTCCGATTGCCTTCGGCCCTCGATCCGTTGCCACTGTTTCGATCACGCAATCCTCCTGATTAGTAAAAGCTCACCCCGCATTTTCAAATTATTTACTTCGTCAGAGGCACGGGCGGGTTGATTTCCAATTCGGATCTGACCTCGCTCACTGGCTTGCCCTTCCAATATTCCACCAGATTTTCCATTGTAGTAAACGATCTGGTCCTCATACGATCGATGTAAAGCGTGCCATTCAGGTGATCGATTTCGTGCTGCAAAATTCGCGCATACCATCCCGATGCTTCAATGACTTGAGACACTCCCCACTCATCGAGGCACGTGACTCGCACGGCGCGCGAACGTGGAACCAACGCGGAAAAACCCGCGACACTCAGGCAGCCTTCGAAGAATTCCACTTTTTCCTCTCCAATTTCCTCGAGGGTGGGGTTGATAATAGCGTGAAACGGCACAGGGCGGCGCTCGCGCTCCGTGAGCAACTCTTCGGAAACATCTTTGTGATATTCCTCGCGGTCCTCAATCACTGCAAGCTGCAGCGCGAGGCCCAGTTGAGGAGCCGCCAGGCCCACGCCGGGCGCTTCATGCATGCACTCGCGCATCGCCTCAATCAGCTTTTGCATTTCACGGCTGCGAATTTCCGCCACGCTCAATTGCCGCGCGCGCTGCCGCAATACCGGATTCCCTGCCTGCACGATTTCAATTTTCATGGGATTCGTTATTTGCGCATGCAATCCAGCGCATGGCAAGCACTCCTGAATTTAATTTCTGCTTTTGAGGATATACGTGAAGGGTCTCGCTGCAAAATGAAATAGTCATCCCACTAGGATCTCGCTACAATCATCAACCGTTTTTTCGAGAATGCCCCTGGTAAACAAATTTGTGTCCGGCCACCTGGTTACGTTGCGCAATATAATCGCTCGCGGATTTTTCGGAGAGGCCTTTGTGCACAAAGTCCAGAAGAGTCGCATCGCTGGCGCCGGTATTTTTCACTTCCGCCAGTTTTTCGCCCGACAACACAGGCAAGCCCTGCGATCTGCGCTGAGCCACCGCCAGAATAATCTTGTCGGAAAGTCCTGCGAGACGCATCGCGCGAGCTTCCCCGGCCCAGATCCCCAATTCGTTCAGCCGCGCGAGTTCCAAAACCGTTGCCTCGGACGATCCCGCGTCCAGCAAATCGGCGATCGATTGCCCGTCCGTAAATGGTGTATGGCGTTCCCTGGCAAGCTTAATCAGGACGACGCTCGACGGGTCGGTCAACCCGGCTTCATGCGCCTTCTTTAATTCATTTACTTCCGCGTTGGAAATCCCCAGTGCCTTTAACTCCGGCACGCTATCCAGCCACATGGCCATCTGGTTGGTTTGCTCGGTATCCGCCTTGGGAGCAGATTTGCATGAACTTAGCAACACGATGGATGCCAGGAAAAGCGCGCACTTCACGCGGCAAGGGTAAAAACGCCATGGCTGATGAGATTGCATTTATTCATTGTAGCTTAGGCAGGCGGAAGAGGAATTTGAGTGTGCTTGGAAGATTAACTGGCCGGGGGAATAGGAGAAAAATCAAACGTTATACAGTCGCTCCACTCCGAATACGCCAGAAATCTTGCGGATATTCGCGATGATACGTTCCAGTTGCTTGCGGTCTCCAATTTCCAAAGTGAGGTCGATTCTCGCGTGTAAATTATCCGGATGGCTGCCAAGGGTGCGGATATTAGACCCTGTCTCGCTGATGACGGCCGTGATATCGGCGAGCATTCCGGGGCGATCCTGCGCGCGAATCAGCAAAGTGACAGGATAGGTCGATCCTGCCGTGCCGCCCCACTCCACATCGATCCGCCGCTCCACTTGATACAGCAAATTCTGCACGTTGGGACAAGAATTGGAGTGCACTGCGACGCCGCGTCCACGCGTGACGTACCCGACAATTTCGTCACCGGGAATCGGGTTGCAACATTTCGCGCGGAAAACCATCAAGTCGCTTTGCCCACCCACCTGCAAAGTCGCGTCGCCCACGCGCAGCATTCGCTTCACGGTCGAAACCAGGCGCGCGGAAGGATCTTCCTTCACGGGCTCGGGTTTAGCCGGAGCGAGCGGCTCACCCAGCGCGTTGGAAATAATCTGGCGCGCAGAGAATTTTCCGTAGCCCAGATCCGCGTATAAATCTTCAAGTTTCGCGCAGCCGTATTCGGTGGCGACACGTTGCAGGTCAGCCTCCGGAATTTTCTTTAGGCTGCGTCCCAGTTGCCGCGCTTCTCGCTCCAGCAGCCGCCTTCCCACTTCTGTTGCCTGGCTGCGCTCAATGGAAGTGATGTGATGGCGAATCTTGCTGCGCGCCCGCGATGTGCGCACAAAATTCAGCCAGTCGCGGCTGGGCACATGGCCCTTCTGCGTCAGCACTTCGACCACATCGCCATTCGCGAGGCTGTGCCTCAGCGGCACAATTTGCCCATTCACCTTCGCGCCGATACATTGATTGCCCACTTCCGTGTGCACCGCGTATGCAAAATCGACAGGCGTCGCTCCGCGCGGAAGCGCCAAAACTTTCCCCTTCGGCGTGAATGCGTAGACTTCCTCGGGATACAAGTCCACTTTCAACGTGGACATGAATTCCGAAGGCTCTTGCATTTCCTTGACCCACTCGATCAGTTGCCGCATCCACAAAATGCGTTGATCATCAGCATCGGAAACATCCTTGCCATCTTTGTAACGCCAGTGCGCGGCGACGCCTTGCTCGGCGATGCGATGCATTTCCTGCGTGCGGATTTGTACTTCAAACGTCTGCCCGGCATGGATCACGGTGGTGTGCAGCGATTGGTAAAGGTTGGGCCGCGGCATAGCGATGTAATCTTTAAAACGCCCCGGCACGGGCCGCCACACTTGATGAATCACGCCGAGCGCCGCGTAGCAATTCCGAATCGTATCGGTGATCACGCGCACGGCCAGCAAATCGTAAATCTGATCGACGGTGCGGTGCTGCCGCAAACTTTTCTGGTGGATGGAATAGAGGCGCTTCACGCGGCCATCCACTTCGGCGGTAATTCCGTTTTCATCCAAACGCTTGCGAATCGTATCCTTCAAATCGCCTAAAAATGTCTCGAACTCTTTTCGCTTGGAGACAACCGTATTTTGCAGTTCGTTAAAAGCCTCGGGCTCAAGATAGCTGAAGGCAATATCTTCCAACTCCCCGCGGATCAAGCCCATTCCCAGGCGATGCGCAATCGGGGAATAAATATCCAGCGTTTCGCGCGCAATGCGCTGCTGTTTTTCTGGAGAGAGATAGCTGAGCGTACGCATGTTGTGCAGGCGGTCGGCAAGTTTCACGACCACCACGCGCACATCGTTCACCATGGCCAGCAGCATTTTTCTGACGTTCTCAGCCTGCCGCGCTTCGGGAGCAAGCAGGTCCAGCCGGTTAATTTTTGTGACGCCTTCGACAAGCGTCGCCGTGTCCTGGCCGAAACGCTCCGCGATGCGCTGCGTGGAGACGCGCGTGTCCTCCACCACATCGTGCAGCAACGCGGCGCACAGCGTGGTGATGTCCAATTTCATGTCAGCGAGAATGTGGGCTACTTCCAGAGGATGCGAAAGGTAAGGGTCGCCCGACTTGCGCAACTGCGTGCGGTGTTGCTCCGCGGCGAAGTCAAACGCGCGACGCAATATTTCAATATCCGTCGCTGGCCGATTCTGTCTGACTTTTTCAACCAGCTCGAGAAAACGCAGCTGCAGCGCTTTCGTTGTGCGTTCTGTCTTGCCGCCAACGCCAACCAACGAAGAGAGGCCTACCGGCTTTTCAAGCGAAGACATTGCCACCTATTTTATGTCTATTTGATGCTGAGCGGGAAAAAAGAGTTCCGGAAGTGCCCTGGGCGTTGCCGAAGTCACCTAAGGGTAAGATTATAGTTATCCCGTGTCATACCAATGGGATGGCAAACAGCGCTATTCAATTTTCGCTTTCAAGTTTAAAGTGTTTTGCGGCAGCGAGGATAAATAAACTGTTCACAAACTGCTTTTCACTATTTTTTCTTCTAGATTTCGATGAATCCGTCCCGCTCGCGACGCTCGCTTTGCGCATCTCCGCGTCCAATGAGGAGCCTTTTTCATGCTCCTGACCGACGTCGCTCAATGGAAGCCAAGCGGCGACAGTGAGCCAGTGACGATAATTATCGGTGCGGGCGCAATCGGATTGTATGCAGCCAGCGAACTCGCGAAGTGCGGCAAGCGCGTGCTTGTGGTCGAATCCGGCGGAACACACCTCGGTGGCTTTGCCGCGGAGTCCTTCAGCTCCATTGGTGTGCCGCACGATGGAATCAGCGTTGCGCGAAGCAGGAGCCTGGGCGGAACGACAAATCTCTGGGGTGGGCAGCTTGTGGAATTTCAACCAGCCGATTTCAATGGCCGCGATTGGATGCCGGGAAGCGCCTGGCCCGTGCGGTATGACGAAATATCGCCATACTACCGCAAGGCCTACGACAATCTCGGGTTGCAGCGCGAGACGCATGACGATGACGTCGTCTGGAAAAGTGTGTCGGCGGAACGACCACAAATTGGCGACGAATTCGAAGTATTTCTCACACGCTGGCTCAAGATTCCCAGTTTCGCCATCATGTTCGCGAAACTATACGAGACCAGCGAGAAGTTTTCTGTCCTGACGGGCTACACGGTGATCGGATTCGAAGGCTCGAGCGAACGCATCACAGGCGTGCGCGTGGTGGACTTGGCCGGGAATCGCTACACGATCGCCGGCGAAACATTCATCCTCGCCGCCGGCACAATTGAAAATTCGCGGCTGCTCCTTCAGGCTGCGGCGGATGAATCGTGGCCCTGCCCATGGCGGCAAAATCAAAATATTGGAAAATATTTTTTAGATCACCTGGGCTGCAAGGCCGCAACGGTGAAGCCCCACGATACGCGCAAATTTTTCGATACTTTTTCCACCATCTGGAAAAGCGGGCACAAATACCAGCCAAAATTTCGCCTGCGTAACGATGTTCTTTTGCGCGATCCAATCCTCAACGTACAGGGATTATTCGGTTTTGAGAGTTCCGTGTCTGAAAATCTTGTGTATCTCAAGCAATTTGTGAAAGCGGCGGTGTATAGCCGCAAAATTGAAAACGTAGGTGATGTTTTCAAAAACGTTGCCGCGTGCTCGAAATACCTTGTGCCGCTGATGTGGCGATACGTGCGCGATCACCGGGTGTTTGTGCCCAGCGCGTCAAAAATTTCTTTGCTCATACAAGCCGAACAAGCTCCCCTTGCGGAAAGTTGTATCCGGCTGGACCGAAGCGTGACAGATGCATACGGATTGCATCGAGTCACTCTGGATTGGCGATTGAGCGGAAATGAGCAGGCATCCATCGCTGAGTTCACGCGTCGCGCCGATGCTGCATTGCAGCATGCTGGCCTTGCCACACTCGAGATCGAGCCGGGCTTGAATGCGATGGACCCTAATTTCATGGTCAATGTAAAGGACACCTATCATCAAGCCGGTGGAACAGTGATGGGCGTTTCCGAAGGCGACGGCGTCGTGGACCGGAATCTGAAAGTGTTTGGAAGTGCCAACTTGTATGTGGGAGGCGCAAGCATATTTCGCACGGTGAGCAATGCGAATACAACATTTACCGCGCTGGCGTTCACGACGCGCCTGGTTGAGCACTTATGCAAATAATTTGATGTGCAGCCAAATGCTGTAGCCCGCCTCTTAAGAGGCGGGGGTTAGACGATTCGAAATTAAGATGCCGCGAAATCTAACCTGATTTTCCACAAACACGTTTTGCATTGCCGGGTATTTCGATGAATGTCTTCCCATCTTGGTGGCGGGGAGGTTGTAGGGGCACGGCATGCCGTGCCCCTACGGCAGCAGTCGGATAATTGAAAACAAAAAAGGCGGTCCGCTTAGGGACCGCCTTTTTTTTAATTTTCTGAACTGAAAAAACTTCCAGCAAGCTTGTTACGGCTTGGCCGGAGTTTCCATTTTCTTCTGTTTGATTTCCTTCGCCTTCTCGACGTAATCGTCGGCCTGTTTCAGCAAGGAGGCGCGTTCATCAGGCGTGGCAGCCTCGTCGGCCTTGCGGCGGAGGAGGAGGTTCAAGTAAGCCATTGCGTCATCGTAATCGGGTCGCAGTTCGAGGGCTTTTTTGAGATCGGTGATACCCTCGTCGATCATCGTGCCGTTGTCCTTGATGTATTGCTCACGGACATCGGCGGGCAGCGGATCGTCATCCTTCAGCGGTTTGCCGGGATGCGCGAGACGCCATGCGCCCCGTGCTTCGAGGTTCGCGCGGTAGGACAGCGTCCAGTCGATCACTCCGACCCAGTAATACGGCTCGGGATCTTCCGGCTTCAGAGCGATGTGCTTCATGTGGTAAGACTTCGATTCGTCAAAGCGCTGCCGCGAATACGGAGTCCCCGCCATGTTGAAGAGGATGGACCCGATACCGTCGATTGCCGAAATGTCGTTAGGATCGGTGGAGAGCACTTCCTGGAATTGCTTGACCGCCGCTTCGCCCATACGAATATTTTCGTCGGACGGCGCACCCGGAATATATTGCGTCGCGTACGCCGTGGCGAGATAGAGCTGAGCGTTGGTCAGAGTGGGATCGTTGTCCTTCGCAGACTTGAAGAACTCGATGGCTTGGTCGTACTTGCCATCACGATAAGCAGCAACGCCCTTGTTGAGTTCGTCGCGCGCCTTCAGCTTGGCGCAACCTGACGCGCCGAAGCCGACCGCAATCATGGCCACTGCAAACAGCGCCAAGGAATTTCTATTTTTGGAGGTCCGAAAATGCGCAAAAGGATTCATGGCAAACAATCCGTCCCCGCGAATAATTTGTTTTCCCTCGAAAGGGCAGTGAAGTTACCGATGCTTGTACAGGCCGTGTCGCAGTCCACAAAATCTTCCATGACTAATCGGTTTGGCCCCTGCTTCGCACTCTAACACTTTGATAGCTAGCGTAAATCCCCGCGCCTTACTTCTTACCCACACAATTCTTTGCCGGCACGGGCCACAGCCGCACACTCTACACTAGTAAGGCCTTGGAACAAAGCTACTTTATTAATTATCTGGAGACAAAAAACCAGACAGCCTCACCAATAAGCGAGGGCCGACAACTACGTGCGAAACTACTTTCCGGCTTCGAGATTGGCTGTGATCAAACCAACCTTATCGATTCCGGAACCGCGCATGATGTCAATCGCGTGCGCAACATCGGAAAAACGCACGGCGTCATCACCCTTAACGAAGGCCACTTTCTCGGCTCGCTCTTTGAAGACGTCGGTCAGACGCGGCCCGAGAGAGTCCCAGGTGGCGTCCTCATCGTTGATCTTCAGTTTCCCGGTATCGAGAATCTGAACGACGATCGTCTTCTGCAGAGTTTGCGGCTGTTGCTGCTGGTTCGGCGGCGCCGGCTGAGGCACCAGGGCGTTCAAGCCCTTGGGGGTCAGCGGCGTGATCACCATGAAGATGATGATCAAAACCAAGAGAATATCGATCAGGGGGACGACGTTCATTGTCGCCATCGCTCCGCCCTGTTTTCCTCCAACGTCCATTCCCATTGTCGTAGCTCCCTGTTTCAAATTCCGCGTCGCGGTGAAATCACCGGGACGGATGAGCGAGCAAGATCATGACCGGGAAGCGAAGCGCCCGCCTCGCTCCCCAGCCCAATAACTAGCCAACTGGCGGTGGTGGTGCGGCGCGCTTTTGTTCGGCCCGATCCGTGATCAGCCCGACGTTGTCAACGCCCGCGGATCGAATTTCGTCCACGATCTTAACCACATCACCGTACTTGGCACGGCCATCGCTCTTCACGAACACGGTCTTATCGAGCTTGTTCGAAAGGCGATCGCGAACCTGATCGGCAATTTGCGTAATGTCCGACTTCGTGCTGCCCAGGTAGACGTCTCCGCTCGCGGAAATGCCGACGATTACCGCATCGTCCTTATCGGCATCGGGCATGTCCGATGGGTTGTTGACTTTCGCCAACTCCACCGTCAAACCCTTCGAGAGCATGGGCGTGACCACCATGAAGATGATCAGCAGCACAAGCATAATATCCGCCATCGGAATTACGTTCGGCGCCGCCATTTGCGGGCCGACGCTTGGC
>DATHNC010000149.1:0-4119 GCA_035486415.1 Saccharimonadales bacterium (SeqCode)
AGTCGGAATCTTCCTCGATCATCGCGCTGGTTACGACACCCGGGTTTTCGACGTTCACGAAAATCGTCTTCGCCTGGTCGTTGTTCAACTTCAGCGGCACCTGTTTCAGGTTCAAAATGATGTCCGTCGCGTCTTCCACAACTCCGGGGATGGACGAAAATTCGTGCAGCACGCCTTCAATCTTCACGGCCGTAATGGCCGCGCCTTCGATCGAGCTCAGCAACGCGCGGCGAAGCGAATTGCCAACCGTCGTTCCCCATCCGCGCTCAAACGGCTGCGCGGAAAATTTTCCGAACTTATCTGTCAGCGACTCGAGTTCGGTCGCCAATCGCTTTGGTTTCTGAAAACCTTTCCACATCTGTTAAGTCCTTCCTCCCCGCGGGTGCAGGGCCTGCGAATCCCGTCCAAGTGTTACTTGTTTGAAATCTCAATCTCAAATTTGAAATTTCAGATTTGAGATTAAAAGCTTTGAATTTGAGATTTCAAATTTGAAATTTGAAATCTTTTGTGTAGCTCACGCCCTTACTTCGAGTACAACTCAACGATGAGCTGCTCGGTGATCGGCGGAGTCGTCACGTTTTCGCGCTTCGGCAGCGCAGCCACTTTGGCTTTGAAAGTGTCGCGATCGATTTCCAGCCAGGGCACAGCGTTCTGGCTCTGCGCAACATTGCGCGCTTCGAGCACCATCGCATTCTGGTGCATCTTGTCTTTCAGGGAAATTTCCTGGCCCACTCCCACGAGGTAAGAGGGAATGTTGACCTTTTTCCCGTTGATCAGCACATGCCCGTGTAGAACGATCTGCCGCGCCTGTGAACGCGAACTGGCGAATCCTGCGCGCCACACCGCGTTGTCCAAACGGCGCTCCAGCATCACGATCAGGTTTTCGCCCGTCGGACCCTGCGCGCGCTCAGACTTTTCCACGTAGTTGCGGAATTGCCGTTCGAGCAATCCATACGTGCGCTTTACCTTCTGCTTTTCGCGCAACTGCAAGCCGTATCCGGCGAGCTTCTTCACGCGGCGCGACTGGCCATGCTGTCCCGGAACGAAGTTGCGCTTTTCGATGGCGCACTTCTCCGTGAAACAACGCAGGCCTTTTAGAAACAGCTTCTGCCCTTCCCTGCGGCAGAGCCGGCAAACCGCTTCTCGATGACGTGCCAAATTCGTTTCTCCTTCTCTCTTACTCTAAGAGCTTAATTCCGATTCCAGGGAAGTGTTCACCAAACCATTTCCCGTAATAATTCTTCCGATCTTCAGACGCGGCGGCGCTTCGGCGGCCGGCAGCCGTTGTGCGGGATCGGCGTCACGTCCTTGATGTGGACGATGTGCAATCCGGCCGAGGCCAGCGCGCGCACAGCGGACTCGCGCCCTGATCCGGGACCCTTCACGCGCACTTCAATCGATTTCATTCCGTACTGGTCGCGCGCCACGCCTGCCGCGGAAATCGACGCCTGCTGCGCCGCGTACGGCGTCCCCTTGCGCGATCCCTTGAAGCCGATCGATCCGGCGGAAGACCACGACACGGTGCGCCCGTCCGGCCCGCAGATCGACACAATCGTGTTGTTGAACGTAGCCTGGATATGCGCCACGCCGTGCGGCACGATGCGCTTCTCGCGCTTCTTCTTGAATTCTTTCTTCTTCTTTGACGCTGCTTTTCCCGGCGCCTGTACTGCTGCGTCCTGCTGTGGCTCTTTTGCCAAGTCAATACCCTCGCTTAAAAGCTTCTAATTCCTCTAGGATCTGGTTCCGTTTACTTCAGAAATTTACTAACGCGCGGTTACTTTCTTCTTGGCCGCGACTGCGCCCTTCCGTGGTCCCTTACGTGTGCGCGCGTTCGTATGCGTGCGTTGTCCGCGCACGGGTAGATTGCGCCGGTGCCGCAAACCGCGATAGCACTGAATTTCGATCAGCCGACGAATGTTCATCTGGACCTCCTTACGGAGATCTCCCTCGACGCGGCCTTCGACTTCGATCGCCTGGCGAAGACGGTTTACTTCTTCCTCGGTCAGGTCCTTGATCTTTTTCGTCTGTTCCACGTTGGCCTTCGCGCAAAGTGCGCGCGCGCGCGGTTGCCCGATTCCGTAGATGGCCGTCAAGCCCACCCAAATTCGCTTCTGCGGCGGTAAATCAACTCCAGCAATACGTGCCATGCATGCTCCTTAATTTTCCTGCAGGCTCCGCGGAGCCCGCACCCAAAATTTCAATTATCCCTGGCGCTGCTTGTGCTTGGGGTTGACGCAAATTACGCGCACCACACCGCGCCGGTGAATCACCTTGCATTTGTCGCAAATCTTTTTTACCGATGCCCGAACTTTCATTTCCTGCTCCTCGCCGAAATCCTTATTTATAACGGTACACGATGCGGCCGCGCGTCAGATCGTACGGTGAAAGCTCCACCGCGACTTTATCTCCCGCCAGGATGCGAATGAAATTCTTGCGCATCTTGCCGGAAATGTGCGCGAGCACCTGATGCTTGTTTTCAAGTTCCACCCGGAACATCGCGTTTGGCAGAGGCTCAATCACGGTTGCCATCACTTCGATCGCGTCTTCCTTCGGATTGGACGCGTCTGCTTTACGCTTTTCCGGTTCGGGTCTCTTGCCCATGCTGCGCCCTCGCGCGCCCCCTACCAAGACGGTCCCTGCATTTCTCGGGGACGCGTCAAAACCCATGGTCCGTTCGCGGTCACCGCCACGGTGTGCTCAAAGTGAGCCGACTTTGTTCCATCCGCCGTCACGGTTGTCCAATCGTCATCGAGCACTCGAACATCAGGTTTGCCAATATTCACCATGGGCTCAATCGCCAGGACCATTCCTTCTTGCAGGCGCGGCCCTCGGCCCGGTTCGCCATAATTCAAAACGTTGGGCTCTTCATGGATGTGCGTGCCGATTCCATGCCCGCACAGATCCCGAACCACGGAGTAACCATTCTTTCGTTCGACCCATTCCTGCACAGTCGCCGAAATGTCTGACAGCCTGTTTCCCACACGCACCTTTTCTATTGCCTGATCCAGCGATTCCCGGGTCACTTTCAGGAGTTTCTCTAACTCGGGACTAATCTCACCCACCGGCACGGTCACGGCGGCATCCGCATAATACCCTTCGCACTCCACACCGAAATCCAGCGAGATGATGTCCCCCGCCTTTAGTACCCGCGACTTCGAGGGAATCCCATGCACCACTTCCGCGTTAATCGAAGTGCACAGCGTCGCAGGATAACCCCTGTAATTCTTGAACGCTGGGCGAACTTTTCGTTCCGCCGTCTTGCGTTCCGCATACTCGTCGAGGTCCTTAGTGCTGACTCCTGCCTTGGCCATTCCGCGTAAATCGTTCAATACTTCCCAAATCACGAGGCCCGCTCGATGCATCTTTTCCAGTTCCGGCTGTGACTTGCAAACGATCATTTCGGCGCCATCGCTCCGTCCAGAATCCTGGAAATATTCTCCGTCACCACATCCGCGTCCGCCATGGCATCGATCGGACTCAGCAAGCCTCGCAAGGTATAGTACTTGACGAGTGGCTGAGTCTGCTTGTCATACGCCTCGAGCCGGCCGCCAATCACGTCCTCGGAATCATCCGCACGGTGAATCAGCGGGCTTCCGTCCAGATCGCAAACGCTATCCCGCTTGGGCGGGCGCTGGTAAATATTATAGATGTGCCCAGCTGCCGTACAGATTCTTCGCCCCGTCAACCGGCGCATCAGCAATGCCGGGTTGACTACCATGTGCAATACGATGGTGCAGCCCAACTGGTTGCGCTTTACAATCCGTTCCAGATCATCCGCCTGCTGCAGGGTTCGCGGAAACCCATCAAAAACAAACCCTTTAGCGCAATCCGGCTGGTTAATCCGATCCGCCACCATTTCCAGGACGATCTCGTCGGGAACCAGTTGCCCGCGTTCCATCAGCGGCTTTGCCTTGCGCCCTAATTCCGTCTCCCGCTGAATATGATCGCGGAACATGTCGCCCGTCGAAAGGTGCGGCAGGTTATACCGCTGCGCGATGCGCTGAGCCTGAGTCCCTTTGCCAGCCCCCGGCGGACCCAGCAAAATTACCGCATGCCCCAATCCCTGAATTGAATCTACTAACTGGCCTCGATCACCCGTAACGTCGGCCACGCAGCTTC
>DATHNC010000150.1:0-6543 GCA_035486415.1 Saccharimonadales bacterium (SeqCode)
GCTCGCCAGTTGGAAAGATTTCGGAGTCACGCTGCTTGCCTTGGGAATCACCTTAACCTTCGCCAAGTTGTCATGGCGCTATTTTGAGAATCCCATCGTGCGCTGGGGCCACACGTGGCAATATTGAACTTGTCTTCACAAGAGAAAATTAAGGGCGAGCGGCGCGGCTTTCGGTTTTGAAGCGTAGGGCTTTTCGGCCCTTAGCTCTGCCTCCAGAATTGCAATGTTATTTTCTCAGCCATTGATTATTCTTCTCCTTACAGCAATTCGCCGCGGTTCGCGTATAGCAGCGGCCGGTCATAAGTCATTCATTTTTTGTACGGATTAATACGGTTGACAGCGGTTCCCGTTCGGGAGTATACCCATTAAAATCCTTTCTTAAAGGGAGTTCCGATGGCAGACCATGAACTGACGGACCCCGGCTGTTCTACTTCGATGAAACTTTCGAGGCGGGACGTCATCAAGAGCGTCATTGCGACGGGCGTGGTGTCGTCGACCAGCTATCTGTTCCGCGTGTCCAAAGTATGGGCGCAGGCATCGGCGCCGGGCGCGGTCGATCGGCTGATTACGCTGAATGTGAATGGGCAGCAGCGCCCTGTCGACGTAATGAAGCAAGAGACGCTGGTGATGACCCTGCGCTACAAACTTGGGCTCACCGGCACGAAGATTGGCTGCGATCAGGCCGAATGCGGCGCTTGCACGGTGCTGATCGATGACGTGCCGCAATATGCATGCTCGGTTTTCACGCACACTGTACGCGATAAAAAAATCCAGACCATTGAAGGACTCGCCAAGCCCGATGGCACGCTGCATCCCGTGCAGCAGGGCGTGATTGACGAACAAGGCTTTCAGTGCGCGTTCTGCATGTCCGGCTTCATGATGGCGACTGTAGGATTTCTGAAGGTCAATCCCAACCCCACGCGCGAGCAGCTCGCGCACGGTATTTCCGGCAACCTTTGCCGCTGCCAGGACTATGACAAGATTCTCACTGCGATGATGCGCGGCGCAGAGAATCTGAGGAAGGCGTAAACATGCCAAACGTAACGCCACCAAAACCAAATAAGTTTAAATATATCGGCAAGGACTACACCACCGGCGACCTGCACGCGAAGGTGACAGGACAGGCGAAATACGCCGAGGACTATCGCGCCGACGGCATGCTTTTCTGCAAGCTGCTGCTGAGCCCTATGCCGCATGCGCGCGTGCGCAGCATTGATACGAGTGCGGCGCTCGCAATGCCCGGCGTCAAAGCGATCCTCACGGCAGACGAGCTACCTCCTCCCGCGAACAGCATCAATGACAACGGCACGGTGATCCTCGCCAACCCGCGCGGATACCAGGCGCTGACCAATGAGCCTTTATTTCAAGGGCAGCCGATTCTCGCTGTCGCCGCGATAGACGAACTCACTGCCGCGAACGCCATCGAAAAAATTAAAATTAATTTCGAGCCTTTACCCTTTGTCACCGATCCCCTCGCCAGCCTGCGTCCCGGCGGCCCGAATGCCAGAACGGATGGCAACGTTTGGGTGCGCGTCCCGCCTCCTCCGCCGAAGCCGGGGGAGAAGCCGCCTGTTACGCCGCCTGAATTGCACACCGTCAAATGGACGAAAGATGATTTCGAAGAGGCCAAGCAAGGCCGCCTGCCGCTGGGCAAGGAAACGGAAGAGTGGCACGTTGGCGATATCGACGCGGGTTTCAAAAACGCCGCGCTGGTCCTCGATGAAACCTTTGTCACCCCCAACACCAGCCACCAGTGCCTCGAAACGCGCAGCACCATGGCCTATTGGCAGAACGGCAAAGTGTTCGTTCACACGGGCACGCAAAGCACATCGCAAACTGTTCCGGCCATCGCCCGCTGGCTGGGCATCGAACAGTCCAACGTTGTGTTCATCAGCGAATACACGGGCGGCGGATTCGGCAGCAAAATTACGGGTGACATCACGCTCGTCATCCCTGCGCTTCTCGCGAAAAAAACCGGCGCTCCAGTGATGATGCGCATCACGCGCGAAGAGGAAAATTTCATCGGCCGTGGCCGCCCCAGCCTGCATGGCCGGATCAAGGCCGGCTTCGCGAAAGATGGCCGCATCACCGCGCTCGACATGTACGTGATCTGCGACAACGGCCCGTATGACATGGTCGGTGACGCTTTCTCTTCAGGACGAATCGTTTCTGTGTTGTACCAGCCGCAAGCCATGCGCTGGCGCGGCGTGACCGTCCTCACCAACACGCCGCCGCGCAGTTCGCAGAGTTCGCCTGGCGGTATGCAGGGTATCGCGATCATGGAGCCGGTGTTGGCAAAGGCCGCGCGCAAACTTGGCGTCGATCAGGTTGCCATTCGCCGCATGAATTCGCCGGAAGGCAAAGCTCCCTTCGGTCCACTTGTCGCGGGCAAACAGCAATACGCCACCAGCGCGTTCATTAAGGAAGCGCTGGATCGCGGCGCGGAACAGTTCAAGTGGCACGAGCGCAAGGTGAATACCGGCAAGCGCAACGGTTCCAAGGTGCGCGGCGTCGGCGTTGCGATCAGCAGCTACTCCGGCGGCACGGTTGGGTTTGATGGACTGTTCGTCATCAAGCCCGATGGTCGCGTGTACATCCAATCCGGTGTCGGCAACTTGGGCACGGAGTCTTGGACGGACGTGCACCGCGTGGTCGCAGAGCTTGTTGGCGTACCGTGGGAGAAATGCGAACTCACCTGGGGCAACACGTCGAAGAATCTGCCATGGACGTGCCCCTCGGGCGGCAGCCAGACAACCCATGCCATGACGCGCGCGGCAAACGCAGTAGCGGCCGACGCTATCACAAAGCTGCAACAAATCGCCGCAAAAGATTTGGGCGGCAAACCTGAAGACTACGTAGTCGCGAACGAGCGAGTTGCGCGCAAAGGCGGCGGAGCCGGAATGACCTTGGCCCATGCCGCGCAGCGAGCGATTCAGCTCGGTGGCGCGTACGACGGCCACGAATTGCCGCAGGACATCAACAAGTTCACAGCCGTCTCGGCCACAGCGCTCGCGGGTCAGGGCCTGATGGCCGTGGCGAAAGATAATTTCAAGCACGATGGCAACACATTTTCTTTCGTCGCCACATTTGCCGAAGTCGAAGCCGATGTGGAGACCGGGCAATATCGTATCCTGGACTTTCTCGCTTACGCCGATGTTGGCACCGTGCTGCATCCGCGCGCACTGGGCGGGCAGATTCTTGGGCGCTCCATTCTAGGAATCGGCCACACCACCGGGCAAAAATGGGTGTATGACCAGCACTATGGCCTGCCCCTTTCGCGGCGCTTTTATCACACGAAACCACCTTCGATTCTAGACATCCCGGCAAAGATGGATTGGGCCGCGGTCGAAATTCCCGATCCCGAAACGCCCATCGGCGCGCGCGGCATCGGCGAGCCGCCCGTAGGCGGCGGTTGCGCTGCGATCCTGAACGCATTGTCTGACGCGCTCGGCGATGAAATTTTCCGCCGCGCGCCCGTCACTGCCGACGTGATCCTGACGTCGCTCGAAGCGGGCAAGCCCATGCAGGACCCGCTCCGCTCCAATATTTAGCCGGGTTGCTGAGCGGCGTTTTTATTCTGTCATTCCGAGCGAAGCGAGGAATCTCTCCGCCGCACGACGGATAGAAGAAAGAGAGATTCCTCGCTTCACTCGGAATGACAGGTTTGGGCGAGATGATGCCGCATGGAGATAAAAGCGGTTCGTCTGCAACGGTAACGGTTTAGAAGTTTTGGGAAATATGTTGGGCCATGACCGGAAATGCTTGACCGTAACATTTGAGGAGAACGGAAAATGGCTGTCATTCGTGACGTAATACCAGCGTTTGAACTCTTCCAGCCCACCTCCGTCGATGACGCGCTGTCCTTGCAATCGCGTTACGGAGCAAAAGCGTGGGTGCTGGCCGGCGGTCTCGATAGCTTTGACTGGTTCAAGGACCGCATCAAGCGCCCCGAAGTGGTGATCGACCTGAGCCAGGTGAGGGAGTTGCGCGGCGTTCGAACGGCCGGCGACGGCCTCGAGATCGGGGCCATGACGACGCTCACGGAAGTGGTTCGCCATCCCGTGGTGCGCGAAAAATTCAGCATTCTGCCGGTGGCGGCCGAGTCGGCTGCTTCTCCGCAGATTCGCAATCAGGGCACAATCGGAGGCAACGTCTCGCAGGATGCCCGTTGCTGGTATTACAGAGGCGGCTGGCCGTGCTATCGCGCCGGAGGCAATATTTGCTACGCGGATACGCCGACAGGCCTGAATCGCGAGCATGCCATCCTGGACGCGGACCGTTGCGTAGCCGTGAATCCCTCGGACACGGCGCCCGCGCTGATCGCGCTTGACGCCAAAATGGTGCTTCGAACTCCCAAAGGGGAGAAAGTCGTGGACGCCGAAAATTATTTCATCGGTCCTTCGATAGACATTACGAAAATGACGATTCTGAAGCCAGGCGACCTTCTGACTTCCATTCGAATTCCGGGCACGTGGGCGGGAGCGCAGTTTTATTTCGAAAAAGTTCGCGACCGCAACGTCTGGGATTTCCCCCTCGTCAACGTGGCTTCGGCGATCACCATGTCCGGCAATACCATTCAACGCATTCGCATCGCGGTGAACGGCGTGGCTGCGCATCCTGTGCGCTTGACCGCCGTGGAAGCTGCCGTAGCAGGGAAGCAGCGCAGCGAAGAGACCGCCGATATGGCGGGGCAGCTTGCAATTCAGGGAGCCGAACCGCTGCAATATAACGGCTTCAAAGTCCCGTTGCTCCGAAATCTTGTGAAGCGCGCCATTCGCGGCGCGGCTGTGTAGGAGGAATTTTGAATCTCATTCAATGGGCGACAAGTCCGTGGGGCGAGCAAGTTCCGTCCCACATTTCGTGGACGCTTTTATATGTTTCGGCGATCGCGGGCGTTTTGTTTCTGATCGTTCACGCGATATATGTGGCTGCAACAGGAAAGTCCGCCGCCGCGCATGCGGAAATTTCCTCAGCTGCTCCTGCGGTAAACAACGCGCAGATTCCCGAGCGCGTGGCGCGGCATTCCTTCGGCGCGCGCGCGTTTCACGGCATCATGGCGCTATCCATGCTTGCTCTCCTGTTCACCGCGTTTCTTCCCAAGGTTGGAGTGCAGTTCGCGTGGGTCAAGTGGCACTGGATCGCGGGAGTTGTGCTGACGATTTCCGTGATCTACCACATCATTCATGCTTCCTTTGTGCTGGATTTCTGGTCGATCTGGCCCGACGCGATGGACGTTGAAGACGCCAAAAGAAGAATGAATCTCGCGATGGGGAAGCCATCTCCCGAGCCGCGCAAATTTGCGAAGTATCCGCTGGAAAACAAGCTGTACCATTTGATTGTCATGCTGGCAGGCCTTGCCGCGATCGGCACAGGCCTCTTCATGATGAAGCGTGTGCAGACGCCCTTCTTCACGCGCAATCCTTACCTCTTCGGCGACATGACCTGGGGTTGGATGTATGTGTTGCACGGGCTTGCCGGCGTCGGCTTTGTGGCGCTCGTGACCGTGCACATTTATTTTGCCATCCGCCCTGAAAAACTTTTCATCACGAAATCGATGATCTTCGGTTGGATCACCCGCGACCAGTATCTGGAACACCATGACCCGAACCGCTGGCCTGCTGTAGCCGAATCAAAGAAAGCTTCCTTTTAGATGGGCCGCGAACAGGTAAGTTCCCGTTGCAGTACGATCGAGGAATTCTACGAATTCATGCTCGCCTATGCGGGCCAGGGCCTCACTGGCAAGGAAAATAGCCACGCTTGCGGGCAGGTGCGCGAATATCTGAATCGCGCGGTGGAAGCTCTGACAGGTTTGGCCGAAGAGTATACGAGAGCTGTGCGGCACGAAAATCTTCAGCCCGCCGATCGCTACATGGCGTTCCTACCGGTGCTGGAAAAAGACGCGATCGATTCTCTCGCCTCGATCAACCTGGTTCTGGCGCAACCCACCATCAGTTCACAGTTGATCGATAATTTGAACGCCTCGATCCACGTGCGAGCGCTTCTAACGGACCTGTTTCTGATCGACGAAATTTTCAAGCCGCAACCCGTCGTACAAAACCCCGCAATCATCAGCTAGAAGTTTGTCAAGGAATTCTGCCATAAAAATTTGTTCCGGAAATTCTCCGCGACAATTTCCCTTGAAAAGTTTCCACGAAAAATTTTCAGTTGAAATTTCTCACGCGCATATTTTTTGACGTTGTTGGCATGGAGACCTCCCATGTTTTCCCAGAAGTCCCGGAGGGACGGTACATCGTAGCCCACCGTTTTCAACGGTGGGTCGAGCAATTGAATCTGCAAAAAGCCCCGTAGGGGCGACACAAATGGCGGGCAATTGTGTCGCCCCTCCGAGTGTGCGTGAGAACTCTCTTGAATTTTAAAATAGAATAATGCAGTAAAGAGGCATGACACGAATTCTACCGTACAACCCGGATCAAGCGTATCTTTTGCCACCGAACGTGAAAGATGTGTTGACAGCTGATCATCTGGTGTTCTTTGTTCATGGAGTGGTGGAGCGTTTCAACCTGGAGGAGTTCGTCCAGGCGT
>DATHNC010000151.1:0-19141 GCA_035486415.1 Saccharimonadales bacterium (SeqCode)
CGAAACGCCACCTTCGGGTTGTGCTTCGACAGCACCTTGGTGATCGCCGCCGTCAACGTCGTTTTGCCGTGATCGATGTGCCCGATCGTCCCGATATTCAGGTGCGGCTTATTTCGCTCAAATTTTTCCTTCGCCATTGATGCGGATCCTCGTAGTAGTAAGAGCGGGCTCGATTGAAGCCATCGCCGAATCTTTTGGAGCGGGGGACCGGATTTGAACCGGCAACCATCGCCTTGGAAGAGCGAGACTCTACCGTTGAGTTACCCCCGCCCTGCCTGCCAAAACCAAACGACCTCTGGAGCCTGGGACCGGGATTGAACCGGTGACCTCGTCCTTACCAAGGACGCGCTCTACCAACTGAGCTACCCAGGCGAGTTCTGTTTGCTGCATGCAGCGCAACACGAAATCAAAATCAATCTAAAAAAAAACTCCGCCAATACCGGACTTGCGGTTCAGGTCATTTCCGGCGGTCGACCAGATGGTGGACGGGGGAGGATTCGAACCTCCGTAGCCCGCAAGGAGCGGCAGATTTACAGTCTGCTGGTTTTAGCCACTCACCCACCCGTCCGCACGGGGGGAATTAGGCAAAGAAGGTCAAAGAGCATGCGCGAATTTTGCAAAGACAAAAGACACTTTCACATTGTTCGCGACGCAGAAACCTAATCTACCGCGATCTTTTAGGATTTTTCCCCTGACTCAAAAATATTTTGGCAGAGCTGGCGGAGGGACTTGAACCCCCGACCCTCTGATTACAAATCAGATGCTCTACCAACTGAGCTACGCCAGCACGGCGCAAACCGAGAAAATATATCAAAAGGGAACTGGAATTGCAATGGCCTCCTGTGGAGAACCTGTGCAAAGCTCGACCGACTGCTCTTGAGCTCAACTTTAAGCCCACACCCGCATCCGGTCCTCAAGTCCGTGCTGGAAGAATCATTCTACACCTTCTACCCCTTGAAGCAAGGCAGACGGAAGAAATCTTTTTGGTGTCAGGATTTCCAATCATCGGTCACAGATCACACTGCTTTGATCTTTAACAATAAGGCTCGCTTCGAATTCTGAAGGCTTTCCGTCGGCGGTAATGGAGTAAGATAGAATTGTCAATTTTGAATGAGCTCCGCTCAATGCGGCGCGGAATGCCAGAAAGCATGGAGTCTCATTCCACGATGCGGCCACCGCGTTTGGCGACCCGGTAGCGCTTACATTTCAGGACCCGGACCATTCCGTCCAGGAAAAACGGTTCATTACCGTTGGGATGTCGAATTCAGGCAGGCTTTTAATTGTGGCTCATGCCGACCACGGGGAGAGCATCAGCATCATAAGCGCCCGGAAGACAGCGCACGGCGAGCGAAAACAATATGATCAAGAAAACTGAGAAGCGAAAACAGCCTGACGAACTGCGCAAGGACTATGATCTTACAAAATTAGGTGGCGGCGTTCGGGGAAAATACCTATCTCGATATAAAGCGGGGACGAATCTCGTGCTTCTCTCCCCGGATGTCGCCGAGCACTTCCCTGACGACCGATCTGTAAATTCAGCCTTGCGCAGATTGATTCGAGTTGCAAAGAGGCCGCTACAGCGTACGCGCTGACGCACAAGTGTAACTTCCTGACAGACAATGAGAGAATATCATCCGCAGGAGGCGCCCATGCAGCGCTCCAGAAAAACTTTTTTCGTTTCGGCCGGAGTTGCGGTCGCCGCCATTAGCGTCGTGCTCGCGAGCTATGGAATTTTTCGACATTCTGCGACGGCGCACGCTTCCCCGGTTCCAGACATCTTCGCAGCGCTGCCCGCCGGCGCGCCGACGCTTGCCTACGTTGATCTAGGCGCCATACGCGCGTCTTCCTTTTACCAGCACCGCCCGGACAAAGGACCCATCGCCCTTCCCAGCCAGGACTATGCTGACTTCGTGCGCTCAACAGGTTTCGATTTTGAAAAAGATTTAGAGCGTGTCGTCATCGCCTCGTGGCCGCCGGATTCGCCGAACGCTCCGAGAAAAAGCGTGGCCATTGCGGAAGGACATTTTGATCGCGCAAAGATTCGTGACTATGCGACGCGCAAAGGAAAGGTCGATCACCAGCAGGGGCACGAAGTATTTTTATTTCCAGCTGGCGATTCCAAAACCATGAACTCGATTACATTTCTTGACGACCGCCGCATCGCTCTCGTCGCTGGATCCAGCATCGCTCCGCTTTTAGCGAGTCACATGGATGCAGCGGGCGGCGACCCGGTGCGCGACCGCGCCGCGCACTTGGACGGAGCCGCTGCGTTCCTGATCACGCATGTGCCGCCCATTCCGGACAACGCTGCCGGCGCAGGTCCGCAAGCCGCCGGGGCAGCGCAATTTCTGACCCTTGCGCGATCTGTGCAGTGGGTTACGTTTGCCGCGCGACCGGAAGGAGACAACCTGCGCGTTTCGCTCGAAGGAGAATGCGACAATGCCACCGATGCAGTTCAGGTAAAAACAGCGCTGGAGCTGATGCGAATGTTTGGGCGCGCAGGGCTCGATAGCGCGAAGAATAAGCAGTCGATGGATCCCGCGGTCCTCGCCATGTTGCAAACCTTATTGACCGGCGCGGAAGTCACGCAAGCAGCCGAGAGAGTCCGCATCCTAGTAGAAGTCACGCCCGATGTATGGCACCTCGGCGGCCCGGCAAAAGCGCAGCAGTAGTTCCCTGCCACCGATTTGTTTCGCAATGCAAATCCAAATTCTGCCAAAAATTGTGGTGCGAATTTTGTGGTGCCGGCGTCTCGCCGGCGGTTTTGCGCTGCGTTGAGGCAAAAATAAAAACGCCGGCGGGACGCCGGCGCCACAAAATCTAACTTTGCAATTCCAATGTTCGGTGAATATTTTGAAGGGCCGAGAAGAATTAATCGGCGGCTGAGGCCTGGCGCAAATAGCGCATCGGATTCACTGGAGCGCCATTGATGCGAACTTCATAATGGACGTGCGGCCCTGTGGAACGTCCGCTTACGCCCACATTACCAATCGCGTCACCGCGCCTGATTTGCTGTCCCACAACAACTCGGAAGCTGGAAAGATGCCCATAATATGTGCTGACGCCAAATCCATGATCGACCACTACCAGGCGGCCGTATCCCGATCGTTCATCCGCTTCCACCACAATGCCATCGGCCGAAGCTCGGACTGAATCCCCATATTGAGAGGAAATATCCACGCCCGTGTGGAACGCGCCTTCCCCACTAAACGGATCCATTCGCTCTCCGAACGTTCCGGTCAAATGGCCAATCACAGGCCATAACGTCGGAGTCGAAGTCAGATCTCCCAATCCCGACGACGAAGCCATCAGCTGAAGGCTGCCCGTGGGGAGCGTCGCCTGGGCAGCATTTTTCTGCAGAAAATTGAACTGCTCGATGGATTGCTCAAAACCTGTATTCGATGCCTGCTGCACTTCGTTCAGGGCAAATGGACTCTGCCGAAACCTCATAAAGCCGTAGGTCATGGCCACTTCAGTGGCCAGGGATTGCAGCGAATTCATGCGTTCATTAGTATCCTGGACGCTGGACTGCAACTTTTCGTAATTGTGCTTCAGCGTATCCTGTTGGCGGCGAAGCGCATTATAATTGCCGACTTTCCACAGCATCCGGGTATAGGACCCGATAGCGGCAGTCACGGTCACTCCGCCGACAACGGCCAGAACTAATAGTAAATGCAGTACGTATCCGGGAAGCGTGATCTTGCGAAGGCTTCCGTTCCGGCTTGATGCCACAAACAAAGTATATGCTTCAGGTTTCATCGTATGAAATCTCTCAACCTAATGCTGGACCTACAATTTGCTTTAATTTTAGAGGGAGCGGGACATGCCCATCCCCTGAGCAGTCCTGCTAATCTTTAAATTCGTTTGAACCGAGAGCATTGGTTCGAAACCAGACCCAATCCAAGTCTAGTTTCACGCTGAAACAGAGTCAACCTTTTAATTCCAATTCTAGAGATCAAAATTTTAATATGCCGGCAAGAAAAACTAGCCTGCCATAGCGCGTTCACAAATCATGCTCTAGAATGCCCCTATGAAACCACACAAAAGCTGCTTTTGGCAACTGTACTGATGGCCAGTGAGAGCCAGCTGATCGAATCGATCCGCAAACGCTTCCTTTCCAATCGCATAAAGCAAGTAATAAAGGATGGATTGCGAGTCGGGGTAGGTGACGATGCCGCGGTATTGCGCCCTCGGTCTGGCTCGGAGTGGGTCATCACGACGGACGCCTTTTTAGAAAACGTGCATTTCCTTCGCAAGATCCATGAGCCATTTACGGTTGGCTATAAGGCGCTGTCCCGTGCCACAAGCGACATCGCCGCGATGGGCGCCCGTCCGCGATATTTCTTTCTGACGCTGGGGCTTCCGGAAGCCTGCACTGAGAAATGGTTCGACGGCTTCACCAAAGGCATGGTTCGCGCCGCTCGTGAATTCGGCTTGGTCCTCGCGGGGGGCGACACAACAAAATATCCGGAAGTCATTATTACCCTCACTGTTTTGGGCGAACTGAAGCGAGATCGGGCTATTTTGCGTTCCGGGGCCAAGCCCGGCGATTTACTCTGCGTCAGCGGCAGATTGGGAGTAGCTGAGCTAGGTTTGCAGGTGATCCTGCACAAAACCCCGAATCAAAAGCGATGGCCGGGGCTGGTAAAAAAACATCTTTATCCCCAGCCCAGGTTGGCGCTGGGCCAATGGCTCGGCACACACCAATGCGCTTCCTCAATGATTGACACCTCGGACGGACTTTCCACCGACTTGAACCACATTTGCAAGGACAGCGGAGTCGGGGCGCGCGTGTGGGCTGAGAAAATTCCGGCAGTTCATGTGCCGCCTGAGTTGAGCGCTTTGAAACTCATCCCACTGGACCTCGCTCTGCATGGCGGCGAAGACTACGAATTACTTTTCACCGTTCCTAAGAAATTTTCTGGCCGCCTGCCGCGCAAATTAGGACAAGTCCCCGTAACAGTGATCGGCGAAATCACGCGTGAAAGAAAAGTTCTTCTGGTTGGAACCGACGGCCAAACTCGGCCGCTTCGACCTTTGGGATGGGACCCCTTCCGCAAGCAAACCTGAAAAAGTGTATTCATAAATAAGGACGGCCGATACGAAGGCAACAGCATTTGTGGCGCCGGCGTCTCGCCGGCGGTTTTTGCGATTGCAGAAATGAGGAGAATCCCGCCGGCGAGACGCCGGCGCCACAAGAATCGGCGCGCAATTTTTGGGAACGGTAGACGCCTTCTTTAATTTCGCGGGGTCGATGCGGGTGTCGCGGAATTTTGCACGGGTACGGCGGCTCTCGCAGGAATTTCTACCTGTGGGGCAACTTCGGGGACGGTTGGGGTTGTGGTAATCGTCGTAGGGCCTTCGCCGGCGTCTTCGGGAGCAGTATCCGGCGTATCGACCTTCACAGTTTTCGTCAACGCCACTTTGTCCAGAGGTTCGATATTTTGGAATGCCTGAATGGGTTTGCCTTCGAGCGCGCCTTGCATGAATTCCAGCCAGATCGGCAATGCCGCAACAGCGCCGGTCTCGGGTTTGCCAAGAGAAACCGACTTATCGTCAAAGCCGACCCACACGCCTGCGGTGATTTCCGGCGTGAAGCCCATAAACCATGCGTCCGTGAAGTCATTCGTCGTGCCGGTTTTGCCTGCCGCTGGGCGACCCAATGCGCGCGCGGGCATTCCGGTGCCGCGCTCGACCACATCCTGCAGCATGGCAGTCATAGTTCGCGCCACGTCCGGCTCCACAACGTCATGGACCACAGGATGCGCCTGCTCGAGCAGGGCGCCATCATAGGTAGTCACACGGCGAATCATGTGCGGATCGATGCGAATGCCATCATTCGGAAACACGGTGAACGCCGAAGTATGTTCCAGCAAGTTCAAATCCGCAGCGCCCAGTGTGATGGGCAAGTACGGCGGCAGGGGGCTTGTGATGCCGAACCTGCGCGCCATATCGATAACGCTATTCATCCCGATTTTTTCCGCGAGCTTAACGGCCGGAACGTTACGTGAACCATCCAGCGCGCGCCGCAAGGTAATCACGCCTTCAAATTTTTCGTCGTAGTTATGCGGCGAGTAGGCCTGGCCGCCGCTCATGGTGGTGAACGGCGCATCGAGAATCGTATCGAACGGGGTGAAGCCTTGCTCCATGGCGGCGGCATAGACATACACCTTGAAGGACGACCCAACCTGCCGCTGCGCCTGCATGGCCCGGTTAAATTTGGATTCGTCGAAACTGTAGCCGCCAACCATAGCCTTGATCTCACCGGTCGGATTATCGATGGCCAGGATCGCCGCTTGCGGCGCCACATTCTGCTCCAATTCCACATGGGCTACGTTTCCGCTGATATCCTTGATCATAAATTCGGCGAGATCGCCGGTCTTGAGCAAATCCGTAGGAAGCTTGCGACCGGTCCAGGCAAAATCCGGCGGCGTGAGCAATGCGTGCAGCGATCCAAACTTGATGTTCGCCTCTTTTTGGTCGACAGCCAGGACCAGTCCTTGCACGTAGTCGCCTTTATTGATGGGCCAGCGCCAGTCATCGTCCTCGTACGATTCGAGCGTATCGCTTTTATCCGCGAGGATGTTATCCAGTTTCCCGCGCCAGCCGTGGCGGCGGTCGTAGGCATGGAGGCCGTCTCGAATCGCGCGGTTCGCGGATTTCTGCATGTCCACGTTCAGCGTGGTATAGACGCGCAGGCCGCGCTGGTGCACCATTTCTGTACCGTACGTGCTTTCGAGATATTTGCGAATCTCTTCCACAAAGTAGGGCGCGAGCGAATTTCGCGGCGACTGCTGGTGCAGTCCGAGCGGCTGCGCGATGGCCTGCTTCGCCTGCGCTTCCGTGATTTTTCCGGAGCGCGCCATCAGCTCGATCACCAGATTGCGCCGCTGCAAAGCGCGCTGCGCATGCAGAATCGGCGAGTAACTCGGGCCGCGAATCATTCCCGCCAGGAGCGCCGCTTCCTGAATGTTTAATTTCCCCACCGGTTTGCCGAAGTAAGATTCCGAAGCCGCTTCAAATCCATAATTGCCGTGCGACAAATAAATCTGATTGCCGTACATCGTAAAAATCTGCTGCTTCGTGTAGTGGCGCTCGATCTGAAGTGCCAGCAGCGCTTCCTGAATTTTTCGGCCCATGTGGCGATCGGAGCGATCCAGAAAAAGCGATCCGGCCAGTTGCATGGTAATGGTGCTGGCGCCTTCGACAACTCGGTGCGACACAAAATCCTTATAGGCCGCGCCCGCCACGCGCGTAAAATCCACGCCCCAATGCTGGTCGAAATGCTGATCCTCGGTCGTGAGAATCGCGTCCTTTAAAATTTGAGGATATTGCTCGTAGGTGAGCAGCACGCGCCGCTGCAACGCGAAATTCCCGATTACCTGGCCGTCATCCGCGTACAATTCCGTAACAACATCAGGCTGGAAATCTTCAAGCGCGCGAATCTGCGGGAGATCGCTCGAGTAAACAAACCACAACCCGGCCAGCGTGCCTATGGCTATCGAGCCAAGCAGCAACAGGATAAAAGCAACACGCCCTACCACCTTGCGACCTCGCAAGTTTAGGGTGATTGGCGGAAGATCTACCATGAGAATTTCATTCTAGCGCAATCCAGCAGGACGAATGCGGAGATCAGGAGGATAGTCTTTCGCGCCGTTTCTTAATCAGAAACGCTCCAATCGTGACGGCGAGAGCCAGAACCAGAAGGCTGCTGTCGCGAATCAGCGTGGCTGCGCCCAACTTTTCATTATTTCCGAAGCAGCCGCAATTAATTTCAAGTCCTAGAATTTTGGCGCGCGTCATCGCGCCGATGAACACAAGCAGAAGGCCGCTGGTGATCGTGCCGATCACACGCAAACCAATTCCCGCGATCAGGAATATTCCCAAAACGAGTTCAAACCAGGGCAGCACCTGCGCCATCAACTGCACCGCGGAAATGGGCAGCATCTTGTAAGAATCGATGGCCATGGCAAAGAAGAATTGATAGTCGCGCAAGTGCCATTCGCCCGCGAAATGAAGTTTCGCATAGGCCGCAATCAGGAAAATCACGCCGAGCGCCACTCGCCCGATGATGAGCAATGTTCCGGGCCATCCTGCCGGGCGCGGCGAAACTTCCGATGAAATCGCTGTGGTAGCCATAAGGATTCACGGTTACTGGCGCAGTAGATAATCAAAATAACTTTTCAGCAGCTTGTAATCCACTCCGCCTCCGGGAAGCGCTTCCGTCTTTCCATGAGCTGTAATGTACACCGTGGGAGTCTGATTCACATTGCGTTGCGTGCCCATCGCCTGATCTTTTGCGATGGAAGCGTTGATTTCGGCCATGTGTTGCGCTTCAAACGTCTGGAATTTTTTGAATTCGGCCGGCGGAAAATAAGTAGCCATCACCTGATCGATGTTTCCCTTGGCCGACCATTCATCCTGATGATCGTACAGCGCGCGCTCCATGGCCTCGAATTGCCCGAATTCCGCTGCCGCATTGGCAAGCCGCGCTGCCTGCCGTGCGTAGGGGTGCATCTCCAACGGGAAATCGCGGTGAATGATATACACCTTGCCGGGAATCACATAATCGTCAATCACCTGCTTCACAGTGCCTTCAAAAAAACCGCGGCACGCCGGGCATTCAAAATCTCCGAAAACTTCCATCGTGATGGGCGCGCTTGGATTTCCAATTGTTTTTTGAAAATTAGGCGCCGCAGTCGCCGCGGAAGCCGTCTTTGCTGCCGGAGCCGCCGGAGGTTTCGCCTGCGGTCTGGCAAAGGCCGTCATTGCCATGGCACAGAAGGCAAGAAAGGTTACAACTCGAATTGGGCGGCGAGTTAGCGAATTCACGCGACTTTCTCCTTGGAGATCGATCATATGATTGAGCATGGCATTCTAACCCCAAAATGGGTACTTCTGTACAGGATAGACGTGAAAAGCAAAGGTAGGGTTACCCGCGAGGCAGCAGAAAAATTCTCAATTGGTGAGGATTGCCTCTTCAGTAAAAGCGACGATCCATCGCCTAGCACGGAGTGCGGAGAGACGAGGCGAGGTGAGCTGGAGAATCTCACAGAAAAAGGGGTGAAAGACTGAAGCACGGAACAAACACCTCGCAATATACTGTAAATAATGCAGATGCATGTTATCAAAATACTTGACAAAGATACACTCAATGTATAGAATGCCTCTCTGTAGGGCACCCGTGCCAGCCAGTGCCGGCCAAGAGATTCAGGAGGGAAGTCAGCGATGAGTAAAATTATTGGAATTGATCTGGGGACGACCAACTCGGTAGTTGCCGTCATGCAAGGTGGAGAGCCGGTCGTGATTCCGAACCAGGAAGGCGGTCGGACGACCCCTTCGGTCGTTGCGATTACCAAGTCGGGCGAGCGCCTGGTTGGACAGGTAGCAAAGCGCCAGGCAGTCACCAACCCGGAAAATACGGTTTATTCGATTAAGAGATTCATGGGTCACAGGTTCGATGAAGTGACCGAAGAGACGAAACGCGTCCCCTATAAGGTTGTAAAAGGGCCGCATGATGACGCGCGCGTCGAGATTTTCGGAAAGGCTTATACCCCGCCCGAATTGTCCGCGATGATTCTGCAGAAGCTGAAGACAGCCGCCGAGGATTTCCTTGGAGAAAAAGTAACCAAGGCCGTCATCACCGTTCCTGCGTACTTTAACGACAGCCAGCGGCAAGCGACCAAGCAAGCCGGCGAAGTCGCTGGTCTCGAAGTTTTGCGCATCATCAACGAACCTACGGCAGCTGCACTCGCCTACGGTTTGGATAAAAAGAAAGATGAAACCATCGCTGTTTACGACCTTGGCGGAGGCACGTTCGACATCTCGATCCTTGAAGTCGGCGAAGGCGTTGTGGAAGTGAAAGCGACGGCCGGCGACACGCACCTCGGTGGAGACGACGTTGACAATCGCGTGGTCGATTGGCTCATCGCGGAATTCAAGAAGGATCAGGGCATTGACGTCAGCAAAGATCGCATGGCGGTGCAGCGGCTGAAGGAAGCCGCGGAAAAAGCCAAGATCGAGTTGTCTCAGATGCAGGAGACGGACATCAATCTTCCCTTCTTGACGGCGGATGCGTCCGGCCCGAAGCACTTGCAGCTCAAGCTGACGCGCGCGAAGCTCGAACAGTTGATGGAAGACATTCTGCAGCGAACGATTGGGCCCACGAAGCAGGCGCTTTCCGACGCAGGCATCACGCCTGACAAGATCGACGAAGTTGTTCTGGTTGGCGGATCGACGCGTATCCCGCGCGTGTTGCAAATCGTGAAAGACTTGTTCGGCGGCAAGGAACCGCACAAGGGCGTCAACCCCGACGAAGTGGTCGCGGTGGGCGCGGCGATTCAGGGCGGCGTGCTGGGCGGCGAAGTGAAGGACATCCTGCTGCTGGACGTGACGCCACTTTCGCTCGGCGTGGAAACCCTGGGCGGCGTGATGACCGTGCTGATCCCGCGCAACACGACGATCCCGACGCGCAAGTCCGAAGTGTTTTCAACGGCAGCGGATAACCAGCCGTCGGTAGAAATTCACGTACTGCAAGGCGAGCGCAAAATGGCGCCCGACAATCGCACGCTCGGCAAATTCCATCTGATGGGAATTCCGCCGGCGCCGCGTGGTATGCCGCAAGTGGAAGTCACTTTCGACATCGACGCGAACGGCATCCTGAACGTCTCCGCGAAAGACCGCGCGACGAACAAGGAACAGAAAATCACGATCACCGCGTCCACCGGACTCAGCAAGGAAGAGGCCGAGAAGATGAGGTCGGACGCCGAGGCTCACGCCGAGGACGACAAAAAGAAACTCGCGGAGATCGAGGCGCGCAACGTTCTCGACAACCGCGTGTATCAGGTCGAAAAGCTGATCGCGGACAATCGCGAAAAACTTTCCGAAACGGACACGAAGCCAGTCGAAGAAGCTGTGGCAGCGGCCAAGTCGGCGCTCGCCGGCGGCATCCTCGAACAGATTCAATCGGCAACCGTGACGCTGGAAGGCGCTTCGCACAAGCTGGCCGAGGTGCTGTACAAAACCGCGGCGGCGGCCGGAGCACAACCGGGCGCACCAGGTTCGCAGGATGGCGGAGCGGGCTCTGCTCCACAGGGTGGACCCGGGCCCTCGACTGAAGGCGAAGTGATCGACGCGGAATATGTGGACGTCGACGAGACAAAAAAGCCAAACTAAACAACATTTCGTGTGCGGAGGACCTTGGTCCTCCGCACGCGGTTTTTGCCGTTAACGATTTTCGAGGAGCGAGCGTTGACCACGTACGAAGGAATTAAGCGGGTTGGACCGCCGCAGGCGATTCAGAAATTACGGGAAGATTTGTTCATGATTCAAATCGCGCTGACGGAAACTCCGACCGCTGACTGGAAGCGGCTCTTTTACGAAACGCAGCAGGCTCCGCCACCCGATTTTCTCCCTCGCGCGGTGGAAATCATCAGCAACTACATTCGCTTCCGCTCGGAGATTCCCAGCGTGCTGGCGAGGACAGCGTGGATCGACCGCTGGATCGATCGCGCAAATCAAAAGGAAGCCGGCATGGGCGGGCGCCTGGACGAGGAGCGCAGAAAACGCCGCGACGAACATCAGCGCGAGCAGCAGGAACTGGCAGCAATCAACGCGCAATGGGAAAAACTGTAAAAGGATGTTGAGGAAATATAGGAAGTTTAGGAAGTAAAGGAAAATCAAGGACGGTGGACGAGTGATGCGGCACGAAGCAAGCATCGCGCTTGAAGAACCACCAGTCACCAATCACTAGTCACCAGTCACGAATTACGAATCACGATTCACGGACCTCACATGGCCACAACAACAAAACAAGATTACTACGATCTCCTTGGCGTCTCGCGCAAGGCGGCGCAAAAGGAAATTCGTGCGGCCTACCGGAAACTTGCGCGTAAATATCATCCCGACCTGAATCCCGGCGATAAATCTTCCGAAGAAAAATTCAAACAGGTGCAGGAAGCTTACGACGTTCTCTCCGACGCAAAAAAACGCCAGATGTACGATCAATTCGGCTTCGAAACTCCGGGATCCGGAGGCATGCCGCCACAACCTGGAAATGGCGGAGATGTCCATTTCGATTTTGGCGGCTTCGATTTCGGCGGCCAAGGCGCTGGCGGCGCAGGCGGAGGCCCAAGCTTCCGCGATCTGTTCAGTCAATTCTTTCGCGGCGGCGGAGCCACCGCCGAAGCTCCAACGCATGCCGAACCCGGCTCAAGCCTCGAATATCAGATTGAAATCAGTTTCTGGGAAGCTGTGCGCGGCACCGTAAAAAAACTGACCATTTCGCGCCTCGATGTGTGCACGGAGTGCCACGGCACAGGAGCCGTGGGCCAGCCGCAAACCTGCACGGCGTGCGGCGGCTCGGGCCAGGTCACGCAGACGAGCGGAAAAATGCGCTTCAATTTAACGTGCTCGCGATGCGGCGGCACGGGACGCGTTCGAAACATTTGCCGTGTTTGCGGCGGCGAAGGTCGCGTGCGGCGGGCGGACACGATTGACGTCCGAATTCCAGCAGGTGTGCGGACCGGTTCGCGCGTGCGCGTTCCCGGACGCGGCAATGCCGGAACGGCAGGAGAGCCGCCGGGCGATCTGTACATCATCACGGACGTTCAGCCGCACCCGTTTTTCGACCGGCGCGGAGACGACATTTATATTTCCGTTCCCATCACTGTGACCGAAGCCGCGCTCGGCGCGAAAATAGAAGTACCCACAATCGATGGACCTTCGCGGCCCCTGCGTATTCCTCCGGGAACCAATAGCGGGCAAAAATTGCGGTTACGCGAAAAGGGCGTGCCATCGGTTCGCACGCCGGGACAACGCGGCGACGAGTACATCGAATTGCAAGTGGTCGTCCCCAAGCCGGTGGATGAACGCGTGAAGGAACTCCTGCGAGAGCTGGAAAAACTTGCGCCGGAAAATCCGCGCAAGGATTTATTTGACCGGGCCAATGTATAAGGAGTGCAGGCATGGCGCGCGCAACCACAAAACGAAAAAAAACCCGCGCTGGATACATGATTTCGGCCGTAGCGGAACTGTACAAACTTCATCCGCAAACACTGCGGCTGTACGAGCGCGTAGGATTATTAAAACCTTCACGCTCTGACGGCAACACGCGGCTGTACACGGATTCCGACCTCGAACGACTGGAAGTCATTCTGACGCTGACGCGCGAAATGGGCGTCAACCTCGCGGGCATTGAAATTATTTTAAATATGCGCGAAAAGATGGCCGAAATGCAGCAGCAGATGGAAGCTTTTACATCGTTCGTGCAGCAGGAACTGGCGCGAGGCATGCGCTCGGCGGGCGCAAAGCCGCAGGGCAATGCCCTGGCGCGAGTCCCCGCGCCGAAAGTGATTCGCGTGCATAAGTAGCGTGATTCGTGAATTGCTTGCCCTGAGTCCCCGCGAAGGGTGATTAGTGAATCGAATTTTGTGATTTGAATTTTAAAATTTCAGATTTGAAATTTTAGATTTTGTAATTCGCGAAAATTTCCGCCTCTTCAATTCCCTCTAACACGCATTGGGAACGAATTTATTGCTTCCAATTGTTTCGATTTTTTTTCCTTTTCCACACGCGCCACCTCTTTCCACAGGCGCGGACATCTTGCGCAACTTCCTGCGCGCGCCTATGCTCAAGATATGGCACAACCTGATTGCCCGATATGCAATGGCTGCGGCTGGAAAATAGTCGAGCGCGTATCGGAAGAAGAAAATCGGAAGCGAGTCTCGTGGGAAAAGCCCTACGACGGTACGGACATCAAACGCCGCGTGTGGGCCGTGCCATGCGATTGCACGGGCAAGGACCGCGCATCGCGTGTGATGAATCGCGCGCGCATCCCCAACCGCTATGAACATTGCGACTTCGAAAATTTTGACAAGGATTTATATGACACGGGCCCCGACGGCGCCTCCGCGATGGCATGGAATCGCAGCCTCGAGCAAGGCAGGCTGGTAACAGAAGCTTTTGCGCGAGATTACCCGACCGGCGTGGAAACGGGATTACTTCTAATGGGGCCATGCGGAGCCGGGAAAACGCATCTCGCCGTAGCCGCGCTGCGGCAAATTGTTTTGCGCGGGCACACCGGACTTTTTTACGATTACCGAGATCTGCTGAAAGAAATTCAGGGCAGCTACAATTCAGAAAGCCAGACGAGCGAACTGAGCGTACTCGAACCCGTGTTGACGGCTGATGTTTTGCTGCTGGATGATCTCGGCGCAGGCAAACCATCTCCGTGGGCACTGGAAACCGTGGGACACATTCTCAATACTCGTTACAACGAAAAGCGCGTCACCATCTTGACCACAAATTACCTCGACCGTGAAGATGATTCCGGGTCGAAGCCTGCTCGCCAAACATCTCGATTCCCTTCCGGTCAAACTGTTTCTATTTCACGTGAGGATTCACTGACGGACCGTTTAGGAGTACGTATCCGCTCCCGTTTATATGAAATGTGTCGCACAGTTGAATTTGAAGCTCCCGACTATCGTCGCAAGGTTCGCCAGGCAGGACGAATGCGGTCGTAAGTCGTGATTGATGACTCGAAGAAAGTTGACGGTTCACAGTTGAGAGTCGATAGTTTTTTCTTAGCCGCGCCATCGTTACCTGGCTTGGGCCTGACTCTGAGCTTGTTACTCTTAACTCTCAACTTCCTTCGCCTCCCAATTGCCACAGATTCTTAATCGACAATTCACGATTTAACTCCCGGCTTTCATTGACATAGGCCACAGCCCGCAGGTATCATCCCCACGGTGCGGCCCCTGGGTGGGATGCCGCCTTTCCTTCCTTGCACCTCCCCGTGACACGGAAGATTGACCGAGCGTTTTTACGCCGGGCGCAAAGCTAGAACCTCACTGGAGGCAGTCAGATGTTTTCCGACAACGAAAACCCCGGCGCGGAGCTATCCGCCGGACAAACCGCAACCGCCGCTACGCCGGCACCGGAACAAACCGAAAACGTGGAAGCCACGCAAGCTGTGGCCAAAGCGCAAGAAACAATGGACGCTGTTCCTCCGCCTCCGGCGGAGCCAGCGGTAGTTACTGAGCATCCCGCAGAGCCTGTAGCCGCTCCTGATGGCTTGGCCGCCGTGGAACATACCAACGTGAGCGATATGGTGGAAGAGGCCGTCGATTCCGGCGAGCCTGCCACGGAATCGAACGCGGAGATGGAAAAGCTCATGGAGCAGTACGCCGTGCCGCACCAAGCGCCGGCGGAGGGCGAGATTGAATCCGGCCAGGTTGTGGCCATCACCGATCTCGGCGTCGTCATCAACCTTGGCGGCAAGACCGAGGGCCTGATTCCCGCGCAGGAATTCGCGGAACTGGACGGGCCGTTCCCTCTGGTGGTCGGAGAGCCTGTTGAAGTTCAGCGTACGGGCGAGCGCAAAGAAGGCATGGTCCTTCTTTCGTATCAGCGTGTGCGACGTCGCCGCGCGTGGGGCAAGATTGAAGAGGCCTACCGCAATAAGGCTGACATCACCGGAAAAGTAGTGGATAGCATCAAGGGCGGCCTCGTCGTGGACATTGGCGTTCGCGCCTTCCTGCCTGCTTCGCAGGCCGATCTGCATCCCGTGCGCGACCTGAATGAATGGAAGGGCCGCGACATTACCGTCCGCGTGCTGAAAATGAATCGCAAGCGCGGAAACATCGTCGTCAGCCGTCGCGCAATCATGGACGAGCAAGTGGCATCGCAACGGCAAGAGCTGCTGAACAACATGGCCGAGGGACAGATTGTGCGCGGCGTGGTGAAGAACGTCACCGGCTACGGCGCATTCGTGGACCTGGGCGGTATCGATGGTTTGCTGCACATCACCGACATGTCATGGGGTCGCGTGGAAAGCCCGCTGGACGCTGTATCGCCCGGCGAGGAAGTCGAAGTCAAGATTCTGAAGTATGACAAGGAAAAAGGTCGCGTCTCGCTGGGACGCAAGCAATTGCTGCCCGATCCGTGGGCTTCCGTTGTCGAACGCTATTCAAAGGGAACGAAACTCAGCGGCAAGATCATGGGTCTGACGGATTACGGCGCGTTTGTGGAACTCGAGCCGGGCATCGAGGGACTGGTGCACGTCAGCGAGATGAGTTGGTCCAAGCGCAAGCAGCATCCATCGAAGATCGTGAACGTTGGCGATCAGGTGGATGTGATTGTGCTGGGCGTGGATTCGAACGAGCGGCGCATTTCTCTTGGCATGAAGCAGGCCCAGTCCGATCCGTGGCAAGTGCTGGCGGAAAAGTATCCGGTCGGCACCATTGTAAACGGAAAAATACGCAACCTCACAGAGTTCGGAGCTTTCCTAGAAATCGAGGAAGGGTTCGATGGACTCATTCACGTGAGCGATATTTCGTGGACCGGGCGGATCAAGACTCCTTCGGAAGTTTACAAGAAGGGCGACGCGGTCGAAGCCAAAGTATTGAAGATCGATCAGGGGACGCGTCGAGTTTCGCTTGGCGTAAAGCAAGTGAACGACATCTGGTCCTCGTGGTTTGAGAAGCACAAAGTTGGTGACTTGGTTCGCGGGAAGGTTTCACGCGTCACGACGTTCGGAGCATTCGTCGAGCTGGCCGAAGGGATCGAAGGCCTCTGCCATATTTCAGAGATCGACGAGCGGCGCGGCGGCAAGGGCGGTGACCGAGACAAACCGGCGCCACCTCCGCGTCCTGGCGTTCGGCAAAGCGGTTTGCTCGATCCGGGCCGCGATTATGAGTTCAAAATCGTGAAAATCAGCCAGGATCAGCATAAGATCGGTCTAAGCTTCCGTGGCGCGCAAAAGCAGGCGGAACGCCGCGACATGGATGACTACCGGTCGACAAAAGCATCGGCAAAAGCCACGATTGGCGACGCAATCATGGCCAAGCGTTCCCTGTAATCCCTTCGGCAGTCCCGGCCGAAGTGTAAATATTATTTCCCTTAAGCGTCATTTGGTGATATGGAATTGCCACCAAGGCAGCGCGTTGGTTATTTCTCCAACGTGCGGAGGGCGCGTCCCCGAGTCGCGTCCAGGCCTGGCACCGAAATTGGTGCAATTTTTAGGATGAGGCGGAGATTAAATCGATGACCGATTCCACCGTGACAAAGGCGGACCTGGTAGAAGAAGTGGTTCGCGTCACAGAACTACCACGCAAAGAATCTGAAGCAGTGGTCGAAACAATTTTTGAAAGCATTATCGGTGCGCTGCAAGGCGGCGACCGTATCGAAATCCGCGGCTTTGGCAGCTTCCGTACTCGCCAGCGCCGTGGACGTACGGGCCGCAATCCGAAGACTGGCGCGAAGGTGGAAGTACCGCCGAAGAAGATCCCTTTCTTCAAGCCCAGCAAGGAATTGAAGGATCACGTCAATACGGGTGCGCCCGCAACGCCTGCTGCTCCGGTTCCGGGCCCTGCTCCAGTGACGCCCCAAGGCTGATAGGCGCGGCGGACACAACCTGTTACAGTCCCCGCGGCTCAAACTCCATATGGATTACCTCTGGACTCCCTGGCGCTACCGGTATGTGGCTGAAGCCAAGAACGTTGCCGGTTGCGTATTTTGCAACGCTCCTGCTGCGAATGACGATGAAGAATGGCTCATCGTCAATCGCGGCGTGAAAAATTTTGTCATTCTGAATCGCTATCCCTACACCGCCGGCCATGTGATGGTGGTTCCCTACGCGCATACCGCGGATTTTTCCGGCCTCGAACGGGAAACTGCCACGGAAATGATGCTGCTTACGCAGCGCGTGCAGACAGCAATCGATGACACTTATCAT
Source organism: Saccharimonadales bacterium (SeqCode) (assembly GCA_035486415.1). Taxonomy (GTDB): domain Bacteria; phylum Acidobacteriota; class Terriglobia; order Acidiferrales; family UBA7541; genus Palsa-360. The sequence goes on from DATHNC010000151.1 coordinate 17,735, forward strand.
CCCGACGGCTTCAATCTCGGCATGAATCTCGGCCGCTCGGCCGGCGCGGGAATTGCGGATCACCTGCACATGCACGTCGTGCCCCGCTGGGCGGGCGACACAAACTTCATGACCACGGTGAGCGAAACGCGCCTCGAGCCCGAAGATCTTTCCGTGACCTACACAAAATTGCGCAAAGCGTTGACTCTTTAGGGCCTGTGCGAGAACTGCAGAATCATTGTGGGTCGTGGGTTTAACCACGACATGAGTTATCCACAAATAAGTGCGGCTTTACAGGCTACTGAGAAGCCCACCATCTCTGTCATTCCGAGCGAAGCGAGGAATCTCTCTTTCTTTGTTTCTTTATAGTTAGATCAAAGAGAGATTCCTCGCTCCGCTCGGAATGACAGATTACAATACTTTTTCCGCGGCCTGTTTAGCCGCTGACGTGCCACTTTTACAGTTGTCACGCTGAGACTTTAGCCTGCGCTCAAAAAATTCCGGAGTTTTCATTGAACTTCGCACTCACCGAAGAGCAAACATTGCTGCAACGCACGGTGCGGGAATTCGCAGAGAATGAAGTAAAGCCGCTTGCGCGCGAGATTGACGAGACGTGCCACTTCCCCCGCGAAACGTTTCGCAAAGCTGCCGAACTTGGATTGACCGCAGTGGCGCTGCCCGAATCCGAAGGCGGCGCTGGATTCGACCACATTTCCTACTCCATCGTCATTGAAGAAATTTCCCGCGTGTGTGCTTCCACCGGCGTCATCCTCTCCGTGCAAAATTCCCTGTACTGCGATCCGATTCACCGCTTCGGCACAGACGGGCAGAAAAATAAATTTCTGCTGCCCTTTGCGCGCGGCGAAAAAATCGGTTGCTACGCGCTCACCGAGCCGCAGGCAGGCTCGAACGCTGCGGCGCTCACCACCAAAGCAGTGCGCAAGGGCGACTGCTACGTCATCAACGGGACAAAAGCGTGGATCACCAACGGCGGCGTGGCGGACGCGGCCATCGTTTACACGAACACCGATCCCGCGAAGGGCGAAAAAGGAATCACCGCGCTTGTGGTGGAGCGCGGCACGCCCGGCTTCAAAGTGGGCAAGGAAGAAAAAAAACTCGGCATACACGCCACCGCATGCACGGAATTGTCCTTCACCGATTGCGAAGTGCCCGTTGCGAATCGCATTGGCAACGAAGGCGAAGGATACAAGGTCGCGCTCTCCACGCTCGATGGCGGCCGCATCGGCATTGCCGCGCAGGCCACCGGCATCGCGCAGGGCGCGCTGGAACAGGCGCTATCCTACGCGAAGCAGCGCGAGGCATTTGGCCACCCCATCGCCGATTTTCAGGCCATTCAATTTATGCTGGCCGACATGGCCACGGAAATTGACGCCGCGCGCCTGCTGGTGCGAAAAGCCGCGTGGAAAT
>DATHNC010000152.1:0-21060 GCA_035486415.1 Saccharimonadales bacterium (SeqCode)
GACGATTATCTGGATATCGAAATCGCGCGGTTCGGACGTGACAATCTTGTGGTCCATAAACAAATCAGCGACGAAACGCTGGAAGCCTTCGTCCCGAGCATGCTGCTACAGCCGATTGTCGAGAATGCGCTGAAGCATGGACTGGCCACCAAACTCGGCGGCGGGGAATTGACCATTCACACCGAATTGCGCGATGGGCGGCTAATCGTGGCCATCGAAGATAATGGTGTGGGCATTCCCAAGGAACGCATGGCGCAGGTTTTTCAGGATGGCATCGGGATCAGCAACGTGCACGAACGTTTGCGAGTGCTTTATGGGGCCGATTTCCGCATGAATATTGAAAGCAAGGAAGGCGAGGGGACGCGTATTCGCATCGAAATCCCTGAGCTTGTGCCGACGGTTTCCGATTCTTCCGTAATTTTCCCAGCCACGAAAATTTAATTTTTCAGAATGCGGTTTTAGTGGCGCGGGCTTCAGCCTGCGGGGGTTAGTCCTTGCATGAACCAAAACCCGAAGGCTGAAGCCCGCGCCACTTAAAAACTAAAACAACAGCTTCAGGCCAAGCTGGATTTGGCGCGGGTACGTCGCCGTGGTCGTGATCAGGCCTGCGGAAGGGCTGGCGTTGCCACTGGAGAAAACGGTTGTATTCAGCGGGCCGTAATTGGAACGGTTGAAAATATTGAAGAACTCGGCGCGAAATTGCAGGTTCGTTCTTTCCGTCACGGCCGTATTTTTGAAAAGTGAAAAGTCCACGTCGGCCAGTCCCGGCCCGCTCAGCGTACCTCTGCCCAGATTCCCATACGTTCCGGCAGTCGGCAATATAAAGGCTGCGGGATTAAACCATTGATTCGGATTCCCGGTCACAACCGGTCCGGTGAAAGACGGATTGATGGATGGACGATCGGGATTGCGCGTATCGCCATCGCCCGAGCGATTCGATCCAATCAACGGAGTGAAAGGGAAGCCGGATAGGAAAGTTCCGATTCCGTTCACCTGCCAGCCGGAAACAAATCTGCTTCTCAGTCGCGAGACATCGCTCATCCAACGCTGGTTGTGGCCGAAAGGAAGTTCGTAATCGGCGGAGATGCTGGCCTGGCTGGTTGGTGTTAAAGCGGATGGACCCCAATCTTCGCGAAGATTATTGCGATTCAAGACCATCTGCGCCTGGTTATTGGCCTGTGCTCCGGTCAATCCGGAATTGATATCCAGATTTTTTGCCCACGTATAGTTTCCGCGGAATTCAAGCCCTTTGCCGACGCGATGCGTCACGTCCGCTTCCAGCGCGTTGTAACTGCTGTTGCCTTCGGTAAGCCAGAAAAAGCCGGCGGAGAGCGCTGGGTTTGGCCTCTTTGTATTTGGGCCTGGAATGTACACCGTTCCCATTGGCACTGTGCTTGCCACTGTAGCTGTACCGCCTGCAGCGCAAGTGGGCGTCGCGCAAATTTGAGCGGAGATTGTGTTGGGATCGACGCTCAGCAATCCATGCACGCCGAACGATCCAACGTAGGCGACGCGCAAGGAAGTGTCATGGCTCAACTGCTGCTCGATGGAAAGATTCCATTCCTGGACCGCCGGCGTTTTTGCGTTCGATTGAATTCCTTGCGGAGCATAGATTGTGCCCTTCGGCGGCGGGCCAGGATTAATGGGAAGAGTTTTATTTGGAGGGTTTGGGGGCACCGTCGGGAAAATTGGTCCTGTCAGGGTTTCCGCTCCGTTGAATGGCGGCAGGGAATTTTGCAGGAACGCGAGGTCGTCAATGAGCGAATAATACATGCCGTATCCGGCGCGCACGGCTGTTTTTCCAGTACCGAAAACATCCCAGGCGACGCTGAAGCGCGGGCTGAATAAACGGATGGCGTTGTTTTGCGTATAAACCGAGTTGCCTACGATGGGATTCGTCACGAGCACGCCTTGCGGACTTTCGACGTAATTGGAAGCTCTTCCGTAAGCCTCATTCCAGCCCGTGGTAAATTCCTGGCGGAGTCCGGCCTCAATCGTCAGGTTGCGGCGCACGCGAATGGTATCGTCCACATACCACGCGCCCATTAGTGACCGCCAGCCCAGTTCTGTGTGCATGGGAACCACCTGGAAGTTGGTGACGGTCCCTTGCAGCAAAGTCGTCAAACTCAAAAAAGTGGCCTGCCCCAGTTGACGCGAGGCTGAGTCTTCGTTGTCTTGCAAGCGCTGGAACCAAACGCCGAAATCCAACTGGTGCATTCCGTGGGTGATGCGCATGTCATCCTGGAATGTAAAAAGATTGCGATGATTGTTTACGCCTGCCGCGTTGTTCGGTCCTGCGGATGTAATCGAGCCGTTCGCCGTGGTTGTCGCGCCGCCGCCAACCACAATTCCGCCAGGGCCCATCCCTGAAACGAAGGACAAGTTTGAAGGCAGCGTGACCAGCGGTTGTGAGGCCAGCGCAAAACTTGCGCGCGAAAACCCGAACATTGCAATGTTCAGCACCGAATTTGAAATAATGCGAGTTTCGGTCAAGCTTAGCACCTGCATGCGCAACGGTGTGTAGGAGGCGAACAGGGGATCGGCGAGGGGGATGAGGCTGTTTCCATCATCCACCGTGTAGGCTGCGGAAAGGTTGTCGTTGCTTCCCACGTGATAATCAACGCGGGACGTACCGAAATCTTCGCGAATGTGGGCATTCGGATTGTAAAAAGCCTTCGCCGTTCCGCTCGCCACCACGGGCGAAGTATTCGCGCACGGGCCGCCAAGGGAATTTTTAGCCGCTGTTGGGACGGTAAGCTCAGGGCCATTCGCCACGGGCCAAAACGCCATGTAGCCCAGCATGAAGCTGTTAAACTTGGGAACAGTTGCGGGAATTCCTGTGCATGGGTCCGGAATCTGGCCAGTCCTTGCCGATGTATCCGGAACGACGCTCACGCTCGTAACATTCTGCGACTGCCGGAAGCCTTCGTAATTTCCAAACACGAACAGGCGATCTTTTTTCAGCGGGCCGCCGGCTGCGCCCCCAAATTGATTCCGGTGGAAAGGGGCAACGTTTCCCTGATCGAAAGGGCCGGGCGAATCAAACGCGCTGTTGCGCACAAATTCAAAAACGGTGCCGTGAAATTCGTTGGTTCCGGACTGCGTGACCGCGCTCACCTGAGCGCCGGCGCGCTTGCCGTATTCAGCGGAGTAAGTATCCGTGAGCACGTTGAATTCGCGGATGCCGTCCACACCCAGCAAATAGCCGCTCGTGCCGCCGGGAGTTACAGCCAGTTGGCTCGAGCCCATGTATTCAACGCCGTTCAGCAGAAATAAATTTTCGCTGGTGCGTCGTCCAGCAACGGAAAAAGTATTCCCGTTGCTGGTGCTGGTGTTGGGACTTTTCAGCGCGCTGTAGTTGATGGTGCCGGGATTGAGTGCGATCAGGTCGTCAAAGCTGCGGCCGTTCAGCGGTAAATCTTTAATCTGGCGGTCGTCGACGAAGCCCGATACCGAGGCCGTTGTGACGTTCACGACAGGAGCTTCACTGACTACGGTCACTGTGTCTGCCGGGCTCAAGGCCAGAGTTACATTTATTACGGCTTGCTCCCCAATGTGGAGATCGATCCCGGTTCGCAAAAATGGTTTGAACCCTTTTTGTTCGACCCTTAATTCTTGTTGTCCCAAAGGGAGCGAAAGGATTCGATAATTTCCCGTATCATCGGAGGCCACTTCTCGAGTCGCCCCGGTTTCGAGGTTTTTTACGCTGATTTTGGCGTCTGAAATAACGCCGCCCGTCTGATCAGTGACGGTTCCAAGGATCGAACCTGTAACTTGAGCGTGTCCTGCCACGGGGAAAACAGCCAGGCATATAAGTCCCCAGCCGAGAATGCAGACACAAAAACCCCTGCGGAAACCAAACTTTCTGCACCCCATAAACGCAATCCCCCCGAAAAGAGCGAATTCCCTGGTCCCAACCCCACTTATGCATGCGTTGCGGTCACGGCTTCGATGACCTGCCGATAGTAAGATTCATATAACGGAATCACGTCATTGGCACAATACTTTTTCTTGGCATTCACGCGGGCGGTTTTTCCCATGGCGCGGCCCCGGTCGGGTTGCGACAAAATTTCCAGCGCGTAGCGCGCTCCGATTTCCACTTCACGGGGTGTGAAAAGGTAGCCGTCAATGCCATGCTCGACGACTTCCGGCAGGCCACCCACATTCGTGGCTATGACCGGAACCTCGCAGGCCATGGCTTCGAGCGCGGCGAGACCGAACGATTCCATGTCAGATGGCAGCAGAAATAAATCAGCCTGACTGAGAAACTGATAGACGTTGTCCTGCTTGCCAAGGAAATGAACGTCGCGCGTAAGCTTCTTTTTGCGGATCAGATGTTCGGCGGCGCCGCGGTCGGGGCCGTCGCCTATCATCACCAGCTTGGCTGTCATTTTTTGGCGCACGATGGCAAACATCTCCACGACATCCGTAATGCGCTTCACGGGACGGAAATTCGACAAGTGCATCAGAATCGGTTCGCCATCCGGTGCCCATTCCGCGCGTAAAGCCTCATTGGGCTTGCGGCAATACAAATCGCAGTTTACAAAGTTGGGGATCACTTCAATCGGACGCTTGATGTCAAATTCCTCGATGGTGCGTTGTTTCAGATACTGAGAGATGGCGGTGACGCCGTCGGACTGCTCGATGGAAAATTTAGTGATGGGCAAGAAGCTGCGATCATTTCCCACCAGCGTGATATCTGTGCCGTGCAGAGTGGTGATGAAAGGCAATCGTTTGGGCGCGGCCATCATGCGCGCGAGCAATGCGCTGACGGAATGGGGAATTGCATAGTGAACGTGCAGCAAATCGAGGCTTTCGGCCTCCGCCACCTGCATCATTTTTACGGCCAGGGAGAGCGCGTAAGGGGCATGATCAAACAGGGGATAGCTGGAAATTTCCACTTCGTGAAACTGAATCCGGTCGTTCGTGTCGGTCAGGCGGATGGGGGGCGCGTAACTGATGAAGTGGATTTCGTGGCCGCGCGCGGCGAGTTCCATGCCCAATTCCGTCGCGACAACTCCTGAGCCTCCGTACGTTGGGTAGCACGTGATTCCGATCTTCATTTGATTCGGGCAAAGAGCCCGGTTGCTCCCTGAGTTTTATGAATGCTTATGGCGCGCGCGAAGGTCTTATTGGAAATTGTGGAACATGTTTCATCTAAGCCCCCACCTCTGACCCTTCACGTTCTTTCAGGGCAAGAGTGGCGGGCTACAGCAACCCTGCGGCCGGCTCACTGTAGCCCGGGTCTTCAGACCCGGGGCTTTTCTCTCACGCTACCCAGATTTCACGGAAGCGCGCCGCTTCACCCAATCCCAATTAGCGCGGTACCAGTTTCCGGGGGCAGTTTAGCAAACCCAGCTTCTAGAACACGGGACAATCTATTTGCTCCTGAGCAAGCGCAATGTTAGATTCCCGGACCTTGGACGAAACTAACATACCCTGTCCGCCTCGGGTATTGGACGCGCTGGAAGGCTTTAAGGTGTCAGGTTTTTATTTTGCAAGAAGACCGAAATAGTGTGGATGGAAATAAATACGACCGAGGGGTGCGAAATCCGATGAAGCCGCGAGGGAAATTATCCAAGGCTGAACTGGCGAGGGCGGATGAGCGCCTGCGTCACAGCGCCCCGATCAACCATTTCGGCTTTCAACTGGCCAAGGCTGAGCGGGGGCGAGCCGTATTCAAAATGCCGGTCCTTGACCGTCACAAGCAAATCCACCGGGTGGTTCATGGCGGCGTGCTGGCCATGCTGGCAGATACCGCAGGCGGCTTCGCGGCATTCCTCGCGTCTCCGCCAGGCTCACGGGTGGTTACGATTGAAATGAAAATTAATTTTCTTGAGGCTGTGGAACACGGTGAGATTAAAGCTGACGCCCGCGTTCTGCGGCAGGGAAGAACCACCAGCGTGGTCGATTGCGATGTGACCGACGACGACGGGCGTCTCGTAAGTAAAGCCCTGATGACGTTCTCAGTATCCATGCCGAAGAAATAAGAGAAACTACTCCGGCATTTCTCCGTCCTGGATTCTCAATTAATTTCAGATGAAACTTCGAACAATCTGTGAATGTAGTGGAAAATATTTTCCCAACAGACCAAGATCCCAAAATGTGACGAAATAAAGTCAGAGGACAGCCTGACGGGCTGTCCTAATGGTTTACTATCCGTTCGTGCCGCCGAGAGCTGCTTCCGGGCCGTCTTTGTAGATATACTTTATGAATTGCTTATAAATCAGCAGATTTGGGCTCCCCGTCCGCGTGAGCTTAATGCAATCTTTGTCATACCATTCCACCACACCCTGCAGATTTTCACCGTCCGTCAGAACGATCACCACAGGCGTACGCGCTTGCATCTGCTTGATCCAATAGAAGTTTTCAGCATGCGTTTGTTCTGGCGGAGCCGGTTTCTTATGCGGCTGCGGGCCGTTGGTCGAATTATGAGTGCGGGCAGGACTAGGGTGCGGTTCTTTCATTTCCGTAAGTGTAGGACGAAAAAGCTTGCGATTCACGTTAATAACTCCTTGAATTATATAAATGCATTAAATTAATAAGGTGAGGCTTCTCACCACCTAAGATGCGGCACGACCGGATGAGGGTACGTTTCCGTTATCTAGGAAATGAATTTTTTATGTCCGGCGTTGGGCGGGTCAGAGATAGGGCTACCGCATCCAATCCCAATGACCGGTTTACATTCCTTCGTGTCCGGGCGTGAAGCACATCAATTCCATCAACTGCTTTATTAATCCACGCCACGTCTATCTTCTTGCTGAGTGTTTCGAGTTCCCGGCGTAATGCTGGATTTCGTAACACCTTCATCGTGGAAGTACTGGACAGGTGTAGCAGGTCCGTGAGCAGACTATAGAACACTTCCAATACATTTTCAAATGCGATCTCCTGACTTTTTGCCAATGCCGCAGTGCTCGCAAATAATTCGGACACGCCGCGTAATTCAACGGAGCGCTCGAGAATCGTAAGCGCATCGCGGTGGAGTTTGGCGACGGCTTCAATGTTCATGTCGATGGCGATTCCTGGGGAACCTTCGGCATATTGCGCGGCAATTTTACGCTCTTCCGGCGTCATCTTCGTGTGGACGGAGAGTATATTTTCAACATCAGGAGTTGCGAGTGGAGATAAGGAAAATTGCAGGCAGCGCGACCGGATCGTGCCCAAAAGTTGATAAGGACTTGGGGCGATCAAAATTAAAGTTGAGGATTCCGGAGGTTCTTCCAGTATTTTTAGAAAAATATTGGAGACGTCCCAGCGCATGGTTTCAGCGCCGTCGATGATAAATACGCGCCGTCTGCCGCGCGGCTTGAAGTAAGCTGCGCGTTGAACAGCACGAAGCTGCCCCATATGGATCACCGGACGCGCCACGGGATCTTTTGAGCGTATCGGATCCGGCACAATCGCCCAAACATCGGGATGAGTTTCCAGCAGAAGCGGCACGCGCTCAACGGTGGCGGAGTCCGGGCGTTCGCCGCGTTGCGCAAGGCCCTTACTGATCAGGCCAGACGTATCCGCCAGAAGCGCGATTTGCCGGCAGTGTTCACATTCGCCGCAAAAATCATCCTGCAGCCGTTCGCAGTTGGATGCCTGGGCGAACATGCGCGCTAGCGTGAATTTTCCTATGCCTCTAGGACCTGAGAAAAGCATCGCATGCGCAACACGATCTGTTGCCAACATGCCGCGCAGGGCAGTGACGACCCGTGTATTGCCAATGAATTCCGAAAAGCCCACTAAGCTGTCTTCCTTCCGAAGATCATCCTACTCACGTGACAAAATTCGCGCTTCGACGGTTTGAAGCACGGAGCGATGAATTTCTTCCGGCAAGCGAAGCGATCTGGAACTTTCGTCCATACAGTCGATGCGCACCCAGTTCGCTTCGGTTGCCAGACGGTCATAAATTATTCCTGTTTGTTCCAAATGCTTGGTGTCGGCTTCTTGAATATCACGTTTCAGCTTGGTGTAATCCCGCGCCGCCTTTAGCCCTACCAGTCGGTGAGCTTCCTCAAACGGAACGCGCAAATAGATCACCAGGTCTTCCGCAGGCAAGCCATAAAGCGCATATTCGAGATGTTTAAGCCAGGCAATAAAGTCTTCGCGTTTTTCGGGCGCAACCCGCGCGGTTTGATGAGCCATGTTGGAGCCAATATACCGGTCCGCGAGAACGATTTTACCCGCCGCGAGCGCCGATTCAATTTCAGGTTTGGATTCCAGGCGATCGCCGGCATAGAGGAGTGCGGACAAATGCGGGTCCACGGCACCAAGCGTTCCAAAATCTCCATTAAGGTAACGCGCCACGAGTTTTCCATAAAAGGATTCATAACGCGGAAAGCTGATGCGAAAAGTGGGTAATTTGCGTGCATTAAGAGCGCTTGCCAGTAGATCCAGTTGCGTTCGTTTGCCCGATCCGTCGATTCCCTCGAGCGCAATTATTTTTCCGCGGGTCGCCATATGGGATGTGCCAGTCTAGCGTGAGCACGGAATCCTCGCAAGGAAGCTGGCGCGAGGGCATCTCTTTGATTGGATTTGAATTCGACTGGAAAGATTCTTTAGGGGTCGGAACTGCAGCCCCAACCAGATGCCAGTCCGATAAAAAATGAGCGTGCTAGAATTCTTTGCATGAGTTCCGCAGCAAGCGATCTTGTGAAAAATTTTGAAGACGTGCGTCAACGGATTGACCGGGCGGCTTCGCGTGCCGGCCGTCGCGCGGAAGAAATAACCTTGATCGCCGTCACCAAAACTCATCCCGCCTCTAAAATTGTGAGTCTGTACGACGCCGGTGCTCGTCATTTTGGAGAAAATCGCGTCCAAGAACGCGAATCGAAGCTTGGTGACACTGCAAACCTTGCCGCAACCTGGCACATGATCGGTCACTTGCAGAAAAATAAAGTCGCACGCGTGCCGCGCATATTCACTTCAGTAGATTCTGTCGATAGCATCGCACTTGCCGAAAAACTTGATCGTGCCGCGGGCGAAAGTTTGAAGAGTAAGAATGAGAACGGCGACCTGAATCCGCACTCTGGAGATACTCGCCTCCGAGTTTTGATCGAAGTGAAACTGGACCCTGAACCCGCAAAATCCGGCGCGTCGGACGGAGACCTGCCGCGCCTTGTCGAAGCGATCTTGCGAATGTCCCATTTAAATTTGCAGGGCCTGATGGGAGTGCCTCCGTATTTTGATAATCCGGAAGACGCGCGGCCCTACTTTCGCCATTTGCGCGAACTGCGCGATAACCTCCGCAAGGGATTGGGCGCGCGAGCTCTGCCAGTCCTGTCCATGGGCATGTCACATGATTTTGAGATCGCCATAGAAGAGGGCGCAACGGAAGTGCGTGTTGGCACAACCCTATTCGGACAAAGGGATTACACGGAATGAGCCTGGAGGTTTCTGAGAAAAACGGATCAGTCAGTTTCCTCGTTCGTGTGCAACCGCGCGCAAGTTGTGATGAGTTTGCCGGCGAATATCAGAGCGCCTTGAAAATCCGTCTCACTGCGCCGCCGGTCGATGATCGCGCGAATGAAGCGCTACGAAAATTTCCGGCATCGCGTTTGAATGTGCCCATGGCGGCTGTTAGAATCGTGTCAGGCGAGCATAGCCGCACAAAGCGCGTTGAAATTAACGCAGTTTCCCCGGCAAAGATTCGAGGCCTCGCGGTTTGAAAAGGAATCGTCACCCTCGATAATGAATTTTCCAAACTAAATTTCTATGCCAAATATCGAAGCTATCCAATCCGCGCTCCGCGAACAGGGAATCAACGGATGGCTTTTCTACGATATTCTTCACCGCGACCCGATTGCCTATCGAGTTCTGGGCCTGGATCATGCCTTAGCCAAGCGCCGCTGGTTTTACATGATCCCGGCAAATGGCGCGCCGCGTAAACTCGTGCACCGCATCGAAGCCGCAACGCTCGATTCGTTGCCCGGCGAAAAAATGCTTTATGCCGGGGCCGACGAATTGGAAAAGAATTTAAAGAAACTCGTTGGACGTGCGAAAAAAGTAGCCATGCAATACTCGCCCAAAAATTCAATTCCCTATATTTCTCTGGTTGATGCGGGCACCGTGGAACTAATTCGCGCTCAAGGGTGCAAGGTTGTAAGTTCTGCGGACCTGGTTCAGCAATTTGAAGCAGCGTGGACCCCGGAACAACTCGAGACCCATCGTGCCGCTGGCCGCGCCATTGATGCGATCACGCAGGCGGCATTTGCGGAAGCCGCAAAGAGGGTTTCCGGCGGTGAAAAGTTTACTGAATACGACCTGCAACAGTGGATCGTCGCGGAATTTCGAGAGCACGGCATCGCCTCCGATTCTCCTCCGATTGTCGCCGTCGGCGCTCATTCCGGCGACCCTCATTACGAACCGATGCCTCAAGGTTCGGGCTTGATTCGGAGAAATGATTTCTTGCTTTTGGATATTTGGGCGAAAACTCTGGCGCCCAATAGCGTCTACTACGACATTACATGGGTAGGCTTCTTGGGCAGCAAAGTTCCCGGCAATTACGCGAAAATTTTCTCCATTGTTCGCGATGCGCGCGATTCCGCCGTGCACTACGTGGAGAGGAATGTATCTGCTGGTCGCGTAATCGAAGGCTGGCAGGTTGACGGGGCGGCGCGCGACGTTATTCGCAAAGCAGGATATGCAAAATATTTTGTTCATCGCACAGGCCACAACATCGGCCAGGAAGTTCACGGAGCGGGAGCAAACATGGATGGCTTGGAAACGAGAGACATTCGACGCATAATCCCGCATACTTGTTTTTCAATCGAACCGGGAATTTATTTGCCGGAATTCGGAGTGCGCAGTGAAGTGAATGTCTATGTCGATAACGGTTGCGCGGAAGTCACTGGCACCGTGCAGACTGAAATTTTGAGACTATTGTCTTAAAAGCGAGGGAACTGGCGTGGATGATACAGTTAGAACGGAAACCGCGAAAGGCAGCCCAACGATGGGCATCGCTGCCGCGATCGCTGGTTGGCTTATTCCTGGACTTGGTCACTTGATCCTTCGCCGGTGGACGAAGGCCGCTGTTTATTTTTTATGCGTGGGCGCGTTAGCTTGCGCAGGTCTCGCTATGCGTGGTGGAGTTTTTGGCTCCGGGGCTGAGGATTTGTTCGACCGCTTGGGATTTTTTGCCGATCTCGGTTCTGGAATTTTCTATTTCCTGGCGCATCAATTTCAGCCGGCTGGTCCTGACGTTGCACACGCAACAGGGGATTACGGTACGCGTCTGTTCGCTGCTGCAGGCATGCTGAACTTGTTGACTGTCCTGGAAGCCTACGATATCGGCCACGGTGGAGAATCAAAATGAACGGCCTATTCGGATATTTCACTCATTTTGAAGCGCTCGTGTTTTTTGCTGCGGTCGTCTCCATTACATTTGCATTCCTCTCCAAGCGCACAAATATCGAGCGTCTCAAATACACGTTCTTCGCATTTCTCGCATTCCTCCTTGTGGCGATCGGAATCGGATGGCTGATGTTTCCTTTTTCGCAATAGCAATAGATTGATCCGTCGGAACGCGACGAATAATTTGTAGTTGTGCTCTCGCTCCCTGAATTTTATGGACGAACTCCAAATTCTTCCATTCCGTGCGGAGAGAGAAATCTCCAATTGTTTTGCATCAAATACACTATCTACCCTTACGATCCAGCGGTTCTCGTAATGAATTGAATATCGGGCTCTCCCATCACGATTTGCCCTGTGCCATTGAGTTTGCTAAACTCAAGTGCGATGTCATCGATCATCCAAGAAGCTGGCGAAACATTTCTGACTCTGGTCAAGGGTTTCAGCGTGACCTTCCGCAATATGTTGCGGAAAACTGTCACGGAAAATTATCCTGAAGAGCCCGTTCATTTCCAACCCCGTTACCGCGGGATACATGTCCTCCATCGGGATGAAAACGGATTCGAAAAGTGCGTCGGTTGCTTTCTCTGTGCCGCTGCCTGCCCCGCGCGATGTATTTACATCGAAGCCGCGGAAAATACGGAAGCGCAGAGAATTTCGGCGGGAGAACGCTACGCGAGTGTTTATAATATCGACTACTCACGGTGCATTTTTTGCGGCTACTGCGTGGAAGCGTGTCCCACCGATGCGATTACGCATGGACACGGATTTGAACTGGCCACCTCTAACATCAACACCATGATCTATCGAAAAGAAAAACTCCTTGAAAAAAGCGCCGCAACTACTTAACTGATTTGTTTCACAAATCAACATTGCAGTTGATTTCTTGTTCCGATCCTCAACAACGCTTTCGCTTACCTAAGAATTGGTTCGCTTCATGGCTTTAAAGTGTACAAATAAATAGTAATAAGCGAACGATAAAGTCCTGATTCCCAAAAGCTATGCCAGCTCAACCGGTCGACGCAACACCATCTGATATAAATCATTTTTCTATAAGGTGGTGTTTATGCGATTTAAGCGACGGTTCAAGCTTTCTGAGCAGCAGCGTCGAAGATCGCGCCGTCCCCGGCCATTGGGAAGGTGACCTCATCGGCGGCACGAAGAACAGTCACATCGCCGCGCTCGTGGAACGCCCTTCGCGTTTTGTCATGCTCGTCAGAGTGCCAAGCAAAGATACGGCTACGGTGGTCGCCGCGCTGACCCAACACGTTGGTAAGCTGCCTGCAACGTTGCGGCGCTCGTTGACTTGGGATCGCGGCCTGGAAATGGCGCAGCACAAAACCTTCACGGTGGACACGGAAGTGAAAATCTACTTCTGCGATCCGCAGAGCCCATGGCGCGCGGTTCGAACGAAAACACAAACGGCCTGCTGCGTCAGTACTTCCCTAAACGAACTGACTTGTCAGTCTATTCACAAGAGGAACTCGACGAGGTGGCACTCAAATTAAATCAGCGCCCAAGAAAAACTTTGGGATTTCAAACTCCGGCAGATAAACTGCAAGCAAGTGTTGCACTGACCCATTGAGACCGCCTACAGTATAGGTAACAAATCCAATAATCTAGTAGGCATTCATCTGTTCCATAAGATTTAATTAATGCGATTGCAATAACTTGCCACCCTCCACGTATATTTCCTGTTCGAGTAGCCCAATGAAATGACCGGCAGTTTTCCCCAACGCCAATGTAGAATTACGCCGCACCACCAGATGCGAGTCTCACTCCCCAAAACAAATCACGGAAATAGCAATAAATGCCCATCCTATCAACCACCCTAAACTTTCTCGCACCCTTTCGCCCAATTCCTACTTAAATCACTCACAGCCACCCCCCTAAAAACAGTAAGCTACGAGCACTTTTATATTGCGCTAATATTACTCATCATTTATATATGACATATGCTATAATGTATATCACTATCATATAGGACTAAGTAACTGGGGGCTTGCGGGGGTATTAGGATTTGGGGAAGGGGAGGGCTGAGGTTTTTGATGGAGGGAAGGTTGTTCGGAGGTTTGCAGGGTGGGTGGATGGTCTGGGGGCTGGATTCGGGTTTTATGTTGACGTGAAATTGGGGGAGATTTTCGATTGCGTTGGATGATACGGGAGGGGTTGTCTTTATTAATCGGATCAATTTGTTCTGGATGCATTCGGTTAATGGGGAGTGTGGGGGAATTGTTTTTCGTGTTAGAGGGGCTTTTCTGGAGTTGATTGCGGGCTCATTTTTCTAATTACGTCTTGTTGATTGCGCTCTTTTCGCTAATTTCCTGGGATTTTGAAGTGTATTCGTGGGAAGCGGCATTTTTCGGAAATTGTGATTTGGGAATAAATTGCAAATTTGGATGGGATTTTAACTTATAAAGAGAACTTTTGGTTTTTGCTGTTTGTCGGGAATGACGCGAAACGCGGCTGAATGGTGAGTTGGGGGGGGGGCGAATACGCGAGGGATATTTAAAGAAGTTCTTTGTCAGGTTCGGTCGGGAAACATTTTGTGGATTGGGCTGCTCTATGCCTGGAGTGGCGAAAGAAAATGTGGAAGTGCCGGTTAACCGGCTGCGGCTTGCTTTTGTTTTTGAGGTTTTCGTGCAATGGCTGGTTTCAGTGTGGTGTGGGGTGAGGAATAGCGTGGGGGCGCGTGAACGATTCGTGTGGCGTTTGCGGGGTCGGGAAACAGGGTGGTAGCGGACGGATCGATGAGGGAACGGACCAGGTCTGTGGGAGAAATTGGCGGAGATTGAAGGGATTGATGATGATCGAGCATCCATCTTGCCAACATCGCTTCGCAACTCTCTTGAATCCACTGGTCGATGAGGGCGGCGATTTCGTTCCGCAAATTCGCCGCGTGGTTGAGTCGGGCGAGTTCAAAGCTTTGCAGGGAAGAGCGCGATGCGGCTTGCAGATAGTCTAGCGGCGGAGTGAATCGAGACATGGTCATGGCCTGGGCTCCAATGAACTGTTTTTAAGGCAGACCCAAAAGGGCTTGCCTGTGAAAAGTATTTCCAAACATTACAGACGTGTCACGATTCGTGTCTAGTACTTTTTGCACAAGCCTGTGGATAACCTAAATTCAGAGTTCGTCCGTGCCGATAACCAGGGAGTGCATTACCGGTGCAGTTATATCCATGCGAACCGTCAGAGATCTACAGTAAGGCGAAGGGGAAGTGAAAGTGAAACGGGCATCCATTTTTCGATTTCTAAGGGGTTGGGAAGTCGCCTGGCGGGGTGATTTTAGGGGGCAAAACGAGGCTCTAATGAACGCCTGATAATTTCAGCAATCGAGATATGGAGAAGTCTTAAGGGGATTAAAAATAACAGTCTCGTCATTATGAGACGTCCTGCGCGAGTTGAATCGATCTAGAGAAACTTTAAGGAAATGAAGCGGCGGGGCGCAGGGTAAACGAATTGTTTGCTCAGATCTAAGAATTAAGAATTCGCGTTGAGTAAACAGAATGTGGAATTGGAACGATGGCAGGCGAATCCGGAAATGATCGATGGGAATTAAAAAACATTACGGGACATTGAATTTATAGGTTAAATCGTGCAAACAGGCAGTGTTTTCGCGCGTGCGCGCGTGTTTCGCCAGTGCGCATGGCCGGCCTAACGGCGTGCCCGGAAGTGACATGGGCGCGCGCGCGAAACCACTGCCTGGCACGCGACCGCATCGTCAACCAGCAGATAAAAATCTGAATACCACGCCGGGAAGACGTCTTCCGAATGAAACTGCAGCTGGATGCGCGAAGAATTTATTGCGGTGGATAGATATGCGGAATGAAAGAAAGAAATTTGAGTATGGATCCTATTTGGGGGCCTTGGAAATCAATTTGAAATTCAAGGAGGAGCAATGAGGAATGCGATTCGTGGAAAAGAGCTGCGGAGTGGACAGTCGGAAATTGCTGCGATACCAGAGGGTGTGCTGGCCAGCGCTTTGCCAAAAGTTGGTGAATATGACGCTCGGCGATTGCGATCGCAGAGGGAAATTATTCGCGACGTGATGATTTCAGCGGCGGAGTGCCAGACATGGTTGAGCCTGGGGGAACTGAGGGCGATTACGCAGTACGGTGAGGCGTCAATTTCGGCACAGCTTAGGCATTTGAGAAGGATGGAGAACGGCGGGTACTCGATTGAGAAGCGGCACAGGGAAGGCGCGCTAGTGACGCGGGCTGCAGCGGACGGGCGCGGGGAATGCGTGTGGGAGTATCGGATTTCGCGAGGGTGAAGAAGAAACGTCCAGGCAGGGGCGCAAAATTTATTGGGAATGAGAAATTTCAATCTGAACAGCAGCGTCTAAAGCCGCACTTATTTTGCTGACCTTATGTCGTGGCTGAAGCCACGACCCGCAATGATTTTGCAGATCTGACGCAGGATCTAAAGGCTATACCACTTTTGGGCGGATTCCTTTGGGGGTGAAACATGCCGAAGCGAGTGATTGATTTTGATGCCATGTGGGGATCGGACAAACTCGCATCTTGCGCGGATTGGGCGCAGGCGGAATATGCGTGGTTGTATGGGCTCGCGGACGCTTCGGGATGTTTCGAGATGACGAATTTGCGGGTGATCTGGGGACGCGTGGCTGCGATCCGTGAAAATTTTACGATCGAGCGGCTGGAGCAGGTGTTCGGGGAATTCCAGGACAAAGGACTGCTGTTTGTTTGGGTGCACGAAGGGAAACGGTACGCGCATTGGACGGGGAGCGATGTGCCGGGGAGATTGCCGCCGCCGTCATGGAGGATGCGGCTGGAAAAGTTTGCGCCACCGGTGCCAAAGCTGCTCCTGGCGGAGTATATGGCGCGATTTGCGCGGGGACGCGCGGCATTGGCGGGTACGGGATTTCGCGGGGAGAATGCGACGGGCACGGGGAAATGCGACGGCGATTTAAAAATTGAAATTTCAAATTTGAAAAGCGAGCAGAGCGTAGGCACGGACAATGGTCATTTTGATGAACGAGGAGCTGCGGCAGGTTATGAGAATTGCGGAACGGAGCGTCGCGGAGAAATTTCGCAGCCGGGAACTTTGAGAGATGACGGGCGTGAAAATTACGCACGCACAATTTTACTCAAGGGCGGGGTTGAGATGGATCAAGCACAGGATTTGGATTTGGATTTGAATTTGGATTTGAAATGGGATGGGAAGCGGGGTTTGGAGCGGGATCGCGTGGGTGCGCAAGTTTTGGGTGGGCGTGCGGAAAGCGAAATCAAAAGAGATGATTTTTGTAATTCAAATGCTGGATCAAGGGCGAATTCCACTGCAAATGCCGGTTCAACAGAAAGTTCAAATGCAAATGCGCTGACAGGATTAAAGGCAAGATCAAATGCCAATTCGGATGCCGGAGCAAATTCGCGCGCAACTTCACCTGAATTAAATTCAAATGTAAATTCGAGATCAGGAGAGAATACCAATTTTAATTCCAATAGGGCTTCAGGTTTAAACACCCTGGGAAATGAAATGCGGAACGCTGCGGCTTATCGAATGAGCGCTCGGGAAATTGCTGTAGAGCGGGAATTGCGAGTGGGGGCGGGACCGGTTTGCGGGCCGGTGCGGATTCGACCGGAAGTCTTGGAGAGGATTCGGCTGCGGGAAGAGGCGCGAGCGCGGGGGGTGACTCGGTCGCCTTGAGTTTTGCTGGAATGAAGGAGAGATTCCTCGCGTTACTCGGAATGACAAAAGCATTTTCGGGATTTCAGTTTTTAGTGAAATTGCTGGCAGAGTTTGCTGCGTGGAAGAAGTCAAAAGAAGACAGGCCGAAGCCTGTCCTACCTTGAGGAGATGCCATGCTGGCTACGTTTGCATTTGACGTTTGTCATGATGTGTACAGGGCGGCGCGGGAAGCGATTGACGAGAAAATTCCTACGCTGAATATGGAGGCGGCGGGGAAATATCAATGGCATCCGGATCGAATGCCGCGGCTAGCGGAGTTTGTTTGCGATTTTGCGCGGGCTGGAGAGCGGGCGCTGGGGGGAGATTTTTCCCGCGGGGTTGCACGAGGCGGGCGGGTTTCAGGAAAAAGTTTTGGCGGCGGCATGGAAGTCAAAAGAAAACAGGCTGAAGCCTATTCTACTTCTACGATTCGCAGGGCTAGTTTGCTGGTGATGTTTCGCGTCTATTACCTTGGCGGGGCTGAATACCAGAGCGCGCGACGGCATATGGGAATCAGCGAAATTACATGGGGGGATTGGTCTGAGGAGATTCGCGGGGCGGTGGGGGGAGAGTTGATGAGGGCTGCGGTGTTTCCGCCGGCACGGTATTTTCGTGAGACTACGGCTCGCGCTAAGGCGTCGTGAAGGATTCGCGAGGCGTGAGCTCTTGATTGTGTGAACTTGGCAAGGCGACGTGCTAAACGTTAGGACTTCTCGGCTTGCCAAGTTCTAAATTCCGCAGGCTGAAGGGCGCGCCACTTGAATTTCATTTCTCCTGCAGAGTGGCTATGTAGGTGGCCAGGTTTTTAATGCGTTTTTGGACGCTGGTTTCGTTGTAGTTGTCCATATATTGGAAAAGGGCGCCCCAGGTGGGCATGTCGGAGGAGCCGTGGGCGGCTACGCCGGGGCCGAAGCGCAAGATGTTGGTGACGTAGTCGTAAGGAAATTCGCCGCCGTGGCGTTTTGCGAGGGTGGTGAGATCGGCGGCGGGAACTTTTAGCGCGGCGCGCGCGGGGCCGTAGCCCTTGGCGTCAAGGCCGTGGCAGGCGGCGCAGTATTGCTTGAACATGACTTTGCCTGAGGGAACGAAGTCAGGCGGGAACTGGTCCTGGGGCGGGCGCGGGGCCGCTTGCGCGGCGAGGGCGGACGCGATGATCAGGGTTGCGGTTGCTAAGATTGAGCGAATTAGGATTGAGTGACGCATGGCGATCCTCCTGGGTGAGGCGAGCACCTCGTGGGAAGGGCAAATTCAGATTTGAAATTTGAGATTTCAGAATTGAAAGCTCGTACTTGAAGTTGGAAATGCGAGACTTGGAATTTGGTATTTGAAATTACACTTTTGACGCTGAACCTTTCAGATTTGAAATTTGAAATATCAGGTCCGGGATTTGAGATTTCAAATTTGAAATTTGAGATGGTCGATACGAGATCTGAAGCCTGGGATCGCGGGATAGAGAGAGTGGATTTTTCAATGGAAATGGGCGGATAAAATATTTTTACCCGTCCGCGCAATACTTCTTGACAAGTAATATACATGTGTGGTACATTAGCTCTTGCAGGGTTGTACTCTTTCGCCGGGCTCTCCGGCTGATTTCCGAAACTTACGCAGCTCTCCTGATTTCGGTTTGAATTTCTTTCCACCTTACAAAACGTTTTTAATTCTCTTTGCGCGCAAATGCTCAAAACTCTTGTTGAGGACTTTGCTGCGTTCGGTGCGGCGATGATTGCGCTCATGCTGTCGCCTCGGTTCCACTATTTTTGCTATTTCTGTGTCTTTCGTTAGCCGGCTTCAATTCTTCAAAACACTTGCTGGTTGTGGGCTACGGCCCGTTTTATCTGGATCAAAAGCGGACAGGCCGAAGCCTGTCCTACTTAGGAGGCACTATGCCCGCTTACAGTAATACGTATCCGCCGCTTTCGCTTTTTCCTGGCGACGTTGGCTTCAGCTTTAATGCTGAAGCGTTTCCCGCGAACGGCACGGCCGGATCGCAGTTTGCAGTTCCGGAGCCGGCTGGGCTTGCGGATCAAGGGCACGTGGTGCGCTGGCAGACCATTTTCGGAACGGCGCCCACAGCCATAAATATTTCGCTGCAGGGATCCGCGGCTGACGTGCCGGGAGAATACTCTACTCTCGATACCAGCACGTCGACCACGGGCGAGGCGCGAACTGTCACCGGAGTTCGCGCTCGTTTTCTGCGCATCATCGTGAATACTTCCACGGGCGGCGCGGCACTCACGGCGAAGATGCTGCCGTAGGAGCAGTGACTTGTGACTGGTGACCAGTGACTGGTGATACGCGAATCGTGCATGGCGGTCTGCCAGCCACAATTCTGTGAAGCTGCACGCCCTCTACCACTTGAGCTGCGATTTCGGATTTCACCAGTCACTCGTCACCAGTCACCAATCACGGTCTACTTTCCGCGCGCTCCGCCCGTGCGATGCTTGCGAACCTCTCTTTTCTTGTGGCTGAATTCGGTGTTTTGCTGCGCCAGCTTTTTGCCGCCACGATGTTCGAGCTGCCGGATGGATTCGTTCAGTTGCCATTTGTTTTTCATCGTGTTGCGCCTCTGGTTGCAGGGTAGTA
The DNA here is from genome assembly GCA_035486415.1 of Saccharimonadales bacterium (SeqCode). Lineage (GTDB taxonomy): Bacteria > Acidobacteriota > Terriglobia > Acidiferrales > UBA7541 > Palsa-360. The sequence goes on from DATHNC010000152.1 coordinate 19,612, forward strand.
CTTACGATTTTCCCTGTATGTGATGCGTGTCACTGGCTTCGCTGGCGCGGGCTTTAGCCTTCGGTTTTTTGGTTTTGCAAGGACAAAACACGCAGGCTGAAGCCCGCCCCACTAAGGGCCGCACTACGAAAATCCGGGAAGGTGTTTTTTCCATGAGCTCGAATCCAAATTTCGTTAAGAAGCAAATTTCGGTGGATACGATTTCGTGGACAGCGGTGGTAGCTCCGGTGGAGTGCATGGGCGTGTCGATCAAGAATTCGTCACTCATCGATCTGAAGATTCGCACAGACTCGGGCGACGCGACGACGCAGGACACGATTTCGGCGGGAAGCATTGAGACGATTTCCGCGGCGCGGCATGCGAGCGGCGTGCAGGACGGCGGCTCTGGGCCGCGCTTTTTTGCGGGAGACACGATCGCGTATTTGCAGGCGGCCAGCGGGACAGGGCCGGCGGTGGTCACGTTTGTGCGGTGAGGCGGTGAATGGTGACCAGTGACTGGTGATTGGTGAAAACCAATAGGCCAATCTTTTTTCGCTTATCGCAACTTTTGGGCTTCATACGAGTCTTTCTCGTACACAAATAATTAGCGGATTTAATTCCAACAGTGCTTCGGGCGCATCTTATGGCTCAAATTACGAATTGCGAATCACAAGTCACCCGTCACTAATCACCAGTCACTGATTTTTCCCCAGGAAAACAATGCGAATCAAAATTATTGGCGAGAACCATTGCGCGCGAGCGACGCGGCATTTGCTGCGGCTTGCGGGATTTGCGGTAACGGATTATTTGCCGGCGGACGCGGTGATCGAAGGACCATCCGCCGGATATGCCATCACCATCGATCTCTCCCCGGCCCCACACACCCCTACTGCCTGCCTTGGGCCGGACCGTGCCACGCAACCGCAGGTGCCCTCAACGAGCGAGGAAGCGGATCGAATCGATCGAGACGCTTCCTCGTCCTCCTTCGCTGCGGGTTCGGCGGGTGCGTCCTCGTTCGGCAGAAGTGCCGCGGGCGATCGCGTCTTCGCGGAAAGCGCGGCGGGCGTGATTCGATTTCCAGGCGGCGCTGCGGAGGGTGACTCGGTTGCGGCCAGCGCGGAGGGCGGGGTTGGCGGTTATATACATTTTGATTCGGTGGATAGTGCGCTGGAGGCGGCTGTATTGCGCCACGTTGCGCAGTTGGCGACGGGGCCGGTGATTGTGGATCGTCCTGGCGGCGTGGTGCATTCGGAGCGCGAGCTGCGGATTGTGGCGCCGGTGACGGGCGATGCGCGCGCGGACGAAGCGGCGGCGGTGGCGATTGAATTTGGCGTGCTGCGCGGGCTGCTGGATCTGGTGGCGCCGGATGCGCGCGGGGAAACGCGGTGGAATGGCGCGGGGAAAAGATTGCTGCAGGACGACGGCGCTGCGGAAAATAATTCGGAAAACAGTTTCGCTTCGCGCTCTCTG
>DATHNC010000153.1:0-34515 GCA_035486415.1 Saccharimonadales bacterium (SeqCode)
AAGGTCGCACTCGTTTTTGTTTATTCACGATTTGCAGCGGCGGGCCGCGGCGAAATTGGGGATGAACAAGGAGTGGCATTACCAGGTGCGCGAAACGGAAGAGTGTCCAGGGTGCGGCGATCGCGTGAAGCCAGGCGTGGCGGTTTGCAAATCGTGCCACGCAATTTTGGATCGCGAGAAGGCGCTGGCGCTGGGGCTCGTTGTGCCGGTGCCCGAAGTCGCGCCAGTGAAGGCCCGCGTGGGTGCGCGGGAATAAGCGGGAACCACGGATGCGCACGGATTTACACGGATAAAAACTTGAAGGAGCTGCTTGTCTTGAGATTTCTTTGTTGGGCAATTAGCGATGCGTTGCGAGCTGGGTGGATTTGATCTTCAGTAGCACAGGCTTCAGCCTGTGGAATTTAGTCCTTGCGCTAAGAAAACCTCTCAAGCGTAGCGTTCGTGCATGAACAGAAACCCACAGGCGGAAGCATGTGCTACTTGAAACGCTCTGTGAATTTTACTGTGCGGCGATATACGGATATGGGCAATGAGTTTTAGGCAGGTGGTTTTCGATGACGGGGCGGAAAAGCCTCGGGTCTGAAGACCCGAGCTATAGCATAGGGGAATCATGGAAATGAGCAGAGTGGAGCGACGGATTTCATGGTCGAGTTTGGGTGCGATTTGCTGCGCTGGGGCGTTGATTTGCTTGTTGTGCGCGGGGAATTTATTTGCGCAGGGGTCGCGCAAGGATGATGTGGTGTTTAACGCGCAGGGCAGGCCGATGGCGGGGGCTACGGTGCGGATTTGTACTTCGGCGGCGACGGGACAGCCTTGTGCGCCGCTGGCGCTGATTTACTCAGACCCGGCGTTGACGCAGGCGCTGGCAAATCCGATTTCTTCGGATGGGCTGGGAAATTACACGTTTTATGCGGCGCCTGGAAGATACGAAATTGAAATCAGCGGGCCGTCTATCACGACGAAGCAGATTCCGAATGTGATTTTGCCGAGCGATCCTACCGCGCCGACGTTTGCTACGGTGACTACGACGAGCGGAATCTCCGCGTTTTCGTTGACCCTGGCGGGGAACTTGACGGTGCAGGGCTCGGCGGCGATCACCGGATCTCTGACGGTGGGCGGCGCGCCCGTGCCGTCGACAACGCAGGACAATCAGTGGACATCGTCGCAGCGATTCAAGGGGTCCGATCCGTGGCGTGATATTACGGCATACATGCCGGCGGGCGGTTGCGATCAGTCTGCGTTCCTCGTGCCGCACACGACCGGGACAATCACTTCAGGGACGAATGCGCTGACGATTCTGGCGGACAACAATTTTAAAAATGGTTGCGGAATTTTTGTTGCGAGTGCGGGGCCGCTCTCGACGCTATCCACGCCTGCGCAGGGCGCTGCGCCGAATCCGAACGTGACGGGCACAGCCGGCTCGACGACCGTGCATTACAAAGTGGCGGCGATCGACGCGAATTACGGAACGTCCGCGGCGAGCGCGGCGATCACGATGACCACGGCGCCGTCAACGCGCACGCCGCTGAATTACGTGGGCGTGTATTGGACGTCGGTGGCGAATGCTGTGGGCTATCTGGTGTACAGCGACGCGGGCGGGAGCTATGCGCCGCTGGGATACTCGTTCGATTGCGCGGGATTTACCGCGGGGAATACTTGCGGAATTATTGACAAGGGCGCGGAGATAAATACCTGGACGGGCTACCAGGGATTTTGGCCCACAACGCCTCCTGTGTCGGCCACGAATCAGGCGCTCGTGACGACGATTACTTCAGGCGCGAATGGCGGCCTCAACCTGGTGCTCGCGGCCAACGCTTCCAATTCGGTGAGCGGCACGTTTGTGATTCCCGACAATTCGATGTTCATCAAGCAGGCGATTGCCGATGCGTCGACCGACGGCGGCTCGCAGATAACGAACAAGGGCACGGTTTTTATTCCGGAAGGACTTTGGTACATGTCCACGATTCCGTTTCCTTCCTCGGGAATTGCGGGTGTGAAAATTGTACAGACCGGGGCGATTGAATTGTTTGGGCTTCCGGTGGAAGGAAATCTGGCCAGCGGAACGACGGGGCAAATTTCGATTACGGGAACAGGCGGGCTTTATGGGCAGGGCAATTGGACGCTGTCGTGCAGCCAGATTATTGGCTATCAAACGCTTGGCGCATTATTTGTGGCCTACGGGCCGGGTGCTGGAATCGATCTGTCGCATATTTGCCTGAGTTCCAGTGCGGCGGGAATTATTCAGGATTCGCAGGGCGACGTGACGACGCAGGACGTGAGTTTTGGCAATTGGGTGAGCAGCGGGCCGATGCTGCAGGTGGATAACAATGCATTTTTCAGCCTGTTCAACCGCACAAACTGGAACGACAGCGCGAACGGCACGAACAATAATATTCCGGCGATCTGGTTTTTGGGATTAACAAACAACGCGCACTCGAGCGTTTTTGGTTTCCGCGACAATTCGTTTATCAGCCATACGATTCGCATGGACATTCCGTTTCCGACCGGAGGGGGTCCTACCGCTTATTTGGTGTTTGACGGAACGACAACGGTGGAAGCGAACCAGGACTTGGGATTTATCAACCTGGCCACGTGCAATTCTTTTAGCAACGCGACGTTTGACAATGTGGAAACCGGCGACTTCATTGCGGGGAGCCAGTCGCTGTTTTACAGCACGTCTTCGTGCGGCGCGCTGCCTGGAAATAATATTGCAGTCCATGGGCAGACGACGGGATTTTCCCGGTTGGCTGGATCGGCGATTAATTCCGGGAGTCTGGTGAATTGCCGCGAGTGGACTTTTGAAAATCCGACGAGCGGCGGCAGCGGCGCGCTGAGCATCGGGTACTGGGGAAATATTTTCGGCGCATATTCGGGATGCGACTTGGGAATTACCCAAACTGGATATGACGTGCAGACGACGGAAGTTTTGACGAGTGGAGGAAATGACACGATGGGGCCGGCGGGCGAGCAGATGATCGGTCACGTGTTCCGACGCCCGCAAACGACGGTGACTGGGACGGGCGCAGGGTCGCTAGCGGCTGGGACATATTACTTTAAGGTTACTGCCGTGGATGTTGCCGGGCGCGAGTCGGCACCCAGTCCGGAAATCTCACAACTGGTGGGAGCTTCGAGCTCCATCAGCGTCTCGGCGACGACTGGAATTTATTTTCCGGCAAGCTGCAATGTTTATTTTGGGACGAGCGCTGGTGCGGAAGGAAATTATTTCAACTCAACTGCCATCTCTAACGGAACCTGCACGTACACGCTGGCGACAACCGCGGGCCAGTTGACGAAGTCGCCTTCGCCGGTGGGCAACGCGATGCGCACCTGGCTGACGGAAGAAAACAACGCCAATTCCTGCTTATTTTGCGGATTTAGCGGCGGGCTTGGAACTGGTTTTCTTGGCTTTAATTTGACCGCGGCGCAGTATGGCGCGCCTCTCAGCGGAGTACAGTTTCCGTTTAATGGCGGCGTGCATAGCTACAAATTTTATTCCGGCACTGAGACCACGGCTCCAACAGGGATCGCTAGCGTGGATCTGTTGTACGCGGACTCGACGGCGCATCGCTGGAAGAAGATTGAAAATAATGGAGCGGCACAGACGGTAGGCAGCGCGGACAGCGCGGCGTGCGCGTACCAGGGACCCGCTACGGCGGTTACGGGGACGGGCGCGGCGGCTACTTACTATACGTGTACTCTGCCTGCGGGCGTGATGGGCGCGGGGCAGGGAGTGATCATCACCGTGCTGGCGAAACACACGACAGGCACGGCTGCGGTGAGCTATACGCTTTCGTTTGGCGGAACTTCCACGACTTTAACGCAACCGGCTGGCGCAGCGAACCAGGTCGAGAAGCTGACGTACATCGTGATGAACAATGCGGGGTCGACTTCCGCGCAGACGATTTCCACGGTCGGGCAGGACAGCAACGCGGGGACCAATTCCATCAAGCTGGATACGGCGGCGGTGAATACTTCTTCGGCGGTGACAATTAATTTGCAATTTAATGTGGCGGCGACGGATGCGATTACGCCGGAAATGTTTTTGGTGGAGTTGAAGCAGTGATTTGGCTTGATTCGTGAGTTGCTTGCCCTGAGCTCCGGCGAAGGGTGAATCGTGAGTTGTGATTCGTAGCGAGAGGGTTGCGGTTTTGTAGCACAGGCTTCACCCTGTGGAATTTTGGCCTTGCAAGGCCCAAACCCCACAGGCTGAAGCCTGTGCTACTTAAAGGCCGGCAATTATTTTGATGAAAGGTTGTTTTTTATGTTTGATCGAATTGCGAGGCGTATTTGCGGCATTTTATTTGTTTCAGTTCTTCTTGCTGCGGCTACTATCGCCGCGCAGGGGATTCCTGTGGGAACGCCGCACAGCGTCACGCTGAGTTGGACGGCGCCGTCACCTGTGGGCGGATCGGGGACGGTTAGCGGATTCAACGTTTATCGGGCCGCTGGCGTAGCTAGCGCTGCTGCCACCCTGACTTTTTCAAAAATTAATACTGCGCTGAATCCCGGCGTGACTTATACGGATGCGGGCGTGGCAGCGGGCGCGGCCTACAGCTACTGCGTGACGACTGTGGATTCGGCGGGCGGGGAATCGGCGTGTTCCGGCGTGACTACGGCGAATGTGCCGACAAACCCAAACGCACCGAGCGCTCCCCTCATTACCGTAAAGTGAAGAGGAGATGATGAGCGCCTGGACAAATTTTCAATTGTGGTGGCGAGGGCTGCTGGCCGCGGCGGTGGCGGGCGGCGCGAACGGAGTGATCACCGGATTTGCTGCGGTGGGGATCGATCCGACGCATTTTAATTTGCAGGCGGGATTGCACTCGACGCTGGCGATCGCCGGGGTGAGCGCGATGATGTCTGGAATTATTGGAGTGGCGGCGTATTTGAAACAGTCGCCGTTGCCAGGGTGAGGTGGTGATTCGTGAATCGTGATTTGTGATTCGTGACCGAGATGGTGCGATTTGCGAATCACACTTGCACATTCACAAATTAATTGCAGGCATCTCATAAACGGCTCGCCGCATATTTCTAAAAAGGCTTCAGGGGCTAAAGCCACTGATTTTCTAGCAGCTGAATGTCGCGGCTGAAGCCGCGACCCACAACGCATATTTGATTGATCACTATTTATCCGCAATCAGAAATCGCACTTCACGAATTACGAATCACAAATCACGAATCACGAGGTTCATCCATGCCTGTTGTCGGAACTACGGCTTATAACACTGCGGGACAGATTACGGCGCTGGTGCGCTCGCTGCTGAACGATGCGGCGGGGAATTTATTTACGGATACCGTGCTGCTGCCGTATGTGAATGCGGCTTACCGTAAGGCGCAGCGGACACTGGCGAATGTGCAGTCGGGAAGTTTTCTGACGGACAACGTGTTGCTGGTGGTGTCTGCGGTGCCTGCTGTAGATGCGTCGGTGCAGGTTTCGATCACGGATGCAACAGCGCCGCCAAATCAATTGCCAACGGATTTGCTTGTGCCGGTGAAAATTTGGGAGCGCGCGAATCTTAGCACCGATGATTTTGTGGAGATGGTCGATCTGACGGATCACGATGGGTTGCCGTCGGAGCCGCAGGGGCAGGCGCTGCTTTATTGGGAGTGGCGCGCGGACGGATTGTATTTTTTGGGTGCGACGCAGGACACGCAGATTCGTTTGCGGTATCAGAAATCATATCCGGACCTGGTGGACGCGACGAGCCCGGTGCTGATTCGCAATTCGCAGGAAGCGCTGGCGTATGCTGCGGCGGCCATGGCGGGAGCGGCGCGCGGTGCTCCGCAGGCGGAGCGGTGGGATGCGGCCGCGGTGGATGCGCTGGAGGATTTGCTGGTGCGAGCCACGCAGCGCGAGCAGCAGACGGGACGCAGGCGGCGGCCGTTTTCTTCGAGGGCTGGTTTTGCGCCGTTGATTTAGGCGTGATTTGTGAATTGTGAATTGTGATTCGTGGAACGACATTCTCCTTATTGTCATATCGGGAGGAATTAAGAATCGCTCATTGGGCTGGCAAGGTGATCGAATCATGCTGCGCTGTAGCAGTCGCGCGAGTTGCGAATCTCAAATTTCAAATTGTAAATCTGAAATTTCAATTCTGAAATTATAAATCACTTAGGCTTAAAAGCATCGCTGGGGGAATGGATTCGCCGCTGGTTGCCTGGCATTGGCTTTAGCCTGTGGGGTTTCTGTAAGTCTATCTCACACTCTTTGCGGCTGCGTAGGACTAAAACCCACAGGCTAAAGCCTATGCCACTTAAACCAGCATATTTCAAAGTTGGTTGGTGGAAGGTCAGGTTCGGTGTCAACACGGGTCACGATTCACATTTCACAAATTACGAATCACAAATTACGGATCACGAGACTTTATGAGCATTGCTGGGACTGTTGACGCGCCGCTGGAATTGTTTGGCGGGATTGTTACGGATATGGCTGCGGCGGATCTGCCGCCGGGGGTGTCGCCGGACTGCAGGGACGTGGCGTTCTTGCAGGGCGGGGTGAAGACGCGGCCCGGGCTTGTGTCGGTTTTTGCGCCGATCGCGGGGAATCCTACTGTAAATTATTTGAAAACTTTTACGACGCCAAACCTGGTGAAGACTTTGCTGGCGATGGACTCGGCGGGGACGCTGTGGGGAGAAAATTCTCCGGGCGTGCTGACGCAGATCGCGACCGGGCTGACGGCGAATGCGGCGGCGAACTCGACTTCACTCTTTGGGCGCGAATATATATCGCAGCACGATGGGAATTTCGGGGTGGACATTCCGCGGCAGTTTGACGGGATGTACCTCGATCGCGTGAGCCAGGTGGGGCCGGCTGCGGGGCCGATAGCGGTGGCGGATGTGGTGGCGTATATTTCCGCGATTTCGCGCACGTCGAATGTGGTGACGGTGGCAACGGCAACCGCGACGGGGCTAATCGCGACGGATCAGGTGACCATCGCGGGCGTAACGGACGCCTCGTATGATGGCGTGTTTCCGATTTTGTCGATCATCGATTCGCTGCACTTCACGTACTCGCAGACGAACGCGAATTCTTCGTCGAGCGGCGGCAGCGCGGCGCCCGTGGGATCGATCAGCGCGGGCGTGCACCAGTGCTCGGTGATTTTTGTGACGCGGCAAGGATATTTGACGCGGCCATCGCCGCCAATTTCCTGGACCGCGGTGGGCGGGCGACGCGCGAATGTCACGGGACTTCCGTGGGTAGGCACGCTGCCCAATGTTGTGGCGCGTATTCTGGCGTTTACCGGAGCGGGCGGAGATTTGTTTTATTACACGACGGGGCTGAGCGGCGCTCCGCAGATGCAGATATTTGACAACACGTTGACTTCGTTTGTCGTGGATTTTTCGGACACCGCGCTGCTCGCTGGGATTGAAGCGGATTATTTATTTAATCTGGTGGAGCTGGGCGAATGCGCCGGCGTGATCGGATATTCCGATCGCCTGTTCTGGTGGGGCGAGCGCAACAAGCAAAATAACTGGGATAATTTGACGTTCGACGGCGGATTTGGCGGCGTTGGAAATAACGTGCCGCTCGGGTGGACGCCGGACCCGACATTTTTTGCGGGCGGAACATTCGATTCGTCGGGCGAAGCGGTTTGGGGCACCGACTATTTAATTTTGGGCGATGGCGCAACGGCCACGCGCGGGTTGATCACGCAATCGGCGGTGACGGATTACAACGGCGCGCCGCGCTTGCAGACGAACACGAATTATTCGGCGCGCGTGCGTGTGCGCATGACGGGCGCGCTGACGCAGGGCACGCTGCACGTGCATTTATACAGTGCGCTCGGGGGAATTTCGACGCCGGGAATTTCCGTGCCGGCCGCACAGATCACGACCGGCGCGTGGAAAGAATTTATTGCGCCAATTACTCCGGCGCTTGGATTTCTGACGATTCCGGCGGACCTGGTGCTGCGCGTGTACGCGGACGGCACGCCCACGTTAAACGCTGGATTCATGGTGGAGAATATTGAAATTTTTCCGACCGCGCAGCCTTACAACACTTCGCTCGTGCGAGCGTCATATGCGGACGATCCGGAAAGCTACGACGGCGTGACGGGCTTCATGAACGTCTCGGAAAACGATGGGCAGACAGTGCGCGCGGCATTTTTGGTGCGTGAGCGATTGTATCTGGTGAAAGACCGGTCCATGCACGTGACGCAGGATGACGGCGTGAACGAACCGGCTTCGTGGACGATCAACGAAGTGTCAAACTCGGTGGGCACGCCCTCCGTTTCGGGCGTGGCCGTGGGCGAGGACTGGGCGGTGATCGCGGGGCGCGCGGGAATGTATTTGTTCGATGGCGGCGAACCGCTGAAAATTTCGCAGGAGATCCAGCCGCTTTGGGACACGATCAACTGGGCTGCGGGGCAAACGTTGTGGGTGAGCGTCGACGCGCGAAATAAGCGCATTTTATGCGGCGTTCCGACGGGCACAGCGACTTCGCCGAATTTGATTTTGATGATGGACTACCGCAGTTTGTCGAGCGGCGGGGAAATTGGCGCACTCGGCTCGATCCTGTTTTCCACTTTGTCTGGAAAATTGTATGCGGTGGGGCGCTCGCGCAAATGGTCTCCGTGGTACATCACGGCGAATGCGTGCACGCTCGCCGAGCGCTCGGACGGCACGGCGCAACTTTTTCTGGGCAACGGACTCGTGAGCGGCGCGGGGAACGGCAAAATTTATCAGCTTTCAGATACGCAATTTTCCGATGACGGCGCGGCGATCAATTCCTACTACACGACTTACTTTTTTCTGAGCCACGATCTTGAGCAGACGTACCAGGTGCGCTCGCACCGCAAACTTTTTGCCTATTTGACGATGTACGCAGAGGGGGCAGGGAACTTGAACCTCTCCGCGTTTGTCGATAACGAGGCGTTTCCCGCGGCGCTCGCGACGCTGCCGCTGTCTTCTCCCGGCTCAAAAGATTTGGAGATGCCGATTAATTTGCTGGGCGAGCGGGTGGCGTTCCAGCTGGGGACGAATACGGCTGGGGCGTGGTTCAAGCTGGAGAGATTTATTCCGTCGCTGCTGCCGGATCCATGGGCGCCAGTGCGCGGCGGGAATTGAATATAGTAGGACAGGCTTCAGCCTGTCTTCTTTTGACCTCCTCGAATCCTGTACCGATGAAACGCAATCCCGGATCGGACAATATAGCGCCATTGTTTTTTGCGTCGTTAAGAAATGTTATATAGCGTTTACAAAATTCAAAAGAAGACAGGCTGAAGCCTGTCCTACTTTAAATGCATGCTAAAAATTGGACAACTGGCGCAAATCAAGAGCGATTCGCCGTACGTGTATGAGGCGTTGACGCAGCTGATCAATGGCGTGAATGCTGTGGGGCGCGCGACGGGCGTCGATCCTTCGGGGTCGATTGCGGCGCCGTCGTCGATCGGCGGGGTGAGCGTGATCGCTGCGGACGGAATTTTCGATTTGGCGATCACTGATAATTCTTCCGTGAATCGCGGGATTTTTTATTTTGCAGAGTCCGACGTGACGCCGGCATTCAGCAATCCGTACGTGCATTTTATGGGCAGCTCGCGAAATTTGCGCGTGTCCATGGGCAACCAGACGCTTTACTGGCGCGCGTATTCGCAGTATCTCGGCTCGGACACTTCGTCGCCCGTGGCGTTTGGCACTCCGCCAGCGGCCGTCGTGGGTGGTGGGACAGCGACGGGGCCCGCGCTACAGGCGTCGCAGGGAAGCGGCACTGCTTCCGGCAGCGAAGGCGGATCCGGATTTGGTCTGGTGACGCAGAGCAGCTCGGGGCCGGTGATTTTGCGATAGGTTTTCGTGGCATAGGCTTCAGCCTGTGGAGTTTTGTCTGCGCGCAATCCCTCCTGCTTCTAAGACTGCAATCGCTGCATGATCACTTTTGCTGACACAAAAATCCACAGGCTGAAGCATATGCCACAAAAAACTAATGCGCATACGCGAATACACGGACGGGGATTTTGACGATCTGCGGCGCATGCATGCGGCGCAGGGCTTTGGTTACCCGCTGCCAGACTTAGATAGCCCGCTGTTTGTGTCGAAGCTTGTGCTGGAAGACGATGAGGAAGACATTTCGACGGATGCTTCCGGAACAATGAGCGCCACGGGCGATTGCGCTGACACTGTCTCTTGCGCGGAGAAACCAAAAATTGCCATGGCGGTGCTGCTGCGTCTGACGGCGGAGGCGTATTTGTTGCACGATTCCGCGGCCGGCACGCCGCGTTCAAGGTGGCACAATTTTATCGCGCTGCATGACGCGGCACGCGCCAGCGCCGCCGCACGAGGCCTCGACGACGTGCAAGCATTTTTGCCACCACGCGTGGCGCGCGCGTTTGGGCGACGCCTCTCGCGCCTGGGCTGGACGCGCGATCCGTGGGATTGCTTCTCGCAGCGAGTATGAATTAATGACTGGTGACTAGTGACTGGTGAAAAGAACAAATGAAACGATCGCTCAGATTTCGTATATGAATATGCTTTTCACGGGTCACGACCGCATGAAATGCGGTCAAGCCTCTACCAGTCACCCACCTGCTGATTTTCACCTGTAGCGAATCACCAAACACGATTCACAAATCACGACTACCGGAGGTCCCATGGGACGCGGCGCACAAGCACAGACGCAACAAATGATCGACCAGCAACTCTCTTCGCAAAACTCGATGAACAACCAGATCTACGGCTCGAGCCAGGCGCTCGGTTCGCAGGCCGCCGGCGGCTACCAAAATATGCTCGCCAATCCCGGCTATTCGCAGGCGCAGCAATCGGCGATCACCAATCTTTCGCAGTCGGCGTTGTCCTCATCGTTCGACGCGCTCGCGCAAAACGCTGCGAACCGAGCCGCCCGCACAAATAATTCCGCAGGTTACGGCGCTCTGATCGATTCGCTTGCACGCACGCAGGGCCAGGACTCGGCCAACCTCGCGCAGCAAAATCAGCTCGCGTTTGCCAACGCTTCGCGGTCGGACACGCAGTCTGCGCTCGCAGGTCTCTCCGGACTGTACGGCACGGATTCAAATTTGCTTGGCCGCGCCATCGGCGTGCCGGCACAATTGCTTGACGCCAGCGCGCGCAACGCCGCGTCCGGCGGATTCAAAATCGGCATTGGCCCCGGCGGCCTGTCGTTCGGGTATAGCGGCTAAGTAGAACACGCTTGAGCCTGTTTTCATTTGCGAAAGTATTTTTCAGGCGAAAATTTCAAAGCAACCAGGCAAAAGTCTTAAAGAACATTCGTAAAAGTTGTTCCACTGGTCCATAGAATAGAGTTTTTGCTTTAAGCAAATTCAAACCAGACAGGCTGAAGCCTGTCCTACCAGACCTAAGGCCTTCCGGGTTAACAATCACATGAATCCCTATTGGTTCGTCGTCGTGTTTCCGTCGGGGTTGCAATTATTTTTCTTCATTCGCTGGCTGCACAGGCGCACGCGCGATGACGAAATTCGCCGCGCGTTCATCCGTGACATGGCACTTAATCATCTTCCGCATCTGTATCACGGCTTGCGCCAGATCGGCACGCACCTCGGCATCGAACTTAAAGAGCCGCCTCCCGTGCAGTTCCTGGAATTGAACGGCAGCGAGAGAAAACGGTGATTCGTGAGTTGTGATTTGTGATTCGTGCCAGGCAATCAGATTTGATGTCTGAAATTTGAAATTTCAAATTTGAGATTTGCAGCGTACGGCAGGCCTTTTAGCCGCACACTGCCACCGAAGCAGCTAAACAATTCACAATTTAAATTACTCTGGTCTTCACGAAGCACGCAATTCGATTCACGATTCACAAATCACGATTCACGAAATACACGCCAACATGCCTGACACCGTCCACCCCGAAATCATCGAACTTGCGCGACAAATTGCGGCAGAGCACAAGCTCGAGCCCGCGCTCGTCTGCGCTGTCATCGAGCAGGAATCAGCGTGGAACCCGTGGGCCGTCCGCTACGAGCCGGGATTTTTATCGCGCTACGTCGCGCCGCTTTATACCGCTGGAAAATTGAGCGCCACGGAAAGCTACATGCGCTCGATGTCGTGGGGACTCATGCAGGTGATGGGACAAGTGGCAAGGGAATTCGGCTATAAGGAAACTTCTCTCGCGGAACTCTGCGACCCCACTGCCGGCGTAGAGTTCGGGTGCCGCGTTCTGGCCGCGAGGCTGGCAAAAGCCAAAGGCGATGTCGCAACCGCTCTGCAGGCCTGGAATGGCGGAGCGAATTTTAATTACGCAGCAGAAGTGTTAGCGCGAAAACGAAATTACTCGTCGCGCCCTGTCTGATGTCTCGAAATTAAGTAGCATAGGCATCAGCCTGTGGCATTTTGTCCGACTCTGACTGATAGATTTACACGTATTTTTGCGAATTCGCAGCGCAACTGAAACCAACAGGGAAGTGCGAAGCACGAATTCCCCGCCCGCACCGCCTGCCAAGACACGAATCAAAATTCAAATTTTCGCGAGCATCCCATGAAACTGTCTCTACACATTGTCGTGTTGATTGCCGCCGCCATCGCCATAGCGCTCCTGGCCGACGCCTGGCATTCCGCGCGGCACGATTCCGAGCAACTCGCCGCAACATTAAAAGCGCAGAACAGCTCAATACAGCAAGCCACCGAACGAGAAAACCAGCGTGACACGCAACTCTCAACCGCCTTATCCGCCATTCAATCCCAAAAACGCGCCGTGCAGACCCCCAAACAAGCCTCCGAACAATTAGCCGCAGTCCTCCCAACGCTCCCGCTGCCCGTAACCATTCATGATCCGGATTTGTCCGGGCCCCTGGCTCCGGGCGAGTCCCCTTCGACAACTATTTCAATCCCGCAGCCAGATCTGGTTCCTCTCTACGATGGCTTGCAGGATTGCAGAGAGAATAAAGCGCAGAGTGACGCTCTCCAAAAAGATTTGTCCGATGAAAAATTACGCTCCGCCGCAATGCTCCACGAGCGCGACGCCGCCATCGCCACCGCCCACGGCGGCGCCTTCCTGACCCGAGTAATACGGTCAGCAAAATGGTTAGCCATCGGCATAGCCGTCGGCGCCGCTGCCGCTGCAACCATCCACCATTAACTAGTCCCCACCAAATTGCCTCATCACCCCAGACAAACAAATAAGCCCAACCACCTATAGCCAATTTCTTGCCGGAAAGACCGGCGGTCTCAACAGTTCAGTGCAACACTTACTTGCAGTCTATCTGCCGGAGTTTGAAATTCCGAAGTTTTTCTCGGACGCTGATTTAGTTTGAGTGCCACCTCGTCGACCTCTTCTTGAGAATAGACTGACAAGTTTGTTCGCTTAGGGAAGTATTGACGCAACAGGCCGTTCGTATTTTCGTTCGAGCCTCGCTGCCAAAGGTTCTGCGGATCGCAGAATAGACTTTCACTTCTGTGTTCACCGTGGAGCTTTTGTGCTGCGCCATTTCCAGGCCGCGATCCCAGGATAATGAGCGTCGCAAGGTTGCGGGCTGCTTGCGAGCGTGCTGGCAGAGCACGGCGATCACCGCAGACGATCTCTGCCGGATACTTTCACCAGCATGGTAAATCGCGAATGTCGCTCCACGAGCGTCGCGATCTGACTGTTCTTCGTTCCGCCGATGAGATCGCGTTCCGAATGGCCGGGAATGGCGCAGTCCTCGATTTCTTCGGACCGTTCTCGATTAGAAATGGCGTCGACGATTTGACCCTATGTGGTGCCCGCTATCCCGCGAGCGACGTCAGCGGGGAATCGGGCGACCACGCGACTCACAGTCGACACCGCACTCTGCAAGCCTCTGTTTATTTCACGAATCGATGAGCCGCAAGCAATCCCTCGTGAAATGTTTTCCCGCTCCGCCAGCGTGAGTGTCAGCGACGAGCGCCGCCGTGCTGCTGGAGCAATCCCGCCTTGTTGCGCCAACATAAATTGAATCGACACATGATCTTTGCTGAAGGCTCGCCCAATCTCATGCAACGACTGCCCCGCCTTCCAACGGCGCCACATGTCGTTGCGCTGCTGCTCAG
This sequence comes from Saccharimonadales bacterium (SeqCode), assembly GCA_035486415.1. Lineage (GTDB taxonomy): Bacteria > Acidobacteriota > Terriglobia > Acidiferrales > UBA7541 > Palsa-360. The sequence goes on from DATHNC010000153.1 coordinate 13,972, forward strand.
AAAGCTTGAACCGCCGCTTAAATCTCATCAACTCCACCTTATAGAAAAAAGATTTATATCTGATGGTGTTGCATCGACCGGTTGAGCTGGCACCCTCTAAACTTTGATGTCCAAAATTGTGGCTCTACACCTTCTACCCCTCGACAAACACAGTGTCTGCCACGCGATAGATACCAATAGCCTTATACGCCAACAGAAGATCCCCAAGTTACTCAACTCTCTGTTTGCCCATGCCTTGCGATCCTTCACGGAACCTTAAACATATGCAACCCCAGTATTTACAATTCAAACCGTGGCCCTCCAAAATTAAACTTGACAAATGAAGACTGATAAGCTATATTATGTTTAGTTATGACTTGCCTCGAAGGAAGAGGATTGTTCTAGGGCGGATTGGTCGGGGCCTACTACTCGGCGGGCGTTTACGAAAGTTGTGGGGGTGGCTGTGATTGTTAGGGCGTGGCCTTCGTCCATGGTTTCTTTTACTTCATTTTCTGTTTCGGGGTTTGACATGCATGTGTTGAATGTTTGTGCGTCTAGACCTTCCTGATTTGCCAAGTCTTTCATTTTATCCCAGACGTTTGAGGGGCTGATTACGTCTTGGGCGTCGAAGATGGCGTCGTGCATTTTCCAGAATGTGTCGGGATTTTGGTGAAATGCGCATTGACTGGCGATTGCGGCGGTCATGGCCCATGGGTGAATGTTGGTTAAGGGAAAGTGTTTGAATACCAGGCGAAATTCGGGGTGCTCTGGCAGGAACTTCCTCAGCACTAAGTCGAGTTGACGGCATGAGGGGCATTCAAAATCGGCAAATTCGTAGAGGGTGATTTTCGCATTTGCCGGGCCCATGGCGGGGGATTTGCCTACGTGGAGCTTGGAGCGATTGTCGGCGAAGGGGTCGACAGACATGTCTGTCAGCTCGCCTCTTAGCAGGAAATTTCCTGTTTTTGAGGCGTAGACGACTGCGGTGTCAGATTGTCCTCCCATGGTGACTGTAACCGGCACTTCCAGCAAGTCCGGGATAGACGAAGGTTTGGACGGGCCGACTTTGACATCATAGGTAGGTCCCCAAGCGTAAAGATTCCTCAGGTATTTTTCAATTCGTGATTCCACAGTTCCGGGTTTGGCAGCGGTTGGCCCGGCAGGGGTTGCGGTTTCAGATTTTTCTTTTGGCGGATTCGACTGAGCCAATGAGGAGTGCTGGAATGCTGTTGGTAATAAGAGACCAACTAGAGCTAACGTCCTCAAACTATTCCGGACCATAGGTGACACTCCTCTTAAGGAATAAACTTTTGAACAATTGGAAATGGGCGGCCCAATCCAAATGCCCTCGAAGTAATTTTCAGACCAGGCGGGGCTTGCCTGCGTTTGTATTCATTTCGGTCGAACTTGGCTGCAATGGAACGCACCAAGGATATATCGATACTGAATTCTTCGGCAATTTCTTCGGAACATTTTAATTCTTCAATATAAGCTTTCAAAATCTGATCAAGAATTTCATACGGCGGCAGGGAATCCTGATCCGTTTGATTTGGTCGGAGTTCTGCGGATGGAGGCTTCTCGACCGAAGCTCGGGGAATCAGTTCCCTTTCGCGATTTATATAATCGACTAAGGCATAGACCATAGTTTTTGGGACGTCCGAAAGCATGGCCAGGCCGCCAGCCATGTCTCCGTACAGAGTGCAATAGCCTACCGCCATTTCAGATTTATTTCCTGTGCTAATGACCATGGATCCAAATTTATTTGAGAGCGCCATTAAAAGGTTTCCGCGGACTCGCGCCTGAAGATTTTCTTCAGTGACGTCTTCTGCACGGCCCTGGAAGGCACCTATCAACGTTGCTTTATACGCTTGGAAAACCTCGGTGATGGGGATGGTCAGAAACTTGATTCCCAGATTGTCCGCCAGCTGGCGCGCATCTTTGCGGCTACCTTCGGACGAATAAGGGCCGGGCATGGACACGCCCTGGACATTCTCAGGGCCAAGGGCGGCCACGGCAATTGCCGCGACGACAGAGGAATCGATTCCTCCGCTCAGGCCGACGACGACTCCGCGAAAACCAGATTTTTGAACGTAATCGCGCGTCCCGCAGATTAAGGCCTGGAGGACATGGTCGAGTTCATCGGAAGGTTGCGTGTGAACTTCGCCAGCAAATGTTGCTGTGTCAAAGATGACTAAATCTTCCTCGAAAGATTTCGCCTGGGCGGCGATGCGGCCGTCGGGCAAGACGACTACGCTGCCGCCATCGAAGACCAGGCTGTCGTTTCCGCCAACCTGATTCACATAGATCACGGGCAGGTTGTGCGCTTTAGCGAGGGAGCGCAACATGTCCAATCGTAAAGTTCGCTTGCCGATCGTAAAAGGCGAGCCGGAAATATTGATGATCAGGCTGGCGTGTTGGGCGGCGAGTTCGGAAACCGGATCGCGTTCGTAAAGAGGTTTGGCCCAGAAAGTTTTGTCATTCCATATATCCTCGCAGATGGTTATGCCCAGTTTCTGACCGCCAAACTGGTAAACATTTTGTGCAGCCGCAGGTTGGAAATACCTGGATTCGTCAAAAACATCATACGTAGGCAGCAGCATTTTGTGCTGAACGAATTCTATTTTTCCGTTGGCCAGGAGGGCAGCCGCGTTGGCGGCGGATTTTCCTGTCGCACCGTTCGCGTGAGCCGCGTAGCCGACAATGGCGGGAAGCAGCAATAGCTTCGCGAGACGAGCCAATTCCCTTTCGTTTCGATCGATAAAATGAGGCCGCTCGATCAAATCCATGGGCAGATATCCGCAGAGACAAAGTTCGGAGAAGACCGCTAGATCGGCGCCTTGTTCCAGAGCACGTCGGGAATATTCCAGGATTTTAGCGGAATTCCCCGCAAAATCTCCGACGGTAGGATTGAGCTGGGCAAGGGCTATTTTCATGGGCGCACTATAGGATACGGGCCACACTAAATCATTGCAACGAGATCACAAACAACTTTACGAAGAATTGAACGGCAAAAAGAAAAATGGGCCAATGCGATTGTTCGCAAAGGCCCATATCGAAATGCACTGACAGTGAAGATCTGTGCGGCGTTCTTATACGCTGAACGAGCTGCCACAGCCGCAGGTGCTCTTCACGTTCGGATTGTTGAACTTGAAGCCGGCGCCTTCGAGCGTTTCGATGTAGTCGATGGAAACGCCTTCCAGATACATTTCGCTCATCTGGTCGACAAGAACTTTCAGTCCATCGAATTCGTAAACGTTGTCGGTCGGGTTCTCGGCGTTTTCAAAAGCCATGTGATAGCTAAACCCCGAACAACCTCCGCCCACGACAGCCACGCGAAGCGCAACGGGCGCTGGGTTCTGCTGGCCCATAATCTCTTTTACTTTGGTTGTGGCCACTGGAGTAACTTGAATCATTTCAGTACCTTCACTCCCTGCCGGATTCGGCGATATTTGTAACGCGCCCATTATAGCACAAGTTGCAATAATGCAACTGCGCTCGAAAAACGAGTTGCACAAGTAACTATAAACATTCGATGTGCTTAACGCATGAAAGATTCGGGGCGGTGTGCTTAAATTGCCCCGCTCCTGCTGGAATCCCACACAACGCAGTGAACATGGTTGCTCGTTTTTATGTGGCGCTGGCGTCTGGCCGGCGGGTTTGTGCTGCGCGGACGATACGAATAACCGCCGGCGAGACGCTGGCGCCACAAAATCTAATTGGCAACTTTGCTACAACGAGCTGGGGCGATTTTCGACAAACGCGATGCTATCCCGTAAGATTGGTGAACCTATGACTCATAAAATTACTCTTCTTCCTGGCGACGGGATTGGACCTGAAGTTGCGAATGCAGCCACGCAGATTGTTGAGGCCTCCGGTGTTTCAGTGGAATGGGAAGTGTTTGCGGCGCCCCTGAAAGACGGAAAGCGGGTTGGAGAATTTCCGCGCGAGCAGGCCGTGGAATCCGTGCGTCGAACACATGTGGCACTTAAAGGCCCGATGGCGACCGCCGTTGCGCAGGGGCCTCCGAGCATCAACGTAGCTCTTCGTAAGGAGCTCGATCTCTACGCCAATTTGCGGCCGGTCCGTAATGTCGCTGGAGTTTCTTCACGCTGGTCTGGCGTGGACATGGTGATTGTGCGGGAAAATACGGAAGATTTGTACGCGGGGCTTGAGCACACGGTGGTGCCGGGAGTCGTCGAGAGCCTGAAGATCATAACGGAGTATGCTTCGACGCGCATCGCAAAATTCGCATTTGAATATGCCCGCAAGAATGGACGCAAGAAGATTCATGCCATCCACAAAGCCAACATCATGAAGCTTTCGGATGGTCTTTTTCTGAGCTCCATTCGCACGGTGGCGGAAAAATTTCCTGATATCGAATATCACGAATTGATTGTGGACAACGCCTGCATGCAGCTGGTGATGAATCCGGCGCAGTTTGACATGCTGCTCTTGCCTAATTTGTATGGAGATGTGGTCAGCGATCTGGGGGCGGGACTTGTAGGCGGTCTGGGCGTCGTCCCTAGCGGAAATATCGGAGATGTTGCCGCGTTGTTTGAAGCGGTGCACGGCACCGCGCCGGACATTGTGGGCAAAGGGATAGCCAATCCTACTGCGATTGTCATGTCTGCGGCCATGATGCTGAATTATCTGAACGAGTTGGAAGCTTCCCGGCGCATTTCAAGCGCTCTGGACAAAGTATATCGGGAAGGAAAACATACTACGCGCGACGTGGGAGGAACGGCAACTACGCAGGAATTTACACAGGCGGTGATTCGGGAGATTCGTGAATCGTGATCTGCTTGCGCTGAGCTCATGCGAAGGGTAATTCGTGAAAAGCCGTGGGCACTCTTGTTGTAGAAATTTGAGTTTTTTCTTCGCCAGCATCAATGCTTTAAAAACCTGGTGGCTCTTCTCCGGCTACCTGAAAAATTTGTTCCAGCGCCAGACCCGCGAGAACCAAAGTCCCCTCATCGAAAAGACGGCCGATTAACGTGATGCCATGTGGGACACGGCGCGGCGGAGAAAACGTTGGGAGCGGTTTCGCCGGGTCGGGCGCCCAGTCGCTACGTGCCGTCGCCACGTTTACAAAGCCTGCTCGCAGCGTGAGCGATGGATGCCCCGTGAAATTTGTAATGGTGAGCATTTCGTCGCGTAGCGAAGGCACCAGAAGCAAATCGACGCTGGAGAAAACTCTCGCCATTTCCATTGCCACGCTGCGCCGAAAACGATCGGTCTGCACAAAATCGACGGCGGAAAGAAATCGTGATTGGCGAAAAATGTTCGGCCACGCGTCCGGAACTTGCATCTTGAGCTGGTCGACGCCGTGATTCTGGGTCAGGTCTTCAAATGCAGCGGCTGCTTCCGCAAATAAAATTAGATCAAGCGAATCGTATGGCCAGTTCGGAATCGAAACTTCTACAGGAACCATGCCGGCCTTTGCGACTGCGTCCAGCGCGCTTCGGTCCACTTCGGTAGCAGGACTTTCCTTCATCCAGGCGGGGAAATATCCTACGCGCAACCCGTGTACGTTCTCCATGGAATCGAAATCCAGTTTGCTTGGCACACTCGACAAATCACCGGGGTCCGGCCCAGAGATGGCACGCAGCACGACCATTGCATCGCCAACGCTTCTGGTCATCGGGCCCAGTTTATCGAGCGACCAACACAACGTCATCGCTCCCGTGCGCGGCACGCGACCGAAAGTGGGACGCAAGCCCGTAATTCCGCAACGCATGGACGGACTTACGATGCTGCCGTCCGTCTCGCTGCCAATCGCGAAGCCAACGAGGCCCGCGGCTGTAGCCGCTCCAGGCCCAGCGCTTGATCCAGAAGACCCTTCCTCGAGCAGCCACGGATTCATGGTCTGTCCGCCAAACCAAATGTCGTTCAGCGCCAGCGCACCCATGCTCAGCTTTGCGAGGAGCACTCCGCCGGCTTCCTGCAGACGATTTACGACGACGGAATTTGCGACAGGAATGCGATTGCGAAAAGGCTCCGCGCCATAAGTAGTCGGAATGCCAGCCGTATCGAGAAGGTCTTTCACGCCAAATGGAATTCCATGGAGCGGGCCACGATACTTCCCTGCTGCAATTTCCGCGTCTGCTTTTTTGGCTTGTGCGAGGGCCAGATCGCTCGTCAGGGTGATGACGCAGCGAAGTTTTGGGTCAAACCTTTTCAGCCGTTCCAGATAAATATTTGTCAGCCGTTCGGAAGAAAGTTTCCGTTGTTCGATCCATCTCGAAAGCTGCGTGACGGGCGCGAACGCAATTTCCTCATCCTTTGCCGGCAGTGGGCCGGGATCAGGCAGCTTAAACACAAATCGATCGTGCTCTGGCCCAGCTTTTTGGCCGGGCAGCACAGGATTCCAAATGGAATACGGCGGCGTGGCGGGACTAAGCGCAACTTTGCGCAGCCCTGTGCGGCGCTCATAGACTGCCGCGATGTTCGTACGCCAGCTGCGTGCTGCCTCCTCGCGTTCCGCAGCAGTTAAATTAAATTGTAAAAGTTTTTCGGCTTCCTCAAACGTTGCGGGCGAAACCTCAGGCCCGACAGGCGGGGAGGTGCCGAACGCGGGAGGCGCTCCAGCAGGCGATTCCGCATTCTTCTGGGAACCGCTCTTACAACCCGCAGCAGTCCCCAGCAACGCAAGCGTTGCATTGGTCAGAAATTGCCTGCGAGATTTTGACATTTAACCCTTCGTCAAAGCATATGGGGCGAGTTTCGCTGCTTCTCGCCCGGCGATGCGTCCCTGCACAGCGCACCGCGCAATCCCATGAATGCTGAATCCTCCAGCCGATTCTCCGCCGCAATACAGCCCCGGAATTGCGTTGCCGTTGAGGTCGATCACTTCGCACTTGCCGTTAATGCGCAGTCCCGCGCGCGAATCGTGAACCACAGGCGTGGACCATGCGGCGTGGAATGGCGGCGCTTGAATTTTGTACTTCGGCGCTGGCTTGCCGAAATCAGGATCATTTCCAGCATCGACGTAGGAATTATATTTAGTAACGGTGTCCTGCAAAGCAGCGGGCGGCATGGGCTTGCGCTGGTATTTGTTTACAATGTTCTGTGCCAATTCCTCGATCGAGTTCCCTGAAAAGAAAAATCCGTTTGAGGTGTCCACATCAGGAGGAGTTGTATTCCACCCCTCGCGCTTGGCGGCATCTGCGTCAAAAATTGCCCAAATGGGGCCGCCGCCGTTAGTAGCCTCGCCCGTTCCGGCAAGAGCCGCGTTCAGAAAATTGGCTGGGTCATACTTGATGTTGGCCGCATTTAAGTAACTTCCGGCCACGTAAGGCTTGATGGCGCCGTAATTGTTGGCCGTGGGATATTGGCCTTTGGTTTCGTCAAAGAACCGCAGGCCCGCCTGGTTCACGAGAATTACATTCTGCCAGTCGGCAACACGCAATCCCGTTGCCCCGGCGCGCGAAAACACAGGGCTCGCCGGCATCCACCCGAGATTCACATAACCTTCCCGGCTGCCAATTCTTCCCGCTTTTGAAAGAGCTTCGCCGAATTCGCCCGTCTGGTTATAGGCCCCCCAAAGCGACGCGCCGATGGCCATGCCCGCAATCTCACCGCTTGCGTCGCGAGTGGAATAGGCCTCGCCCATGGTTTGATATTCTTCCGTGAGGCGCGGATCGAAAATCCGGCGGAAATTCACATTACTGCTGTGGCCGCCCGTGCTGATGATGACTGCTTTTTTCGCGCGAATGCTTAAAGTCTTTCCGTTGTTTGTCGCGGTGATCCCGAGGACGCGCCAGGAATTTTGATTTTCGCGCACAATGCTCGTCATGCGGTGCTGCAATAGAATTTGTGCGCCCAGCTTCCTCGCAGCGGCCTCCATGGGCCGTACAAAACCGATGCCGGCCGAGGTAGTCGCCTGTTTATTCGGAGCGATTGGCACGCCTGTCTGCATTTGCGGCCATTGCATGGGAGCAGCGTGGTTTTCGCGTGGCGCGGAATTTCCGGTGGCGTGCGCGCCTGCATTGTCCGGGGTCTTGTCTACAAAAACGACACCATGCGCCACGAGCCAATCGCATGTGGCTCCGCTGTTGTCGGCGAAAGCGCGGATTATCTCTTTGTCATTGTAGCGGTAATCAGGAAATCCGTTTGGCTCAACCACAGACCAATCTGTTAAATCCGAGAAGAGCAAATCGGGAGAATCTTTCACGCCATATTTCTGCTGTCGCGCGCTTCCTCCGCCGAGCGCGATATTTCCTCCGCTAACGATCGCATGTCCGCCAACGTCAGTGTTCGCATCGACGATGATGACCGACGCGCCGTTCTCAATCGCTTCAATCGCGGCAGGCAGACCAGTTGCTCCAGCCCCGATGATGACGACGTCAGCTTCGCGATCCCAGTGTTTTGGGACTTGTGAGACGCCCTGCGCGGCTTCCGCCGGAGCGGATTCCATGCCGGTCAAGGCCGTTGCGCCCAGGCCCGCGGCGGCGGCCGTCCTGACAAAATCCCTGCGAGAAAATTTATTTTGATTTGGCTGAGTTGGTTTATTTGTCTTCATACGTCGGCCTCATATTTCCAAAGAGTCGGATCCATTCGGATGCCCGAGTAGGCATAGCCTATCGCATTTCTTATTTTCTCCGGAATGGGAAGACGTATGGGAAGGGTACGCGGTTTATTAAAAATTAAAACCGGACAACCACTTCGTTCGGCCCGGAAGGCAAATAGAATTTCGTGCCGCGGTCTTTATTGATTTTGAGGGTTACGGGGATGTCCAGGTCAGACAGAGGGATTTTTTGGGTCCACGTCCCCGTCGCTGAATAGGCAGAACTGGCGTACAGGTCGGCCCCCTGGATCATATACTTCTGAATTTCCACCGTGTGGCCATCGCGAAAGACGAGAACCGCAGGGGGCAATGGCGGACCCGGCGGTTCCGTTTCCGCCGTTTTTGGGGCGATTCCGGGCGCCTTTGGTGAAGGAGCAGGAACGGCACCAGCACCTGGGGGCGTCGCAGCATTCACTAATTCGCCGCCCGTGGGGATTCGCACCCATCTTCCATCGTGATTTTCCAGGATGAGTGAGTCGCCCGGAACTGACGGAGGCGCTGGAGACTGGTATACCTGCGGCATCCGAGTTTGAACTGGAGGGTCTAATGGCGCGGGGTCTCTGTAATCCAAATCGCTATCGTAGTAGCCATCGTAGAATCCACCGTCAAAGTAGTCAGGATAATAAAACGGCGCAAAAGGAAAACCGAAGCCATCTTCAAAGCCGCGTCTCCCCTGCCGGTTGAATTCCCCGCCGCCGCGATTGGCCCTCACAGCCCCGCCGCGAAATCCACCCACGGATCCGCCGTGAAACCCACCTCCACCCCCGCGCATGCCACCTCGCTGCGCATGGGCCAAAGGCACGAACAAGATGAGACTAAGTACTGTGGCCGGAAAAGCGATTTTGAATTGGGGATTCATTGCAGGATACCGCCTTCTTCTAACTTCTAACTGGGCGAGTTGCGCTTGGGGGAGCGTCACGACGCCTCTTTAAGATTTAGCTTACTCCTGGGCGGGAGGTGATGCAAATTGAGTGCTCATGATTTGTGATTCGTGAAAATCAGAACCCTGGCGGCCAGTGCACTGCGAATTTCAAATTGTCGATTCACTTTTACGATAATTGCGAAGATCATCGCGGATGGGTTTTACTGCTTTTCACGAATTACCCTTCGCATGAGCTCAGGGCGAGCGATGCACGAATCGCCCTTCCCGCGAGCTCAGGGCAAGCAAATCACAGCACTTCATCCTTCGTCTCGCGTGCTGCAAGCAAACCTGCAAACGTCAGCGCCGCCGCGCCCGTTAAATAATATCCAACGAATTGCAGGCCATAATTTTTTGCCAGCCACGTAGCAATGTAGGGCGCGAGCGATGCACCAAAAATTCCAGCGAAAGTAAATGTCAAGGAACTCCCGGTGTAGCGAACCGAAGTCGGAAATAGTTCGGACAGCACTGTGCCGAGCGGGCCGTACGTCAAGCCCATCAACGAAAGTCCGATGGTCATCATGATGACCGCCCCCGTAGTCCCGGCAAGAAACATTGGCGCCAGGACCAGGCCAAACGCGCCGATGGCCGCTGTCACCCAAAGAAGTGTGGTGCGCCGTCCTCGCTCGGCGAGCAATGCGCCAATGGGAATGAAAATTGCAAAAAATACGACCGCAAATAATTGCATGACCAAAAATTTCTGGCGGCTGTAGCCAAGCGCGGTAGTTCCCCACGACAACGCAAAAACCGTCATCAGGTAAAAAAGGACGAATGTCGTGATCGCGGTGAGAGTTCCAAGAAAAAGTGATTTACCGTGATCCTTGAATACCGTAAGCATTGGGACTTTTACGCGCTCTTTCCGGTTTAGCGCATCTTGAAAAACGGGCGTCTCGGTAATCGTGAGCCGTACGTAAAGCCCGACGAGCACGAGGGCCGCGCTGGCCAGGAAAGGTATCCGCCAGCCAAAGTTAAAAAATTGCTGGTCTGTGAGCAGCCTTGAAAGCACCAAGAAAATGCCACCGGAAAAAAGAAATCCGGTTGGCGCGCCAAGCTGCGGAAACATGCCGTACCATGCGCGCTTGCCTGGAGGGGCATTTTCAATCGCCAGGAGCACCGCACCACCCCATTCGCCGCCTAGACCCAGGCCCTGGCCGAACCGGAAGAATGCGAGCAACGCTGGAGCCATGACGCCAATTGTCCGGTATGTAGGCAGCGCACCAATCGCCACCGTCGAAATTCCCATGGTGAGCAACGCTGCAACCAGTGTAGCTTTGCGGCCGATGCGATCACCGAAATGCCCGAAAAGCGCGGAACCCACAGGTCGCGCAAAAAACGCAATAGCAAACGTCGCGAGCGAAGCCAGCGTGGCGGAAGCAGGATCGGTCGAAGGGAAAAACAATTTCGGGAAGACAAGAACCGCGGCTGTCGCAAAAATGTAGAAATCGAAAAATTCGATGGTCGTGCCGATCAAACTGGCAAATAAAACCTGGGATGGCTTATTGACGGACACACCAGCTTGCGCAACAGGTTGATCGACCATGCCTGAAATTTCCGTATTGGATGTGTCATGCAAAGACAACTAGCTTACCTCATTTGAATGAATGCCGAAACCTTGCGCATAGGGGCAAGCTTTAATTTGCATGGCAAGTCGCCCTCTCCGTCCCAAAATGCGTGGGACGGAGAGGCCGCTTTTTGGACAGGCGACTTTTGCCATGTCAATTCAAATCGATGCGTGTGCGTAAGATACAAAAACCTCGATGAATCTAGAAGATTGACAAGTCGTTCCGGGTCAGTAAGAATGTGCGCAAGTAACCCACATTCTTGGAGGTTCGAAGTGTCCTATTCGGCCCCTAGCATCGAAGAATTTCAGGCGGGAACTGTGGTCAAATGTGCGCCCCTATCCACGGGCACAACGACGCAGCGAAAGCGCAAACCGCATATTCTGGCTGTGATCAATGAGTGCTGCACGGGCTGTTCCGGCTCGCCCGCATGCGTTGAATATTGCCCTGTAGCGGATTGCATGTACTGGGCGCCGGATGAAGATCACGCCCCGTTTGGTCGGATCATTGTCGATCCCCTGCTGTGCATCGGCTGTAAGCTCTGTACCAGCAAGGGCCCGGACGGGGCATTCCTCGAAGGCTGCCCGTGGGACGCAATTGACATGGTTCCGCTCGCGGAATTTGAAGGGGCGAATGGGGCTTTGCCGTTTTAGAAGTGTGATTCGTGAATCGTGATTTGTGATTCGTGAAAAAAACACTCAATTTGCGTAATTGAGCATTTCTTAAAGACTCAGTTATTTTATATCGGCAGGATCTTCTTACCTGAATCAGCGGAATTTGCTGCCAGCGATTCTTCACCAATTACGATTCTCAAATCACGAATCACCGCTTATTTTCCCGCGCGGTAATTTCCTTCGCGGTAAGCACGGCTTGCTGCTGAATCTGCGGCGGCATTCCATTCGGAGCGGTCGCGTAGAGATTCACGGCGGGCAGGTCTTCCGTCTGTCCAACCAGGTAAAGGGCGCGTAACGATTCCCACACCATTTCCGGGCTGGGATCGACCAGCAGCATTGGCTCGCCCGCTTGAACTGAACTGTTATCCGAGGAAATCCATTGGTGAATTGTGCCCGGGACTTCGGAGCGGATTTCCGTGTTCGCGGTTCCTTGGGCGATGTGCGCGAGCAACGTTCCGGGATTAATTGCGTCACCGGGCTTCATGCGAATCGTAAGAGTGCCGGCTTGCGGCGCCGCCACCGTGTAGGGCTCGAGCATGCCTGCGATCAGTGCGTGACCGGTTGGATCGGCAAAGCGCACAAGCGAAAGCGCAGCGTTGCGCTGGACCATAGGATTCGAGTCCGCCAGTTGTTTCAAGAGTGCGGCGTGAAATTGCGGGGACTGATTATCCTGTCCCATGACCCATGCGGCGGTTACGCGCAACTCATCGCTTCCCCGCTCTGAAAATCGAACGACTTCGGGATACCAGATTTTTGCAGATTCACGAATGCTCGGATTGGGGCTGGTGATCCTGTCCGCAATCTGGGAGAGCGCGTGCTGGGATCGGCGCGGGTGTAGAACGTCGGAAAAATAAGAAGCGAGGTCTGCGTCGTTCAGGGGACGCGTAAACGTGGTCATATACCACAGCAAAAACGGCATCAAAACAAACGCAAACGTCAGCACAAGAATGGCGATGAGCCACTTCTTGGCCATTCCGGGTTTGGCCGGCGCGCTGGAAGGCACGGAAGAGGCCTCAGCGGAATTTGCAAGGCTGGTCATAGCAATTTCCCCATCTATAGAGCTGTTTGCATGTACTTTCATACTCAATTTTTTGGTTTAGCGACAGTTATTTTATCGGCGAGGCTTTCTACTTGCGGAGTTTTGCGCGTGCGCGGATCAAAACCCGCAGGCGAAAGCCTGCGCCACAAAAAACAAATCGCAACACTCAATGCTGCCTACTGGAACACGGTTCGCCGCACATTTCACATACCGCGCGAAACACCCGCTACGGATGGGGCGGTAAATAAACCTGGTACAACACGACGTAAATCAGCACCCCGGTCACGGAGACATATGCCCAGAGCGGCAGCGTCCACCGCGCGATTCGCTTATGCGCGGGAAAATTGGAACGGAATGCACGCACGAGCGACATGATCACCAAAGGAACTATGATGATCGCAAGTATCGTATGCGTTGTAAGCATCGTCAGATAAGCGTAACGCGGCGCGCCGGTGCCCGGAAAATGCACGGGTCCTTGCCCGGTAACGTACAGGTGATAGTGGTACATCACGTAGGAAACCAGAAAAATGGCCGAAGTGATCGTCGCACCGATCATGCATACTTTATGCGCGAGTATGCGTTTTGAGCGGATCATCACATATCCCAGCGTGACCAGGATGGCGCTCGCGCCGTTGAGCGTTGCGTTTAATGCGGGTGGTGAGATCAATGCGCAGAGCCCTTCATTCGTACGTTTGACATGAATTCAGCCCGTACCTTTTGCGCCGTGAAAAATCAAAATCCACAGACTGAAGTCTATGTCACTTTTCTTTTCTTACTTGGCCGGGGCCGGCGGCGCGCTATCGCCGTCATGGTGTTTGCCGATCCATCCCTGCTGCTTGGCCTGAACTAGAAGCAATATGCTGAAAATTAAAATCATCATCAGGGATATGCCAAGGGCCAACAGTCCATCGATCCCGCCGAACAGTCCCCTCGAAAATCCGGCGGCAATTCCTAACGCCGAAAGCACAATAATCACCAAGGATATGATTGCCAGTTCTGCTTCGTTTTCACGTCCGTTCATGAAACCTCGCTAGCGCTGGGTTCGCGATGAAATTTAGTGTGTGAACTTGTCGTAAATCAGGAGCCCCAAGAGCAACGGCAAATGAAGCACGGTCGCATGCATGAGCCACTTCGCCCGATAATTCGTTTTCGACGCGGCGGCCCACAAACACACTTCTACAAGCATCAGGCCCAACACTAAAGCTCCAAAAAAGTAATGCGCTCCGGCAAGTCCGGTTACTGCAGGCAGCAGGCTTACGGGTACGAGCAAGGCCGCCGTCAGCAGAATCTCGCGAAATGTGCGCTTGCCTTCAGGGTCCGCCACGGGAATCATTTTGATTCCGGCTCGCTTGTAATCTTCGCGGTACACCCAGGCAATCGCGTCAAAATGTGGAAATTGCCACAGGAAAAGCATGGCGAATAAAAACCAGGCCTCCAGATTCAGCGTGCCCCGTGCGGCCGCCCAGCCGATCAGCGGTGGCACTGCGCCGGGAAACGAACCGATAAATGTTGCCAGCATCGTGCGCTTTTTTAGAGGCGTGTATGCGCCAAGATACATCACGGAAGTTGCCACGCCCAGCATTGTGGCCAGAACATTTGTCGCCAGCGCGAGATAAAGCGTGCCAAATCCAATCAACGATAGCGCAAACCAAAATGCTTCGCGCGGATTCAGCTGTCCCGAGGGCAAGGGCCGCGACGCCGTGCGGCGCATCAAGGCATCCGAATCGCGTTCAATGTAATGATTCATGGCCGAGGTGCCGGCGGCAATCAAAGTGGTCCCAAAAACGGTATGGGCCATTCGCAGCCAATCCAGCGGGCCGTGCGTTCCCAGCGCGTAACCGGCGACGGTGGTCATCACAACCAGGAAGGAAACATCGGGCTTGGTCAGAGCCAGGTAGAGCGCGGGGCGACTTGCTTCCGGCGCAGTCGTTGCTTCAGTCGATTCTTTCATCTGCGAATAATCTCTCAAGATCTATAAAATGGCCCTATTGAGCAACCTGATGCGAAGTCCGAGTGGATTCCGCCGCAAGATTCCCCGCTCTGATCATACGATAGCTGATTAAGGCTGTCACCAGCGTGACGGCCAGAACCAAAGCACCCGTCACGGTATGTACCACTGTGAACGTTACCATTACCGGGATTGGCTGCGGAAAATGAGATGCATACAAGCGCGACCAGTACGCTCCCACACCCAGCAATAGCTGCGCGCCAATCAGGATGTGCAAATACCGGGCACTTTTCCGCAAAGCAGGCACGTCCGCAAAACGTTTCTTCAAAGCGCCCGCCGTCATAAAGATCAAGATTGTAACAATGACCGCGACCACAAGGTGCGGAATAATTCCGAAACCTTTGTGCCGAAAGGCAGCTCCCAAAATGAGTTGAAGAAAAACAGCCGCGAGCGTCCAAACGATCAGAGTTCGAACGCGCGGCGAACCCGGATCATCCGCCTCAATCTGATCCCTGCTCCACCATGCACTTGTGAAAACGGTGATGGAAACCACTGTGGAGAAGAAAAGCTGCGCCAGAGTCGCGTGCGCCGCGGACACTGCCGGCAATTGGAACGTAAGAACAGTCGCGCCACCCAGGATTCCCTGCGCAATAACCCCGCCAAGGGCCGCCAAGCCCAGCCAGCGCATCCATTGGCGTTTCTCAGCCTTCCATAGCCAAGTTGCGAGTCCGATGGTCAGAATGCCAATGCACGTGGCAATCACGCGGTGCGTAAATTCGTAACGAATGCCGCCCACCATTGGCGGAGTTAAGGAACCATAGGCAAGAGGCCAGTCGGGTATGGAAAGCCCCGCATCGTTCGAAGTAACCAGCGCACCTGCGATTAAAAGGAGAAACGTGCAGCACGCTGTAAGGACTGCATAGCGGTGCAAACCTTGATTGTAGTGGGTGTTCATGATGAGAGCGGGCTCCGCGAATCTTTACGAAAAATCACTCGCGTTTAATTATAACGCCCGCAACCTAATATTTCGAACGCCGGGTCGAAGAATTTGCCGCGCATTCTTCCTTTGACCCGGCGTCCCATATTTTCTGAAGCCGTTCTCCGTGGCTCTCCGCATTTTCTCTGTGTCCTCTGTGTTGAGATTTTGAAAGCTCATCACATCAAACACAAAATCCACGAAGAGGATGAAATTGCTAGTCCCCGGCAGCCGCAGCCTTGAACGTAAACGTCACGGCCTTGGATTCTTTGGGACCGATCGTAACGGTCTGCTCGCTCGGCCCGTAAAGTTCGTGCCACGCAACCACCGTATACGTTCCCGGCGGAAGATTTTTGAGGTCAAACTTGCCGTCTTTGTCCGTGACCTGGAAATACGGGTTCGGCAAAACGGCCATGTAAGCCTTCATCCATGGGTGCACATTGCACTTCACGGGGATGGCGATTTCTTCACGCGTGAAGGATTTTTCAATCGGCGCAGCGCCGGGCGGCTGGGACTCATTCCACTCACGGTTGTCCTTTGGGATCGGGTGAATGTTGTGTGTCGTCTGGTCGGCGTTGGTCACGTCAAGATTCTGTCCCACCTGCATGGCAACAACGTGCGGGTGATACTGGCAGCCCTGCTGCTCGATTTTTGCCGGCGCGGTTGGCGGCGGAAACGAGTATCCGTCGAGGCCAGACTTCACGTAAACGACTACGTTAGCCAGCGACCCGCC
Source organism: Saccharimonadales bacterium (SeqCode) (assembly GCA_035486415.1). Lineage (GTDB taxonomy): Bacteria > Acidobacteriota > Terriglobia > Acidiferrales > UBA7541 > Palsa-360. The sequence goes on from DATHNC010000153.1 coordinate 30,365, forward strand.
GTCACCAGTGACCACTTCTTCGCTAACTGCCGGGGTCGTGCGTGCCTTGGAGCAGGACGGTTCCGCGGCCATATTAATAGCCTTCATTTTCGGTGCAGCACCATCAAGCTTTACGGATCCAGTAACTTCTCCAGCCGTTGCCGCATCAACCGATTTTCCGGCGGGTGCGCTGGCGGCGGGCGCGGCAGTATTGTCTGATGATTCATCTTTTTTCCCGCCGCAGCCGGTGATCGCCATGGCGAAAACACCGACAGCCAACGAGTAGATGCCCAATTTGGTTTTCTTCACGAAACAGTTCCTCCTATTTAATCTATAAATAACACAATATCTCAATCCGGGTGCCACGTGTAGGAGCACGACATGTCGTGCCCCTACGGCTGGCAAACCGTCCAATTTAAAACTTTAGTGCTTACTTTCCTGCACCGCCCGAGCCGCCGCCCGAAGGGGTGCGTCCCATTAGCGCGCGTTGCTCTTCTGGAGTCAGCTGGAACATATACCGCACCAGCAAGTCCGCCTGATCGCCCGTGTATCCCTTAAAGCTTGCCGGCAGAGGTCCGGAGAAAACCCAGTGATCGCCATCGCGTTTGAACAAGCCGGAAGGCATGGCCGTTCCCGGAGCGATCAGAGCAGGATTGGTGATCCAGCGTTCGGTCCACCCAGGTTGTAATCTTTCCTTGGCAAAAAGGAAATTGGGAGCGATTGCGTTTTTGTCATGTCCAGCGTCGCCCGTTGCGTGGCACTTCAGACAAGGAGCGGCGGAACTCGTAAAGAGATCACGTGCCATTTCTTTTTCTGCGGTGGTGATCGGCTCGATCTTTTGGGGAATGTAGGGTTGCGGCTGGCTCGAAATCGCCTGGAAGAACGAGACGAGTGTGCGGATTTCGTCATCAGACAGAAAGAACGTGGGCATGCGCACCTGCAGGTACGAGCGCACGCCGTTGCGATTCATGTCCGTGGTACTAAGGGACGGGTTGTTAAGAAACGCCTTCAGCCAGTCAGGGCTCACGCGCGCGCCTTCGCTCGTCAGCACAGGCGGAAGATTCTGTTTATTTTCAGCCTGATATTGCGGCAGACCCATCAGCACGGACTTTTGCCCGATACCGATCTGGTGGCAACCGATGCAATTATATTTCGTGACGATCCACCAGCCTTTTTGGATGGCGGCGCGCTGATCGGCCGGCTTGTACATATATTCCTGCGGCAGCGTCGGGTCCGTGGAGCCGAGGAGGAATGTCGTCAGCGCATCGATGTCTTCCTTCGTGACGTTCGGCTTCGGCATACGTAAACGGTCCATCGGATCGGGCTTGTATTTGCCGCGATCGTAGATCGCGGGGTCGGTAAGTTTGTTTTCGAAGTAGCCCTTCAGGTCATACCAGGGACCACGCGGAGATTTCTTTCCGTCAGGCAATTCCCCGAGCTTCGCATTTTCCGTAAGCAGCGCGAAATCCAAACGCTCGATTGGCTTGCTGCCTTCGTTCGTGAGCTCGGTGCCAATGCGGCCTTCGTCTTCCATGCCGGAAATTTCATGGCATCCGGCGCAGCCGTAATGCTGGATGAGTTCCTTCCCATGCTGCTTGAGGTTCGGATCGTCCATGAAGTCGGCGGCGGGGAAACTCGCGTCCGCATGTTTTTGGGTGATCAGGTAGCTGGCAATGTCCCGCGCATCGCTTTCCGTCAGGCGCAGGCTCGGCATCACCGTCATTTGCTGGACGACAAGCTCGTGGCCATCGTTCGGGCTGCGCGAATGATCCAGGTCAAACACAAATGGCAAATTGTGCTTGGCATAATCTTCCGGGCCCAGATCTTTGTGTTCGAACGGGCTGTATGGGCGAGTGCGCGTGCGTGGATTCAGAATCCAGCGCACGAGATAATCGTAATTGTCCTTCTCGCCGACGCGCGATAGGTTCGCAGCAAAATCGCCGCCCACCAGATTCGGGCCTTCGCCCATCGAGTGGCAGGCTTCGCAGCCGCGTTCTTCGAATAGCACTTTTCCATTGGCCGCGTTCCCTGGCGCCTGCTTGGGAAGCTCAGGACCGGTGATGGCCGACTGCCAAATGTACGCGGAAATCGCCTGAATTTCATCATCCTGCAGGCGGAATTGCGGCATCTTGGTCGTAGGCCGCCATTCGTGCGTGTGCTTCAGCCAGTTGGGAATCCATTCCTTGTGAATCTTCATCCGGACTTCCTTGAGGTCCGGACCAACTTTCTTGATTTCACGCAGCAGGTTGTGCGAACGCAAATCAAGTTGCTCGATCTTCGCGTCCATGCCTGACATGGTGACGGTCAGGTTGGTCGCTTCCGCGTAATAACGGTTTGCCGCATCGTTGTCGGGAGCGGTGTCGCCCTTTTTATTCAGCTGCGCGATTTGCAGGCGATCCGCTTCCTTCTGACTGTCAAGTTGCGCAATCGTCTGGCGCGCGCTGACCAGTTCTTCATCCTGATTATCAAAACCCTGGAAGCGGTGGCAGCCGATGCAGCCCTTTTCGCGATACAACTGCTTGGCACGGTTCAGGACAGGCGCGTGTTCCGTAACCATGTCCGAAGCGTGGCACTGCTGGCAGCCAGCATTGAAATTTTCCTTGTAGTACAAAGGCCAGAGCCAGTGTTCGTAGCGGCCATGCCCTTTTTCCACTGTGTCCAGCGCGCGGCCATTTCCGCCGTGGCAAGGAGAGCAGCCAAATTTTTCCAGAGGATGATATTTCATCATGTCTGGATCGGGATGGCTAGTGAAAGGCGCATCGCCGCTCTTGGAGAGGCCGAGGTCCGCCTTCGTCAGCGTCATCGTCACAGGTACGATCAGCGGGTCCGTTCCCAAATGGCAGGACTGGCAACGATCGACGAGTCCCGCACCGCCTAGGTTGTTGATCGAAGTTCCCGTGGGGTTCACATTAATCTGGCGAATGTGAACGTCCATGGTCTTCATGCTTTGGCTGAGAGTAAATAGATCTTTCGATGCGAGTCCGGGAAGCTGTTCTTTCACGTAGACGTTCAGCTTGTCTTGCGCATCTTTCGCGGGTTGATCGACATCGCCTCGTTGCGCGACCAGCTTCGCCTTGGACTGCATGATGGAGACGAACAATCCGTTGAGCTGATCGTAATTGAATTGTCTTGGTTCGGTCTTATCCCCTTCGACAGGCCAAACCACCGGATAGGTTTGCGCCTTGGCTTCATTCAAATCTTTGAGCTTTGAGTCCTTGGCGCTCTTATCTTTCTCGTCGATTTGCTCGAGCTGATATGTCAGGGACCCGACAAGGCCGCGCGAGTTGGTGAACGCGTCCGTCATGGCTGCGCGCTGGCGATCCAGCAACTCAATTTGCTGGCCGATCTTCTGGTCCATGGGCCGCGCAGCATCCGTGGCTGCTTTCACGTCCGCCACAAGTTTCATGTACGCGGGCGTGGCGAAAAACTTCTGCTCGTCCGCCTTGCGCAGCTTGTACTCCTTGTCCAGATAGGAAGAGTACGCGCTGGAGAATTCGCCCTGATACTTGCGCCAGGGGCGAAGTCCATAAAATTCGTCGTAAAGCGACCAGGCTACGGTCAGCATCAGGACGAACATCGAGATGAGCACAAGACCAGCCATTGGCCGGTTTGTGATTGGATCATCTGGAGGAAGCTCAGGCACCCCGTGCCTCCTTATTATTCTGATTCAGGCGGGCGGCAAGCCCGGCCTGCAAACGAACAACGAAATCGTTGCCCGTCAAAAAATTTTCCGTCAACATCAAATGCTGAACCACGGCGTCACCCACACGTACTTAATGCGCAACAACAGCCGGAGCAGAATTTTCACCGGCAAGCTCAGCATCAATACCAGGAACAATTCCATCGTTGCCATCTGCAAAAGCGTCATGCGCTGGAAAATCTTTTTCGTGAAATCGGTGAGCAGCACAAGGCGATGCACGAGATAGCCGGCCACCAGGAAATAAAACACCATCGGAAAAATTCCGAAAATGATGCGCGCCAGAATCGGAGCGTAGCTGGCATTCGCCGCCGGCATGAAGTGAACGAGCCATGAACCGTTGATCCCGAAAATCTGATCGACGTTCCGGTTTACGGCGAATTCCACTCTTTGCGCGTCCCATGTTTGCCCTGGCCAGAACCACATCCAGCCAGGGCCTCGTATGAAGGTCCCTATAACGATCATTAAGACCCAT
>DATHNC010000154.1:0-16919 GCA_035486415.1 Saccharimonadales bacterium (SeqCode)
CCCGAAATGCGGCGGGCCTGCCCGGCGCGAAACGGACACGATGGATACGTTCATCGATTCGTCCTGGTATTTCTATCGCTACGCCGACCCGCACAATGACAAAGCGCCATTCAATCCAGCGCTCGTGCGCTACTGGCTGCCAGTCGACCAGTACATCGGCGGAATTGTGCACGCGATTCTGCATCTGCTGTACACGCGATTTTTCTGCAAGGTGATGCGCGATCTGGGGCTCATCAATCACAATGAACCGGTGAAGCGCCTGTTCACGCAAGGGCTTGTGCTGAAGGGCGGCACGGCGATGTCCAAGTCCAAGGGCAACGTGGTGGGCGCGGAAGACATGGCCGACAAGTTTGGGTGCGATACGGGGCGGCTGTACACATTATTTGCCGCACCGCCGGAAAAGGATCTGGAGTGGAGCGAGCAGGCGATTGAAGGATGCGCGCGCTTTCTGCAGCGCGTATACCGGCTCGTTTCCAAACATGCGGAGCGTTTAAAGAACGTGCAAGTAGGAAGCGGGGCTGCGGCTTCGCTGGATACGGCGACGCCCAAGGAAAAGTTGTTACTGCGCAAGGCGCACCAGGTGCTGCGGCGCGCGACGCACGATTTCGATTCACGCTGGCATTTCAACAGCGCCATAGCGCTGCTGATGGAGCTGGTCAACGAAATCCACGCGCAGGAGCCGCTTGAAGAAGAGATGCGCCCTGAAGTCGCGAAGGAAGTATTCGAGCTGCTGACGCTGATGCTCAATCCCATGGTGCCGCATCTGGCTGAGGAGCTTTGGGAAATCATGGGCCACACGGGCGGGACATTGGCGCACGCGGCCTGGCCGAAATTTGTTCCTGAACTCGCGGCGGAAGATGAAGTAGAAATCGTGGTGCAGATAAAGGGCCGCGTGAAGGGCAAAGTTTCCGTTGCGGCGGGATTGGATAAGGACGAACTGGAAAAGCTCGTGCTATCCGATTCCAAGATTGCGAAACTTCTGGACGGGCAGCGCGTAGTAAAAGTGATTGTCGTTCCGGACAAATTGGTGAACGTCGTTACTGGCTAACACGATGCACGTTGCTTTTTTCGAGGTGAAGGACTGGGAGCGTGCTTACCTGTCGGAGCGGTTGGCTTCCGACCAGTGTACGTTTGCCTCGGAAGTTTTGTCTGTTCCGCCGAAAGAGCTGCGCGATATTCAAGCCCTGTCCGTATTCATTTACTCTCATGTGACTCGCGAAGTGCTCGATGCGCTTCCGGAACTAAAATTTATCGCAACCCGCTCCACAGGATTTGACCATATAGACGTGGCTGCGTGCCGCGATCGGGGGATCGCCATCTCCAACGTGCCGTCGTATGGAGAAAACACTGTCGCCGAACACACGATGGCGCTCCTGTTAATGCTGTCGCGCAAGGTTCACCAATCGGTTCTGCAGGTGCGCAGCGGTCGCGTGGACCTCGCGGAGTTGACCGGATTCGATTTGCAGGGAAAGACAATCGGCGTCATTGGCTCAGGGCACATCGGGCTGCACGTGATTCGGATTGCCCGTGGATTTGGGATGCACGTGTTGGCATTTGACATTCATCGCGATCCATTTCTCGCTGATTTACTGGGTTTTGAATATGCGACGATCGAGCGGTTGCTGGAGGAGAGCGATATCGTGACGCTGCATTCGCCGCTCACGGATAAAACTCACCATCTGTTGGGCCGCGAAGAGTTTGCCAGAATGAAACCGGGCGTGATGATCGTGAATACGGCGCGCGGCGGCCTGATTGACACGGATGCTCTGGTCGAAGCGCTCGAAAGCGGCAAGGTGGGCGGCGCTGGGCTGGACGTGCTTGAGGGCGAGGAATTGATCAAGGAAGAAAAACAATTGCTGCAGCAACCACTCGATGTAGAGCGATTGCGAATGGCCGTGCGCAATCGCGTGTTGCTCGCGCGCGACAATGTGGTCTTCACGCCGCATAATGCTTTCAATAGCCAGGAGGCGCTGGTGCGAATCCTGGAGGTGACGCTGGCGAATCTGGAAGCATTTAGAGCGGCGCAGACGGTGAACCGGGTAGCGTAAGAGGATTTGAAATTTGAAATTTCAAATTTGAAACTTGAGACCACAAATCTGTGACCTGATATTTGAGATTCCAGATTCGAGATCAAGAGTTTCAGATGCGCAATTTGTGATTTGAAATTCTAAATCCCGCGCTCCATGTAATGAGCATGGAAGAGTTGCGGAAACAAAATACTATTTGATTCAAAGAAATGCGGAAGCGCAGCCCGGCCCTGAAGAACAGGATGAGGACAGAATGAGCGAACGTGGTGGCATTGTCGTACTGGATTTTGGCGGGCAGTACACGCAGCTGATTGCCCGGCGAATCCGGGAGCAGCAGGTGTTCAGCGCGATTTTGCCGTGCACAGCGAAGATCGAGCAGATACAGAAATTCGAGCCCACGGGAATCGTCCTTTCCGGAGGGCCAAACTCCGTGTACGACCCTGACGCGCCGCCGTGCGATATCTCGATCTTGTCCATGGGTCTGCCGGTCCTCGGAATCTGCTACGGCTTGCAGTGGATGACCCACAATCTCGGGGGGCGCGTCGAGCGCGCGGACCGCAGAGAGTATGGCCGCACGGAACTGCAGGTGAAAGACGGCTCGCTACTCTTCGAGGGCCTGCCAAAGAAATTGCGCATCTGGAATAGCCACGGCGATCATGTTCGCGCACTGCCCACGGGATTTCATGTCACGGGAGAAACCGGCAACGCCGTATCCGCCGCGGAAGATCCAACAAGAAAATTATACGCCGTGCAGTTTCATCCGGAAGTACGTCACACCGATTGCGGCTCGGAAATTCTGCGCAATTTTGTATTTAACATTTGCCATGCCAAGCCGCTATGGAGCGGCGCGGCATTCATCGCTGAAACAGTGGAAGCGATTCGCAAGCAGGTGGGTGACGGACGTGCGATCTGCGCGCTAAGCGGTGGCGTGGACTCAGCCGTAGCCGCTGTAATCGTGCACCGCGCGATTGGCGATCGCCTAACCAATATTTTTGTGAACAACGGCGTTCTGCGAAAGAATGAGTTCAGCGAGACTCTCGAACTGCTGCGTGACCGCATGGGCCTGAAAGTCATCGGCGTCGATGCGTCGGAACGCTTCCTCGCGCGTCTAAAGGGAGTAACCGATCCGGAGACGAAGCGGAAGAGGATCGGCGGGGAATTTATCGCTGTGTTCGACGAGCAGGCCCGCTCGTTGGCCATTGGGCCGGACCGCGCCGGTTTCCTCGTGCAAGGTACTCTTTACCCGGACGTAATCGAATCCGTCGCCGTTCGTGGGCCATCGCAGACGATCAAGACGCATCATAATGTAGGAGGACTTCCGAAGGATTTGCCCTTTTCGTTAATTGAGCCTCTGCGCGAGTTGTTCAAGGATGAGGTCCGCAAAATCGGCAGGGAGCTGGGTTTGCCGGAGGAAATGCTCACGAAGCATCCTTTTCCCGGCCCGGGACTCGCCGTGCGTCTGCTCGGAGAAGTGACGGAAGAAAATCTCAAGCCGCTGCGAGAGGCGGACGCCATCGTCGTGGAAGAAATTCGCCGCGCCGGCTTGTATGAAAAAACATGGCAGGCTTTCGCCGTCCTGCTTCCGGTACGCAGCGTGGGAGTGATGGGCGACGAAAGAAGCTACGGATATACAATCGTGGTACGAGTTGTGGATTCGGAAGATGCGATGACGGCGGACTGGTCCCGGCTTCCCGCGGAAGTGCTGGAGCGAATTTCGACCAGAATTGTGAACGAAGTGACGGGCATTAACCGGGTGGTATACGATATCAGCTCGAAACCGCCGAGCACGATTGAGTGGGAGTAATGAGAGTAGTAGTACCGAGGCGGCACGAAGACAGAAACACCAGATCTTGACGCCACTTAATTCAGCGCCGAAAAGGTATGGGTTGATGGCCCGGGCGGTACTACTGTGAAGATTAAATCTTTAATAGCTATGCCCAGGCCGTTTTTCAATCTGTATGACAGAAAGATACCGTTCGATCCTTCTGAGAGGATCGATGGCTCGCAGGACTTAGCGAGTAGCCATCTTCTGAGCCATGTAAAGCAGGAGACGCCGGTCGGCTTCTTCAATGCGACCCATCAGCCTGCGAAACTTGCCCAAAAGACGAGCTTCTTTCCCGGCGCTGCCCCAGATAATATCGTCCGTGCTTTTGCGTTTAGGAAGATTGGGGAGTGCGGGTGGTTCTTCGCCGTCATAGAAAAGTTGATAGAGAGGGACTTCCAAAGCGCGCGCCATTTTCTCGAGCGTCTCGATGGCCGGTACCGTATGGCCATTTTCCACGCGCGATATATAGCAACGAAGCAGTCCTGTGCGCTTTTCGATGTCCCCTTGGGAAAACTTCTTTGCTTCGCGCAGGGCACGAAGCCGATCACCGATAATCATGCAGGCATTGTTTCATAATGTTAATAGGACAGCAAGGCGAAATAGGTTGTAATATCTGGATTTAAGCGAAACCGGGAAACGATGGCAGACGTCACAAATTCGGGAACAATTCGCGGGACGACGATTCCGGACGATAAAACGTCTCTTACTCCTGCGGAAAAGCAAAAAGAGCTTGTGCGCCGTGCGCAAGCCGGCGATGTAAGCGCCTACGAAGATTTAGTTCGCCTCCACCAAAGCCGCGTTCTGGCTGTGGTGGGCGGTATTCTGCGAGGCAGCCAGGATATCGAAGATGTGGCGCAGCAGGCCCTGGCCAAAGCGTATTTTTCAATACGACGATTTGATGCACGCTCTGCATTCGGCACCTGGCTTTACAAAATTGCCGTGAACGAATGCTGGGATTACTTGAGAAAAAAGAAGGTGCGGCGCCTCGTGTACGAATCCGACCTCAGCGAAGAGCAAGTGCGAAAGCTGGACTCGATCCCCGAACACGGGTATGGCGGGGCCTCGCACAGGGAAGATACAGCGCGGCGGCTGGAACAGAGACAATTAGTTGAACGGCTGCTCGGAGAGCTCGATGACCGCGATCAGATCATGCTGGTCATGAAAGAAGTCGAAGGATTCTCTGTAGAAGAAATTGGAGAATTACTGGACCTGAACGTGAACACTGTGAAGGTCAGGCTATTTCGGGCGAGGGGCCGGCTCGTGGAAATGTACCGGAAGAGAATGCAAAAGCGTCCGGTGTCCAGGGAAGGGCTCAAGCAGCGAAGGAGCGAACAAGATGTTTAATAAGTCGAACAGTTCGAAGCAGTGCCAGGAGTTCGAGTCGCGATTCGAGGATTACCTCGGCGGCGCGCCGGACTTCGGGCTGGAAACACACCTGGAGCAATGCGAGCATTGCTCGGCCGCTATGGGCGATGCCCGGGTGGCGGGCAACTTATTGCGTGAGGTCATGGAACCGGCGAGCGAACCGACCCAGGCCTTTCTGGCGAATGTAATGGCGAGGATCCATCAGGAAGTGGCCGACGCGAAATCTCCTGCGGCATTTTGGGCGCCCCTGGAATTTCTGGCTTCACGCTTGTCCTTAACTGCTGCTGTTTTATTGCTAGCACTTTCAGTTTATCTGGTCGAATTCGCGCCACGTCGAAACCTTACCCTCGGGTCTATTCGAACGGAACTGAGCGCCAGTGATTTCCCGCAGCCGCCTTCTGACCCTGTCAGCAATGAGGAAGTGCTGCAATCCCTGGCTGAGAGGACCAATGGACAATAACCAGAGCAACCGAAAGGCATACCTGATTGTTTTTGTTCTGTTCATTCTGGGCATTGCCCTGGGCAGTATGGGGACCTATCTGGTTACCATGCGAGTTCAAGCCGCGCGACCAGCGGGTCAGGGAGATCGTGCCCCTTCCCACATGGCCATTTTCACGCGCGATCTGAATCTCACTTCGGAGCAGCAAACGCAGGTTCAGGCCATCATGAATGAGACGCGCTCACACTACGCCGAACTCCACCAAAAACTCGATCCGGAATATGAACAAGTCCGGCAGCAAAGCCGGGACCACATACGCCAGGTATTGACTCCGGAACAACGGCCGAAATTTGAAGAACTATTGCGCCAAATGGACGAAGAGCGGCGCAAACGGCAGACAAATCCATAGAAGCGCGGCCCGGTTTTGCCTTCACGAATTGATCCGGAGAAATTTAAATAATGGGTCGGATTTCTGATTTCCTGAAAAATATTTGGCTGAAGTCCATGACGGGCCGCGCTCTGCTTGTTGCGCCGCCGGTAGCCCTGATTCTCTGGCTCGGGTACGTAACGGTGGGCGCGCGTACACCTACGCAGTATTTCACCGCAAAAGTGGAGCACGGCGACATTTCCCAGGTGGTGCAAGCCACGGGGACCATCAACCCGGTCAACACCGTGCCCGTGGGTTCCGTGGTATCGGGCAATGTTGTTTCGGTGAGCGTCGATTTTAATTCCCAGGTCAAAAAGGGCGATGTGCTTGCGCAAATTGACCCGGTCCCATTTCAGATTGCGCTCGCGCAAGCGGAAGCTTCCTACCAAAATTCGGTGGCCAATGTGGCCAACCTTGAAGCGCAGATCGGCACCTCCACCGCGAATGTGTCGACGATGAAGGCCAACGTGGCCAAAGCTCATGCAACGACCATCGACATGGGCACGCAGCAGAAGCGCACGAAATTACTTGCCGACCAGGGCGTACTTTCCGCGCAGCAGAATGACGATGCGCAGGCAAATTACGATCAGGCCGTGGCCTCCGAAAATGCTGCCATAGCTCAGGAGAAGCAAGCGGAGTCGCAGCTTGCGGCGACCGTGGCTCAGCGGGATCAAGCTAAGGCGCAGGTGCAGATTCAAAATGAGACGGTAAAATCCGCAAAATTGGAGTTGAGTTATTGCACGATTGTAGCGCCCATCGACGGCACAGTGATCAACCGCACGGTGAACGTGGGCCAGCCGGTAGCGGCCAGCTTGCAGGCGCCCAATCTTTTCAGTATTGGGCAGGACCTGAAACACATGCTTGTCTACTCCAACACGGATGAGGCGGACGTGGGCCGGATCAAGGTTGGCAAGCAAGCCAGCTTTCGCGTGGATTCGTTCCCGCGAGAAACCTTTAATGGAACTGTGGCTCAGGTGCGCATGAATGCCACGACCATCCAAAACGTAGTGACCTACAACACGATGGTGGCATTCGACAATCTTGACCTGAGACTTTTTCCAGGAATGACGGCGTACATTTCCATTCCAGTTTCCGAAGCGAAGAACGTTGTAAAAATCCCTAATGGCGCGCTTCGATTCAAACCCGATATGTCGGATAGCGATCGCACAGCTCTCTACGCCAAATACGGCATCACAGATACTGCGCGAGCGACGGCTGCGGGGCGCGTTGCTGCTGCGGCAGGAGACACTCCGGGTGCATCTGGTTCGAACAGCAATGCTCCTGCAAATACTTCTGTAGCGGCCCAGGCGCCTGGCGGACAGGGTCGGCAGGGCGGCGCGGGTGGCGGCGGTGGCGGTGGGCGCCGAGCTCAGGGTGGCGCTGGAGGGGCAGGTGCTGACGGAGGCGATCAGACTGGCGCGCGCTCCGGGTCAGGCGGAGGCAGCAGGCGGCAAGATTCAGCCATCGTCTGGAAGCTACTTCCGAACAAAGAATTGGAGCCCGTGCAGGTCACGTTGGGCGTTACAGATTTCACATTTACCGAACTCGTGAACGGCAAGATCAATCAAGGGGACGACCTGATCATCGGACAATCCACGAACAAGTCCACAACCGCGCAGGCGCAAACCAGGAACCCTGTGGGTGGCGGTCCTGCGGGCGGGAACGCTGGCGGCGTTCCACGCAGGTTCTAGTGAGTTAACGAGACTCCTTGATGGCTGATCAAATCATCGTCGCATCCGATCTTTCCCGCACGAGCCCAACGAGCAAACCTGTCATTCGTCTGGAAAATGTTTTTAAGACATACGACCTGGGCGAAATACAGGTTCAGGCTCTTCGCGGAGTTTCGCTTGAAATCAGCGAAGGGGAATTCGTTGCGGTGATGGGACCGTCCGGTTCCGGAAAATCAACGATTATGAATATTTTGGGGTGCCTGGACCGGCCCACCAAGGGTCGCTACTTCCTCGACGACGTTGACGTTTCAGGAATGTCCAAGTCAGAGCTGGCGCGGATTCGGAATCGAAAATTGGGATTCGTGTTTCAACAGTTCAATCTTCTGTCGCGGACTTCCGCGCTAGAAAATGTCGAACTACCCACAGTTTACGCCGGGATAAGTCCCGATGAGCGGACCAAACGCGCCATGGAGGCGCTCACCCGCGTTGGGTTGGCTGACCGAGCAGGGCACCATCCTTCGCAGCTTTCCGGTGGGCAACAGCAGCGTGTGGCGATCGCGCGTGGCCTCGTGAACCGCCCATCCATCCTGCTCGCGGATGAGCCGACAGGAAATTTGGACAGCAGGACTTCTGTTGAGATCATGGATATTCTGCAGACGCTGAATAATGAACAAGGGCTGACCATTGTGCTCGTCACGCACGAGCCGGACATCGCGCAATATGCGAGGCGCAATCTTCTCTTTCGTGACGGAAAATTGAAGCGCGACATCCTGGTTCAGGATCGGCTGGTCGCGCAGGATGTATTGAAATCGCTTCCTACCGTCGAGCAGCAAGCGGCGGAAGATGCGGAAGAGGAAAATCAAAGGCTGGCAAAAGCTGACGCGCCCGTATAAGTTTTGCGGCAGGAAATTTCGCACATGGATTTCATGAACACATTTCGGCTGGCCTTGCGAGCGCTTTCGCGCAATAAGATGCGCTCGGCGCTGACGATGCTCGGCATCATTATCGGTGTTGGCGCTGTCATCGCCGTAGTGAGCATCGGGCAGGGCGCGCAATACATCGTGCAGCAGGGAATTCAGGCCATGGGCACGAACGCTGTCTTCATTTCGGCCGGAAGCAACCGCGCGGGCGGCGTTCGCCAGGGTTACGGCGGCGTGAAAACCCTCACCATGGACGACTTGACCGCGATCCTGAAGGAAATTCCGCTGATTAAAGAGGCGTCGCCGGCCCTCTCGAACCGCCAGCAAGTGGTGTACGGGAATCAGAATTGGAACACCCAGGTCACCGGCATTACACCCAACTATTTTGAAATTCGTACCTGGCCTGTGCAGGCGGGGTCTGCATTTAGTGACGAAGAAGTGGATCTCGCCGCGAACGTTTGCGTGCTGGGCACTACGGTGGAAAAAATTCTGTTCGTCGATGAAAACCCGATTGGCAAAACAATTCGCATCGGCAATCTTCCATTCCGCGTGGACGGAATACTCGAATCCAAGGGACAGAACGTGACCGGGCAGGATCAGGATGATGTGATCTTCGCGCCGTACACAACGGTACAGCGAAAAATTTCGGGAATTACCTGGCTGCAATTTATTGCCGCGTCCGCCGTGTCGCAGGAAGCCTCCGTCGCGGCCGTGGCGCCCATCACGAGCTTGCTGCGCGAAAGGCACCGCATTCGCAACGGCGACGACGATGATTTTCTGATTCGCACGCAGGCGGATATTGCCGACCTGCAAAATCAAACGCAGTCGACGATGACGTATCTGCTCGGAGGAATTGCATCTGTATCGTTGCTGGTTGGCGGCATTGGCATCATGAATATCATGCTCGTGTCGGTCACGGAACGAACGCGCGAGATCGGCGTGCGCATGGCCGTGGGAGCCACGGAGGATGACGTGCGCCGTCAATTCCTGGTGGAAGCCGTAACGCTCAGCATGATGGGCGGTTTTATAGGAATTATTTTCGGGCTTATCGGGTCTGCGCTGATCAGCAATTTGCTGTCATGGCCCACGCTGATTTCAGGGAAGGCGATTATCGCTGCTGTGATATTTTCCGCTGCGGTAGGAATTTTCTTCGGATACTATCCTGCGCACAAAGCCGCGCAGCTGGATCCAATCGAAGCGTTGAGGTATGAGTAGTTTTTCGTGGCATAGGCTTCAGCCTGTGCGCCCTTAGTCCACACAAGGCCTAAACCCGCACAGGCTAAAGCCTATGCCACATGAAGGCTAAAACGGAATATCTTCGTCGGTAACCTCGGGTCCGGACTGATCGTGCTCCATCGAGGAGGAAGTTCCGGAGTCGAAACTTGATGAGCTACTAGCTGAAGGGCTGCGGTAACTTGATCCCCCGGAGTCTTGTTTCGAGCCAACGAACCGGAAATCTGAAGCGATGATTTCTACCGTCGTTCGCTTCTGATTTTCTTTATCCGTCCACTCGTTGGTTCTTATGCTGCCCTCAACATAAATCTCCTGCCCTTTTTTCAAATATTGTTGGGCAAACTCGGCCTTTTTCCCCCAGGCAACAATCCTGTGCCATTCGGTGCGCTTTTGTCGCTCGCCGGCCTTGTCTTTGAAGGTCTCATCCGTGGCCATTGTAAAATGACAAACGGCCTGGCCGCCGCCGGTGTAGCGCGTTTCCGGATCACGGCCCAGACGTCCCACCAGAATCACTTTATTTACGGACATATTTTTTTGTCTCCAATGATGTCAGGAAGATAACACGGCCATGAGCGGTGTGCAAATTAAGTCCGGTCAAGTTCAAGCAGCAGGAATATTTAATCACGTCTCAGGTTTTCTCTTTTGAATTTCTCTGTGCTCGCTGTACTACTAATCCGCAGATTCTTTGCGTGAGGAGAAAAACGGAGTGTGCTTGGAAAAATTATCAAAGCCAGGGAATGAGCGCAAAATACTTAACGCGCCAAGTTGTCACGATCCACAAATCATGATTAACGAATCACGCGGGACGCACCACCAGTCACTATTCACCGTTTTTCAATCGCCCGCCGTCGCTCCCATTTCCTTCAGCTTTGCCGCGGCTCGCTTGGCTTCGTCCGTGCCAGGATACAGCCTGACCACGTTCCTGAGTTCGCGCACAGCAGAGGCTTTCTGGCCCAATTCCGCCAGGCAAAAACCTTTTCGCATTCGAGCTGTGGCCGTCTTAAAACTCCTTGGATAATTCTCGATGACTTTGTTGTAGTTATCGAGCGCCAATTGATATTGATTTTGCATGAAGGCGACTTCGCCGAGGTAGAACTGTGCGTTGGATGCCAGATCCGTCTCGCTGTAATACTTCAGATAATCCTGAAATTCCTGAGTGGCGAGATCGTAATGCTTGCCGTTAATGTCCCGCAGCGCATTGGAATACAGCACGTCAGCCGATGCCGGAGGGCCGGAAGGGCCTGCAGACGCGCTAGTAGGTTGCATGCCCATGGGCGGCGCGGAACTCGCCCCAGGTCCAGGGCCAGGCCCGTTCATCATGGTGGATGGCGGCGGGCCGGAAGGTCCGGACGATGGCGAAGCAAGTTTCGAGTCCACGTTTTGCAAAGT
This sequence comes from Saccharimonadales bacterium (SeqCode), assembly GCA_035486415.1. Classification (GTDB taxonomy): domain Bacteria; phylum Acidobacteriota; class Terriglobia; order Acidiferrales; family UBA7541; genus Palsa-360. The sequence continues at coordinate 11,296 of DATHNC010000154.1, forward strand.
GTTTTGAATGTCGGTCAGTTTCTGATCAAGTTTGCCCACGCGCGCCTGCAGATCGCCAACATTGTCCGACAGGCCTTGTACCTGTGTGCCCATCGTATCCAATCGTGCTCCGGAAGCCGCGGAAAAATCCTGCGTGGTTTTTTGCACAGCAGACATGGACGTGTTGAGCTTGTTCACCGAGTCCATGGCCTGTTCGATCAGCGTGCGTTGCACGGCCGCATTTTGCGTCATTTCCGTCTGCATGCTCTGCTGGCCTTGAATCAATTGGTTCACGCCGGTTTGCAGCTCAATAATTTCGCGCGCTACGGCGCCTGCCGGTGCAGGCCCAAACAAAGTGCCCCCAAGAGCACCCGCGAGCATCGCTCCACCAAAAAATAGAATCAATCTGAAACGCAAGGTGTTCCTCCTTCGAGCGGGGACTCCTCATTCGTCCTTACGAATTCACCGGGGCTTACTCCCCAAAGAGCACAGTGAGTAAGCCCCAGCCTGATGCGACTTACTTGCCCATTACGATGTGTGCCCGGCGATTCTGCGTATAGCATGCCTCATCGGAAGCGGTGCAGAAAGGCCGTTCCTTGCCGTAGCTGACGGTTTCCATGCGATCCGCCGAAATTCCGAGCGAAGCCAGGAATTGTTTTGCCGCTGCGGCTCTGCGGTCCCCTAAAGCAAGATTATACTCCGTGGAACCACGTTCGTCGCAATGGCCTTCAATGACGATCTTGACCTGCGGGTAAGAGCGCAGAAATTGAGCGGTCTGCGACAGATTATCGCGAGCGTCGGCGCGAATATCCGCCTTATCGTAGTCGAAGTAAGCATCCTTCACTTCTCGTTCGAATAGCTGCTGCATGGTCGGCTCTGCTGTTCTTGCCGCCGGCGCAGGAGCGCTGACCGTGATTCGCACATTGGCATCGGCCGATCCGCCTGGTCCCGTTGCGCTAATCGTGTAAGTGGTCGAATCCTGAGGTGTCACCCTTTGCGTGCCTTCCGCAGGAACATTGCCGATTCCCGGCGACAGGCTCAGTGAAGTGGCGTTCGTCGATGTCCAGGTCAACGTAACGCTCTCGCCTCTCTGAATAATCGTCGTAGACGCCTGCAGATCGACCGTCGGTCTTGCTGGCGGGGCTGCCGGGGTTGGGGGCGGTGGAGCTGGCGCTTGCGGCACCGGCTTTTTACAAGCCGCGCTGAAAGCGAGGATCGCGAGCAAGCTACCAAACAATAACTTCGAATGCTGACGTTTCGGCATTTCTATTTATGTTCCTCCTTTTAGAAGTTGCTTTATCTTCGGTCGTGAGTGCAGATCTCAAACTTCAGACAGTCTTTACACTTCCGAATTCGGCGTCATGGCCTCTTGCATCTCACTTCGGCGACCAATTGGGCGATTCATTTTGTCCCTGCTTGGTTAACTGATGGGCTTGCGTGCCGTCAGCCAGCATGGACCAAATTTGGCGTGTACCCGTGCGCGTCGATTCGAATACCAGATGCCGGCCGTCCGGGGCCCAGCTTGGACGCTCGTTGCGTCCAACATCGCGCGTCAATTCGACGAGCTGGCGGGTAACAATTTCCATGACATAGATGTCGTAATTTCCGTTTGGGCGTCTCCAGCTGAACGCCAGCAACTGGCCATTAGGCGACCAAGCAGGGTCAATCACATAACCCATGTCCGGCATATCCACCTTGGACTGGCTCGATCCGTCAGAGTTCATGGTGTAGAGCTGCGGGATGCCTCCACGGTCGCTGACAAAAGCCACTTGTTGCCCTGTCTTTGGATTCCAGGACGGAGAAGTATTTGCGCCGTTCGAATAAGTGAGCCGCTTCGGCCGCTGTCCCGAAGAGTCCGTGATGAACAGTTCCGGATTTCCAAACATGCTGGACATGAACATCAGCTGCGAGCCATCCGGCGACCACGCGGGAGAGGAATTAGTGCCCTTGAAGCGCGGCCAGGAAATCAATTTGCCCGTAAGCGTGGAATAGACGCAAATTTGCGCCGTCAAAACGCTGCTGCTGCCCGGCTGCGCATAGCACGTAAAGGCAATGCGTGTCGCATCCGGTGACCATCGCGGCGTGAGCGAAATGGTATGAATCTGGGTCAGCTGATGTTGATTTTCGCCGTCGTAGTCCATGCCCCAGATTTCCTTGTTGCCGCTGCGGTTGCTGACAAAGGCAATTTGCGTGGAGGCGATGCCCGGCAATCCTCCAGAAAGTTTTCCGATGATTTCATCCGCAAACTGATGCGCGAAGGTGCGCACCTGCGCATTTGTGGCCGGGCCGCGGTACACTTTCCCGATCACCGGAGGCAGGGAAGAATCGCGCACATCATTCAGCCATGCCTGAATCTCAACGTTGTCGCCGTTCACAGTAAAATTTCCAAGAGCGAGCAGTTGTGTTGACGCCGGTGCGCTGGACCATCCCTTATAGTCGATGTCGGCAGGCGTGGCGGGAGTCTGCAAGGGGTTATAGCTTTTGCTTACCAGATCAAGGATGCCGCTGAAATCAAGGTCCGTCCGCACAACATCCGCAAATAGAGTGGCCAGCGGCTGCGAAGGAGTGTCCTTGGCGGCAAAATCTGCCACAGCAACGCGAGCTTTGGAAACGCCGAGCCCCGTGCCTGTCTTGAACCAGTCCTGCGCCGAGGTCTTCGTCGCGGAAAAAAGAGCAACGAAGCCGCAAAGCGAGACGGCCAGAGAGAGCGAAGTGGCGATGCGGGAAAATCTTCTTTGCGAACCCATGCGTTTTGGCTGAGTCATACTTTTTGTTCCCACGCCTTCGTGTGAATTTCCGCTTGTCCAATCATTTGTAAATGCCAGGCCTTTGTTACCGTCGTGTTATCGCCGGAAATCAAACCAAAACTCCACTGTGACGCTATTTCCAGAATAATTCGATGGCAACGGCGACATCGGGCTTGAACTCTGAATCGCGCGCAAAGCCGAATTGTCCACCGAACGATTTCCGCTCGTCTGCAACATTTGAACGTTGGTTACCGTTCCATCGCGCAATACCGTGAACGAAAAATCCGCTCTCGGCGCCCATCGCACACTGGGATCCACAGTCGATTGCAGCCAATTGCTGCTGATGCGATTGCGCACTGCATCCACGTACGAAGGAAACCGGCCCGAAAAATCCCCGCCACCCGGCCCGCTGAATCCCATACCGCCCTGCGTCGGGCCATTCATGGCGAACGAAGAATATGGAAGCGCGGGTGACCCTCCCTGACCATAAGGAACCGCGTTGGTCGGTGGGGGAGTCTTATCCTCGAAAACTTTGGAGGGCTTAGAGATGATTTTGGGAGTCTTATCCTTGGCGAATTCCGGAATTTTTTTAACATCCGGCTCTTCAATTGGCTTGGGCTTCGGTTGAGGCTCGGCCTTATATAAACCCTTTGTCGTGTCCACCGTCTGGCTTTGGGTGACGATGTCGGGGCGGGGCAGCAAGATTCCCGGCAGCTTGGCAACGAGTCCTACAGAAACGGCGCCGCCGCCCCCGGAGCTTCCCCAGGTATCGCCGCGATGTGAATAAATAGTAGAAACCGTCAGCGATCCGAAAAGGATTCCGTGGAAAACGACAGACCACACGAAAGGCTTCTTCAGATTATAGGGATTGCTGCCGGGATGTTGAGAAGCGTAAGCCATGATTAATGGGGAGTATCGTCCAGTGGCTCAGTTACGACGCTTATATTTTGGATGCCGGATTGGCGCATCGTGTCTACGACCAACGCAAAGGCCCCGAACGGGACGGTCTTGTCGCAGCGCAGGTAGACGGCGTCGCCCTGCGGATTGTGCAACTGCGCATGAACCTTGTCTCCAAGCTCATGAATATTGACCGGATCGTCCCCAATATAGATTCGCTGAGCGTGGTCAATGGACACCACGACGCGCGACTCGGAAATTTCCTTCACTGTTTTGGTCTTCGGTACGTCCACTTCGATCCCGGATTGCAGGATCGGCGCCGTAATCATGAAAATCACGAGCAGCACGAGCATCACGTCCACGAAGGGAACGATATTGATCTCTGACAGCGAGCTTCCAGATTGTCGAGAAAGTTGTGGCATCTTCGGTATTCTTCCGCCGCCATTTGCGCGGCTTCTTGATTCCTCACACCCGATAAATTCAAAAAATCTTTATCACAGAGAACGCGGAGAAAAATAAAAAAGAGATAAATCTACGATCAATAAGGCAACAGGTTCATGGAAGTGTGAGTTTGTGCGCTCGCGTTTCATGTGTTTGCCCTTATAGTCTCCGAGGCTAGAGAGCTTCAAATCCTGAGTTTCGCGCTGCTAATTGCGCTTGTCGGGATACAATTTTTCAATTACGGAAGTCACCTCAAGCGCAAAACTATCCATTCTCAAACTGAGATCCCGGATATCGTGCAAAAAATGGTTATAGGCAATCACCGCGGGAACGGCTGTGAAGAGGCCAGCGGCGGTCGTGATCAGCGCTTCCGCGATGCCCGGTGCGACGGCTCGAAGGCTTGCCGCTCCGGCAGTCCCTAATCCGGTAAACGCGTCCATGACGCCCCAGACCGTTCCGAACAGTCCAATGAACGGAGTGACCGACCCGGTGGTTGCCAGCCACGGCATGTAGCTCTCAACCCGGCGCACTTCTTCACTCGCTGCCAGTTGCATGTTTACGGTGATGGCATTGAGGCTGGTTACTTTGCCGGTTGGGTTTCCCGAGCGAATCTGGCTTTCGAGTTCATTTACGCCGGCCGCGTATACGGTTTCCATTGGGGAGCCTTGCCCACCCATCTGCCGCGGGTCGGGCAGGGTCCTGTTCGCGCGAAAGATGCGAAGGAACAATGAGGTTTGGCGGCTGATGCGGGAAAACATGAACAATTTTTGAAAAATCAACGCCCATGAAAAAAGTGAAAAGACCAATAACATTGCCAGAACAACACGAGCAACCCAGCCTGTTTGCTCGATGAGCGTGTTTAATTGGCCTGCGAACAGCAAAAACGCGGATAGCGGAATAGTCTCCCCCTCGAAAAACGGAACGATGATCCCCCATTGGCAACCTAGCACAGGCCTAAAATGGGGTCAATTCAATACCGCCATGCTCGTGTTCAACTGTGCTCGAAGAGTATAGCAGAACATATCGTATCACGATGTATTGTCGGGACCCAAAAATATCCCGAATAAAAACTTAACATCATGGGCACAGAGATAAGAAGAGAAACCCTGAGACGAATTCTAAACTTTGGCTGCTCACCCTTGCCCTCTCCGGTTTTCTCGTCTTTTCTCTGTGCCCTCTGTGTTAAAGCTTTTGACTTCCGTCTGTCTCGCGTCAAATCTCACAGAAAACGATGTGCTATCATCTAACTTCGATGCCGCACGAATTCGATATTCGACTGGATGCACTGGCCGCCAAAAACGTCGCTTCGCCCGCGCGAACCGTGGCGCTCGCTTCCGCTTCGCCCGGCGATAACACGTTCTATCTGGAAACATTTGGCTGCCAGATGAATGACCACGACTCCGAGAAAGTGGCCGGAGTCCTGATGAGCCGAGGCTACCAGCAGGTCGATACGATGGACGCCGCGAGACTGGTCCTCTATAACACCTGCAGCATTCGCGAAAAGGCCGCTCAGAAAATCTATTCGCGGCTCGGCACCTATCGCAAATATCAAGGCGGGGA
>DATHNC010000155.1:0-15343 GCA_035486415.1 Saccharimonadales bacterium (SeqCode)
TCCATGCTTCAGCGCATTCTCGACAATCGGCTGTAGCAGCATGCTCGGGACGAAGGCTTCCAGCGTTTCGTCGCTGATTTGTTTATGGACCACAAGATTGTCACGTCCGAACCGCGCGATTTCGATATCCAGATAATCGTCAATGAAATCGAGCTCTTCCTGCAAGGGCACAAAAGTTTCGTGCTTGCGCAGCAACCGCCGCAAAATATTGCTCAGCTTGATGACCACTCCACGCGCGGTATCAGGATCGTAGCGAATGAGCGAGGAAACTGTATTTAGGGTGTTAAATAAAAAGTGAGGATTGATCTGCGCGGTGAGCGCATCCATGCGCGCCTTCAGCAGCAATTGCTGGTGCTGCTCGAGATTCATTTCCAGGCGTGTGTTGCTCCAAATCTTCAACGGCACCGCGACCGCCATCACCGTGGACAATAAAACCAGCGCCAGTCCCCAGCTTTTTCCCGCATCAAGATAGAAAAGCCATCTTATTTTCGTGGCGTGCCCCAGCGCCTGGCGCGCCAGTTCGAGAACGATAATCGAGCCGAGCGGCAGCATCTCCCATGTTACTTTTTTCCTGCGGATCACCCGCACCAGCCAGCGCGGTGTGCTCAGAAACGTATATGGCCCCAGCCTCCATATTTCCTCGGTATTCGGGAGCGTCTGGCGAATCAAGCCGCCGACCAGCCCCGCAGTCGCAGCAACGGGCATAGAAAGCCACTCATGATGCGCAAAAGCAGGCAGGCTGATGATCGAGCCGCCCAGTGGCCCGACGACGCGCCCTCCGAGCAATCCCAACAGAAAAGATCCCTCCAGCATCAGGTCCGCGGCGCGATAGGGCTGGCCAACGATTCGCAGAAACACGCCGAATGCGAGCGGCGGCGTGACGAACAGCATCAATTTTAATTTTTGGTCCGCGTCGCGCAATTCGGTGAACAGGACTTTGCGAAATGTGGCCGAGCGCGCGAGCCACGCGCAGATCGACGCCGCCGCGCCCACATGCAAGAGCAGCGTGAGCAGCAAATCTCCGCCAAATGTAAGCGATTTCATAGGCCTTGGCCGCTGCGGTTACGTTAGCCAATCGAGGTGACGATGTAAAGCACCGCTTGGAAGTCCGCGCCTGAATCGACAAACGGTTTCTGTAGGGCCCACCTTCAGGCGGGCATGCGTGCCAGTCTAAAATGCCAACCTGAAGGTTGGCGCTACAATGACCGTCGCCTGATATAATACGAAGCCCTTATGCCACGTAAAAAAACAGTAAGACCGCGCGTATCGCGCAAGGCTGCGAATTCATCGAAAGACGGCATACGAATTGTCGCCCGCGCAAAGTTGCCGACGCGATTTGGTCCTTTTGAAATTTTAGGCATCGAAGGAAAGACGGAACAGGAAAGCGCCGTCGCGCTCGTTCGCGGAAAAATTCGCGGGGGAATTCCTCTGGTGCGCATTCACTCGCAATGTTTCACGGGCGACACGCTGGCTTCCGAACGCTGCGATTGCCGCGCGCAACTGGAACTCTCCATGCGCAAAATCTCCGATGCGCCTTCCGGCGTTCTGCTCTATCTGCCCCAGGAAGGCCGCGGCATCGGCCTGATGAACAAGCTGCGCGCCTACGAATTGCAGGATCGCGGCATGGACACGGTGGAAGCGAACGAGGAACTCGGCTTTGCCGCCGATTCGCGTGACTACGGATTTTCCGCCGAAGCCCTGCGACTGCTGGGCGTGCGCCGCGTGCGCCTGCTATCCAACAATCCGGATAAAGTGCAGCAACTCGAAAAATCAGGGATCAAGGTCGTCGAGCGCGTGCCATGCCGCCCGCGCACCACGCTCACTTCACGCACCTATATGGAAACCAAGCGAACCAAACTCGGCCACCTGCTCGATCGTCTGTAATTGAACTTTAAATTTTCTGGAGGAATTTTCCATGACGCCTACCATCCAATACAGCGCCACATTTGAAAAAGCCACTCCCGCAAAGTTGTATGAACTTTTCGCCAATTCCGCACAACACTCGGCCGCCACAGGTATGCCTGCAAAAATCAGCCGCAAGGTTGGCGGAGATTGGACCGCGTTTGGCAAAATGCTGCGGGGAAAAAACCTTGTCCTGATTCCGAATCGCATGATCGTGCAGACCTGGCGATCTTCGGAATGGAAAAAATCCGATCCCGATTCCATTCTCGTGGTTACATTTGAAAAAACAAAAGACGGCGCGAAAGCGGATCTGGTTCATGTAGGCGTTCCGGAATACGATCACGCGGGTGTGACCGAAGGCTGGATCAAATATTACTGGGAGCCGTGGAAGGCGTACCTCTCTTCAAAGGCCGCGAAAAAGCGCTCATAAATCCAGCGCTGCCCCTTCAAAACTCAACCTCCACCCACAAGGTGCACGATTTCGTATCTGTCCCCTTGCTGCACGGTTGTCGTTGACCATTGCGATCGCGGAAGAATTTCCAGATTGCGCTCGATCGCCACGCGATCGTTTGGCAAACCCAAATCCAAAAGCAACGCGGGAATTCCGGAGCCTTGGGGGATTTCCCGCGATTCCCCGTTCACCACAATTTGAATATTTGAATTCATTACGCCACCGAAACAGGTTTTTTATCTTGAGGTTTTGATTTCAGGTGAAATCGCAATTCGCCATACAGGATGCCGTCCGTAGCGCGAACGACGAGTGAAGATCCGTCGGCTACATTGGCAGGCATGGGAAAATTTAGCGTTGCGAGCCCTTGCGAATCCGTGCGCGCATCCGCGCATCCAATACGCCGTTTTTCGTGTTCCAGGAAAACCTGTATTTCGGCATCGGCAATTTTTTGCCTGGATAATTTTTCTTGAAGGGAAATTTCCAGACGCACATTCCCGGCCGTGAACCAGTTTTTCGGATTTAGCAGCGCCAGCGTCAATCCTGTTTCGTCTTCCTCATTTTTCACAACCGGAGCGGGTTTGCCGGGAACGGTAATGGTTCCCGCTTCCAGTTGCGCGATCACTTCGCGATGCTGCTGCGCGAGCCGTTCATGCAGTTTTTCCGCCAGAATTTTGTCATCCACTCCGGCGGCAAATTCCTCGTAGCTCGTGCTGCGTTTATATATCACTCGTCCGGAAAGATAAATAACCGTGTCGAGAAAAGGATGAGAAGGCCCGCGATCTTCCGTCTGCACGTGAAACAGGGACTCTCCGACGCGCACATTTGAGTTGAATCCGAAATTCATTTGCGTCTCTGCCTTTCCCGCACGCGCGTATCGATTGTTTCTCTTAACTAAATCGAAAAAATTGTCGATAAATCTCACAAGCGGATTTGACCGCTTGCCGCTTCATCGCTATTATAGCTTGTGCTCAGATGACAGGAAACGACATCCAATCGTACGCGCCTCTACTTGTGCACCTCATCCTGGCGATGGTGCTTTCCGGCGCCCTTGTTACGCTGTCTTCGGTCGTCGGCTGGCGCCGTCCATCCAAAATTAAGAACCAGGCTTATGAGTGCGGCATTACGCCCACGGGCGACGCACGTGAACCTTTTTCCGTAAAATTTTATCTGGTTGCCATTATTTTTATTCTTTTTGATGTGGAAGCCATCTTTCTTTATCCATGGGCCTTTGTCTTTAAGTCCTTGCGGTGGTTTGGTTTCGTGGAAATGCTCCTCTACATCGGCATCCTGCTGGTCGGATATTTCTATCTCTGGAAGAAAGGGGCGTTGGACTGGAACCGCCCAGCCGCACGCCAGGATCGCAATTCGTGACGGATACGCCTGACCTGGAACAGAACCCTATCGTAGCGAAAATCCGAGATTGGCGGCCCGAAGCTATCGCCGAACTGATTTCGTTTCGCGAAGAGTTGACCATTGTTATTTACCGCGAGCATATTCGTCCCCTTTGCGAATTTCTAAGGTCGGACTCATTTTTGGCATTCAACTATCTTTCCGATGTCACGGGCGTTGACAGATTTCCCATCGAACCGCGATTTGAATTGAACTATCATTTACTTTCGATCTCCCGGCGTGACCGAGTTCGCTTGCGCGTGCGTTTGCCGGGCAATGATCCAGTTGCCGAATCTGTTGTACCCGTTTGGCCCACGGCAAATTGGCACGAACGCGAGATTTTTGACCTTTTTGGAATTCAATTTGAAGGACATCCCAATCTGCACCGCATGTTGTTGCCTGACGATTGGGAAGGCCACCCTCTCCGCAAGGACTATCCGGTGGAGGGACCTCGCTAATCTCTGATTTGTTTCTGAGCGAACCTGCGCTATGACCACTATTCAAACAGCAGTCGGGCCCGAAAAAACCATGGTTTTGAACATGGGACCGCAACATCCGTCTACGCACGGCGTTTTGCGCGTGCTTCTCGAACTGGATGGAGAAAATATCATTAAGGCTGACGTCGACATCGGCTATCTGCATACCGGCATCGAAAAAACCGCTGAAGCGCTCACCTATTCGCAGGCCATTACGATCACGGACCGCATGGACTACCTCGCCCCGTTATCGAACAATCTGGCCTACTGCCTCGCGGTTGAAAAACTGCTAGGCCTCGAAGTTCCCAAGCGCGCGCAATACATTCGCGTGCTGCTGACGGAGCTTACTCGCATCGGCTCGCACCTCGTCTGGCTCGGCACGCACGCAATCGACCTCGGCGCGATGTCCGTCTTCCTTTATTGCTTCCGCGAGCGCGAAGAACTTCTCAAAATTTTTGAGCTGGTCAGCGGCCAGCGCATGATGACCAGCTATTTCCGTATCGGCGGCCTTTCTCTTGAGCCACCCGTAGGCTGGACCGATCACGTCGAGAAAATTGTTCGCACATTCCCTTCCCGCTTTGACGAATATGAAGAATTGCTGACCAAGAATCGCATCTGGATCGGACGCACGCAGGGCGTAGGCATCCTGAAAGCTGAAGACGCTATCGCACTCGGCGTTTCCGGGCCTTCGCTTCGCGGTTCCGGCGTCGATTATGACGTACGAAAATATTTTCCCTATTCCAGCTACGACGAATTCGATTTCAATGTGCAGGTGCGCACCGAAGGCGATTGTTATGCGCGCTATATGTGCCGCGTAGGCGAAATGCGCGAGAGCCTCAAAATTGTGAAGCAGGCATTAACAAAAATTCCGCCGGAAGGCCCGGTAAAGGCCGATGCTCCCGGAATCGTTCCTCCGCAGCGCGAAAAAATGAAAACGGAAATGGAAGCTCTGATCTATCACTTCAAAATTTTCACGGAAGGCTTCGCGCCTCCCGCCGGCGAAGTCTACCAGCGCATCGAATCGCCGCGCGGAGAACTCGGCTGCTTCATTGCCAGTGACGGCTCGCCAAAGCCCTACCGCATGCGCATGCGCACGCCGTCTTTCGTGAATTTGCAGGCGTTGCAAAAGATGGTCGAAGGACACTTGGTAGCCGACGCGATTGCCAGCATCGGAACTCTGGACATTGTTCTTGGGGAGATTGACCGCTGATGAATTTGCCTCCGCAACTCGAAGCCAAATTCCAAACGCTGGAGAACCGCTATCCGGTGAAGCGTTCCGCGCTCATTCCCATGTTACTGTACGCGCAGGACCAGTTCGGCTTCGTCAGCGATGAAATGATCGAGGAAATCGCCCAGCGGCTGGGGCTCAATACGCTGCAAGTCACGGAAACGATGGCGTATTACTCCATGCTGCGCCGCAAGCGCGCCGGAAAGTTTCACGTTCAGGTTTGCACTAACGTGTCCTGCATGTTGCGCGGCGGCAATCAGATTTACGATTTCGTTCAGAAAAAACTGGAAATTGGCCACAAGGAAACCACGGAAGACGGCGTATTTTCGCTCGAAGAAGTGGAATGCCTCGGCGCCTGCACCGGCGCTCCCGCCATGCAGGTCAATTACGATTTCTACGAAAATCTGACGGTTGAGCGCACCACGCAAATATTTGAAGCTCTCGAAGCCGGCCGCAAGCCGCAAACTTCCACGCCAATCACCGGCGCGGTGAAGCAGCGTCACCCGGCGGAAGTGCCTGCCATCAGCCGCCTGTTTGGCGTAAAGGATTCGCACAAGCTCGAAGTTTACCTGGCGAATGACGGCTACAAGGGCATGGAACGCGCGCTGAAGGAACTGACTCCTGAGCAGGTCGTCGACGAAGTTAAAAAGTCAAACCTGCGCGGGCGCGGCGGCGCTGGATTCCCCACCGGCATGAAGTGGAGCTTCGTGCCCAAGGATTCCCCAAAGCCCAAATATATTTTGTGCAATGCGGATGAGAGCGAGCCGGGTACGTGCAAAGATCGCCCGCTGATGGAATTGATGCCGCACCAATTAATCGAAGGCATCGTGATCGCGGGCCGCGCAGTGAATTCGCATCAGGGATACGTCTACATTCGTGGTGAGTATCGCTACGTTCTGGACATCATGGACGAGGCCATCGCGGAAGCCTACAAGGGCGGCTACCTCGGCAAAAATATCATGGGCAGCGGATACGATTTCGATCTGGTCGCGCACACGGGAGCCGGCGCGTACGAGTGCGGCGAAGAATCCGCGCTCATGGAATCGCTCGAAGGCAAACGCGGCTATCCGCGCATTCGACCTCCGTTCCCTGCCGTGGTCGGTCTGTATGGTTCACCGACAGTCATCAACAACGTCGAAACTCTTTCTTCCGCTCCTGAAATTTTGCGGCGCGGCGGCGAATGGTACGCTAATCTCGGCTCGCCCAAAAATGGCGGCACGCGCCTGTTCTGCGTTTCCGGCCACGTCAACAAACCGGGAATCTACGAATTGCCCATGGGTTTCCCCCTGCGCAAGCTGATCGAGGACGTGGCGGGCGGTGTGCGCAACGGCAAAAAATTAAAAGCCGTGATTCCCGGCGGCAGTTCCTGCCCGTTGCTCACAGCCGAAGAAATCGACATCAACATGGATTACGATTCCGTGGCCAAGGCAGGCTCTATGCTTGGCTCCGGCGGTCTCGTTGTAATTGACGAAGACACCTGCATGGTGGATTTGGCGCGCCGCATCATGCATTTTTACGCGCACGAATCCTGCGGCTGGTGCATTCCCTGCCGCGAAGGCACGGGCTGGCTGCGCAAAATGCTGGACCGTTTTCATGCCGGCTTTGGCACAGCGGAAGACATTACGCTCGTCGGCGATCTGGCAAAGGGCATGCTCGGCCGTACGTTCTGTCCGCTCGGCGACGCCGCTGCCATGCCTACGATCAGCATTGTTAAGAAATGGCGGCACGAGTTTGAAGCGCATCTTTCAGGTAAATGTCCGTACAGGCCGGCCGATATAATGGCCGGTGTCCGCTAAGGATTCCGGGACAAAATGGCAGATTCAAAAGATATCACGCTGAAAATTGACGACCGCGACGTCACCGTCCCTCCGGGGACGCTGGTGATTGAAGCGGCGCGACGCATGGGCATCGAAGTCCCGGCGTTCTGTTACTTCCCTGGCCTGTCTTTACAGGCGGCATGCCGCATGTGCCTCGTGGAAGTGGAAAAAGCTCCCAAGCTGCAAACCGCGTGCACGCTCGTCGCGATGCCCGGCATGGTGGTACGCACCAGCACGCCGCAGGTCCACGAAGCGCGCAAGGGCATGCTGGAATTTTTGCTCGCCAACCATCCGCTCGATTGCCCGGTCTGCGACAAGGGCGGTGAGTGTGAATTGCAGGACATGGTTTTCACCTACGGCGCGGACAAGAGCCGCTTCAACGAAGAAAAGCGCCACCAGCCAGAGCAGAAATGGTCCGAAGCGGTTTACTACGACGCGCCGCGTTGCATTCTGTGCTTCCGCTGCGTGCGCGTTTGCGACGAAGGCATGGACGTCAAAGCGCTGGGCGTGGGCGCTCGCGGATCGCAATCGGTGATCATCCCCAATGGCGAGGATCATCTGGACTGCGAAGAATGCGGCATGTGCATTGACATTTGCCCTGTTGGAGCGCTGACCAGCGGCACCTACCGCTACAAAACGCGCCCCTGGGAAATGACATACGTTTCGACCGTTTGCACGCATTGCTCGAACGGATGCAAGACCACGCTGAGCGTGCGCAACAACGAAATTATTCGCGCCAACAATCGCGACCTTTCCGGCTTCAATAAGGATTTCCTGTGCGCCAAGGGCCGCTTCGGTTTCGATTTCACGAAGCACAAGGAGCGCGTGCGGCTGCCGCTCGTTCGCCGCGATGGCAAGCTTGTCCCCTCCAGCTGGGAAGACGCGCTGGCGGAAGTTTCCAAACGCCTCGCGGAAATTCACAAAGCTTCCGGCGCGGATTCGATTGGCTTCATCGGCTCGAACCGCACAACAAATGAAGAAAATTATTTGCTGGGCCGCATCGCTCGCGCGGCCATTGGCACGAACAATATCGACCATCACCGCACGGCGGACTACGCCAGCTTGATTGCCGCGCTCGGCACGCAAGCCGCCACTGCAAGCGCAACGATGACGCAACTCTACGAAGCCGACGCAGTGCTGCTCGTGGGACACGATCCGACGGAGCAAAGCCCGCTCGTCGCCTGGCAGATTCGCTCTGCCATTCGTCATCGCAACGCGCGCCTGTACATCATTAATTCCAAATCCATCAAGCTGCTGCGCAAGGCCAAGGGTTTTGCGGAAGTTCCGGAAGGCCGCGAAGGCTCCGCCGTGCGCTGGCTCTCGGGCGGAGAAGCGCAACTTGAAGCGGGCACAACAGAGCGCCTCGCCTCGCTAAAAGCTGCGCTCGAAAAAGAAAATAATGTCGTTATCGTTTTCGGTGCGGAATTGTCCGGCGCGGCCGTGCGCGACCTCGTAAATTTCGGTTCAACATTGCCGGGTCAAACGCGATACATCGCCTTGGGCGATTACGCTAATTCACGCGGCGCCGCTGACATGGGACAGTTGCCCGACATGCTTCCTGGCTACGTTCCGGTCACGGACGCAAGCGCCCGCCAGAAATTGAGCACGCTGTGGGGCGGCACGATCCCGGATAAGCCGGGAATGGACGCGCACGCAATGATGGCCGCTGCCGCCAAGGGTCAGTTGAAGGCCCTCTACGTAGTTGGCGCAAATCCGGTGAAAACTTTTGGCCCTTCGGGCGCGGCCGGCAAACTCGGCAAACTCGATTTCCTCGTCGTGCAGGATATGTTCCTCACGGAAACCGCGCAGCTTGCGGACATCGTTCTGCCCGCGGCGTCCGCCTATGAGAAAAACGGCACGATGACCAACACTTCGGGCGAAGTGCAGGAAGTGCGCAAGGGCGGAGACACGATGGGCACGCGCTCCGATTTCGACATCCTGCGCTTCCTGTCTTTTCAGCTCGCAAAGCTTGGCCTCGGGCAAGCCATCACGCACCGCACTCCCGACGCAACGTTCGACGAGATTCGCCAAAATGTGCCGGGCTACAAACTGGCTATGACCACGTTGCTGCTCGGCGAAGCGGAACAAACCGCGCCGGTTTCCACACTGAACGGCAACGCGAAATTCGACGTGCCCGCCGGCTCGATTTTCTCGTCGGGCGACACGCTCTTTACCAGCGGCAGCATGACTCCTTATCTCACCATGATTGGTTCCCTGCCGGAAGCGGCTGAGGAAGTGGAAGTGGAGGCGCGCTCGTGAACGAAATCGCCGCCCAGCACCCGCTCCTGGTCGTCGCACTTCCGAAAATCGCCATCCTGCTTTTTGTGATGTTGACGGCGCTCGCCTACCTCACCTGGTTTGAGCGCAAGGTCGTAGCCCACATCCAGTCCCGATGGGGACCATACCGCGTCGGTCCGCATGGCCTGCTGCAACCGCTGGCCGACGGCGTCAAATTTCTTTTTAAAGAAGACATCACGCCCGCAGGCGCCGATAAATTCACATATTTTCTCGCACCGTTTCTGGCGCTTTCGCTTGCCATTACGTCGATTGCCGTAATTCCGTTTGGCCCGTCGGGCTTGAAGCTCTTCGGTCAGGCGACTCCGACAGGCATCACCAACTTGAACATTGGCCTCCTGATCTTGTTCGCGATCACTTCGATGGGCGTGTACGGTG
This sequence comes from Saccharimonadales bacterium (SeqCode), assembly GCA_035486415.1. Lineage (GTDB taxonomy): Bacteria > Acidobacteriota > Terriglobia > Acidiferrales > UBA7541 > Palsa-360. Next base: position 9,937 of record DATHNC010000155.1, read on the forward strand.
TGGCCCTCGCGGGCTGGTCCTCCAACAGCAAATACCCTCTGCTGGGCGGCCTGCGCAGTTCGGCGCAGATGATCAGCTACGAACTCGCGCTGACCATGTCCGTCGTCGGCGTGATCCTGATGGCCGGCACGTTTAACCTCAGCGAAATTGTGACTTCGCAGCAGGGTTTTCATTGGGGATTCGTCCCGCGCTGGAACGTGATTGGCGGCCCGCTGCCGCAAATTCTGGGCTTCTTCCTGTTTTTTACTTCAGCCGTTGCCGAAACCAACCGCTCGCCATTCGACTTGGCCGAAGCCGAATCCGAACTCGTTGCCGGATTTCACACCGAATACGCAAGCTTCAAGTTCGCCATGTTTTTCATGGCGGAATACGCCAGCATGATCACGGTTTCCTGCCTCGCGACGATTCTGTTTTTTGGCGGATGGCTCTCCCCATTTCCGCAGACGCCGCTATTCGCGTGGTCGCACTACATTCCGACCGCCGTGTTTGCAATTGCGGGACTCGCGCTGATCGCGCACGGCGTGCGTTACATCACGATGTTCGGGCGCATGGTCCTGCCCGTGATGGGCGCTGCTCTCGTGGGTCTTGGCGTGTTGTTTGCCTTGCCTGCGGTGAACGAATACATCCAGGGCCCCTTCTGGTTCCTGCTAAAAATTGCAATTTTCCTGTTCGTTTATGTTTGGGTGCGCGGCACGCTTCCGCGCTTCCGTTACGATCAATTAATGAATTTTGGATGGAAGCTGCTTCTTCCGCTCTCGATCCTGAACGTGGTAATCACAAGCTTGGCCATTGTGCTGACACAACGATGAGATACGAATTCAAAACAACGGCGCGAGGCGCTCGATGATCACGCCGCAGATCGCGATATTCCTGGTACTCGCAGCGTTCACCGTGGCGGGAGCCGTGAGCCTGATCCTGCAGCGGCACCCGATTCATAGCGCGTTATCGCTGATCGTGGTGATGGTCTCGCTCGCGGGCCTTTACCTTCTGCAAGGCGCGGAGTTCGTTGCCGCCGTCCAGGTCATTGTTTACGCCGGCGCGATCATGGTGGTCTTTATTTTTGTCATCATGCTGCTGAATGCCGGCGAAGAAGAGCGCACCAACGTCAGCCGTCTCGCGAAATTTGTGGGCGTGCCGCTCGGAATCGTGTTTCTCGCGGAAGTAGCTTTCTGGATCGGCCGCGCCACGTCGCATCTTGGCTCGGCGCCGCAGGAAGCCGTATCGACGCATGACCTGTCGACACTTCTGTTCCGCGAATACGTTTTTCCGTTCGAGCTGACGTCGTTCCTGATTTTGATCGCGTTGTTAGGCGCGCTGGTCTTAGCGCGCAGAGAAAGTTCCGACTAGCGCTGTAGCCCGCCTCTCTTGTCCTGAGTGAAAACGAAGGATAAGAGGCGGGGTTTTTCGTAAAGCAAAGCAACAAAGTTCCCAGCAACACGAGTTCTAAAAAATGGGGGAGTTGTGGTTCCGACTTCGTACTATCTGGTCTTGAGTGCGGTCCTGTTCGGATTGGGTGTGATTGCGTTTATTTTCAAGCGCAATATCCTCACCATTTTCATGTCCATTGAGCTGATGCTGAACGCCGTCAATCTGGCTTTCGTTTCTTTCAGCCGTTCGCTCGGCCAGCTCCAGGGGCAGGTGTTCGTCTTTTTCGTGATCGTGGTGGCCGCGGCGGAAGCGGCCGTGGGTCTGGCGATTATCATCCTCATTCATCGCAACCGGAGAACGCTTGACGTGGAAAACGTGGATTCGTTGAAAGACTGATGCCAGTTCTCACTTATCTTTGGATTATCCCGCTGTTGCCGCTTTTGGGCGCCGCCGCCAACGGAATTTTTGGCGCACGCTGGCCCAAAAACGTTACGACAGCCATTGCCCTTTCCTCCACCACGCTGGCCTTTTTCGCCGCGATCGAAGCCGTGCGCGAATTTTTTATGCTTTCGCCGGACCAGATTCCCTATATCAGATCCTATTTCGCTTGGATTTCTGCAGGCGGGTTTACAGCGGACTTCGCGCTGCAAGTCGATCAGCTGACCGTCATCATGCTGCTCGTCGTAACCGGTGTAGGCTGGCTGATTCACATTTATTCCAGCGGCTACATGCATGACGATCCGGGCTATCGCCGCTTTTTCTCGTACCTGAATCTGTTCATGTTCTTCATGCTCATTCTGATTCTGGCGAGCAACTACCTGCTGATGTTTGTCGGATGGGAAGGCGTGGGCCTCTGCAGCTACCTGCTGATCGGTTTCTTCTTCCTGAAGCAATCCGCCACGAACGCGGGCAACAAGGCGTTCTGGGTAAACCGCATCGGAGACTTTGGATTCCTTCTCGGCGTGCTTCTGATTTTCAAAACGTTCGGTTCGCTCAATTTCTCTGAAGTGTTGCCAGCTGCCGCCAAAACGTCCGCCGATCCCGCGGGACAAATTGGCACGCTCACGGCGATTGCGTTGCTGTTGTTCGTGGGTGCCGCCGGAAAATCCGCGCAGCTTCCTTTGTATGTTTGGCTGCCGGACGCCATGGAAGGCCCGACACCGGTCAGCGCGCTGATCCACGCCGCCACCATGGTGACGGCAGGCGTGTACATGGTGGTGCGCTCACACGCGATTTTCCTGAACGCGCCCGTGGCCATGCAGCTTGTTGGCATTGTCGGCTGCGCGACAGCGGTTTTCGCCGCAACCATCGGCCTCGTACAAACAGACATCAAGAAGGTGCTCGCCTACTCCACCGTTTCGCAGCTTGGCTATATGTTCCTCGCTTGCGGCGTTGGCGCATTCGGCGCGGGCGTTTTTCACCTTATGACGCACGCCTTCTTCAAAGGCCTGCTCTTCCTTGCCGCCGGCAGCGTGATTCACGCCATGGGCGGCGAGCAGGACATGCGCAAGATGGGCGGCCTGCGTTCAAAAATTCCGGTCACCTTCTGGACCATGCTGATGGGCACGCTGGCCATCGCGGGTATCCCCGGCTTTGCAGGATTTTTCAGCAAGGACGAAATTCTGGATGAAGCATTGCGCGTCAGTCCCGTCCTCGGCTGGCTTGGCGTATTCGCCGCGGGCCTCACATCGTTCTACATGTTCCGTCTGATTTTCCTGACCTTCTTCGGCAAGCAGCGTTACGACGAGCATCACGTGCACGTCCACGAATCGCCGAAGAGCATGACCATCCCTCTGATCGTTCTGGCCATTCTTTCCGTGTGCGGCGGCTGGATGGCCGCCCCGCAATTTGTTGGCGGCATCAACCACTTCGAACATTTCCTTGCACCAGTGCTCTCCGCTGGTGCGGGCGCGGCAGCGGAAGGCGCACAGTCCGCGACTGCTGGTCCCACGATCCTGCAAGCCCTGATGGGCGCTCCAGTGATTGCCGGACTTCTGGGACTGTTGCTGGCCTGGTGGCTTTACATTCAAAGCCCCGAAACACCTGAAAAATTGGCGGAGTCTCTTTCTGGCCCCTACAAACTGCTCTATGGAAAATATTTTATCGACGAAATTTATCAGGCCGTGATCGTGGGCCCGCTGGTCTGGATTTCCAGGAATGTTCTATGGCACGTAGTGGACGAACGCGTGATTGACGGCACTGTAAACGGCGTCGCCACCGTTTCGCGCGACACAGGCGACCGCCTGCGCCACGCCAACACTGGAAACATTCGCAGCTACGCCACATGGATCGCGCTCGGCGTAGTCGTTTTTACTTCCCTGCTGCTCTGGATGGTGGACTAACGTGCAGCAAACTTACCTGTTATCCGTACTGACATTTCTGCCCGTTGCGGGCACTCTGGCGCTTTTGCTGCTCCGCGATGACGATCACGCGTGGATTCGCCGCCTGGCTTTGGTCACGGCAGTCGTCGAGTTCGCCCTTTCTCTCCTTCTCTTGCGCGGATTCGATATGCGCTCCGCCGGCTACCAGTGGGAAGAGTTCCGCGCGTGGATTCCCCAACCGCCGATTCACTATCACATGGGCATTGACGGGCTCAGCTTGTTTCTTGTCCTGCTCACCACGCTGCTGACGCCTATTTCGATCCTGGCTTCCTGGAAATCCATCGACCAGCGCGTGAAGGGCTTTTTCATCTGCCTGCTCATTCTTGAAACTGGCGTCATCGGCGTCTTCGTTTCGCTCGACCTTTTCCTCTTCTTTCTGTTCTGGGAAATGATGCTGATCCCGATGTATTTCCTGATCGGCATCTGGGGACATGGGCGCCGCATCTATGCCGCACTGAAGTTCGTTCTCTACACCATGTTCGGGTCGATCCTGATGCTCGTGGCCATCCTGTGGCTCTATCGCCTCACAGCCGTGGCAGGCTACCCCACGATGGACGTGGCGCAGATTCAGCAACTGCTTTCGAACGGCACAGTTTCCATCCCGCTGCGCACGGAATATCTGCTCTTCGGAGCGTTCTTCCTCGCATTCGCAATTAAAGTGCCCCTCTTCCCGCTGCACACCTGGCTGCCGGATGCGCATACCGAAGCTCCAACGGCAGGTTCCGTGATGCTCGCGGGCGTCCTGCTCAAGATGGGCACGTACGGAATGCTCCGCTTCTGCGTGCCGATGTTCCCGAACGCGGCGCGCCACTTTGCGCCGGTCATCGCCACACTGGCCATTATCGGGATTATTTACGGTGCGCTCGTGGCCATGGTGCAGGTGGATTTGAAGCGCCTCGTGGCCTACTCGTCCGTCAGCCACCTTGGGTTTGTGGTGCTCGGAATTTTCGCGTTTCACCAGATTTCCATTCAGGGCGCCGTCTACCAGATGCTCAATCACGGCATCTCGACCGGCGCGCTGTTCCTTTGCGTCGGCATGCTCTATGACCGGCGGCACACCCACCTGATCTCCGAATTTGGCGGCCTGGCCACACCTATGCCAGTTCTCGCGGCAATGTATCTCTTCTCGTGCTTTGCGTCCGCGGGCTTGCCGATGCTGAACGGCTTCGTCGGCGAGTTTTTAATCCTGGCGGGCACGTTCCAGAAGCATGCCGATTGGGCAGCGTGGGCCGCGCTTGGCGTGATCTTCTCCGCCGTGTACTTGCTGTGGTCTTACCAGCGCGTTTTCTTTGGCAGCATCACGCAGGATAAGAACGGAAAACTTCCCGACCTCGACATGCGGGAACGCGGAATCCTGGTCGTGATGGCTGTGTTCATCTTGTGGATGGGTATCGGCTCCACGTTCTTCACGCGCAGGACCGAAGCCTTTTCGCAAAATGTTTTGCAAGTGATGCAGCGCCCGCAGGCCTATAACGCCGGCGCCCGTTTGAACGATGGCTCACGCAGCATCGACATGAATCATGCCCCCGTAGCATTGCCCGGTACGAACACGGCGTCCTACGGCAGCGTGGCAGACACGGTGAAATCGAAATAAATGTTCCCACCCATCCAAGACTTGTACAGGATTGCGCCTGAAATCGTGCTTTGCGGTTTCGGGA
>DATHNC010000156.1:0-3249 GCA_035486415.1 Saccharimonadales bacterium (SeqCode)
GCACATGCGGACGATTACATCCGAGATGCGCCGCTTGACCACTTTGCGCGGTGATGAATTTATGCGCATAGCGAAGGAGCTTGGCGCGCCCATCGATTTGGTCCACCAGGTTGCCAGCACCGGAAAATTGCCTGTGCCGAATTTCTCGGCCGGCGGAATTGCAACTCCGGCCGATGCCGCGCTAGTGCGTCACCTTGGCGCGGAAGCGGTCTTCGTCGGATCGGGAATTTTTAAATCCAGCGATCCGGAATTGCGCGCGAAGGCCATCGTAAAAGCGACTACGCATTACCAGGATGCGAAGGCTGTTCTCGAAGCCTCGGAAGTTTTGGGCGAGGCGATGAAGGGCTTGGACATTCGCCAGATCGAAGAAAAGGATCTGCTGCAAACGCGTGGATGGTAGGCGAACTGCAATAAGAGAAACGGTAAACGAAGCTTTTGTAGCGCCGGCATCTTGCCGGCAGGGTTTTAATTTTTGCTCACTGGCAAGAATTGCCGGCGGGACGCCGGCGCTACGAAGGCAAATCCAAACATCTATTTCCGTGGAAATTTCAATGAAGATTGGAATTTTGGCTGTTCAAGGGGATTTTGAAGCGCACGCGGCGACGCTCGCTCGGCTGGGCGTGGATTATGTTTTTGTGCGCACGCCGGGTGATATGGAAGGCGTGGACGCGGTCATTCTTCCGGGCGGCGAAAGCACGACGCAATGGAAATTCCTGGTTGAGGAAGGTCTGGATAAGAGCCTTGCCGAACATGCCGCAAAGGGCGGCGCGATTTTTGGCACCTGCGCGGGGGCCATTTTGCTTGCACGCGATGTGCAGAATCCCAAGCAAGAATCACTTGGGCTTGCAGACATCAGCGTGATTCGCAACGGATACGGGCGCCAGCTTGCCAGCGAAGTGCGCCAGGGCGCCACGGAGATTTCACCTGAGCCAATTGAAATGGTTTTCATCCGCGCACCGATCATCGAGCGCGTGGGACCGGGTACGCAGGTGCTTGCAAAATCAGAAGGACAGCCGGTGTTGATCCGGCAAAAACAAATTCTGATCGCGACATTTCATCCGGAACTTTCCAAAGACACAGCTGTGCACCAATACTTTGTGGATATGGTTCGCGATGGAAAAACCGCAACCGAAAATAATAATACGCGGATGGATCTTGCGGGTTCTGGCAAAGGCGCATAGTCCTCTGCAACTTTGAACTGGCATTTTGAGCCATAGGCTTAAGATAATGGGGTTTAGTTCTTGCAAGGACTAAATTCCACAGGCTGAAGCCTGTGCTACTTTAAACCTCTTCTTGAGCCGCGAATTAATCCGTGTCATCCTCTTTTGCCGGAAGCCAGCCCGGAAAGATGAAAAATGGCCGTGCGCACGAAAGTATTATTTCTCTGTATTGGAAATGCCTGCCGCAGCCAGATGGCGGAAGCGATTGCGAAACACATGGCGTCTGACGTGATCGAGGCTTCGAGCGCGGGGCTCGTGCCCTTCGGCGAAATTCCGTCCACCACTCTTAGTGTGCTGGAAGAGCGCGGTATTTCTGCCGAAGGACAAAGTTCCAAGCCGTTGCGGCCGGCGGATTTATCCGCGGCGAACATTGTGGTGAACATGACAGGGCGTCCGGGGAATTCGATTTTCACAGAGCCCGTGGCAGCGATTGAGGATTGGGATGTTGGCGATCCGTATGGGTTTAATCTCGCCGTATATCGCGGGATTTGCGATCAGATTGAAAGGCGCGTGGAAGATTTAGCGAAACGCCTGCGTGAGAAAGCATCATCGGCGCACGCGGGTTAATTTGTTCGAGAGCTGTTGTCTTGTTATTTAAACAGGGAGATGCATGAGGCGGGAGAAAACCAGCGTATCGCGTGAAGATTATCTGAAGGCCATATGGGAGATGGTTCAGGAGGGGCAATCGCCGATCAGCGCGCGGCTGGCTGAGGAATTGGGCGTCACACCGCCCGCGGTAACTGCGGCGTTGAAGCGCCTGACGCGCGATGGAATGCTCAGCGTGCGGCGCGACGGGCACATTGCGCTCACGCGCAAAGGCAGCAGCCTCGCCGACCGGCTCGCCATGCGGCACCAGCTTGCGGAGAAGTTGCTCACGGAAGTGATTGGGCTCGATTGGACGCGCGCGCACGATGAGGCGGAGCGTCTTGAGCACGGCATTTCGCCGGAAGTGGAAAAATTGCTACTGGCGAGATTTGGCGCGGAGGGATTTTGCCCGCATGGCGTCCCGTTGCAGGGGGGCCTCGCAAAATTGCGGCGCAAGTATAGCGCTGTCCCGCTCTCCGACGTGGAGACGGGCCGCACAGTGGAAGTTCTCTGCGTGTACGAAAAAGATCCGGATTTTCTGAAATTTCTTTCAGGCCTCACGCTTCATCCCGGCGCACGCGTCCGCATCCGCAACCGCGAGTACGACGAAACCATGACGCTCGTGGTTGGTAATCGAACCATTCATTTGGGAAAACCTGCGACGAGCCGCATCTGGGTTCGCGCGCTGGCGCAATAGTCGGACCCGAGCATTTCCGGTGATGTTCAAGGGATTGTAGAGGGTGGATAACTTCTTTAGTCTCCGACTAGATTGGAGTTTTCTCAGCAGCAAGCGGAGTTTTTGATTGCCAGGCTGAAATAATCCCGCCCATTATACAAGTGATCGCCGGGAAGAGTGAGGCAATCGTTTGGTAAACCCTATCTGCGTGCACGGGCGAACGCGCCCAGTGGAAGCCGAGAAAACCAAAAACTGCGTAAAGCAGTGCCGGCAGCATTGGCCAAAATATTCTCCCATCAGAGTCAACAAAGCGTACAACGACGGCCCCGACTATGGCCGCGGCGAGCGCTATGGGTAGCTTATTAACGATGGGCATCACGACCATGCCGGCAAAGTCGCCGGAATAGACAATCCCATTTGTTATTTTCCAATAGGCAGGAGAAAACAGGCTAACCAATAACAAGGAAAGATAATATGCCCCAAAACTAATCAGCAAGTTGGTAACTTCGACCCCATAACGCAATAGTTTCATACTGTAAAGGTAAACGATTGCTAAATATCAGTCTAGCTAAATGGGCGCCGATCTGAACCAATGCCTACCTGAGCAGATTAAGCTCTCTATCGAAAAGGGTCGAAGAAATCTTCGACCCTTTCTCAATTCGGTTACATTCTTATTTGCTACCACTCTACGAAATTGGCGTGCACACGGCTTTGACTTCGGTGTATTGCTCCAGGACTTCGTGGCCCATTTCGCGGCCCCAGCCGGAT
>DATHNC010000157.1:0-10728 GCA_035486415.1 Saccharimonadales bacterium (SeqCode)
GAGGAAATTTTCTGGGTAGTATTCCCAGCGAATGACGGTGCGACGAAAGTTATGGAGCCAGGCGAACAGGCGTTCGACTTTCCAGCGACGCCGGTAGCGGCGCAGAACTCGACCGTCCTGCGTCGCTGCTGCGACGCGCACGAATTTGTGAGGCGAGATGAGTTGTACGCCGTATCGTTCGTGGATGCGCTGGTCGAGGGGATCGCTGTCGTAAGCGCGGTCGCCGATCATGCGTTCGGGGGCTTCGGCAAGGAATCGATGGTCAAGAGTGGGTTCGACGAGCCTTGTTTCATGAGGCGAAGCGCTGGCCACGTACACGGCGAGAGGAAAACCATGGCCGTCTGCGATTGCCATGATTTTGCTGCCTTTGCCGCGTTTTGTAGGGCCGACACCAGAGCCCCTTTTTTCGCCCAGCTGAAACTGGCGTCGATGAAGGATTCGCTCAGATCGAGCTTCCCTCGATCTCGTAAGTCTTCGGCCAGTTTTTGCAGCAAGCGCGTCAGCAACCCACTGCGCTGCCAGTGTTGGAAGCGTCGATGACAGGTCTGATAGGAAGGATAGCGAGACGGCAGATCGTGCCAAGGAGCCCCCGTGCGTAAGACCCAAAACACTCCGTTCAGCACAGCACGCGTGTCCTGCCACGGTCGCCCTCGCCCATCGGCTCGTCGCTTGGGACGAAACAACGGTTCGAGAACCGCCCATTGGGCGTCGGTTAGATCCATGTTCTCGGTTTACGCCGTTTGCCATAACTTTCAACCGCTCAGCCGCTTGAATGTGCTTATGAGATAACTTCTAGTTATGGACCTTAGATAAAAAATCGCAAAATCGATTTGGAGCACGCATGATGTCCCTTCGCTAAACATATTCGCCCCATCACAGGATCAAACGCTCACCATCGTTGCGGCTTCGTTTCCGCTTCGGATTTTGCGCTACTGAATTGGCGGCCAGCTCTTGCAGTCGAAAGCGGTAAGAGGGGCTTCCCATAGCTCGCCGGGCTTGCTGCGAATGACTCCGTCCGAGGTGGAGCAGATGTTGCGCATGCCTGTCCCGGGGCTCACCGGGACGGCGAGAATTACGTATTCCTGGCAGTGGCGCTGCGTGCAGACCGCAGTCAGCTTGAAGTGGAATCCGTCCTTGAGGCACCAGCCGTCAGGGTTGCAGGATGCGTTGGACAGCGAACCGGAAAGTAGGTCTGCATGGTCTTGGGATTTGGCGAGGGTTCCGCTTGCATCGGGACCGAGCGTAGACAGGCTTGCGGCGTAGCCTCTCTGAGGGAAGCTTGTTTTGTAAGCCAACTGCGCGGTGTTGACCGTTCGCACCTCAGCTACCGCAGATGCTTCATTTGCAGCCGTCTTGGAACGGAGAATATTCGGAATGGCAATGGCGGCAACGATCAAAGCCATTCCGGGATTAAACGTCGAGTTCGAACTCATTTCACGGATGGCGGAATCCTCGCCATAGATCCACGCCGCCGAGGCGGTCGAACCTTTGCGAGCCGCTGCCATGGAATCCGCCACTTGCGGCGCGAAGTTCCTCATCTGCATCGCCGCCATCGCAATTGGATCCTCATAAATTAACCCTGAAGCGTTCAGCGACTGGCCCGGCGGGAGCGTTGCCAGGAGTTTTTTGGATTTTGCGAGGGATCCGCCGGAGCGGTGCAACTCAATCGACTTGGCAACCGCATCCTGGCTCGAGCCAATAATCAGGTGCCCATCCACAAGCGCATAGGTGAGAGTCGTGACTGTTTTCGCGGTGGGAATGCGAAGCGAGTAGTAGGCGACTCCGCCCTCTTCGTCTCTGCGCGCAACCATATTCGCTGCGGTCAGCAGCGTGTTCAGCGTTCGCTGCAGGTGGTCGGTGTCCTTAACGCCGAGGATGGCTCTCCATTCGGGCTTGGGAGGAGCGGCGCTATCCAGCTCTAGTGTGATATCTCCATGCAGCAGGCCAAGCAGGTCGTCCTTCACACTGAGATGCAGGACCTGTTCGAACATGGAAAGTGGCGCGAACGCATTCGGATTCGTAAGGCTGGCGAGACCCTTCACATCGTCGAAAATTTGGGCCGGATTTGAAAGCAGCAAAGTGGCCGAAAGGATGGCGTCGGGCGAGACAAAGTCCAGGCCGTTCAGCGGGCCCGATTTTGCGATCCACGCCGCCGGGCCTTTCCGGGGAGCATTGAAGCTCAGCTCGAATTGGCTGACCGACTTGCCGTCCACGCGCCGGGTTTCCCAGACAGCGTATTTCACGTCGGCGAAGCCGCTCTGCTGAAAGGAAACGTTCTGTTTCCTGGCGAGAGGTGCTTGATTGAGAAATCCCTGCAAGTCCGCCGCGCTCAAGGCGGTCACGCCGTCCTGATACTCCCGCGCGATGCGCTTGCCGAAGGAAGTCGCGGCAAACTCGCGGTTCGGATGATCGAGGCTCACGCTGAAGCTCCGAAGCGCGGCTAGATTTTTTGCGACAACTAGAAAATCCGGCCGTACAAGAATGACGCCGCCTTGCGGAGCGCCTTTATCGGCAACGGCGGCAAGCTCCTGAGGATCGAGCACGCTGAATTGAGGCTTTGTTTTTCCTGCCAGGTCCTGAATCATCTGCTGAAGGTATTTCTTCAGGCCCGGCTTGCGGATCTCCGCGACGATGACGAAGCTGGGCACCCTGCCATCCGTGGTTCCCGAAACGACGATTTCATCGCCCAGGAAATCGTTTAGCTCGGAGAATTTCTGCAGTGCGTCCTCAAGCTTGGGGCCCGTTGTGGCCATCGCACCCTGATGCCACCAGTCGCGGAATACCGCATTGTCCCGCAACTCCTGTCGAAGAATTTTCAGTGCCTGATCCGACGCCTGGCCGTAGTTGGGAAACGCGGCGTAAATCATTGTCGAGGTGGGCAATAGGGGCAAAAGCCGGCTTTCGCTTCTCGGCCCGGGGTATTGGATGTTGTGTTGGAACTGGTTGATGAGATTCCCGTACGCCTTCAGCAATTCCGAATTCTTGCTTGAGTCGTCAGCGGAGGGCGTTTGGGTTTGCGGCTCCGCGGGAGCCTTCTGAATCCTGACCTGAGCGTTGGATGCCGAAGCGGCGAAAAAAATCGCGGCAAAAATGGCGAAAAATGGAATGATGGGGCGCATTCCCCTTAAAAATGTTTGCATGTCACTCATCTCCGAGCTGCCGCGAGCTTTATCCAAGCTAGTTTAAACTTTTCGCACTGATGATTGACATGGCAACGCGGAGGTGAGGTGACGCAATGGTAATCGCGGGCGACGACTTTGTATGTCACCACACTGGAAAGAAAAGACTTATGTCAGATGGCGTTGATCGACCCGTTGAGATCGCAGGGGTAATCGGGACTTGGCCCTCCAGAAGCCGTTGGAATTAAATATGCCTGTCTTGCGAACTTGAAGGTTGACGCTCGGTTCTCCCGCCAATTAGAATTCGTGACTGCGGTTCACCAGCCCGTTCCGTAAGTGAATGAAAAGGAACGGCATGATTATCGTAGAAGAGCTTTACGCAAGAATATCCGCCAGCATTTTGGCTCGCTTCGCTCTCGCGCTCTTTGTAACACTCCTGGGTCTGCTCATCGGTCGTGCGACGCACGTTTTGGCAAGTGACGCTCCGGCATACTGCATGGCGTTCATGGCCGTGGCTCTGTCTACCTGGTTGTTCGGAACCGGGCCCGCCATGGCGAGCCTCGCACTGTCACTGCTGACGGCAAAGGACTGGCTCATCTCTCAGACCACTCCCCTGCGAATCACGCCAGCGTCAGGCTGGATCAGTTTTGCTTTGTTCCTGCTTGCGGCGATCTTGATCATCGTGATCGGGGAGACAAATCTCCGCAAACAGGCACGCTTGCGGAACGCCGCGGGGCAGCTCGAGGAAAAAATTCGCGACCGTACGGCTGAACTCGATCACGCGAATGACAGCTTGCGACAGCTCACCGGGCGTCTGCTGAATTTGCAGGACGAGGAAAGACGGCGTATCGCTCGGGAGCTGCATGACAACGCCGGGCAAGCACTCTCCGCACTGGCGATGAATCTCGGCGCCGTTGCAGAAGACCTCGGCCGGCTTATGAAAACTGTGAACATAGTGGCGGACAGTGCCAGCATGGTCCGGCAGATGAGCGACGACATTCGAACGATGTCCTACTTGCTCCACCCGCCGCTCTTGGACGAGATGGGGCTTGCTCCCGCGCTCAAGTGGTATGTCGAAGGATTCGCGGAACGTAGCAAAATTGCGGTCGACTTGCGGTGTAGTAGCGATATTGGGCGGCTTCCCCGGGAAGTGGAGACAGCCATCTTTCGAATTGTGCAGGAATGTCTGGTCAATATTCATCGTCATTCGGGCAGCCCGACCGCAGCAATTCAGGTTGATTCGGTGGACGATTTTGTACGACTCGAAGTGAGAGACAATGGGGCGGGGATCCCTCCCGAGTTGCGTCGCCAGATGGAAACCGGAGGCATGCTTGGAGTGGGTCTGCGAGGGATGCGGGAAAGGGCAAGCCAACTGGGCGGCAGTCTCGAAATCAGCGCCGACGAAACACGCCGGGGAACTTGCATCACGGTACAGTTGCCGGCCACAGAAGCCGTTCATACACAGCATGCGACGAATTCGGATGAGACTGAATAGGATCGACTGCGGATTGCCAGTCAGGCTCCAAATTCCAGCAATGTTAAGCAGCTCATTGGTCGGAACTGCTCTTCGCGATGGCGACCCGGTGAGCCTGGGCCAGTGAAAACGAGCGTTCGAGCAGAAGGATGGCGCGGTCGACGTCCGCGTCGGTTCGCAGGAATAGACTCACCCAGCCGGAGTCAGGAAGGATGTGGTGGGGCTCCGCTTCGCGCGCGGCCACGATTTCGTCGCGCACGCGCTTAGGGAAAGGAATGTCCACGAGGCGATCGCCGTGGATGTGGCCGAGTTCGCGCCGCTCGAGGCGAAATTCCAAACCTCCGTAACGGTGCGGATTGATGGATACGCCTTCCCATCCGCTAACGGCTTCGCATATTCGGCGCTGAGCTCCATGGATGGACATTCATCCTCCATCGTCGCTAAAAATTGTAGCTTGGTGGCGATCAGGTTTCCTTCATTTCGACCATTCCGTGCTGGCAAATTAGCCGAGATTTCCGATTCGCCTCCCTTACTGTGGATCGTACGCCTCTTCTGCACTCGACTCAACCAATAGGCATTATCTCGGCCAAGTTATGAGAAACCGCCATATCGATGGCCGATAAATCTGTCTACGAATTCAGCGTTATACGGTATTTCACAAGAGACGGGAATGCGTAGAATCGAGACGAGGGTCACCGTGTCATCACGATGGAAACTCGGCCTTTGGATCGCTGGCGGGACGATCCTGGCGATTGTAGGGATGCTGATTATCGTGTGTGTGGTGATACTTCGAAGTGCTCGAGGGTGGGTGGAAGGCTCGCTAACTCATGAATTTAACAGCAAAGTCGAACTCTCCAGCTTTCGCGTGGCGGTTCCATTCCCGCTGGTGCAGGGGGAAGGCGAAAATCTGGCGCTACATTTTCAAGGCCGACAGGATTTGCCCCCACTAATCTTCGTGAAGCGATTTACGTTGCGAGCATCGATTTGGGGGCTGCTTCACAATTCGCGCCGCATTTCCTTTGTTCACGTGGAAGGGCTTCAGATCAACGTTCCGCCGCGCGGAGACAGCACTGGCGGTGGCATAAATGCGAAGAGCGCCATGCGAAAGTTTCGAGCGCTGCGCTTCGATGAAATCCTTTCCGATGACGCGACGCTCAAAATTCTGACTTCCAGGCCCGGAAAAAAACCTCTCGAATTTGACCTGAAACAACTTCGGCTAAATTCCACTGGCACGGACGGTGCCTTGGCATTCCAAACAACTCTCTCCAATCCGACGCCACCGGGAGAAATTGTGTCAGCTGGAATATTTGGGCCATGGAATGCCGATGTTCCCAGCGAGACGCCGGTTTCCGGCAATTACACTTTTGAGAACGCCGACCTGGGCATTTTTTCCGGCATCGCCGGAATATTGTCGTCGAAAGGAAACTACCAGGGCGTTCTGGACCAAATCCAGGTTGATGGCACGACCGATACATCTGATTTTCGCGTCACCCTCGCCGGACATCCTGTGGATCTTTCCACGATTTTTCATGCGGTGGTGGACGGCATGAATGGCGATACTTATCTTCAGCCTGTGAAAGTTCATTTCGGGCAAACGGATTTGCTGGCTCAGGGAAAAGTTGAAGGGACAGCTGGAAAGAAAGGCAAAACGATTACGCTGGACGTCAGCGCAACTCACGCGCGGATCGAAGATTTGCTCCTGCTGGCCGTGAAGGAGTCGCCGCCAATGACCGCGCCAATACGATTGAAGACGAAATTCATCCTTGTGCCGGGACCGCAGCAGATTCCGGAGCGTCTATTCCTGGAAGGCTCTTTCGATTTGGACTCGCTGCACTTCACGAACAGCGCAACGCAGCAAAAAGTCGACAACATGAGCAAACGCAGCATGGGAAAACCAAACGAGGTGGTGAATGTCGAGGAAGCGATCAAGTCGGATGACGTTACCAGCAAGTTGAAAGGCAATTTCCGGGCCGAGAATGGAATCCTTACGCTCTCCGGGATCGACTACGGGCTTCCCGGCGCGGATGTCCAGCTCGCCGGCACTTATGGACTCGATCCCGAAACTCTTGACCTCCGCGGCAAGCTCACCATGCAGGCAAAACTTTCGCAGACCACTACGGGCTTCAAGTCATTTCTACTGAAATTTGCCGATCCGGTTTTCTCAAAGGGCGCAAAAGGAACGGTTGTGCCCATCAAAATTACCGGCCCAGTTCAGCACCCGCATTACGGACTGAACCTCGGGCATTAGGCCGAGG
The DNA here is from genome assembly GCA_035486415.1 of Saccharimonadales bacterium (SeqCode). GTDB lineage: Bacteria > Acidobacteriota > Terriglobia > Acidiferrales > UBA7541 > Palsa-360. The sequence goes on from DATHNC010000157.1 coordinate 6,849, forward strand.
TTGCCAAAGTGAAAAGTATATTTGGAGCTGCGCCAACAATACTGAACGTATGGTCGGACGGGTGTCCCCGCTTTTCAAGGGCGGGGCCTTTCGTCCGTTTCTTTCAAACACTCTTTAATTAAGCAAGAACCCGCACTGAGAAATGTTATTTCCTGCGGATTACTTCCGGCAGGTCATCAGTATCGACGGGGCGCGGGTACTTCGCATAAACCACCTTGCTAAATGCTAAAATTCTATATTGAAGCTCAATACGATTTGGAAACTCTGTTACGCCGATCGGGACTCATGGAAATATTGGGGCAATAAGAATGATGGGTAGATGAGAACGAGCCCGCGCCGCCAGATGCTTTTTCGGACCAGGTCTTGGCACTTCGTGTCATTCGTTTTATTAGCCATACTGTTCTACCAACCAATCAGCCATGCGCAGATAGTGCCGCAGCCTCCATGCGGAAGCGAGCCCATTCCGCCTTACCCAAATCTGTCTGAGCCTGCCGTTGTTAAGGCATGGCATATATCTGAATTGGGCGGCGGCTGGAAACCGCCTGCATGCACGGAATGGAGATCTCCGGGATTTACAACCCTGGTAACCATAACTGCGCGATTCCGTTATACGTTGGAGGCCAAGGACTTGCTTCGACGGATTGGAGCAATTTCACAACTTGCAGGCGTGCGTTACTGGTCGACGACTCACAAACAATGGAGGGCGCTGATTCTGGAGGCCCACGCATTGACTGGCGTGCAGCCTGGTCAACGGCGGGACGACTTCAGCCCCGACGAAATGATCGAAGGTAGAGTGTTTTATTTCGAGCAGGAAGATAATCTTTCCGGCAAGGGCATTTACAGAATGCGTATTGCAGCAGCCTCACCAAACCGGATCGTCATCGATATTGAAAACGTAAGCACGATACACTATCTCCTCGTGCCCCTGTTTCGCCCGGGCGATGTACAGTCGATGTACTTTCTGGATCGCGAATCGCCAGATGTCTGGCGCTTCTACAGTATTGTGCGCACAAGAACGACCACGAACCGGCTTCTCACGGGGAACGAATCTTCCGCCATCAACCGAGCCGTTGCGTTCTATCGCTACATGGTCGGAATTCCAACCGATCAGGAGCCGCCGGCAGCTCGATGAAGAAATTTGAAAATGAGGCTACTGAAATGTTGGGTGATGGCCGACTTTTCACATTGTCCAGCATAACCTCCGGGCGGGTGGCCCGGTCTTCGTAGTCACTAATGCTCTTTTGCGTTTCACTTTATAATACTACTTCTGTATGTCCACTTAGAGTTAAGATGTTGAACTTAGGGTGCCCCGTCCTTGACGGTTCATCAAGGGCGGGGCTTTTGCTTTCTCTTGGAGCGCGCGCAGAGGATCGAACGAAAAAGCCCCGCCCTACAAGGTACGTCGGACGGGGCACCCCAAGTTCAGCTAAAAATCCGAAAAATAATAGGCTGGCGCACCCGGAAGTTAATGCCGTGGGGTCTACAATCGCCGAACTTTGCAAACCATAATAATTTAATGGGACAAAGAGAAGACGGCTTAAGAGGTGGCTGATGACCTTTGAAGAATTGGACCAGAGATTTCCGAATGGATTCGTCGATGCCGAAATAAGAAATCTGTCTGTGGACTATAGAAATCGAACAGTTGTGTTAGAGATGAATCTTCGTGGCAATCCTCCCGATAGCGCCAAACGCGACGAATATAGAAGGGCCACGCTAACGGCACGAGGATTTTATTACTTTTCAATGGAACCGCCAGACCCTGAGCACCTTCACATTCAACGGCCAAAGATAACTGTAGATGGATTCTCTGAGGATTCAGCTAATTTTCACTTAATTCAGCATCTGAAGACGGATTTGCACGTTGATACCTTCATCTGTCGATTCTTTGTACACGATTGGAACTCGTTCATCCACATCGCTGCGAAGGATGCAGAGTTTTTGTGGACCGAGCATGGCGCGTCGGGGGACAACTGAGCCACGTCCTTCCATTCGTCCAGTTTTGTTGAGCAATTCTTCGCTCGGTGCAAGTTTGGTGTCGTCAGTTCAGAGTGTGCAAAAAACTCTTCGGGCGACGAGAGCAATCTTATCTTCCAGGGATGCCGGGAACTTTTGTCCGGATTTTATAAATGCTGGTGCGCGCGACGATGTATAGGGATTTGTAATCGGGGTCGCCGAAATTGAGATTAGCAACTGCTTCTGGTGTGTAGACGACTCCAAGCTGCTTGCCTTCGGGCGTCAGGACAACAATTCCGCCGCAGCACGATTCCCAGATGTTTCCGTTGGCGTCGATCTTCATGCCGTCGGTGATTCCGGGAAGCGGGTCCTTCGTCTTGTCCATGATGATTTGCATATTGGCGACGTCGATGGTGTCGTCCGGCAGCACCTTATATTTTCTGACGAGGCGGACGCCGTTTGCGTAGAGATATTTTTCGTCGGGAGAAAGTGCGAGTCCATTCGCGCCTTCGACATTCTTGGCGATCGCAGTCGTCTTGCCGTCCTTCCACATGAAAAGGCCGGGGTAATCAATGCCCACTTCGGGGTCTTTGCATTGCAGGCGAAGGCCGCCGCACGCGGGGCCGTCGGTGAAATAAATCGCGCCGTCTTTTTTTACAACCACGTCGTTTGTGCCGTTGAATTTTTTGCCATCCACGCTGTCCGTCAGTTGAACGCGCTTGCCACTTTTTTCAATCCGGTCAAGGCCACGGCCGCCCCATGTGGCGATTACCAGGCGACCCTCGTTGTCTCGCGCAAGGCCGTTGCAGCCGGGCAAATTAAATCTTTTGTAATCGGGATCGGTCGGCGCTTTTCCATTGGTCTGGTTAAATCCATGCCGCCAGCTGTCCCATCCGGTATAGCCGCATTTGTCCATGTACAAGGAAAGTTTGCCGTCCATGGACAGCTGCAAGATTTTGTTCGCGGCCATTTCGGCGAAGAGCCAGTGCCCGCCGGTCTTTCCCTCCGGCACCCAAACAATTCCTTCCGTAAAATAAAAAAAATCTTTGATGACCGGTTCCACCTGCGCGCTCGTGTCGATCAACTCATCCATGGCCGGGTCCATTTTTAGAACGCCGCTGGGCACCTGCGCCGGCGCTGGCGTCTGGGCGTGCAGCGAGCCGAGCCCCAGTCCTGCAAAAAGAAAGCACAGCATAAGGAACCAGAAATTTTTCATTTGCGCCTCAATGCTGCGAAAGGACATTTCTGCAGCGGGCGACATTTACACCGGGCGCTGCATGGGGTCAAGCAAATTGACTTCAACGCGTCTCATAAATGGGCGTGGAAGCAAGATTTATCGCAAGACAGGGGCTAAAGAGTCTTTGTGAGAACTCCAAAATTGGAACTTCAGCGGCTAAACCGGCACCCCTTTTGCAGGATTTATGTCGTGGCTAAAGCCACGACCCACAATCATTCTCCAGTTCTCGCACAGATTCTAAAGCCCGGTTTTTCCCGCTCGCCTGAACGCGATTAGCGGGTGCCGGTGGTCTTGGGGAATTTCTTCTTATACTCGTGCAAAGCATTTTCGATGACGGGATATGCTTTTGCCGCGGGCAGGATTTCATCGACTTCGACTTCTTTGCCCTCGAGCTGTTTATAGTCTTGAAAGAATCTACGGATCATTGCCATGTAGTGGGGCGGAAGTTTGCTCACTTCATGGTAGGCGCTGTACTCAGGGTCGGCCGTGGCCACAGCGATGATCTTATGGTCCGGGTCACCCGAGTCGATCATGGTCATGATGCCGATGGCGCGCGCATGCATCACGGTGAGCGGCACAACCGGTTCCTGACAAAGAACGAGAACATCGAGAGGATCGTGATCTTCGGCAAGGGTTTGGGGGATAAAGCCGTAATTCGCGGGATAGAAAACCGCTGAATAGAGGACGCGG
>DATHNC010000158.1:0-7608 GCA_035486415.1 Saccharimonadales bacterium (SeqCode)
CGCTCCCGTATCTTCCGCGCCCAGACCCATGGCCATTGCGGCCGTGTAAATAGAAGCGCTGGCTGAAAGCAGCGGCGTGGGGCAATCGATCTTTCGCGCATAGTCGCCGATGATGGTCATATCTTTTTGCCAGGTCTGCACCTTCATCGTGGCGTCGGAATAATCCCCTTTTACCATCATGGGGCCGCGCACCTGAAGCATGCGCGAACCGCCCGCGCCGTCCGCCACCACTTTTAATACCGTTTCCAGATCCAGGCCGGCTTTCATGGCGAGAACCATGGCTTCGGCGGCGGCGACGTTGTGAATTGCCACCAGTAGATTTGCGACGAATTTCATTTTGCTGCCGGCGCCAAACGCGCCGACGTAATATTGCGCTCGCGCAAAACCGTCCATAACTGGAGCTACCAGGTCGCATGCCTTGCGGTCTCCGCTGGCATAGACGATCAGGTCTTTCACTCGTGCTTGCGCGCCAGTGCCACTGAGCGTGCAATCCAACAAAATCGTTCCGCGCGACGCGAGGATTTCTCGCGTCTCTTCTTTCATCGGGATAGGAAGTGTGCTGGTCTCGACCACGATTTGATTCTTGCGCGATGATTTGGCAAGTTGCGCGGCGGTTTCGAGCAGCGCGTCAGAAGACGGCAGTGAAGTCACAATGATGTCACACTTTTTTGCGACTTCCTGGCAGTTGCGCGCGACCGCACCGCCGGCTTTCCGATGCGCCTGCAGCGCTCGCGGCACAACGTCATAGCCGACAACCTTGAAACCTGCGCGAATGAGATTGGCGGACATCGCCGATCCCATAATTCCGAGTCCAATCATGCCCACCGGTTTAGAGTCCATGTTTCCCCTTCCGATTATTTAAGCAGAGTAAAAGCGAAGATAAACTTTAGCAGACCAGGGCTTCCAGCCAAAAAAGTTGAGAATAAATTTTCATAAAACGAAGGAAATACAGCAAAGAAGTGGTATTCCGTGTGATTATAATCTATAAATTTGTTCGGCAATTTTAACTTTAACTATAGAAGGTTGAGGGTTATGGCAAATACGAAGGACAAAGTTACGCTCCAGGATATTCAAAATACTTCGGAACGGCTGAAGAATTGGGGCCGCTGGGGCGCAGAGGACGAAATCGGAACGCTGAATAATATTTCCGCGCAAGACATCATTAAGGCGGCGGGCCTGATTCGTAAAGGAAAAGTGTTTTCGCTGGCGCTGAACTATGACAGCAATGGACCGCAGAACGGCCTGTGGGGAAATCGCTTCAATCCGATTCACACCATGCTCGCGACCGGGACCGACGCGGTCGCAGGTCGGCAAGAATCCATCAAGATCCGCTACGCCGATGACATGGTTTCCATGCCGCTGCAATGCGGTACGCAATGGGACGCTCTGGGCCACGTATTCAACGGCGAAAAAATGTGGAACGGTTATGACGCTCGTCTAGTCGACTCCAACGGCGCGGCGAAGAATGGCATCGAGAAGGTGAAAGATAAAATGGTGGGCCGCGGCGTGCTTCTGGATATCGCGCGTCACAAGGGAGTCGATTCGCTCGAGGACGGTTACGGCATCAGCATTGCTGATCTCGAGAGCTGCGCCAAAGCGCAAGGCGTTGAAATTCGCAAGGGCGACTTTGTTATTTTTCGCACGGGGCACATGGAACGCTGCCTGAAGGAGGGGAAATGGGGCGGCTACGCGGGCGGGGATGCGCCGGGCCTGCGTTTTGAAACCGCAGACTGGATTCGAAGCACGGACATGGCCGCGATCTGCGCGGATACTTGGGGCTGCGAAGTCCGTCCAAACGAGACGACCGTCGCGAGCCAGCCGTGGCACTGGGTTGTGATCCCCATGATCGGAATCAGCATGGGCGAAATTTTTTACTTGAAAGATTTGGCCGCGGATTGCGCGCAAGATCATGTGTACGAATTCTTTTTCTGCGCGCCGCCGCTGCCGATCACTAAAGCGGTTGGATCTCCCGTTAATCCTATTGCCATCAAATAGTTCAATTCGCGTCGGCCTATGAGATCAGGCATGCAATGGCCTGTCGTGGTGGTGGGCGCTGGGCCCAATGGGCTCACCACTGCAAATCTTCTTGCCCGCTATGGCGTCGACGTGCTCCTCGTCGAGCGGAACGAACTTACCGTTCAGGAGCCGCGCGCCGTTTCCATTGATGATGAAGCGCTGCGCACGATGCAGGCGGTCGGTGTGGTCGATGAAGTAGTATCGCGCGTCGTGCTTGGCTATGGATCCGATTACTTCAGTGCGGGTGGTTCCTGTTTTCTCCGCGTGCGGCCCACCGCAAATGAGTACGGCTACCCGCGCCGAAACGCATTTCGCCAGCCTGTTTTCGAGCAGCAACTCCGCGATTATTTCTGCACGCACGCCACGCGTGACACGGGCTCCGAAGCATGGTTCAGCACCGAATTAATCGACTTCAACCAAAATGAGGATGCGGTGGATCTTGTCCTCCGGCGCGCCGATGGAAGCCTGGCCGAAGTTTCCACCGCGTATCTCGTCGCGTGCGACGGAGGCCGCAGCTTTGTTCGCGAAAAGCTTGGGATCAGGTTGAGCGGCTCTACCTTCCGGGAACGCTGGCTCATCCTCGATCTGGAAGAAACGCGCGATCCCTCGCGCGACACAAAAGTGTATTGCGATCCGGCGCGCCCGTGCCTCTCGCTTCCGGGACCCGACCGCACACGCCGTTTTGAATTCATGCTGCAGGAAGGCGAGATGGAGCCGGAGGTAACCTCTCCCGAGTTCATCCGAAAATTGCTGCTGCGGCATAGCGAAGAGAGCACACCGCTCCGCCGCAGCCGTGTTTACACGTTTCACGCGCGCATGGCTGACAGGTGGAGAGACCGCCGCATTTTTCTTGCCGGCGATGCCGCACACTTGACGCCGCCGTTTGCCGGGCAGGGCATGAACAGCGGTATTCGCGACACACATAATCTCAGCTGGAAACTTGCGTCCGTAATTCAAGGCCGCCTCGGCCCGGGCTTGCTGGAAACGTATGAACAGGAACGCCGCGAGCACGCATGGGAAATGATTTTGCTGGCGCTGCGTATGGGCAAAGTGATGATGCCTCGCAGCCACTGGAGCGCATTCGGTTTGCAGGCCGCGTTTCGCTTGCTCGGTCTTGTTCCCCCCGCGCGCGCTTATTTTGCGGAAATGAAATACAAACCGAAGCCTCGATTTGAAGAAGGATTTCTGGTCCATGAAAAAAAACATTCCGCGGCATCCTTTGTTGGCAGGCTCTTTCCGCAACCACGAGTACGCTATGCCGGCAGGGAATGTTTGCTCGACGATTTCCTGGGAAATGGATTTGCTTTGCTCTCCCTGCCGCAAACTCACCCCAGTTTATTTGAAAATCTGCGTGCCAATCTGTGGCAGCCGCTCAACCTGCAGCGCGTCGCCATCCGCGAATCCGGCGACATCGAGCCCGCGCCGGGCGGAGTCTCTTGCATATACGAAATGAATGGTGATTTTTCGCGCTCGATGAAACATGTTCCTCCCGGTCTGCTGCTCATTCGCCCGGACCGCTACGTAGCCGCGTTTCTTCCGGCGGATGCCCTGGATGCAGCAGTGCGCAATGTGGACGACATCCTTGCCCGGACATGGAAGTAGTTTTTCCATTCTCCCATGAGGTGTGTTCTCGAGACTTGGGAACGTCCTATCATCTGCATCGGCACGAACTCTTTTGGTATACACTCCTTTCCATTGCACCGGACGCGAGACTAAATTACGAACAGGCTATTTCAGGAAATATTCAGGTTGGTGTGATCTTGTAAAAGTTCGGGGCCCATACAAATCCTGATCAGACATGGTCCGGCTTATGCGCTTGAGACTTTAAGTAAAATGGAGGCACTAATGTCACTGCGTCGATTCCTCGGTTTGTGGTGCTCGATAACAATTCTCGCAATTTGTGGCGTGCTGCTTTCCCCAAGAGTATTCCTGGCCGCACCGCAGAATTCCGGCTATCGAGTGATTCGAAGCATTCCGCTCGGAGGGGAAGGAGGCTGGGACTACGTGACAGTGGATTCAGCTGCCCGCCGTATTTACATACCTCGCAGCACACACATCATGGTCCTCGACGCGGATTCGGGCAAGCTCGTCACCGACATCAAGGGCATGAACGGGCTGCACGGCGTGGCGGTTGCGTCTGAATTTAATCGCGGATTTGTGACCGGAAATAAGACCGAGCAAGAAGGCACCATCTACGTTTTCGACTTGAAGACGTTGCAGCTCACCTCGTCCATGAAATCGAACAGCATCGATACGGACTCGCTCCAATACGATCCGTCGACTAAACGCGTGTACGTGAATAACGGCGACGGAATGAATCTGACGGTGGTGGACGCAGCGACTGCGAAAGTTGCAGGCAACATGGCTTTCAACGCTAACCCGGAGGCAGCAGCAGCCGATGGCAAGGGCAGTATCTTCCAGGATTACGAGGATAAGGGACAAGTGATCGAATACGACGCGATGAAACTCACAATCAAGAATAAATGGCCCACTCCAGGATGCGATGCACCGGTTGCTATGGCCATGGACAAAGCAAATCGTCGCCTGTACGTCGGCTGCCGTGGCAAGGGACCCGCCACTCCGGGTGTGATGATTGTCATGAACGCTGACAACGGCAAGATTGTAGCAACGGCTCCGATAGCGATTGGCGTAGACGGCGACGTTTTCGATCCGGACACGGGAAATGTGTACGCGACTTGCCGTGACAGTGGAGACGGCAAGAGCGGAGCAACCTACGTTTTCCATGCAGATTCACCGGATAAAATCAGTTTGGTCGCGACCGTCAAGACCATCTACGGCGCCCGGACCGTTGCGCTGGATTCGAAGACGCACCACATCTTCACCATAGGCACGGAAAAAAATGACCCTGTGCCGCCCACGGCCAAGAATCCAAATCCAAGGCCGAAGCCGGATCTCACCACGTTTCAGGTCATAGAGATAGGGAAATAAAAACACGCAAAGCTCGCTATGCACAACGATGATCACGTTGCATCGTTTGCATGATGATATCGACTCTCGTAACTTTTACAGAACTGATAAGAGTGTTCCCTCCAGCTGCGTGAGGTCGCGAGTAGCGAGGATCGAAGCTGTAATCGTGGGGCCCTGCTTCTTTCGTTATTGATGCGGAAGAGTCTGAATACTTAGACTGATCGCTTGGCAAAAAGCCAGTATCCGAGAAGACGACTTTTCGGGAGTCGGATCAATTCGGAAGAGTGAGCGACAAAAACCAATTTGATTCGCCAGGAGTACCTATTGCGTGGAATTACCCCTGCCCGGCAGTTCAAAGCTGAATTGTGACCTCGCCCTGACCAGTCCGAACTGAATTATTGGTGAAATTTCACAGATTGGTGCGCGTAATAGACTTTGACTGGCGCGTTCCAATTTCTTCGTTCCTAAAACCGGCCTTGGCGCGTCCACGAACAGCACGGTTTCATGGGGAGGATTGAATGAAAGTCAACCGATCGTTTGTTTTCGTCACGGTAGCGGGTTTCCTCATTATTTGCAGCCCTGCATCCGCGCATCACGGCGGGGGAATGTATGACAGAACACGAACCGTCATCGTGAAGGGTACAGTCACTGTTTTCGATTGGGCAAATCCACACGTAATGATCTTTGTAGATGGAACAGACGGCAAAGGCGGCAGTCAAAAATGGAGCGTCGAGACCAGAGGCGGTCCAAGAGTGCTGGCAAAATCCGGTTGGAGCAAGGACACCATTAAGGTCGGAGAGGAGATTACGATTGTTGGGTATCCCAGCAAGAACGGCTCGCCAAATATGAGGCTTCAAAAAGTCAGATTCACAAATGGGATGGAACTTTATCCGGGTTCTGAGTAGAACGCACCGATATTTGCAAGCGTGATTCTATGACTCGCAATACGGATAAGAAAGCGGCCAATTCCACGCCAACGACAAACGCAGACCTCAAAAGTCAGTTTCCGAGAAGCGGACTTATCGGGACTTGGCGAACCCTCTCGGGCAGTGATCCATGAAAAAGAAGTGTGTCGTCAGATGGCAGAAAACTGCGGACGCCCGCGCCCGTAAAGGCTGCGTTCTTTAGCGACGGATTGAATGTAAAAAAACTTGTTCAAATATTCGTGGTCAATGGACTGATTATATTTTCCTTCTTCATCTACGAGCCAAATGCAGTCGAGGCCATCCATCTTGCTGTAGTACCCGATTCTGAATTGTCGTCCAATTTCCTTCGCCCACGGACTGCCTACCTTACGTTTGACAGAGACGATAGACCGAGGCGGAATGGGGACAGGAAACGAATACTTCTTCGTCGGTTTCTTCGTGTACGGAAATTTTAGCCGACTTTTCATGCCCTCTACTGTCTTCCAGAGATTTCTATCATATGTCCTGTCTCGAAAGCCACATTCCGAGAAGCGGACTTATCATGACTTGGAAAATACTCAGTGCTAAACTGTGCTCGCCATTCACCCCAAAGTGATCGAATTTAAATGACCACATACCCATTTACTGTTGCACAGATTGTGAGCTGGTTCCGCTTAAAGCAGCGATTGCTTGAAGGCTCCAGTATTTCAGTAGATGACATTCGAGAGAGGAAAGAATATTTGCCCGCTGTTGCCGCTGACTTCGTCAGTGACGGAATTATGGGTCGGATTAACGGGTGGGTCTCTGGGGAATTCGATTTCGAGGTGATTCGTGTTTCAGACGGTATGAACCTTTACTCGGGACACGCTAAAGTTTCAGCTTTAGGCAGTCTTGAAAGCGCTTACATGGATTTCCTTCAACAATTAATTAATACGAATAGCGCCGAGGACCTGTCCTGAGACAATGAGTTATCGATCAAAGGAAAGCTGGTCCGGGCCACATTCCGAGAAGACGACTTCACCGGATTTGGCATCAATTCAGTGCTTGCCACCATTATGCGTCATCAAAGCTGCAATCTCTTCAACCCGTTTGTACGTAATGCCCGTGCGCTGCTCCAATGCGAGCGGATGATCGTTCGGTTCAAGCTCGATGAAGGGCCGATGCTTCACATCCTTCGAGTGGATATTTGTCTTGAGATTGAGAGTATTCGGGTATATCGGGATGTTATTCGAAAGCCAGCCAAAATATCGGGGTTCGTAGATGATCTCGGGGGAATTCCAGACCTCTACCATTCGATCAAAATGTGGTTTACTCAATGTGACCCACACTCCCCACATGAAGAATTCCTCTGTTCCGACAATTGGAATTCCTATGACTCCCCTCACGAAAAAGTTATGGCCATCAATCTCGCAGAAGTCAGAGTTTAGGAAGCCTCTTTTGGATCGTTCGCCCTCTGCGATCTGCTCCCAATAGATCGGTGAATTGAATGCCCAGTCCAATGGAAGACCTGAATGCCATTGTCCGCAGGTTGAACAGACAAAGCCCAATGGCTTGCTCTCGGAGGATTGACCACCATTGGGAATCATGCTCATCAGATTATCCTCGTTGGGCCGCTGAGCCAAGTCCTGAGAAACGCATTATAAAAGGGCGCCCCTTTGAAGTAGGGTTTGATCGTTCGCATCAATCCCAACAGCAAGGAGCGCCCTCATGAATGACACCAAGTATATTGGGTTGGATGTTCATCAAGCAACGATCTCGG